>NZ_JAWZTE010000003.1:0-755296 GCF_033875155.1 Actinocorallia sp. A-T 12471 | reverse complement strand
CGCCCCTTGCGGGGAGAGCGCGCCCCTTGCGGGGAGAGCGCGCCCCTTGCGGGGAGAGCGCACCCCTTGCGGGGAGAGCGCGAGAGCGTGCTCCCTGCGGGGGAGGTTTGGTCCCTAAGAGGGGGTGTTGGCTTTGGGGGCTTGGGTTCTGGAAGGGGAATCCCTCGCAGGCCCGGAGGGACTGCGAGGGATTTGGGTGTTAGGGCAGGTGGGAGGCGGCGTCGCGGTCCAGGAGGTAGAGGGTCGTTTCGCGGCCGCGTGCGGTGGCGACGGGGGCCGTTGAGGGTGAGGCGTCGGAGAGGCCGAGGGCGACGGCTTCGGCCTTGCCCTCGCCCGCCGCGATGACCCACACCTCGCGGGCCGCCTGGATGACCGGGACGGTCAGGGACACGCGGATGGGCGGCGGTTTGGGCGAGTCGTGGACGCCGACGACCGTCAGCTTGTCCTCCAGGACGCCGGGCAGGCCGGGGAACAGGGACGCGATGTGGGCGTCGGGGCCGACGCCCAGCAGCAGCACGTCGAACGAGGGCGCTTCCACCAGCTCGTCCGACCTCGCGGTCTCGGGCCTTGCCGCCTCGCGCAGTTCGGCGGCGTGCCGGGCGGCCGCCGCCTCGACGTCGTCGCCGTCGGGCCCGTCGGACGCGGGCATCGGGTGCACCCGCGACGGGTCGAGCGGCACGAGGTCGAGCAGCGCCTGCCGCGCCTGCGTCTCGTTGCGTTCCGGGTCCCCCTCGGGAAGGAACCTCTCGTCCCCCCACCACACGTCGAGCCGCGCCCAGTCGACGGCGTCGCGGGCCGACGCCGCCGCGACCTCCGCCAGCAGCGCGATCCCGATGGTCCCGCCGGTCAGGACGACCGACGCGGTCTCCCGCTCGGCCTGGACGTCCACGATCCTGGTGATCAGCCGTGCCGCGACGGCCCTGGCGAGCAGGCGCGCGTCCTCGTGCACGATGACCCTGGGTGCTGCGTTCATGACCCCGCCTTCTTGCGCTGCGTGCGCGAGCGCGTTCCGTTCGGGGGGTCTTCAGGGGAGGCTTCGGGAGGAACCGACGTGTACTGCCGGTCGAACCGGGAGACCGCGTCGTGGTAGATCTCGTCGGGGTCGAGCCGCCGCAGCTCCTCGGCGAGCAGCTCCGACATGGGCCTGCGGTGCAGCGCGACCTGCCGGTCGGGCTGGCCGGGCCGGGAGATCGTGGCGACCCTGCCGTCGGGGCGGGTGACCGAGATCGGGCCCTCCCCGGTCTGCAGGACGACGGCGGTGATGCCGGGCCCGGTGGACATCGTCCGGGACGCCGGGACGTTCAGCCGTCCGCCGAGCCACGCCGCGAGCAGTTCCGCGCTCGGGCTGTCGGGCTCGGCCTGCACCTCGGCCGACAGGATCGGCGGGGTCTCCTGGTCGAGCGCCGACGCCAGCAGCGTCCGCCACGGGGTGAGCCTCGTCCAGGAGAAGTCGGTGTCTCCCGGCGTGTAGGACTGGTCGAGCTGGATGAGGGTGCCGAGCCTGTCCATGCCGGCGTAGGCGTCGGTGACGCGGCGCTGCGCGAGCGCGCCAAGCGGGTCCTCCGACGGGTGCGCCGGGGCCTGGCCCGGCCACCAGGTGACGACGGGGGCGTCCGGCACGAGCAGTGGCACCACGACGGAGTCGGCGTGCTGGGCGAGCGGACCGTACATGCGCAGGAGCACGGTCTCGCCGGGCCCGGTCTCGCCGATCCTTATCTCGGCGTCGAGCCGGGACGAGCTGCCGCGCGCGTCACGGGAGATGACGGTGAGGACCCGGCAAGGGTGCTCGCGCGCCGCCTCGGTGGCCGCGCGCAGCGAGTCGTACTGCGCCGACTCGTCGGTGACGATCACCAGGGTCAGCACCATGCCGACGGCAGGGCCGCCCATCTGGTGCCTGGCCTGGGTCAGCGCCTCCTGGATGCGGCGGGTGGTGGTCGCGGTGAGGTCGATGTTCACGTCAGATCCTCCGCCACGCGCGGCCGTCGCGCTTCATCATCAGGTCCGACGACTTCGGCCCGTATCCGCCTGACTTGTACTGGTCGGGACGGCCGTGCTCGGCCCAGTACTCCTCGACCGGGTCGAGGATCTGCCAGGACAGCTCGACCTCCTCCTGCCGCGGGAACAGCGGCGGGTCGCCGATGAGGACGTCGAGGATCAGCCGCTCGTACGCCTCGGGGGAGGATTCGGTGAACGACTCCCCGTAAGCGAAGTCCATGTTCACGTCCCGGACCTCCATCGCGGTGCCGGGCACCTTGGAGCCGAACCGCATGGTGATGCCCTCGTCGGGCTGGATGCGGAAGACCAGCGAGTTCTGGCCCAGCTCCTCGGTCTCGGTGTGCGAGAACGGCAGGTGCGGGGCGCGCTGGAACATCATCGCGACCTCGGTGGCGCGGCGCGAAAGCCGCTTGCCGGTACGCAGGTACCACGGGACGCCCGCCCAGCGCCGCGAGTCGATCTCCAGCTTGATCGCGGCGTAGGTCTCGGTGGTGGAGTTCGACGGGATGCCGTCCTCCTCCAGGTAGCCCTTGACGTCGACGCCGCCCTGCCAGCCCGCCGCGTACTGCCCGCGCGCGGTCGCCTTGCCCAGGTCGCCCTCGGGCAGCCTGACCGACGACAGCACCTTGGCCTTCTCCGCGCGCACCGCCTCGGCGCTGAACGACGTCGGCTCCTCCATCGCGGTCAGCGCGAGCAGCTGGAGCAGGTGGTTCTGGATGACGTCGCGGGCCGCGCCGATCCCGTCGTAGTAGCCCGCGCGGCCGCCGATGCCGATGTCCTCGGCCATGGTGATCTGCACGTGGTCCACGTACGACCGGTTCCAGATCGGCTCGAACATGGTGTTGGCGAACCGCAGCGCGAGGATGTTCTGGACGGTCTCCTTGCCGAGGTAGTGGTCGATCCGGAAGATCGACTCCTCGGGGAAGACCCGGTGCACGATGTTGTTCAGCTCACGCGCGCTCTTCAGGTCGTGGCCGAAGGGCTTCTCGATGACGACCCTGCGGAAGCTGTTCTCGGAACGTTCCGCCAGGCCGCTGCGCTGCAGCTGCTCCACGACGACGTCGAAGAACTTCGGGGGGATCGACAGGTAGAACGCGTAGTTCCCGCCGGTGCCGCGCGTCTCGTCGAGCTCCTTGACGGCCAGGGCGAGCGTGTCGAACGCGCCGGGGTCGCTGAACTCGCCGGGGACGAAGTGCATCCCCTCCGACAGGTGCCGCCACACGTCCTCCCGGAAGGGGGTGCGCGCGTGCTGCTTGACCGCCTCGTAGGCGACCTGCCGGAAGTCCTGGTTCTCCCAGTCGCGCCGGGCGAAGCCGACGAGCGAGAAGCCGGGCGGCAGCAGTCCGCGGTTCGCCAGGTCGTAGATGGCGGGGAGCAGCTTCTTGCGCGACAGGTCCCCGGTGACGCCGAACAGCACGAGCACGCTCGGCCCGGCGACGCGGGGAAGTCTCTTGTCGCGGGGATCGCGGAGCGGATTCCCGTCGATCCCGATCAGTTCTGCGGGCGAAGGCATGCCCGTCCCTTTCCTGCGTTCGTGGTGTCCATTGCGGTCAAGGAGGGGATCGACCGGTCTTGCGACGGCGGGAGCTGTGCGCCCGGTGGGTAGGCAGTCCGCCGCCAGGTTCAGTTTTTCAGTGCGTCGAGCAGTTGCGCCAGTCCCTCGGCGCGATCACGCAGGTGCAGCCGCACCGCGGGTCGTCCGCGCGAGCGCAGCGCCCGCAGATCGCCCGCGGCCTGCGCGAGCTGGAGGGTCCGGAACGTGTAGGGGCGTCCGGGAATCGGCACGTCGAGGGGCGCGGTCCCGGTGAGCTGGAGGTAGACGCCGTTGCGCGGGCCGCCCTTGTGGTACTGGCCCGTGGAGTGCAGGAAACGCGGCCCCCACCCGAACGTGACGGGCGCGGGCGGCAGGCCGAGCCGTTCGGCGCGCAGCGTCAGCAGCGCGCGCAGCCCCGCGGCCTCGGCGTCGTCCCCCGCGGGGTCGAGATAGGCCATGACGGCGAGGTAGCCGCGGTCGGGGACCGCGCCGAGCAGGGCGTCGAGCGCCTCGGTGAGGCTCGCGGGCGGGACGGCGAACGCGCCGCCCGCGTGGACCTCCACCGCGCCCTCCACGAAATCGGGCGCGCCGTCGTCGAGCGCGGCCTCGCCCTCGGTCTCGTAGGCGGCCAGCACAGCGCCCGTCCTGTCCTTGGACTCCTGCACGTCGGGCTGGTCGAACGGGTTGACGCCGATGACCCGCCCGGCGACCGCCGTCGCGTACTCCCACAGCAGGAACTGCGCGCCGAGCGGCCCCTTCACGGTCAGGGCGGCCGACTCGTAGTCGCCGAGCACCACGCCGCGCACGTCCGGCGCGGGCGCGAAGCCGGGGGCCTCGACGCCCTCCACCACGACCGGCAGGATGCCCTTGCCCTCCTTGCCGGTGGACTCCGCGACGAGCTGCTCGGCCCACTCGGCGAACCCTGAGACGCCCGAGCCGCCGTCGGCGATGAGCAGTTTGTCGCGGCCCGCCGACGCCGCGGTGCCCAGCGCCGCGCCGAGCGCGAGCGCCGGGTTGTCGTACGGCTGACGCAGCGACGGCGCGAGCGCCGCCGCCTCGTCGAGCAGCGTCCCGACGTCGGCCCCCGCGAGGCCCGACGGGACGAGCCCGAACGCCGACAGCGCGCTGTAGCGGCCGCCGACGTCCGGGTCGGAGAGGATCACGTGGTATCCGGCCTGGCGCGCGCTGTTCTCCAGCGGCGAGCCGGGGTCGGTGATCACCACGAACCTGCGGCGCAGTGCGTCGCCGGTGATCCCCGCCTCGCGGAAGGCGTGCTCGAAGACCCGCCGGTGGCTGTCGGTCTCGATGGTGCCGCCGCTCTTGGACGCCACGACGACCACGGTCCGCGCCAGCCGGTCGGCGACCGTCCGGGCGACCTGGCGGGGGTCGGTGCCGTCGAGGACCGCGAGCTCGACGCCCGCCGTCCTGGACACCACCTCCGACGCGAGGGAGGAGCCGCCCATGCCCGCGAGCACAAAACGGTCGAGCCCTTCGGCCCGGTACTCCTCGGCGAGCCGCGCCAGCGGCTCCACCAGCGCGCGCGACGTCTGGGGCAGGTCAAGCCACCCGAGCCGCCGGCTCGCCTCCTCGACCGCGTCAGGACCCCACAGCTGGGCGCTCTTGGCCGCAAGTGCGGCGGGGACGCCGTCGGAGGCGAGCCGCTGCAGCACGGTCTCGGTCTCCTCGACGGCGTCACCGCGCACGGTGACCGAAACGCCAGCCGCCGCCGTGACGACAGTGGTCACGCCTTGTCCTCCAGCTCGGCCTTGATCGTGTCGAGCAGCTGGTTCCAGGACACCTCGAACTTGTCGACGCCCTCGTCCTCGAGCACCCGGACGACGTCGTCGTAGTCGACCCCGGCGGCCTTCAGCTCGGCGAACAGCGCGTGCGCCGCCTCGTAGGTGCCCGCGATGGTGTTCCCGGTGACGACGCCGTGGTCGGCGGCGGCCTCGAGGGTCGCCTCCGGCATCGTGTTGACGGTGCCCGGCGCGACAAGCTCGGTCACATACAGCGTGTCGGGCAGCGCGGGGTCCTTCACGCCGGTGGACGCCCACAGCGGACGCTGCGGCCGCGCCCCGGCGTCGGCCAGGGCCTTCCACCGGTCGGAGGCGAACTTGCGCTCGTACAGCTCGTAGGCAAGACGCGCGTTGGCGACGCCCGCCTTGCCCTTCAGCTCGGGCTTGCCGAGCTTCTCCAGCCGCTTGTCGATCTCGGTGTCCACGCGGGAGACGAAGAACGACGCGACCGACTCGATCTCGTTGATGTCGTGGCCGTTCGCGCGGGCCTGCTCGAGCCCGGCGAAGTAGGCGTCGATCACCTCGCCGTAGCGCTCGAGCGAGAAGATCAGCGTGACGTTGACGCTGATGCCCTCGGCGAGCGTCGCGGTGATCGCGGGCAGGCCCTCGCGGGTCGCCGGGATCTTGATGAACAGGTTCGGCCTGTCCACCTGCCACCACAGCGCCTTGGCCTCGGCGATGGTCGCCTCGGTGTTGCGGGCCAGGCGCGGGTCGACCTCGATGGAGACCCTGCCGTCGACGCCGTCGGTGCGGTCGTAGACCGGGCGCAGCACGTCGCAGGCCCAGCGGATGTCGACCGACGGGATCGTGCGGGCGGCCTCCTCCACGCCGACGCCGCGCGAGGCCAGCTCGCGCAGCTGCTGGTCGTAGGCGTCGCCCTTGCTCAGCGCGCTGGCGAAGATCGAGGGGTTGGAGGTGACGCCGACGATGTGCTTGTCCTTGACGAGCGCGGCCAGGTTGCCGGTGCGCAGGCGTTCGCGGCTCACGTCGTCGAGCCAGATCGAGACGCCCTCGTCGGAGAGCTTCTTCAGGTTGTCAGTCACGGTTCTCAACTCATCCCTTGGCCTTGGCGAGGCTTTCACGGGCCGCGGCCACGACGGCCTCGTGAGTGAAGCCGAATTTCTCGAAGAGGGTCTGGTAGTCGGCCGACGCGCCGAAGTGCTCGAGGCTCACCGAGACGCCGGCGTCGCCGACGAAGCGGTGCCAGCCGAGGTTCACGCCGGCCTCGACCGAGACGCGCGCGCGGATCGCCGGGGGAAGGACCTCGTGCCGGTAGGTCTCGTCCTCCTCCTCGAACCACTCGACGCACGGCATCGACACCACGCGGGCGGGCGTGCCCTCGGCCTGCAGGACGTCACGGGCCGCCAGCGCGATCTGCACCTCGGAGCCGGTGGCGATGAGGATCACCTCGGGCGTGCCGCCGTCGGCCTCGGCGAGGACGTAGCCGCCCTTGGCGGTGCCGTCGGCGGGGGCGAGGACCTCGCGGTCGAACACCGGGAGCTTCTGGCGCGACAGGGCAAGGCCCGACGGCTTGTCGCCGCGCTCGAGGATCGAACGCCACGCGACGGCTGTCTCGTTGGCGTCGGCCGGGCGGACCACGTTGAGGCCGGGGATCGCGCGCAGCGCCCACAGGTGCTCGACGGGCTGGTGGGTCGGGCCGTCCTCGCCAAGGCCGATGGAGTCGTGGGTCCACACGTAGGTGACCGGCAACTCCATGATCGCCGCGAGTCGGACGGACGGGCGCATGTAGTCGGAGAACACGAGGAAGGTGCCGCCGTAGGGGCGGGTGCCGCCGTGCAGGGCGATGCCGTTGAGGATCGCGCCCATGGCGTGCTCGCGGATGCCGAAGTGCAGGGTCCGGCCGTACGGGCCGCCCTTCCAGTCGTTGGTCTGGAACTCCAGCGGGATGAAGGACTGCTCGCCCTTCATCGTCGTGTTGTTGGACTCCGCAAGGTCGGCCGAGCCGCCCCACAGCTCGGGCAGCACCGGGCCGATCGCGGAGAGCACCTCGCCGGACGCGGCGCGGGTGGCCAGGTCCTTGCCCGCCGGGAAGACCGGAAGCTTGGACGTCCAGCCCTCGGGCAGGCGGCGCTCGGCGATGCGGTCGTACTCGGCCGCGCGCTCGGGGTTGGCCGCGCGCCACGCCTGGTACTTCTCGTCCCACGCCTTGCGCTCGGCGACGCCGCGGTCGACGACCTTGCGGGCGTGCTCGAGCACCTCCGGCGCGACGTCGAAGGTCTTGTCGGGGTCGAGGCCGAGGATCTTCTTGGTGGCCGCGACCTCGTCGGCGCCCAGCGCGGAGCCGTGGATCTTGCCGGTGTCCTTCTTGTTCGGCGCGGGCCAGCCGATGACGGTGCGCAGTGCGATGAACGTCGGACGGCCGGTCTCCCGCTTGGCCGCCTGCATCACCTCGTACAGCCGCTTGACGTCCTCGACGTACTCGCCGGTCTTCAGCCAGTCCACCCGGACGGTGTCCCAGCCGTAGGCGGCGTAGCGGGCCAGCACGTCCTCCGACATCGCGATCTGCGTGTCGTCCTCGATGGAGATGCGGTTGTCGTCCCAGACCACCACGAGGTTGCCCAGCCGCTGGTGGCCCGCGATCGCGCTGGCCTCGTGGCTGATGCCCTCCTGGATGTCGCCGTCGGAGGCGAACGCCCAGATGGTGTGGTCGAAGGGGGACTCGCCGGCGGGCGCGTCCGGGTCGAACAGGCCGCGCTCGCGGCGCGCCGCCATCGCCATGCCGACGGCGTTGGCCAGACCCTGGCCGAGCGGCCCGGTCGTGGTCTCCACGCCGACGGTGAAGCCGTGCTCGGGGTGGCCCGGAGTCTTGCTGCCCCAGGTGCGCAGCGCCTTCAGGTCGTCGAGCTCAAGCCCGTAGCCGGACAGGTAGAGCTGGATGTACAGCGTCAGGCTCGAGTGGCCGCAGGACAGCACGAACCTGTCGCGGCCCGGCCACGCCGGGTCCGCGGGGTCGTGCTTGAGCACCTTGTTGAACAGGAGGTAGGCGGCCGGAGCCAGGCTCATCGCGGTGCCCGGGTGCCCTGAGCCCACCTTCTCGACGGCGTCCATCGCCAGGGCCCGGACGGTGTCCACGGCCCGGTCGTCAAGCTCGGACCAGTCAAGAGTGAGATTGTCGGTAGTCACCGGAGAACGTCGGTCCTTCCACAAGTTTCTTGGGTAATCGGGTCGACCACGCCCGTGCCCGAGGCGCTGATCTCTGCGAGCCTACTCATTATGGCCGTCGCATGGATTGGTCTAAACCAATCGACCCCGTTGGTCACGAACACCGAGCACATGCCCGATCATTCCGTGTCCAACACGTCGCGTGGGTCACCGGTGCGGGGGAGGCGACAGGTGAAACACGCACCCGATGATGGACCCCGCCGGAGGCGGCACTACAGTTGACCCGCGGTCGCCAGGGGCGTCCGCAGTCCAGTCGAGTGGTCAGTTGAGCAGAAGGCTTTCCAGTTGTGACGGTGCTCAGTAACCGGGCGGGCCAGGGCGCGGACGCCCTCGTCGAGGCGGACGCCGCCCCTATCCCCGTGGGGGCGCAGGGCCAGGAGGCGCCGCTCACGCTCGGCGCGAAGGTGCGCGCCTACATCGCGCTCACCAAGCCGCGGGTCATCGAACTCCTGCTGATCACCACGGTACCCGCCATGTTCCTGGCCGCCAAGGGCGTCCCGGACCTCGGCCTCGTCCTGGTGACGCTGGTGTGGGGCACCATGTCGGCGGGCAGCGCCAACGCGATCAACTGCTTCATCGACCGCGACATCGACGCCAAGATGCGGCGCACCCGACGCCGTCCGCTGGCCCGTCACCAGGTGAGCCCGCGCTCGGCGCTGGTGTTCGGCGTCGCGCTCGGCGTGCTGTCGACCGTCGGGTTCGCCCTGACGGTCAACGTGCTGGCCGCCGCGCTGTCGGTCTTCGCGATCCTTTACTACGTCTTCGTCTACTCGCTGGTGCTCAAGCGCCGCACGAAGCAGAACATCGTGTGGGGCGGCATCGCCGGGTGCATGCCCGTCCTGATCGGCTGGGGCGCGGTCACCGGGTCCCTCGCGCTCACCCCGTTCCTGCTGTTCGGCGTCGTCTTCCTGTGGACGCCCCCGCACACCTGGACCCTGGCGATGCGCTACAAGGAGGACTACGCCGCCGCCGGCGTCCCCATGCTGCCGGTCGTCGCCACCGACAAGCGCGTGGTCGTCGAGTGCGTGATCTACACCTGGGCGACCGTCGCGTGCTCGCTGGCCCTGTGGCCCGCCGCGGGACTGACCGCCATCTACGGGGCGGTCGCGGTGGTGCTCGGCCTGATCTTCGTGGTCGAGGCGCACCGGCTGCTGATCCGCGTCAACAAGGGCCTCACCGGCGCGCTGCTGCGGCCCATGCGGTTCTTCCACCTGTCGAACACCTACCTCGCGCTGCTGTTCACCGCGGTCGCGATCGACTTCCTGTTCCAGTGACCGGGCGGCCGCCCGAGGGGGAAGCCCCCTTAACGGGCAGGCCACCGGTCGACTACTCTCGCGGCATGACGACCCTCGATCCCCAGGCGATCCTGGACGGCCGGACCCCCGGCCGTCCTTCGGTGAAGCTGATCGTGGGGATGGTCGTCACCTCCACCTGCGCGCTGGCCACGCTCGCCCTGTTCGCCTTCCTCGGCCAGGGCGGCAACTTCTTCGTCGGCCTCGCGCTCGCCCTGGTCCCGGTGCCGATCCTGCTGTCGGCGGTGCTGCTGCTCGACCGGCTTGAGCCCGAGCCCGTCCGCGACCTTGTGTTCGCGTTCCTTTGGGGCGCGGGCGTGGCTGTCGTCGGGGCGCTGATCCTGAATACCCTCGGCTACAGATATGTCACCGCGCCGTTCTTCGGCGACGACCAGGGGCTGTTCTGGACCGCGACGGTCGGCGCGCCCGTCGTCGAGGAGTCGCTGAAGGGCGCGGTGCTCTTCGTCCTGCTGTGGTTCCGGCGCAACGAGATCGACGGGATCACCGACGGGATCGTCTACGCCGCGATGGTCGCGCTCGGCTTCGCGATGATGGAGAACATCTCCTACTACATGCAGGCGATCGACGACGGCGGTCAGGGCAAGCTCGAGGCGGTGTTCATCCTGCGCGGGCTGATCTCACCGCTCGGCCACCCGCTGTTCACGGCGATGACGGGCCTCGGCGTCGCCTGGGCGGCCAACCACCGGCGCGGCCGCGTCCCGGCCGTCGTGGCGGGCCTGCTCGCCGCGATCGCCCTGCACGCCCTCTGGAACGGCGCGGCCTCCTACGGCCTCACCGGCTTGGCCGTCGTGTACGTCCTTGACTTCTGTCTGCTGCTGGTCCTGCTGGCCCTGGTGTTCATGGAGCGCCGCGCCCTCGTCCACAAGATGGGCAGATACCTCCCCGCCTACGTCTCCACGGGCCTGGTCTCCCCCCAGGACATCGTCATGCTCGGCCACATCCAACGCCGCCGCGCCGCCCGCCGCTGGGCCAAGGGCATAGGCGGCAAAGGCGCCTCCCGAGCCATGTCCGACTACCAACTGGGCGCAACCGAGCTGGTCCTCCTCCACAAACGCCTGGACGCCGGCGTAATCGCCCCCGACTACTTCCAAACCCGCCGCACCGAACTCCTAAACCTCATGTCGGTGGCCCGCCAAGCCCTGCTTATTGCCACGGCTCCGCCGCGGCGGTGATTGGGCGCCGGGAAGTCGACGTCTTCCCTCCGGACTTGCTCGCCTGGCGGCTCCCAAGTCCTCCAGTCCAGACGGCGACGCGCCCAATCACTCTGGGGTCTTCCGCCCAAAGGCCGTGGCCCCGGCTGAGGAGGAACCCTCGCGGCTGTGTAGGGCCGGAGGCCGTGACCGGCGCAGCCGGAAGCGTCAGGGCCTTCGGCCGGAGCCCGCCCCCCGGAGCCTTGTGAGCCGCTAGGCGAGCGGGGCGGAGGTCAGGCTTTTTGGGGGGCGTCGGGGCGGATGCGTTGGGTGTAGAGGACGTTGAGGACTGCGATCCAGAGGAGGGCGGAGCCTAGGAGGTGGATGCCGACTAGAACTGCGGGGACTTCTAGGTAGTACTGGAGGTAGCCGATGGCGCCTTGGGCGACCAGGGCGGCCAGGAGGATGTGGACGGCTTGGCGGGGGCGGGTGGGGGTTTGGGTGCGGTGCATGAGGAAGGCGAGGGCGAGGGCTAGGGCGACTGTTAGCCAGGCCGTCAGGCCGTGGATGCGGGCGACGGTTTCGATTTCGAAGGGGAAGCGTTGGGCTTGGGCGTCGCCCGCGTGGGGGCCGCTGCCCGTCACCACGGTTCCGGCGGCCAGGACGGCGATCGTCGCCCAGACCAGGGCCGTGGTGGTCCAGCGGATCGCCGGGGTGACGATGCGGTGGGCGGGGCCGTCGCCCTCGCCGACGCGGACCCACAGCAGGAACGCGACGAAGATCATGCCGCTGGACAGCAGGTAGTGGGCCGAGACCGTGGCCGGGTGCAGCTTGGTGAGCACGGTGACGCCGCCGAGGCCGGCCTGGAGCAGCACCCCGACCGGCTGGAGCGCGGCCAGCACGACGAGTTCTGGCCGCTGCGGCCGCAGCCGCCGGGCCGCGACGAACACCGCGATCGCGACGGCCAAGACCGCGAAGGTCAGCATCCGGTTGCCGAACTCGATCGCCATGTTCAGCGGCGAGTGGCCCGGGTGGGCGGTCGGGATGAGGCTGTCCCCGGTGCATTTGGGCCAGGTCGGGCAGCCGAGCCCGGACGCCGAGAGCCGCACCGCGCCCCCGGTGAAGATGATTCCCGCGTTGGCCACGACCCCGCCGAGCGCCAGCAGGCGCAGCGAGGCTGTGGTGGGGTTCCAGACGGCGTCACGCGCCCTGGCCAGCGGAGTCCTGCTCTTGTCAACGGTCGTCACTGCCACGGCCTCATCGTAGGACCGCCTTTCCGGTGGCCCGACCCGGGTCAGCTTCTCGCGCTCCGCGTCGCTCCGGCGCAGGCCAGCATGACGGCCCCGATCGCCAGCCACTGCACCGCCGACAGGTGCTCGCCGAGCAGCAGCACCCCGACGAGCGCGGCGACGGCGGGCTCGAGGCTCATCAAGATCCCGAACACGCCCTGCGGAATCCGTCGCAGCGCCTCAAGCTCAAGGGTGTACGGCACGACCGACGACAGCAGCCCGACCCCGATGCCCAGCGCGAGCAGCTCCGGCGTCAGCACCGACCATCCGGCGTCGTGCAGCGCCACGATCCCGGGCGGCAGGACGAGCGCCGTCGCGATCACACTGGCCAGCGCGAGGCCGGTGGCGCCGGGCAGACGCCGTCCGGCGGCCGCCGCCGCGTAGATGTACAGCGCCCATCCGAGCCCCGCCAGCAGCGCCCACAGGACCCCGGGGACGTTGACGTCACCGCCGTCACGGGCCAGCGCGACGACCCCGCCGAACGCCAGCGCCGCCCACACCAGGTCACGCGGCCTGCGCGACGCGATGACCGCCACGGACAGCGGCCCAAGGAACTCGATCGTGACGGCGATGCCGAGCGGGATGTGCTGGAGCGACTGGTAGATCGAGAAGTTCATCAGGGCGAGGGACCCGCCGAGCGCGGCCGCCGCGCCCAGATCCCGTCGCGACGCCCCCCGCACGACCCGCCAAAGCCGACGCCGCACGACAAATCCCACGATCACCGCAGATGCCGCGAGCCGCAGCACCACGATCGAGGACGGCGGCATCCTGTCGAACATGCCCTTGGCAAGGCCCGCGCCGATCTGGACCGACAGAATCCCGCACAGCACGAGCAGGGACGGCGGTACCGAGCCGAGCCCGAGGATGCCCCCGGACCGCGCCTCGCCCGCCTGCGGCGCGCTCACTCCCACCGGAAGAAACGGGCGGCGAGCGCGAGCCCCGCGACGGCCCAGACGGCGAGGATCAGCAGCGGCCCGCCCGGCAGCGCGGCCCCGTCGGCGAGCACGGCGCGCAGCGCGTTCGACAGCGCCGAGATCGGCAGCAGCTCGAGCACCGACGCCAGACCAGAGGGGAACTTGTCCAACGGGAACACCACGCCGCCGAGCACGAGCAGCAGCAGGTAGACGAGGTTGGCGGCGGCCAGCGTCGCCTCAGCGCGCAGGGTCCCGGCCATGAGCAGCCCGAACCCGCTGAACGCCGCGGTCCCGAGCAGCACCGCGAGCACGGCCGCCGCCGGGTTGCCCGAAGGGTTCCACCCGAGCGTGAACGCCACCGCGACGATCACCACAGCCTGGATCAGCTCGACGAGCACGACGGTGAGGGTCTTGGCGAGGATGAGGCCCGAGCGCGGCAGCGGCGTCGCGCCGAGCCGCTTGAGGACGCCGTAGCGCCGCTCGAAGCCCGTCCCGATGGCCTGGCCGGTGAACGCCGTCGACATGACGGCAAGGGCCAGCACGCCGGGCGTGAGGAAGTCCACCCGCGCGCCCTCGCCGAGGTCGAGCAGCGACGTGAGGCTGAACACGGTGAGCAGCAGCACAGGGATGATCAGCGTGAGCAGCAGCTGTTCGCCGTTGCGCAGCACGGCCTTCAGCTCGTAGGCGGTCTGTGCGGCGACCATGCGGGCGAGCGGCGCGGCGGCCGGGCGCGGGGCGAGGTCGAGTGCCAGGTCCGGGGCGGTCATCCGCGCAGCTCCCTGCCGGTCAGTTCGAGGAACACGTCTTCCAGGGTGCGGCGCTCGATCCGCAGGTCTTCGGCCAGGACGCCGTGGGCGGCGCACCATGCCGTCACCGTCGCGAGGAGTTCGGGGCCGACCTCGCCCTCGATCAGGTAGTGCCCGGCCGGGGACTCCTTGGCGGCGCTTCCGGCGGGCAGGGCGTTGAGCAGCTCGTCAAGGCCGAGTCCGGTGCGGGCGCGGAACCTCAGCTGGTGCTCGGCCCCGGTGAGCTGGGCGGGCGGCCCGTCGGCGACGACCCGGCCCCGGTCGATGATCACGATGCGGTCGGCGAGCTGTTCTGCCTCGTCCATGAAGTGCGTGGTGAGCAGCACCGAGACGCCCGCCGCGCGCAGGTCGCCGACGAGGTCCCAGGTGGCGCGGCGCGCCTGCGGGTCGAGGCCCGCGGTGGGCTCGTCAAGGAAGACGAGTTCGGGACGCCCGACGATCGCCGCGGCGAGCGACAGCCGCTGCTGCTGGCCGCCCGACAGCCGCCGGTAGGGCGTGGCGGCGTGCTCGGTGAGGCCGAGCCGCGCCAGCAGCGCGGCGGGGTCGAGCGGGTGGGCGTGGAAGGACGCCATGAGGCGCAGGAACTCCCCGGCCTTGGCGGTGCCGGGCACCCCGCCCGTCTGCGGCATCACCCCTACGCGCGCCCGCAGCGCGCGGTCCCCGGGCGCCAGCCCCAGGACGCGGACGGTCCCGCCGTCATGGCTCCGGTACCCCTCGCAGATCTCCAGGGTGCTGGTCTTGCCCGCGCCGTTCGGGCCGAGCAGGGCGGTGACCTCGCCCCTGCGCGCGGTGAAGGACAGGCCCGCCACCGCTTCGGTCCTCCCGTAGCGCTTGACCAGGCCGGTGATCTCCAGTGCGGGGGGTTCTGCCATGCGAGGCAGTCTAGATGCGGCCTTCCGGGGCTCAGGCACGGGCCACGGGTAAAGGGGAACGTCGGAGCGGTGCTGGACACGGCCAATTCCGCGCCGCCCGACGCCCCGGGCGGGCCGTCGTCTGGCACCGTCTGAGATATGGGGGCTGAACTTAGGAAGCTGCGCGGCAGGATCCGCTCGATCAGCGCGACCGCCAAGATCACCAGGGCGCAGGAGCTGATCGCGGCGTCGCGCATCTCGCGGGCGCAGGCGCGCCAGGCCGCGTCACGGCCCTACGCGCGGCAGATCACGCGGGCGGTCAGCGCGCTGCTGACGCACAACGTGCACGAGGACCACGCGCTGCTGAACCGCAAGCCCGACGCGTCACGCGTCGCGATCTTCATGATCACCGGCGACCGCGGCTTCTGCGGCGCGTACAACGCCAACGTCCTGCGGCACGCCAACGCGCTGGAGAAGATGCTCAAGGCCGAGGGCAGGGAGGTCGTCTTCTACCTGTTCGGCGGGAAGGGCGTAGACAACTTCCTGTACAACCACCGTCCCATCGAGCGGTACTGGACGGGCGAGAGCGCCGAGCCGTCTTACGCGACCGCAGCCGAGATCGGCAGGACGCTGGTCGAGCGGTTCGACACGCCGACGGCCGAGGGCGGCGTCGGCGAGGTCCACGTCATCTACACGCGGTTCGTGTCGATGATCAGCCAGGAGCTGACGGTCCGGCGCATCCTCCCCCTGGAGATCGAGGACGTCGAGGCCGAGCCCGGTGAGGCCCCCGCCGCGACCTATGACTTCGAGCCGACCATCGGCGACGTCCTCGACGCGCTCATCCAGCAGTACGTGCGCGGCCGTATCTGGAACATGCTCCTTGAGTCCGCCGCGTCCGAGCATGCCGCGCGCCGCCAGGCGATGATGGCGGCCACCGACAACGCCAACGACCTGATCTTCCGGCTGACCCGACGCGCCAACGAGGCACGCCAGGCCGAGGTGACGAACGAGCTGATCGACATCGTCAGCGGCGCGAACGCGCTGACCGCCCAGCGCGGCGAGTGAAGGAGATCGCTTTTTTGGAAAGTTTCCCCATGTTCGGGTAAACCGGTCGACGCCGGTCGTTCGGGACTATTCATGGGAAACGCATATGGATCAGGAGCGGGGGCCGGAGACGGCCCATGAGGACGTGCCGCTGAGCGCCGCGGAGCGCGCGGCGGTGGCGGAACTCGCCGGGCGCGTCGCGGCCGAGGACCCCGAGTTCGCCCGCCGCCTCGACCGCTTCGGCGGCTACGACGTCAGCCCCCTGGGCCTGCCCTCGCGCTGGACGGCGGTGCCCGCGGCCCTCGTCGCGGCCCTGATCGCCCTCGGCGCGCTGTTCGGCATGACGGTCGGCGCGGACGAGCCCCCGGCCCCCGGCTCGATGAACTCCCTCCGCCTGGAGTAGCCGCCCGACGGCCCCCGCCCGGCCCCGAGGGTCAAGCGGAAATCCCCCACCCCTAAAGGCTCCGGCAATACGGATATTGCTCCCAGATCTTCGCCCTTTTTGTCGGAATTCAGGAAGAGTTTCGGTTCCTGAGCCTTCGGGGAGGCAGATCCTGTCGGGAATCTTGTCCACCGGAAGCCTTTTTCTGGGGACTCGCTGTCAGTTCGGGGGGCGACATGGGGGAGCCGCGCGCTCACGCAGGCCCGCCTGCGTCCGGGGCGACCGCGCCGGGGCCCGAGGACACCGGCGGCGGTGACGTCTCCGCCGGGGGAAAACTCGGGCTGCCGGGTGCGATCGCGCTGGTCATCGGCAACATCGTCGGCACCGGCATCTTCCTGCTGCCGTCGTCGCTCGCCGCCATCGGGACGGTGAGCGTCCTCGTCCTGCTGCTGGTGACACTCGGCGCGATCGCCCTCGCCGTCGTGTTCGGCAGGCTCGGCAACCGCATCCCCGCGGGCGGCGGCCCCTACGCCTACGCCCGTGACGCGTTCGGCGAGTTCGCCGGCTTCTGGGTCGCGTGGTCGTTCTGGCTGACGGCGTGGATCGGCAACGCGGGCATCGCGTTCGCCTGGGTCGGCTATGTGAACTCCCTGTTCGGGTGGCGCGCCGACAACCCGCTCCAGAACATCCTCATCGGCCTGGTCGGCCTGTGGATTCCGGCGTTCGTCAACCTCAGCGGCGTGAAGAACATCGGCCTGTTCCAGATGGTCACCACCGTCCTGAAGTTCGCGCCGCTGCTGTTCGTCGGCATCGTCGGCCTGTTCTTCATCAAGGGCGCGAACTTCCCCGAGTGGAACGCCACGGGCGGCTCCCAGTGGAACGCGATCGCGCTCGCGGCGGGCCTCATCCTGTTCGCCTACTCCGGCATGGAGAGCGTGACGATCGTCGCCGAGCGCATCAAGGACCCGGCGCGCAACATCGGCAAGGCGAGCATCTACGGCGTCCTGGCCTGCGCGGCGATGTACCTGCTCGCCACCCTCGCCATCTTCGGCACCGTGCCGGCCGGGCAGCTGGAGAACTCCACCGCCCCCTTCGCCGACGCCATCAACAACATGTTCGGCGGCGGCATCTGGGGCAAGGTGATGGCCGCGTGCGCCGTCATCTCCGGCATCGGCGCGCTGAACGGCTGGACGATGCTCGTCGCCGAGATGCCGATGGCCGCCGCCCAGGACAGGATGTTCCCGACCCCGTTCGCCAGGCTGTCGCGGCGCGGCGCGCCGGTCTTCGGCATCCTGCTCGGCACGGTCCTCACCTCGCTGATGCTGGTGTACGCCTACCTGGGCTCGGAGAACGGCTTCGACACGATCCTGCTGCTCGCGTCGTTCACCACCGCGATCCCGTACTTCTTCTCGGCCGGGGCGCAGCTGTTCTGGCTCGTCACCGGCGGCCGCCAGGTCAACCGGGGACGGCTCGCGCGCGACCTCGCCATCGCCGGGCTCGCGCTGCTGTTCGGCGCGTGGATCGTCTACGGCGCGGGGGCCGACGCGGCCCTGTACGGAATGCTCATGATGCTGGTCGGCGTCCCCGTCTACATCTGGGTCAAGGCAAAACGCGGCGAGTACGGGCCTGGCGAGCGCCGCCGTGCCGTCACCCGCGACGAGACACTCTGAGGGAGGGAATCCCATGGTCTTCCACGTCGATTCCGAGGTCGGCCGGCTCAAGCAGGTGCTGCTGCACAAGCCGGAGCTCGCGCTGAAGCGGCTGACGCCGTCGAACAAGGACGAACTGCTCTTTGACGACGTGCTCTGGGTCGAGCGCGCCAAGGAGGAGCACGACGAGTTCCGCGAGCTGCTGGAGAGCCGCGGCATCCGCGTCCACATGCTCGCCGACCTGCTGCGCGAGACCATCGGCATCCCCGAGGCCAAGAAGCACATCCTCGACCACATCATCGACGACCGCTTCTTCGGCCCGCTGGCCACCGACGCGATCCGCAACACGCTCGACGCGATGGACGACACCGACCTCGGCTGGACCCTGACGGGCGGCATCACCAAACGCGAGATGCTCCAGCGGATGCCCGAGCCGAAGTCCATCGCCTTCCACTCGATGGAGATCGACGCATTCGTCCTGCCGCCGCTGCCGAACCACCTGTTCACGCGGGACACCTCGTGTTGGGTCTACGACGGCCTGTCCATCAACGCGATGCGCAAGAAGGCGCGGATGCGCGAGACGACCAACATGGAGGCGATCTACCGGTACCACCCGATGTTCGCGTCCGGCTACGACAGGCCCGAGCGGGGCGGCTTCCACGTCTGGAACCACGGCTCGGTGTCGGCCCCGGCGACGCTCGAGGGCGGCGATGTGCTCGTCATCGGGGAGGGCGCGGTGCTGATCGGCATGAGCGAGCGCTCCCAGCCGCAGTCGGTGGAGATGCTCGCGCACAACCTGTTCAAGGCCGGGTCGGCGCGCAAGATCGTCGCGCTGAACATGCCGAAGGCGCGCGCGTTCATGCACCTCGACACGGTGATGACGAACATCAGCCCCGGCGTCTTCACCAAGTACGCGGGCATGGGGATGCTCTCGTCGTACACGATCGAGCCCGGCGACACCGAGAAGGAGCTGAAGGTCACCGACCACGCGCCGGAGGACATGCACCGGGCGATCGGCCGGGCCATCGGCATCGACGAGATCAAGGTGCTCACCGCCACCCAGGACGTCATGGCGGCCGAGCGCGAGCAGTGGGACGACGGGTGCAACGTGCTCACCCTCGAGCCCGGCGTCGTCGTCGCCTACGAGCGCAACACCACGACCAACAACTTCCTGCGCCGCAACGGCGTCGAGGTGCTCACCATCAAGGGCAGCGAGCTGGGACGCGGGCGCGGCGGCCCGCGCTGCATGTCGTGCCCCATGGAGCGCGAAGCGAACTGACGGCGGGCCGACCACGGGACATTCGGGGGAATGCATCATGGGTTTCAATCTGCGCGGCCGCTCGTTCCTGCGGGAACTGGACTTCACGCCCAAGGAGTGGCGGTTCCTGCTCGATCTGTCGGCCGACCTGAAGGCCGCCAAGTACAGCGGCTCGGAACAGCGGCGGCTCCAGGGCAAGAACATCGCCCTCATCTTCGAGAAGACCTCGACGCGCACCCGCTGCGCGTTCGAGGTAGCCGCGCACGACGAGGGCGCGTCCACGACCTACCTCGAGCCGACGGGCTCGCAGATCGGCCACAAGGAGTCGATGAAGGACACCGCCCGGGTGCTGGGCAGGATGTTCGACGCGATCCAGTACCGAGGGAGCGGGCAGCACAACGTCGAGGAGCTCGCGGAGTACGCGGGGGTGCCCGTCTACAACGGGCTCACCGACCAGTGGCACCCCACCCAGATGCTCGCCGACCAGCTCACGATGCTCGAGCACTGCGACAAGCCGCTGCGCGACATCACCTTCGCCTACCTCGGCGACGCGCGCTTCAACATGGCCAACTCCTACATCGCGGCGGCGGCGATCACCGGGATGAACTGCCGGATCGTCGCGCCGAAGGAGCTGTGGCCCGACAAGGACTTCGTGGTGAAGCCGTCGAAGGAGGTCGCGGCGCGTACCGGGGCGGACATCCGGATCACCGAGAAGGTCGGCGAGGGCGTCAAGGGGGCCGACTTCGTGCTCACCGACGTGTGGGTCTCCATGGGCGAGCCGAAGGACGTGTGGAAGGACCGGGTCAAACTGCTGCGGCCCTACCAGGTCAACACCGACGTGCTGAAGATGACCGGGAACCCCGACGTCAAGTTCATGCACTGCCTCCCGGCGTTCCACAACCGGGAGACCGTCGTCGGCGAGGACATCTTCCAGAAGACCGGCATGGACGGCCTCGAGGTCACCGAGGAGGTCTTCGAGTCCGACCGCTCGATCGTCTTCGACGAGGCCGAGAACCGGATGCACACCATCAAGTCGGTCCTCGTCGCCACGTTGGGGCACTGACGATGCGCGTCGTCGTCGCCCTCGGGGGCAACGCCCTGCTGAAACGGGGCCAGAAACCCGACGCCGACGTCCAGCGGGACAACGTGATGACCGCGGTGCGGTCGCTCGCGCCGCTCGCCGCCGCGCACGAGCTCATCATCACCCACGGCAACGGCCCGCAGGTCGGGGTCCTCGCACTGGAGAGCGCCAACGACCCCAACCTGAGCAGGCCCTACCCGTTCGACACGCTCGGCGCGATGACCGAGGGCATGATCGGCTACTGGATGCTCCAGGCGCTGCAGAACGCGCTGCCGGGGCGGCAGATCGTCTCGATGGTCAACCAGACGCTGGTGTCCGTCACCGACCCCGCCTTCCAGAACCCGACGAAGTTCGTCGGCGAGGTGTACACGAAGGACGAGGCCGAGAAGCTCGCGCGGGCCAACGGGTGGGCCGTCAGACCCGACGGGGACCACTACCGGCGGGTGGTGCCGTCGCCGGTGCCGCAGCGCGTGGTGGAGACGCGGCTGATCCGGGGGCTCGTGCGTCAGGGCGTCATCGTGGTGTGCGCGGGGGGCGGCGGAGTGCCCGTCGTCCGCAACGAGAAGGGGCAGCTGGAGGGCGTCGAGGCCGTCATCGACAAGGACCTCACCGGCTCCCTGCTCGCCGAGGCGCTCGAAGCCGACGCGTTCCTCATCCTCACCGATGTGCCCGAGGTGCTGCGCCACTACGGGACGCCGCAGCAGGAGGCGATCCGGCACACCACCCCGCACGAGCTGCGCGCCGAGCAGTTCCCCGCGGGCTCGATGGGGCCGAAGGTCGAGGCGGCGTGCGGGTTCGTCGAGCGCACCGGCGACATGGCCGCCATCGGCAGCCTCGACCAGTGCACCGAGATCCTCCAGGGCGTGCGCGGCACGATCATCACGCCCAACGCCACATGGCCGCTGGCCAGCACCTTGTAGCGGCGAAGCGGCCGACGGGGACGCGTGGCGCGCGCCCCCGTCGGCGGCCCTTCCTGCCCACCTTCCTCGGGAGACCGCGTGGAGACGTCCTTCTGGCACAGCCTGTGGCGGACCAAACCCGTCGAGCAGATCGTCGGCGAGGGCGGCGACGGCGAGGGCGGCGGCCTCAAGCGCTCGATGACGCTGATCCAGCTCACGTTCTTCAGCGTCGGCGCGACCCTCGGGACCGGCATCTTCGTCGTCATGGGGGAGGCGACGCCGCTCGCCGGACCGGCCGTCGTGCTGGCGTTCCTTCTGTCGGCTATCACTGCGTTGTTCTCGGCGTTGTCTTACGCGGAGCTCGCGGGGACGATCCCTGTGTCGGGGTCCTCGTACTCGTACACGTACGCGACCATGGGCGAACTCGTCGCGTGGGTGTGCGGGTGGTGCCTTGTGCTGGAGTACGGCGTCTCGGTTTCTGCGGTCGCGGTCGGGTGGGCGCAGTACCTCAACGACTTCCTCGACAAGGCGTTCGGCTTCAAGATCCCCGTCGCGTGGTCACAAGCCCCCGACAAGGGCGGCATCATCAACATCACCGCGGTCCTCATCGTCGCGGCGATGACGCTGCTGCTCATCCGGGGGGCGTCGGAGAGCGCCAAGGTGAACACCGCGATGGTGTTCTTCAAGATCGGGCTGCTGGTCTTCTTCATCGTCGTCGGCTTCACCGGGTTCACGTCGGGCAACCTCACGCCGTTCATGCCGCTCGGCGTCGCGGGGGTGAGCGCGGCGGCGTCGCAGGTGTTCTTCTCCTACATCGGCTTCGACGCGGCCTCCACGGCGGGCGAGGAGGCCAAGAACCCCAAACGCGACCTGCCGCTCGCGATCATCCTGTCGCTGGCGATCGTCACGGTCATCTACGTGCTCGTCGCGCTCGTCGCCGTCGGCGCGATGCCGTGGCAGGAGCTCGACAGCGACACCGAGGCGTCGCTGTCGGCGATCCTCACCGAGGTCACCGGGGCGACCTGGCCGGCGCTGCTGCTGTCGGCGGGGGCCGTCATCGCCATCACCAGCGTCGTCCTCACCGTGCTGTACGGGCAGACCCGCATCCTGTTCGCGATGTCGCGCGACGGGCTCATGCCGCCGCTGTTCCGGCGCGTCGACCGGCGCACGTCGGTGCCCGTCGCCAACACCATCGCGGTCGGGCTGTTCGTCTCCGTCCTGGCCGCGCTCGTCCCCCTCGACCACCTCACCGACGCGACGAGCATCGGCACCCTGTTCGCGTTCGCGCTCGTCAACCTCGGCGTCATCGTCCTGCGCCGCACCAAGCCCGACCTCCCGCGCAGCTTCCGCACCCCGCTGTACCCGCTCACCCCGGCCCTCGGCGTGTTCTTCTGCATCTACGTCATGCAGGGACTGCGCTCGATCACATGGCTCGTCTTCGCCCTGTGGACGCTGGCCGGGCTCGCCTTCTACTTCGGCTACAGCCGCAGGCACTCGCGCCTGCGGCGGGACGCAAAGGAGACGCGCTGATGGCGACCGCCGCGGCCGACAAGGACAAGATCTCCGACAGGGTGCTCGTCGGGTACATCGACGACCGCAGGGGAGCCGACGCGATCGCGTTGGGCGCGTGCGCGGTGCGGGGGCTTGATGTCGAACTCGTCCTGGGGCACGTCCGGGTGACCGCGTGGCCGGCCGTGCCCGGGCCCGGGCACGTCGACGCCGAGTGGGAGCGGTTCCTTGAGGAGCAGGCCCAGGACGTCCTGGCCAAGGGGGCGCGGCTCGCGATCGAGCGGGGGGTCGAGCCGACGGACCTGCGCGTCATGGCACAGCGGGGGAGCGGACGGGGGCTTGCCGCCCTCGCCCGGAAGGTGAAGGCGCGCGCGGTCGTCATCGGGTCGGCCCCGGGCGGTCCGCGCACCGGCATCTCGCTCGGCAGCACCGCCGACCAGCTCCTGCACGGCTCGCCGGTGCCCGTCATGATCGCGCCGAAGGGCTTCGCCGACCGGGGCGTCACCGCCTTCGACCGCGTCACCTGCGCCTACCTGCGCGTCCCGGAGTCCACCCACGCCGTCGCGGCCGCCGCCGCCATCGCCGCCCGCCGCCGCATCCCCCTCCGCCTCCTCACCTTCGCCGTCGACTCCCCCGTCCGAGGCAAAGGCTCCGCCGTCCTGGCCGAACAACAACTCCGCCGCCTGGTAGACGCCCTGGAAACCGACCTGGCCCAAGCCGCCCGCGAAGCCGCAGCCGGCAGCACCCTCACCAAACGCGACGTAATCACCCAAGTAGCCGAAGGCCGAGACGCCGCCCAAGCCGTCCACTCCGCCGGCTGGACCGAAGGCGACCTCCTGGTCTGCGCCTCCAGCACCTCAGGCCCCCTCCGCCGAGTCTTCATGGGCGACATGTCCATGAAAATCCTCCGCGCCATCCCCTCCCCCGCCCTAATCCTCCCCCGCCCCACCTAACCCCACCCCCAACAACCCCCCCACCCAACCCAAACCCACCACCCACCAACAACCCCCAGCAAAGCCCCCCACCCACACCCTCACCCAGCCCCCCGCCAACCTCCCCGCCAAGCCACAACCCCCGCCACTAACCCCAGCCATCCCACAACCCCAGCCCTATCGCCCATCGCCCCGCAACAAAGACCCAAACCCACAGCCCGCCCAGCCAACAGAGCCCCCGACCCTTCGCTGAGTCTTCAAGGGCCACATCCCCAGAAGATTCCTCCTCCCCGCCCTGCTCCACCCCCCGAGCCGCCACCTACCCCCACAAACCACACCCACCCACCGCGAGGACCCACCCAGGCCCCCATCCCAAAACTCACAACAAAGCCCGCCGACACCCCCTCCCGAGACCCCCAGGCCCACCACACCCGCCCAGAACCAGCAGCCTCACCCAAACCCCCAGGACCACCCTTCCCCACCCAGCTCAACCAACGCCCCCACCCGACACCACCCCACCCGCCCAGACTCCCCAATTCACCCACCCAAGGACAAGAAGCCCAACTCCAAGCCCACCCGCCCGGCCCCACCTCCCCACCCAGGCCCCCGCCCCCTCCGGAGCCCTCCCACCCCAGCCGAGGAAGGCAGCCAGAACCCGAGCCACAACCCCACCCACCCAGCGCCCTCCCCGCCCCACCCAAGGAACCCACCCCAACCCCCAATCCAAAGCCCCCCGACCCTCCAGCAAAGCCCCCGCCCAGACCCTCACCCAGCCCCCGCCAACCTCCCTTCCAAGCCACAACCCCAGTCGCCCGTCCCCACTACCCCAGCCCTCCCACAAAACCAGCCCATCGCCCATCGCCCCGCACTAAAGAACCAAAGCCGCAATCCGCCAGGCAGCAGAGCCCCCGGCCCATCGCCGGGCCTTCAAGGGCTACATATCCAGGAAACCCCGCCGCTCTGCCCCAACCCCTCCGAGCCACCCAACTCTCCCCGCAAGCCAAACCCATCTACCGCGAGGGCCCACCCAGGCCCCCAGCCCAGAACTCCAACAAAGCCCGCCGACAACCCCGCCCGAGACCCCCAGATCCACCACACCCGCCCAGAACCAACAGACCCCACCCAGACCCCAGGACCACCCTCCCCACCAGCGCCCCCACCCGACGCCAGTCCGCGCGCCCAGATTCCTCAATTCGCCCACCCAAGGACAAAGAAGCCCAACTCCAGGCCCACCCGCCCGGCCCCCGCCTCCCCGCCCAGAACCCCCGCCCTCTCCGGAGCCCTCCCCACCCCAGTTGAGGAAGTCGCCCAGAACCGAACCAGAGCCCACTCACAAACCTCCCCGAGATCCCCGCCCGAGACCCGGGCCTACAACTCCCGCCCAGAGCCAGGCCAGCCCCTCACCCACGCCCCAAGCCAGCATCCAAGCCACAACCCCACCCACCCGGCGCCCTCCCCACCCCAACCAAGGACCCCACCCCAACCCCCAATCCAAAGCCCCCGACCCCCAACAAAGCCCCCTGCTCAGACCCTCACCCCAGCCCCCAGCCAACCTCCCCTCCAAGCCGAAACCCCAGTCACCCGTCCCGCCACCCACAAACCCAGCCCTATCGCCCATTGCCCCGCAACAAAGAACTAAAGCCACAGTCCGCCCAGGCAGCAGAGCCCCAGGCCCATCAGCGGGCCTTCAAGGGCTACATATCCAGGAGCCCCGCCGCTCTGCCCCAACCCTCCGAGCCGCCCAAATACCCCCGTAAACCAAACCCACCTAACGCGAGGGCCCAGCCAGCCCGGAACTCGCAACAAAGCCCGCTGTTACCCCCGCCCGAGACTCCCAGGTCAACCACACCCGCCCAGAACCAGCAGACCCCCAGGACCACCCGCCCCACCAGCCGAACCAGCGCCTCGCCCGACGCCACCCCGCGCCCAGATTCCTCAATTCGCCCACCGAAGGACAAAGAAGCCCAACTCCAGGCCCACCCGCCCGGCCCCCACCCAAGAACCCCGCCCCCTCCGGAGCCCTCCCCACCGCAGGAACCCACCCAGAACCCGAACCAGAGCCCAACCGACAATCCCCCCGAGGCCCGGGCCTTCAACTCCCGCCCAGAGCCAGGCCAGCCCCTCACCCATGCCCCGAGCCAGCATCCAAGCCACAACCCCACCCACTCAGGGCCCTCCCCGCCCCACCCAAGGAACACCCCAATCCAAAGCGCACCGACACCCCCCAGCAAAGCCCCTGCCCAGACCCTCACCCCAGCCCCCAGCCAACCTCCCCTCCAAGCCGAAACCCCGGTCACCCGTCCCACCACCCCAGCCCTCCCACAAAACCACAGCCCTGCTCTAATCCCCCGAGCCACCCAAATCGCCCCGCAAGTCCACCTCCACCTGCCGCGAGGGGGCCAATTAAGGGCACCAGCCCAGAACTCGGAACAGAGCCCGCAGATAACTGCGCGCGAGACCTCCGGGTCCACGACGCTCGCCCAGCGCCAGGCAGACCTCACCCAGACCCCGGGACCAGCCTTCCCGCCCAGCTCAACCAGCGGTCCCCGCCCGACGCCACCCCGCGCGCCCAGATTCCCCCAATTCGCCCGCTCGGGGGCTAAGAAGCCCGACTCCAGGCCCGGCCGGGCGGCCCCGCCTCCGCCTGCAAGGAAGCCCGCCCCTCCGGAACCCTCCCCACCCCAACCAATTAACCCACCCCAACCGACCCCCGCAAAGCCCGCGCCACCCTCCCCGCCAAGCCGCAGTGAGCCCGGCAGGGGGGCTCCCAGCCCTATCGCTGGGTCTTCGAGGGCGACATATCCAGGAGATTTCTCCGTGGGTCCCCTGCTCCGCCCTTCTCGTTTCTCGGACCGAGTGATCTGGGCTTTGTGTACATGGTGTACGCAGTGTACGTTGTGTACATGACGATTGGTCCGGTTGAGTCGATTCGGGATGTGCGGGCGCATCTTGCCGAGGTTGTGGAGCGTGCCGACCGGGATGACATTCCCACGGTGATCACGCGGCACGGCCGTGAGGTCGCCGCGGTGGTGTCCATTGAGGTGCTGCGCAAGTACCAGGAGTGGGAGGAGCGTGAGATCAACCGCGTCATCGACGAGCGGATGGGGCAGAGGTCGGCGGGTGTGCCGATCGAGGACGTGATGCGCGAGACGCTCGCCCGCGGTGAGTGAGTACCGCACGGTCTTCCACCCCGAGGCGCAGGCCGAACTGCGGAAGATCCCCAAAGACGTCGCGCTGCGCATCCTCGCGAAACTCACCGAACTGGAGACCGACCCGTTCGGCTTCGGGACCGTCGCGCTGGTCTCGCGCCCGGAGCGCCGCCGGCTGCGAGTCGGCGACCACCGCGTCATCTACACCGTCGACAACGGCGAACTCACCGTCTGGGTGGTCAGGGTCGCCCACCGCTCCACGGTCTACGACCGCTGACCCCGCCGCCCGCAAACCCCCCACCCGTCCCACCACCCATAACCCCAGCGCTCCGCCCCTGTGCGCCCAGATTTCCGGAATTTGCCCACGCAAGGACAATGAGGTCCAGCTGTGGGCCCGGGAGGGCGGGTCTGCCTTCCCTGCCTGGAGCTTGCCCCCGGAGCCCTGCCGCCCCGGTCGAGGCTCTCGGGGCCTGTGACTTTCGTTCGGGTTCTCGCTCGAGCTAGGGGTTTCCCGAGTGGGGGTGGGGCGTGGGGCTTGGGGGGGTGGGGTGGTTGGTGGGGGAGTAGGGTGGTTTGGGGGGTGGGGGGTGGATCTTAGTGGGTGGGTGGGGGTAAAGGTTAGGTAAGGCTTGCCTGTGTGAGGGGGATTACGGGGGTTGGTTTGGCTGGGCGGAAGGAATTACGGCACACTGGCGTTGTGAAAAACGTGCCCGAGAACGTGTCGCAGGTCGGAGCCGGTACGCCGGTCGGGCCTGGCGTGCCTCGGGGCGAGCGGGACACCCGGGCGCGGGTGGCGCGGCTCATTCTGGAGAACGGGCCGGTGGCGGCGTCGGCGCTGGGGGAGCGGCTGGGGCTCACGCCCGCGGCCGTCCGCAGGCATCTTGACGCGCTGCTGGCCGAAGGCATGATCGAGGTCGAGGTCAAACGCACGCGCCCCGCCGCCGCCCGCGGCAGGGGACGTCCGGCGAAGCTGTTCGCGATCACCGACAGGGGACGCAACACCTTCGTCCACGCCTACGACGACCTCGCGGCCAACGCGCTGCGGTTCCTCGCCGAGGTGGCGGGGCCGGAGGCGGTCTCGGAGTTCGCGCGGCGCCAGCTCGCCGGGTTGGAGAGCCGCTACGGGGCGCGCCTGAGGGCGCTGCCTCCGCAGGCGCGCGTGAAGGCGCTCGTGGAGGTGCTGTCGGCCGAGGGGTACGCCGCCTCGGCCAGCAAGGCGCCCCATGTGCTGGGCGGCATCCAGCTCTGCCAGCACCACTGCCCGGTCGCGCACGTGGCCGCGCGGTTCCCCCAGCTGTGCGAGGCCGAGACCGAGGCGTTCGCGCGCATGCTCGACACCCCGGTGCAGCGGCTGGCGACGATCGCCCATGGCGACGGCGTCTGCACCACCCACGTGTCACCGGTAAAAGCAGATAACGAGGAGTCCGGAGGGATCTCCCTATGACTACGGCAGCCAACCCCGAGCTTGAGGGTCTGGGCAACTACAAGTACGGCTGGGCCGACTCCGACGCGGCGGGAGCCGCGGCCAAGCGCGGCCTGTCGGAAGCGGTGGTCCGCGACATCTCAGGGAAGAAGAACGAGCCCGAATGGATGCTCGACCTTCGCCTGAAGGGGCTGCGGCTGTTCGACCGCAAGCCGATGCCCAACTGGGGCTCGGACCTGTCGGAGATCGACTTCGACAACATCAAGTACTTCGTGCGCTCCACCGAGAAGCAGGCCGAGTCCTGGGAGGACCTTCCCGAGGACATCAAGAACACCTACGACAAGCTGGGCATCCCCGAGGCGGAGAAGCAGCGGCTGATCGCGGGCGTCGCGGCGCAGTACGAGTCCGAGGTCGTCTACCACAAGATCCGTGAGGACCTTGAGGAGAAGGGCGTCGTCTTCCTCGACACCGACACCGGCCTGCGCGAGCACCCCGAGCTGTTCCAGGAGTACTTCGGCTCGGTGATCCCGGTCGGCGACAACAAGTTCGCCGCGCTGAACACCGCGGTGTGGTCCGGCGGCTCGTTCATCTACGTGCCCAAGGGCGTCCACGTGGAGATCCCGCTCCAGGCGTACTTCCGGATCAACACCGAGAACATGGGCCAGTTCGAGCGGACGCTGATCATCGTCGACGAGGACGCCTACGTCCACTACGTCGAGGGTTGTACCGCGCCGATCTACAAGTCCGACTCGCTGCACTCGGCCGTCGTGGAGATCATCGTGAAGAAGGGCGGCCGCTGCCGCTACACGACGATCCAGAACTGGTCGAACAACGTCTACAACCTCGTCACCAAGCGCGCCGTCGCCTACGAGGGCGCGACGATGGAGTGGGTGGACGGCAACATCGGCTCCAAGGTCACCATGAAGTACCCGGCGATCTACCTGATGGGCCCGCACGCCAAGGGCGAGACGCTGTCGATCGCGTTCGCCGGCTCCGGCCAGCACCAGGACGCGGGCGCCAAGATGGTGCACTGCGCGCCGCACACGTCGTCCTCGATCATCTCCAAGTCCGTCGCCCGCGGCGGCGGCCGCACCTCCTACCGCGGCCTGGTCCAGGTCCAGGAGGGCGCCGAGCACAGCAAGTCCACGGTGAAGTGCGACGCGCTGCTGGTCGACCAGATCTCCCGCTCCGACACCTACCCCTACGTCGACGTCCGCGAGGACGACGTCGAGATGGGCCACGAGGCGACGGTCTCGAAGGTCTCGGAGGACCAGCTCTTCTACCTGATGAGCCGCGGCCTCACCGAGGACGAGGCGATGGCGATGATCGTCCGCGGGTTCGTGGAGCCGATCGCGCGGGAGCTGCCCATGGAATACGCACTTGAGCTCAACCGGCTCATCGAACTCCAGATGGAAGGAGCCGTCGGCTGATGGGCGTGGAAGTCAAGCCTGTCTCGACCCTGTCGGAGCGGGCGTCCTACGACGTCGCGGACTTCGCCGTCCCCACGGGCCGCGAGGAGGAGTGGCGGTTCACCCCGCTGCGCCGCCTGCGCGGGCTGCACGACGGCTCGGCCAAGGCCGACGGCAAGATCGTGCTCGAGGTCGACGCGGCGCCCGAGGTGACGGTGGAGACCGTCGGACGTGACGACGCCCGCGTCGGCTCCGGCTACGTCCCGACCGACCGGATCGCCGCGCAGGCGTACAGCGCGTTCACCACGGCGACCGTGGTCACCGTCCCGCGTGAGGCGATCGCCTCGACGCCGACGGTGCTGCGGCTGCGCGGCGAGGACGCGGGCCACGCCGCCTACGGCCACACGACGGTGATCGTCGAGCCGTTCGCCAAGGCGACCATCGTGCTCGACCACTCCGGTTCGGCCACCTACGCCGACAATGTGGAGTTCCTGGTCGGCGAGCAGGCCAAGCTGACCGTCGTGTCGGTGCAGGACTGGGCGGATGACTCCGTGCACGTCTCGCACCAGCACGCCCGCCTGGCCAAGGACGCGACCTTCACCGGCTTCAACGTCACCCTGGGCGGCGACCTCGTGCGGATCCGTCCGTCGGTCTCCTACCACGGGCAGGGCGGCGACGCCGAGCTGTACGGCGTGTACTTCGTGGACGCCGGCCAGCACCTCGAGCACCGGCTGCTGGCCGACCACAGCGTGCCGAACTGCAAGTCGCGGGTCGACTACCGCGGCGCGCTGCAGGGCGAGGCGGCGCACGCCGTCTGGATCGGCGACGTGGTCATCCGCGCCGAGGCCGAGGGCACCGACACCTACGAGCTGAACCGCAACCTCGTCCTCACCGACGGCACGCGGGTCGACTCGGTGCCGAACCTGGAGATCCTCACCGGCGAGGTCGCCGGCGCGGGCCACGCCTCGGCGTCCGGCCGCCTTGACGAGGAGCACCTGTTCTACCTCCAGGCGCGCGGCATCCCCGCCTCGGACGCCAAGCGCATGGTCGTGCGCGGCTACCTCAACCAGATCGTGCAGCGCATCGAGGTGGACGAGCTGCGCGAGCGGGTCGAGGCCGCCATCGACGCGGAGCTGGCGCGGTGAGCGGATACGTCGACATCGGCCCGGTCGCCGAGATCGCCGACGACACACCGGTCGTCGTGGAGATCGACGACGTGCCCGTCGTGGTCGTCAAGACCGGCGGCGAGGTGTACGCGATGAACGACATCTGCTCGCACGCCGAGGTCTCGCTGTCCGAGGGCGAGGTCTACAACGGAACACTGGAGTGCTGGCTGCACGGGTCGTGCTTCGACCTGCGCACCGGCAAGCCCACCAACCCGCCCGCGACGAGGGCGGTGCCCACCTACCGAGTGAAGATCGAGGACGGCAAGGTGCTCGTCAACGTCGCCGAGCCGTCCGAATATGGGGAGTCCTGACATGGCCACGCTGGAGATCCGCGACCTGCATGTGACGGTCGCCGACAAGGAGATCCTGAAGGGCGTCAACCTGACGGTGAAGGCGGGGGAGACCCACGCCATCATGGGCCCGAACGGGTCGGGCAAGTCCACCCTGGCTTACGCCATCGCGGGGCACCCCAAGTACACCGTCACGTCCGGCAGCGTCACCCTGGACGGCGAGGACGTCCTGGAGATGAGCGTCGACGAGCGGGCCCGCGCCGGGCTGTTCCTTGCGATGCAGTACCCGGTCGAGGTGCCCGGCGTGTCCGTGGCGAACTTCCTGCGCACCGCCGTCACCGCCGTCAAGGGCGAGGCGCCGAAGCTGCGGGTGTTCTCCAAGGACCTCAAGGAGTCGATGGCCCAGCTCCAGATGGACCCGGCGTTCGCGCAGCGCAACGTCAACGAGGGTTTCTCCGGCGGCGAGAAGAAGCGCCACGAGATCCTCCAGCTCGAGCTGCTCAAGCCGAAGATCGCCGTCCTCGACGAGACCGACTCCGGCCTCGACGTCGACGCGCTCAAGGTCGTCTCCGAGGGCGTCAACCGGTTCAGCGCGTCCGGCGACACCGGCGTCCTGCTGATCACCCACTACACCCGCATCCTGCGCTACGTGAAGCCGGACTTCGTCCATGTCTTCGCGGGCGGCAAGGTCGTCGCCGAGGGCGGGCCTGAGCTCGCGGAGATCCTCGAGGCCGAAGGGTACGAGAAGTACGCGAAGGCGGGCGTCTGACCCATGTCGCTGCTGGCTGAGGAGATCCGGAAGGACTTCCCGATCCTGGGCCGTACGGTCCGGAACGGGAACCCGCTCATCTACCTGGACTCCGGCGCGACCTCGCAGAAGCCGCGCCGCGTCCTGGACGCCGAGCGCGAGTTCTACGAGAAGCACAACGCCGCGGTCCACCGGGGCGCGCACCTGCTCGCCGAGGAGGCCACCGACGCGTTCGAGGCGGCCCGCGCCACCATCGGCGCGTTCGTCGGCGCGCCCGCGGGCGAGATCGTGTTCACCAAGAACGCGACAGAGGCGATCAACCTCGTCGCGTACTCGCTGAGCAACGCCTCGACGTTCGGGCCGGAGGCCGCGCGCTTCGCGGTCGGTCCCGGCGACGAGATCGTGGTCACCGAAATGGAGCACCACGCCAACCTCGTCCCGTGGCAGGAGCTGTGCCGCCGTACCGGCGCGACCCTGCGCTGGTTCGGCCTCACCGACGACGGCAGGCTCGACACCTCAAACCTTGACGAACTGGTCAATCCGCGCACCAAGCTCGTCGCGCTGACCCAGCAGTCGAACGTGCTCGGCACGGTCAACCCCGTCCCGGTGATCGCCGCGCGGGCGCACGCCGTCGGCGCGCTCGTCCTGGTGGACGGGGCGCAGTCGGTGCCGCACCTGCCGGTGGACGTCACCGAGCTGGGCGCGGACTTCCTCGTCTTCTCCGGCCACAAGATGCTGGGCCCGCTGGGCATCGGCGTGCTGTGGGGGCGGCGTGAGCTGCTCGAGTCGATGCCGCCGTTCATCACCGGCGGGTCGATGATCGAGGTCGTCCAGCTCGAGCAGTCGACGTATGCCGCGCCGCCGCAGCGGTTCGAGGCGGGTGTGCCGGTGACGGCCCAGGCCGTCGGGCTCGCCGCGGCCTGCGACTACCTGACCGAACTCGGCATGGACCGCGTCGCCGAACACGAGCACGAGCTCGCCGCTTATGCGCTGGAGACCGTCGGCGCGATCCCCGGCGTGCGGATCATCGGCCCGACAGACACCGCTGCGCGCGGCGCGACTGTCTCGTTCGTGGTCGACGGCATCCACCCGCACGACGTCGGCCAGGTCCTCGACGACGAGGGCATCGCCGTCCGCGTCGGGCACCACTGCGCCTGGCCGCTGTGCCGCAGGTTCGGAATACCCGCGACCACGCGCGCGTCGTTCTACGTGTACAACACCCTGAGCGAGGTCGACGCCCTTGCCGAGGGCGTCCGACGGGCGCAGAAGTTCTTCGGGACGGTCTGACAGTGCAGCTTGAATCCATGTACCAGGAGATCATCCTGGACCACTACCGCAACCCGCAGCACCGTGGGCTGCGGGAGCCGTTCGGGGCCGAGGTCCACCACATCAACCCGACCTGCGGTGACGAGATCACCCTCAGGGTCGCGTTGGAGGGCTCCGGCGACGACGCGGTGGTCAAGGACGTCTCCTACGAGAACCAGGGGTGCTCGATCAGCCAGGCGAGCGCCTCGGTGATGAGCGACATGATCATCGGCCGCACCGTCAAGGACGCGATGCGGCTCGGCGACGAGTTCCTCGCGCTGATGCAGTCGCGCGGTGAGATCGAGCCCGACGAGGAGGTGCTGGAGGACGCCGTCGCGTTCGCCGGCGTCTCCAAGTACCCCGCCCGCGTCAAGTGCGCCCTGCTCGGCTGGATGGCCTGGAAGGACGCGACAGCCCAGACCCTGGAGAAGGCACCATGACCGAAGTGAACTCCGAGGCAGCGCAGGCGCTGTCCGCCGAGGAGGCGGTCCTTGACGCGCTGACCGGCGGGTCGGACGAGGAGGAGCAGATCCTCGAGGCCCTGCGCGACGTCGTCGACCCCGAGCTCGGCATCAACGTCGTCGACCTCGGGCTGGTCTACGGGCTGAACGTCGATGAGACAGAGGGCCAGCGGATCCTCACCGTCGACATGACGCTGACCAGCGCCGCGTGTCCGCTCACCGACGTGATCGAGGACCAGGCCCAGAGCGCCACGGCCGACCTCGTTGACGAACTCAAGATCAACTGGGTCTGGCTGCCGCCGTGGGGCCCTGACAAGATCACCGAGGACGGCCGCGAACAGCTCCGCGCCCTCGGCTTCAACGTCTGACCGTCGCCGCTCAGCGCGCGCACCGCGACCGGGCTCCGACGAGCTCGTGCCCGCTCTGCTCGCAGGCGGCCGGGGTCTCAGGGCCCGAGTGCGCCGCGACCTGGCTCTTGTGAGCCCGGGCCTGCTCACGGGCGGCCGGGGTCTCAGGGCCCGACTGCGCCGCGATCGGGCTCTTGCGAGCCCGGGGCCGGCCCGCTCACGGGCGGCCGGGGTCTCGGGGCCCGTGTGCACCGCGACCGGGCTCCGACGAACTCGGGCCCGCCCCTGAGGCCCCGCTCGCAGGCGGCCGGGGCCTCAGGGCCCGACTGCGCCGCGATCGGGCTCTTGCGAGGCCGGGGCCGGGCCGCTCGCAGGCCGATCGGCCGGGGTCGCAGGCCCGGGGTCGCGGCCAACATAGGTTTACAGCGTGAGGAGTCGTGCCCATACGGGCACGGCTCCTCACGTTTTTCTGGATGTGCGGCGGGGGACAGGGGGCGGGCGGTCAGGCGGGTAGGGGTGGGAGGCGCTTCTGCCAGGTCAGGGAGGTGAGGGCGATGCGCTTGCGGATCGTGCCGTCCCACTCGGGGGTGAGGCCCTCGGCGGTGAGGGCGGCGACGACCTCGTGGCCGATCGCGAGGTCTTCGTCCGCGGCGTGGAACGAGCCGTAGGACAGGTGGAGGCGCGCGTTCGCGGCGGCGGACTCGGTGTCCTGGTAGTGGAAGAACACGTAGCCGCGCGCGTCGGGGGCGGCCGCGTCGCCTATCTCGGCGGTGCCGCAGCCCTGGCAGCAGGTGAAGTGCGCCCGCGCGGTCACGCCCGCCTCGGTGAGCGCCGCGAAGGCGCGCAGGATGCGGTCGGGGTCGGTGACCTCCGGCCAGTCCCGCTGTTCGGCGAGGCGTTCCCGCCACACCGCCTCGACCACGTCCTCGGCGAACGCCAAGTCGTCCGGCCCATCCCCGATGTGGTCGAGCACCTGCTCGACGATCTGGGCGACGCCGTCGAAGCCCTGCTCGACGTGTGTCCGCGCGATCTCGCGTGCGGTCGTCTCCCGCTCTTTCGCATCCATGCGCCGATTCTGGCGAACCCGTCTGACATTCCGCGCGGTCCCGGGCCGCGTGCGGCCGGTGCCGCTTGCCGTCCGGGCGCCGATTGGGGACGGACCGGAAACTCAGATGCCGGAAGCCGGCCGGAAATATTCGGCTGGCGCGGCGTGGACCGTGGTTCCGACAATGATCGCGGTCGCCGTCATGGGCTCGGGTGGAGGTCTTGTGCGTCGTGTGCTGCTCGTCCTGCTGTGCCTGCTCGCCTCGGTTCCGGCCGCGAGTCCGGCGCGGGCCGCGGAGGGCGGGCTGACGGTCAGTCCGTCGGCGGGTCCGCCCGGCACCGAGGTCACGCTCACCGAGGGGCCGGGGTTCGAGTGCGTGCCGCCCGCGCCGCCCGAGGAGGGCGGCGGCACGAGTGACGGGTCGGGCGGCGGCGTCCTGCGGGTGAACGTCTTCCGCTCGTTCCTCGACCTCGAACCCGATCCGGAGACGATCGGCTCGGAGGTGACCTTCCCGTTCACCACGACGATTCCCGCGCACGCCGAGGGCAGGATCCAGTTCATCGCGGTGTGCAGCTACTTCTCCGGCGCGACGTCGAACACGGTGGCCTTCACCGTCACGGACCCGGAGACGCCTGGCCCGGAGACCCCGCCGCCCACGGGCCTGCCCGACGCCTCGGTGCGGGTCTCGCCGGACCGGGCGCGGGCGGGGGTGACCGTCGCGCTCGTGCCCGCGGACTTCCCCGACGGGTGCGCGTACTCCGCGCGGCTCGGCGACGACCTCGTCACGCTGTCCGGGCTCACGTTCCGGGTGCCGCCGGGGACCGCGCCGGGCCGGTACCAGGTCGTCCTGGGTTGCCGGTTGGACAGCGGGTATGTGCGGCGCGCGGCGACGCTCACGGTCGTCGCCGGGCCGTCCTCGCCGGGCGGGGACCGGGATGACGGGTCCGCGAACGCCGCGACGGACCCGTCGGAGGGCTCGTTCCTGCCCGACGGGACGCTCAAGAACGCGCTCGGCGACCTCGCGGAGGACTGGCGTCCGGTGGCGGCGGCCGTCGGGATCGCGGTGGCGTCGGCGCTGGCGTTCCTCGCCGTGCGCGCGCTCGCGCTGGGGGACCGGCTCGTGCGGCGCGAGCGGCGCGGGTATCCGCGTGTCGGGTTCCCGGCCGAACCGGTGAACAAGGCGCTGGAGCATCTCAACCAACGCCGCAAACGGGAGATACCGCCGCTGCCTTGGCTGCAGTTCCTCGGCGGTGTGGCGATCGCGGCGGCGGCGCAGACCCTCGCCGCCGACGACTCGAGGGGCGCTGACGGACGCCTCGACATGACCGCGGTGCCGTACGTCGCCGCGGGGTCGGTCATCGGGCTCGTCCTCGTCGTCGCGACGTGGGCCGCGGTGCTGCACTGGCGGGAGACCCGCGCGCTTGACGGCGGCTTCGGGCCGTACCGGACGCTGTGGATCGGGCTCGCGCTCGCCGTGGTGATGGCGTTCGCGTCGTGGGCGCTGCGGCTCGAACCCGGGTACGTGTACGGGATCATCGGGTACTTCGTCATCGCCGAGATCAGGGGTGAGGCGGCGCGCGAGGACAAGCTCGCCGCGATCGTCATGGCCGCCTGGGCGACGTTCGCCGCCGCCGTCGTCCTGTGGCTCGCGTGGGCGGGGGCGGAGGGCACGCAGGCCGTCGTGCTCAAGACCGCGCTGGTGCTGGTGCTGGAGACCGCGGTGTTCGCGCTGCTGCCGATCCCGCTGCTCGACGGTGCCGAGCTCATCCAGAACCGGCCGGCCGTCTGGATCGCCTCGTTCGTCCCGATGTGCACCGCCTGGTGCCTGCTCGTCTGGCGGCTCGCGGAGTCCGACTCGTGGACCGCGCTGCTCGGCACCGCCGCCCTGCTCGGCGCGATGGCCGTGCTGTCCTACCCGCTCTGGTCCCACGCCCGCCACCGCGCCTCCCGCGAGGCCCAGGCCGCCACCGACACGGGGGCACAGACGGGCTGACGCCGGTGAACCCCGGCCGAACGTGTATTGACAACTTGCGCCAGGGCTCGCCTTGGCGTGTGTCCTCGCTGAACACTGGGGTCGGTGCGGAACCATCCGCACCTGGGAATCTCCTAACCTCGGAGTGAACATGGCCCCGATACGCGCACTCGGCGCTGTATCTACAACTGTTCTCGCTTCCTCCCTGCTCGCGGGCCTGGCCGTCGGCGGTCCCGTCGGCGCGGCCCCGGCCCCCGCCGTCAAGACGCTCGTCATCGGCGTCGACGGGGCGTCGTACGACTTCCTCGCCGCCGCCGACATGCCCAACCTCGACGCGCTCATCGCCCGGAGCATGGTCGCCACGAGCAACCTCCAGGCGCAGCCCATGGCGGGCACGGTCTCCGGCCCGAGCTGGTCGACCATCGCCACCGGCGTCTGGCCCGACAAGCACCGGGTCACCGACAACAACTTCTCCTCGCCGAACTACGGCGAATACCCCGACTACCTCACCCGCGTCGAGGCGGCCAAGCCCGAGCGCTCGACCGCCGCCGTCGGGACGTGGGGCCCGATCGTCACGACGATCTTCGGCCCGGCCGTCGACTCACGCGTCGCGGGCGGCTCGGACGCGGGCACCACGCAGCGCGCTGTAGCGGCGATCGCGGGCGGCGCGGACGACGTGTTCGTCCACCTCGACGAGGTCGACGGCGCGGGCCACAGCGTCGGCACCAACGGCGCGGCCTACCGGACCGCGCTCGCCCGCGCCGACCGTCAGATCGGCGACATCCTCGCCGCGGTCGACGCGCGGCCGGACGGCGAGGAGTGGCTCATCGCCGTCACCGCCGACCACGGCCACACGCCGACCGGCGGCCACGGCGGCAACAGCCTCGCCGAGCGCAAGGTCTTCGTGATCGCCTCGGGCCCCGGCATCACCCCCGGCGTCCGGCACGACGTGAAGATCTCCGACATCGCCCCGACCGTCCTTTCGGCCATCGGGATCACCCCCGACCCCGCGTGGCGGCTCGACGGCGCGGCCGTCGGCTCCCTGCGCCCCGACGCGTTCGACTCCCTGCGCCCCCAGCTGCGCACCCGCCTTGACGAGACCGGCATCCCCGCCAACCTCCTCGGCTGGACGCACGCCACCCCCGAGGGCTGGTCCATCGACAACTCGCGGATGCCGTCCGGCGGCGTGAGCGAGTGGGCGGGCTGGTCGTTCGCGACCGACGAGTTCTGGACCCAGGCCGAGCGCAACCAGAACCGCGAGACCAACGTCCGCGCCCGTGACGTCTTCGCCGTCGCCGACTCCGACGAGTGGGACGACAGGGCGCACGGCGCGGGCCAGTTCGACTCGACCCTCGTCAGCCCCGCCTACCCGCTGACGGGCGCGGCCACCGGAACGCTCACCTACGCGACCCGCTACGCCATCGACGGACCGCAGTCCGCCGAGGTCTCGGTGAGTTTCGACGGCGGCCCGGCCCAGGTCCTGAAGACCTACACGACCGCCGCCAACACCGTCGAGCGCCTGGCGTTCGAGGTGCCGCAGGGCGCGGCGACCGCCCAGTTCCGCTTCCGCTACACCGGGACGAACAGCGCTTTCTGGACGGTCGACCAGGTCGCCGTCGAGCAGGCCGCCGCGCCCGCCGACACCACGCGCCCCGGCGTGACCCTCGCCGCCCCGACGGCGGCGGGCCCCTTCCCGTCCCTGACGGTGAAGGTCGACGCGACCGACGAGACGGGCCTGCGCCGGATCGTCGCCAACATCTACAAGGACGGCACCCTGGTCAAGAGCACCCAGACCGCAGCGAACGGCGCGAAGTCCGCGTCGCACACCGCGACGGTGCAGCTGCCCGACGGCTCCTACACGGTCAAGTACAACGCCCAGGACCTCGCGGGCAACATCTCCCAGACCGGCACCGCGCCCTTCACGATCGACGCCACCGCCCCGACCGTCACGGTGAAGGACGGCGCGGCTTACACGGTCGGGGACGGCACGGCCTACGACCTCGTCAGCTTCAAGCTGTACGACGCCGGCAAGATCGACAAGGTGGTCCTCAACGGCACGACCAAGGACCTCACCGACAACGCCTGGTCCGACGTGAACTTCGTCAAGCCCGGCGTCTTCGGCGCGGTCCAAGGCGTGAACACCCTCGTCGTCCATGACGTCGCCGGCAACACCCGCACGATCACCTTCACCCTGAACTGACCGAAGCACCCGGAGCCCGGCCCTGAAAAGGGGTCGGGCTTCCCGCGTCTACAGGTCGGTGAAGCGTTCCACCTTGGTCGTGGGCCCGGCGACGAGGATGAGGTCGTCGTACTGGAGCACGGTCTCCTCGGTCGCGTAGGTGTACTGCTCGCCCTTGGGCTTGACGCTGACGATCGTGACGCCGAGCTTGCGCCGGAGGTTGGTCTCGCCCAGCGGGACGCCGACGATCTCGCGCGGCGGCCTGGTCTTGGCCAGCACGTAGTCCTGGTCGATCTGCACGTAGTCGAGCATCCGCCCGCTGACGAGGTGGGCGACCCGCTCGCCCATGTCGTGTTCGGGAAGGACCACGTGGTTCGCCCCGATCCGCTCGAGGATGCGGCCGTGCTGGCGGCTGATGGCCTTCGCCCAGATGTTCTCCACGCCCAGCTCGACCAGCAGCGACGTCGTCAGGATGCTCGCCTCGATGTCGCTGCCGATCGCGACGACCGCGCGGTAGAAGTCGGCCACGCCGAGCTGCTTGAGCGCCTGGATGTCGGTGGAGTCGGCGGTGACGATCTGGGTCAGCTCGCCCGCGAGCGACTGCACGGTCTTGGCCCTGCTGTCGATCGCCAGGACCTCGGTGCCGAGCCTGGTCAGCTCGAGCGCGATGGAGCTGCCGAACCGGCCCATGCCGATGACGACGACGGGAAGGTTGTTCTCAGCCAATGTCCTCAGCCAACAATCGGTCGCTCCTCGGGTAGTTCGTACAGTCTTGTCCGTTCCCGCAGGGCGAGTGCGGTGAACAGGGTGACGGGCCCGACACGGCCGATGAACATCAGGAAGATGATCAGGAGCTGGCCGGCGGCGGGCAGGCTCGGGGTGATCCCGGTGGACAGGCCGACTGTCGCGAAGGCCGAGACGACCTCGAACAGCACCTGGTCAAGGGTGTGCGGCACGAGGGACAGCAGCGCGAACGTGCTCGTCGCGACGACGCCGACGCCGAGCAGCGCGATGGTGAGCGCCTGCCGCTGGGTGTCGTGCGGGATCTTGCGGTTGCCGACGTTGACGCTGTTCTCGCCGCGCAGCTCGGCGAGCAGCACGAAGGCCAGCAGCCCGAAGGTGGTGACCTTGATGCCGCCGCCGGTGCCCGCGCTGCCCGCGCCGATGAACATGAGGATGTCGGTGGTGAGCCAGCTCTCCGGCCGCATCGCGCTGATGTCGACGCTGTTGAAGCCGCCGGAGCGCGGCATGACCGCGGCGAAGAACCCGGCGAGGAGTCGTCCGCCGCCTTCCAGGCCGCCGAGCGTGCGCGGGTTGTTCCACTCGAAGACGGTGAACACGATCGTGCCCGCGGCAAGCAGCAGCGCCGTCATCCCGACGGTGATCTTGGTGAGCACCGACCAGCGCGCGGGCCGCCGCCAGGAACGGGCGAGCTCGAACACGACGGGGAAGCCGAGCCCGCCCACGATGACGCCGAAGCACAGCGGCAGGCAGATCCAGGGGTCCCCGGCGAAGCGGACCATGCTGTCGTGCCACAGGGCGATGCCGCCGTTGTTGAACGCCGACACCGCGTGGAACAGCCCGAGGTAGGCCCCGTACCCGACCGACTGCTCGTACCTGACGATGAACCGCGCCCCGAGGATGACGGCGAGGACCGCCTCGGTCGCGAGGCTGAAGATCACGACGTTGCGGATGACGCGTCTGAGGTCGCTTCCGGTGAGCGTCTTGTTCTCGGTGGCGGCCAGCAGCCTGGCGCGCAGCCCGAGCCGTCCCGACAGCAGCAGGGCGAACAGGGTCGCCAGCGTCATGATGCCGAGGCCGCCGGTCTGGAGCAGCAGCATGATCACGACCTCGCCGAAGATCGACCAGTGCGTGTCGGTCGCGACCACCGCCAGGCCCGTCAGGCAGATCGAGGACGTCGCGGTGAACAGCGCGGTGAGCACGCCCGCGCCCTCCCCGTCGGCCGTCGCGACCGGCAGTGACAGCAGCACCGTGCCGACCGAGACCGCCGCCCCGAACCCCCCGACGATCACCTGCGTCGGGTGGCGGAACCCTCTGCGCATCACCCTCCCTGCCGATGTCCCCGTTGTGCCCGGCGACCGACGGTACCAACATCGTCGGCGCGTCAGGCGGGCGGATGTCGGGTTCGCGCCGGAGCTTCGGCTGTTCCGGGGGATTTGGACCAGGGTGGGCGGGGAACGTCGGAAATTGACCTTGAGGAGGGGCACGATGGACGTCGCGGTGCTGGGAACGGGGATCATGGGCGAGCCGATCGCCAGAAACCTGCTCAAGGCGGGCCACCGGGTTCGGGTCTGGAACCGGACGAAGGAGAAAACCGAGGCGCTGGCCAAGGAGGGCGCGTACGCGGCTCCCACACCGCCCGAGGCGGTCGCGGGGGCCGAGGTCGTCTTCACCGTCCTGTATGACGGCGACGCGGCCCTGGACGTCATGCGGCAGGCCGCGCCGGGGTTGCGGCCGGGGGCCCTGTGGGTGCAGTCGTCGACCGCCTCCCTTGACGACGTCGACCTGCTGCACGGCTTCGCCAACGACAACGGGCTCGTCTACGTCGACGCGCCCGTCCTCGGGACGCGCGGTCCGGCCGAGGCGGGCCAGCTGACGATCCTGTGCGCCTCGCCCGACACGGTGTGGAACACCCTCGAGCCGGTGTTCGACGCGATCGGCTCGCGCACGGTCTGGATAGACGACCACGTCGGGGCCGCGACCCGGCTGAAGCTCGTGATCAACAGCTGGGTCCTGAACCTGAACAACGCGGTGGGGGAGACCCTCGCGCTCGCCAAGGGCCTCGGCGTCGACCCGCGTCAGTTCCTCGACGCGATCGCCGGCGGCGGCCTCGACGCGGGCTACCTCAGGCTGAAGGCCGACGCGCTGATGAACGACGAGCTGTCACCGCCGAGCTTCGCGGTGGAGACCGCCGCCAAGGACGCCCGCCTCATCCTCGCCGCCGCCGAGGAGGCGGGGGTCAAGCTCGACCTCGTCGCGGCGGGCGCGGAACGCTTCCGCCGCGCCGCCGACCAGGGCCACGGCCGCGACGACATGGCGGCGTCCTACTTCGCGTCGTTCTCCTGACCCTCGGGCTCCTTGGGCTGTGCCGAGCGCCCCCGGCCGCGTCGCGCCCTCGCCACGACGACGTCGCCGGGTTCGGCCTCGGCCGGAGCGGGCTGCGGAACCGGGAGGTCGGGCTTGGTGTCGCCGCCGACGGGCGGGAGCGGCGCGGGCGGGGCGAACGGCTCGGCGACGGCGTCGTCGGGCGGCAGGAACTCCGCGATCTCCTCCTTGCGCGAGCGCCGCACCCGCAGCGCGCGGTCCAGCGTGAGGTCCCCGGCACCGCCCGCCGCGAACAGCAGGCTCGCCAGCCCCAGCACGATGACGAGCTCGAACCCTTCGGGCGCGCTCAACCCCCGGTCCACGTGGACGAACGCGAACGCGCCAGCCATGTCGAGGAACAGCGCGAGCCCGACGACCGGCAGGCCGAGCCCGACGATCAGGGCAGCGCCGCCCAGCAGCTCGGCGAAGGTCGAGTAGACGGCCGCGGCCTTGGGCAGCGGCACGCCGAGGGCGTCGAACTCGGCGGCGGTCGCGGTGACCCCGTCCTCGATCTTCAGCCAGCCGTGCGCGACGAACACGACGCCGACGGCGGTCCTGGCGAGCAGCGCGGCGAGATCGTGGAGACGACTACTCGGCATGATGCCGGGTCCTTCCCGTTCTACGGTGTTGCCCCGATCTTCGGGGAGGACCCGGTTCAGGGTCAATCGTCGCGTCGCTCCGCCGCGAGCCGCTGGCCGATGACCTGGTGCAGCCGCTGGAGCCCGCCGACGCCCAGCAGCCCGATCTGGCCCTCGAGTTCGCGCAGCTGCGCGGGCGAGTCGGCGACCTTCTCCGACGACTGCATCAGCACGGTGCCCGCGCCGGTGAACTCGAACTGGTGCTCCTCGCCGGAGGACGCGCCGAGCCCGAACGCCGCCCGCGCGTGGCCGAGCACCCCGCGGACGGCCCCGTGGTCGTAGTGGTGGCACGGGGTCGGCACGTCGGCCCACCCCAGCACGGCCTGCGGGTCGAGCCTGATGGGCGGCTCCACGAAGTGGACGGGCCCGTTGGAGGACGCGATGAACTTGCCGGTGCCGATCAGGGTGAGGAACCCGGGGATGATCGACTGCTTCAGGCTGAGGGCGGGATCGAACGCGAGAAGGTTCGACGCCCTGACCGTCAGGTTGCCGTCCTCGAGGTCGTAGGAGTTCAGGTCGTAGCCGCGGTCGCCGAGCACGAGCTTGCCCTGGCCCTCGGCCACCACCCAGTCGTGCGCGTACAGCGGCGAGTGGAAGTGCCCGGCGACCAGGGCGTCGAGCGGTCCGGCCGACAGCGCGGAGAACCTGATCTGCCCGTAGTAGGCGATCATCTTGCCCTTCTGGATGAACCACTGGCCGTTCAGGTTCACCGAGAAGGCGTACGGGTTGACGTTGTCGTCGTTCGGCAGGGTCGCGGCGTTGAACGTCGCGATCGACGGCAGCGGACCCGCGGCGTGGCCCTGCGGCGGGACCGCGCCGGGCGGCGGGTAGCCCCCCTGCGGCGGGTACTGGCCGCCCTGGGGCGGGTATCCGGGCTGCTGGCCGTAAGGAGCTGGCCGCCCATAGGGCGCGGGCTGGCCGTAGCCGGGCTGCTGGCCGTACGGGTCGTACGGCGGCTGCTGAGGCGGGTAGCCCATGTCAGATCTTCCTCTCGCTGGCCTGGACGTACACCACGCCCTGGCCCGACAGCTCCAACTGGAAGCCCTCGCCCGACCCGCGGCCGATGAGGTCGCGCAGGCCGACGGCGGTCTTGAGCCGGTTCTGGATCTGGCCCCTGTGCCCCACGTACGCCTGCGGGTCGACGTAGACGGGACGGCCCTGCTGCACCGGGAGCTGGATCACGCCGCCGTGCGACAGCAGCGCGCACGAGCCCTGCCCGGTGAGGGTCGTGGTGAACAGGCCCTGCCCGGTCATCTGGCCCCGGATGACGCCCGACAGGCCGCCCTGCTCGCCGAGGAACATCGTGCCGCGCTGGAGCGAGGCGTCGTGGACGAGCAGCCGGTCGGCCTCGACGTACAGGGTGTCGCCCTGCAACTCCACGATCTCGACGTACAGGCCGTGGTGGCCGAACATGACGCTGCCCTGGCCCGTCACGTGCATCATGCCGGTGTTCTCACCGGCCAGGGTGCGGCCGAGCATCGCGCCGACGCCCGCCCCGGCCGTCACCGAGCCGGTGAACGTGACCGCGCCGACGTAGCCGAGCATCGCGCCGCGCTTGGAGTACACCTCGTGTCCGGGTCCGATCGGGACCTGGATCATCTTCTTGTTGACCGCGCTGTAGCCGGGCATCAGACCTCCCCCGCCAGGCCGCCGCCGCGCTCGGCGGGCTGGATGTAGACAAGGCCGTGGCCGGTGAAACGCAGCTGGAAGCTCTCGCCGGAGCCCTGGCCGAGCACCGTCCGCCAGTTGACGTCGGTGACGAAGTCCTGCTGGAGCTGGCCCCGGTGCGCCACGTACGCCTGCGGGTCGACGCTGAGGGGCTGCTGCTGCGTCACCTCGAGCGCGATCGCGGGCCCGTCGGAAAGGATCGCGACGGTGCCGTGCCCCTCGACCTTGGTCGTGGCAAGGCCCTGGCCGCTGGTCATCCCGCGCAGGCCGGTGAACTGCACGCCGGTCGACAGCTGCCCGTCGAGCGCGAGCAGGCTGTCGGACTCCACGAGCAGCGTGTCGCCCTGCAACGGCACGAGATTGATCTCGGTCGCCTCGTGCGCCAGGTAGACCGTGCCCTGGCCGGAGATCTCCATGAGGGTCATCGACTCGCCGGCGACCCTGCGGCGCACCGCGCCCATCAGGCCCTCGCCGCCGGTCATGCCCTGCCGTTTGAACGTCATCTGGCCCTCGTAGGCGACCATCGACCCGTTCAGGGCGCGGATCGTCTCGCCCATGAGGTCGACGGCGAGCATGTTCGAGCCGTTCATCCGATACTGCGCCACGCCATGACCCTAGCCAGCTGAAGCGGGTGGTCGCACCTCCCCGTCGAATACAGACCGGTGTTCGACGGGGTCCGGGGGCGCTCCGGGGGCGCTTCGGACGGCCCCGAACTTCGTCGCGCGCGCCCACGGACCCGCGACAGGCCAGGAAAGATCTACGCGCGCGGGCCCGTACTACGCAAGGATGGGGGCATGTGGCTTGCTCCGGAACGCCGTGGTCGGCAGGGATGGCTGGTACCGGTCTTCGCGATGCTCGCTGGCGTCGGCGTCGCGACCTTCCTCGTGTACCGCGAGGAGATGACCGCGGGGCTGATCGCGGGCGGGGTACTGCTCGCCTACGGCGTCCAGCTCGCCTACCGCAGGGATGAACGCGGCCTCGCGGTGAGCGAGTCCTTCGGCCGCGGCAGGCGCGGCGGCGCACACCTGCGCGCGGCGGCGATGACCGGCGACGTCCTCGTCGCGGGCCTCGTGGCGGCGGTCGTCGTCCAGGCCCTGCGCGGCGCGGACCTGGGGCCCCTCCCGTACCTGGCGGGCGTGGCCGCCCTCACCTACCTGATCTCCATAGTCATCGCCGCCGACTTCTGACCCCACCCGCCCAAGTCCCGCATCCTCCGGCGTTCACCGGGGGTGTGGGACTTGACGGGTTTGTAGGGGCGTCGGGTTGGGCGAAATCTGGGTGAACGTCTGGCTTGGGGCGTAGATCGGCGGCGGGGGCGGCGGGATGATGCCGGTGTGGCAGTACTGGACACGCCGCTTTCGGCCGGTGTCGCCGGAGGCGCGCTCTTCGAGCCCGTCCTCGACCTCGACGCGGGCGCGGTCGTGGCCGTCGCGGCGCATGCCGGGCCGCCGCCCGGCCTCAGCGCCGACCCGGCGGCCGAGGACGTCCGCCGCGCCGTGGAAGGCGCGCGGGCGCTCGGCGGCGTGCCGCTGCCGCTGCGCGTGGCGCTGCGCGCGGAGACCCTCGCGCTCGGCCGCGCCCCGCTTACCCGGCTCCACCACGGCCTGCACGAGGCCGGACGGCGGCCGCGCGACGTGATCGTGTGCATCACCGGCGGCTTCCCGCCCGCGGTGCGCTCGGCGGTCGCGGCCGGCGTCTCCGACCTGCGGCACGCGGGCTACCCCGTCGCGTTCGGCGGACTCGGGGCCGCGCACGCGCCGCTCGACCTGCTCATCGACGGCACCCCGTCGCTCGTCGAGCTCGACCGCGACCTCGCCCGCAGGGCCGTCGCCGACCCGCGCCGCGCGGCACTCGTCGCGGGCCTGGTGACCGTCGCGCACCGGGTCGGCACCCGGGTCCTCGCGCCGGGCGTGCAGACCGAGGAGCAGCTCGCCAAGCTGCGCGCGCTGGGCGTCCGGCTGATGCAGGGGCCGCTGCTCACCCCGCCCGACTGGCGGCCTGGCCAGCCCGTCAGGGTGCCGGTGCCGGTCACCGAGGAGCCCGACCACGGCGACCTCGGCCCGCGCGTCTCGGAGTTCACCCTCCCGGCCGTCACGATGCCCGACACCGCCAACGCGGGCGAGGTCCTCGAGGCGCTCGCCGGAGCCGACGGCGTCAGCAGCATCGTCCTCGTGGACGAAAGGCTCAAACCGCGCGCGACGGTCAACAGATCGCGCTTCCTGCTTACCCTCTCGGGCCCCTTCGGCCACGCCCTCCACGCCGCCAAGCCCGCCGCCCGCCTAGCCGACCAGCCCCGCCTGGTCCCCCGCACCGTCCCCGCCGTAGCCGCCCTCCGCGCCGCCGGCCGCGACGAAGAACGCGTCTACGACGACCTCGTCGTCATCGACGAAATCGGCCGCTGCCAAGGCGTAGTCCGAGTAGCCGACCTAATCCGAGCCCTCTCCCGCTAACCCCACCCCGCGACCCCCGCCACCGCACCAAGGCCCGCCCCCGCGACCCACCCGCCGCGCCAAGGCCCGCCCCCCTGATCCGCCAGGTCGCGCTAGCGCGCTAGAACCCTCGCGCTACCCCACTAAGCAAGAGCCCCAATCCCCACCCCACCGCCCCGAGCCCCGTGCCAGCCCGCTAAAGGCCGCCAACTTCACCAGCGCCCTTCGCCCTAGCGCGCGAAGAGAGGCCCCCAATCCCCACCCTCCCGCGCCGCGTCCGAGTCCCGCGCCAGCGATCAAGGGCCTCCGACCTCATCCGCACCATGCGTGCCAGCGCGCTAAGGCGCTCGCGCCAGCGCGCTAGGGGAGAGACCCCCATCCCCGTCTTGCACGCACCCACACCACCCCGCCGCGCCGGGCCTGAGTCCCGTCCCAGCGCGCCAAGGCCGCCGACTTCCTCCGCGCCTTCGCACCAGCGCGCTAAGGCGCTCGCACCAGCGCGCTACGGGAGGGTCCCAATCCCTGCCCTGCCGCCGGGGTCCGAGTCCCGCGCTAGCGCGTCAAGGGGCCGCCGACTTCGTCCGCGCCCTTCGCGCCAGCGCGCTAAGGCGCTCACGTTGGCACGCTAGGGGAGAGCCCTATCTCCGTCTTGCCGCGCCAGCGCGCCAAGGCCCGCCCCTTCATCCACCCCCGCCGCGCCAGCGCGCTAAGGCGCTCGCGCTAGCGCGCTAGGGGAGGTCCCTAACCCGCGCCCCGCCCACCGCGCCAAGGCCCGCCCCCTGATCCGCCCGGTCGCGCCAGCGCGCTAAAACCCTCGCGCTACCCCACTAGCAAGAGCCCCAATCCCCACCCCACCGCGCCGGCTCGAGACAAGGCCCTCCCCCTTATTCCGCCCCCGTCGTGCCAGCGCCCTAAGGGAACGCCCCAACTCCCCACCCCGCCGCCCCGGGCCCCGCCGCCCCGCGCTCAAGCCCCGCGCCAGCCCGCTAAAGGCCGCCCACTCACCAGCGCCCTTCGCCCTAGCGCGCGAAGAGAGGCCCCCAATCCCCACCCTCCCGCGCCGCGTCCGAGTCCCGCGCCAGCGATCAAGGGCCTCCGACCTCATCCGCACCCTGCGCGCCAGCGCGCCAAAGGCGCTCGCGCTAGCGCGCTAGGGGAGACCCCCATCCCCGTCGTGCCGCACCCACCCCGCCGCGCAGAGACCTGCACCAGCGCGCCAAGCCCCGCCCCCCTTCACCCGCCCCCGTCGCGCCCGCGCGCTCGACGCTCGCGTCAACGCTCTAGGAGAGGGTCCCCACCCCGCCGCGCCGGGCCTGAGTCCCGTCCCAGCGCGCCAAGGCCCGCGAACTTCATCCGCACCTTCGCCCTAGCGCGCTAAGGGAGAGTCGCAATCCCCGCCCTGCCGCGCCAGGTCCGAGTCTCGCGCCAGCAATCAAGGGCCGCCGACTTCGTCCGCGCCCCTGCGCGCTACCACGCTAAGGCGCCCGCGCCAGCGCGCTAGGGGAGAGTCCCATCTCCGTCTTGCCGCGCCTGCCCCGCCGCGCCGGGTCGAGCCCCGCGCCAGCGCGCCAAGGCCCGCCCCCTTCATCCACCCCCGCCGCGCCAGCGCGCTTAGGCGCTCGCGCTAGCGCGCTAGGGGAGGTCCCTAACCCGCGCCCCGCCCACCCCACCCCGTCGGGCCGCGCCCGTCCCGCTGCCGGGTCGAGACCTGCGCCCCCGCGCCAGGGGAGGATCCCAATCCGGGCCCTGCCGCGCCCACCCCACGCCGTCGCGCTCGCCCCGCCTGCCGGGCAGAGACCTGCGCCAGCGCGTCAAGAGTCGTCGACATCACCCGCGCCCCTCGCTAGGGGAGGGCACCAATCCCGCTCTGCCGTGCCCGTCCTCCCGCGCTGGGTCTGAGTCCCGTATCAGCGCTCCAGGAGCCGCCGCCTTCATCCGTCCCCCAGTCGCGCTAGCGCGTAAGGCACTCGCGTTAGCGCGACTGGGGAGGGTCCCAGTCCGGGGCCTGCTAAGTCGGGTCCGAGACCTGCGCTAGCGCGTCAAGGGGCAGCCGACCTCGCTCGCGCCCGTCGCGATAGCGCGCTCACGTTAGCGCTAGGAAGGGCCCGATCCCCGTCTTGCCGCACCACCCCGCCGCGCCAGGCAGAGACCTGCGCCCGCGCGTCAGGCGCCGTCGCCTTCACCCGCGCCCCCTCGCGAGGGGGCGCCAACCCCGCCCGGCCGTGCCCGTCCTCCCGCGCTGGGTCTGAGTCCCGTGCCAGCGCGTCAGGAGCCGCCAACCTCGTCCGCGCCTTCGCGCTAGCGCGCTTAGGCGCTCGTGTTAGTGAGGGAGGGGAGGGCTCCAATCCCCGCCCCGCCCCGCCGCGCCCATCCCACCCCGCCCCGCCGCGTCGGGTCCGAGACCTGCGCTAGCGCATCAGGGGTCGCCGAGCTAATCCGCGTCCTTCGTGCTAGCGCGCTTGCGTTAGTGCGCTAGGGGAGCGCCCCAATCCAGACCCGCCGTGCCCACCCCGTCGGGCTGGGTCCGCGACCTGTGCCAGCGCGGCAGGGCGGGCACTTCGTCGGCGCCTTTGCGCCTTCGCGCTAGTGCGCTTGGGGAGAGCCCGAAATCCTTGCCCTGCCACGCTGGGTCCGAGACCTGCGCTTGCGCGCTTAGGCGCTCGTGTTAGTGCGCCGGGGGGAGGGTCCCAATCCGCGCCGCGCGCCGTCGCGCCGGTCCCGCTGTGTCGGGTTGAGACCTGTGACAGCGCGGCAGGGGTCGCCGACTTCGTCCGCGTTCTTTGCGCTAGTGGGCTTAGGTGCTCGTGTTAGAGATAGGGAGGGTCCCAATCTCGACCCTGCCGCGTCCGCCCCGCTGCGCTGGGTCTGAGTTCCGTGCTAGCGCGGTAGGGGCTGCCGACTACGTCTGCGCCTTCGCGTTAGCGCGCTTGGGTGCTTGCGTTAGTGCGCTAGGGATAGTCCCAATCCGCGCTCACCCCACTCCGTTGCGCCCGTCCCGCCGTGCTGGGTCGAGACCTGTGCCAGTGCGGCAGGGGAGGGCCGATCCCGACCTGCCGGGCCCTATTCCGCCGCGTCGGGAGCGCGGCAGGGGGTGCCGACTTCGTTGTGGCCTTTGCGCTAGCGCGCTTGGGTGCTGCGGTAGTGCGGTGGGAGGGGGCCAATCTGAGTTCTGCCGCGTTGGGTTCGAGTTCCGTGCTAGCGCGTCAAGGGCCGCCGATTTCATCCGCGTCCTTTGCGCGAGGGGAAGGTGCCATTCCCGCTCTGCCGCGTTGGGTCCGAGTCTTGCGCTAGCGCGTCAAGGGGCAGTTGACCTCGTTCGCGCCCGTCGCGCTGGCGCGCTCAACGTTAGCGCTTGGGGGAGGGCTTCAATCCGCGCCCCGCCGGGCCCGCCCCCAAGCCGGTTGTGTTGGGGCCGAGTCCTGCGCTAGCGCGGCAGGGGCCGCCGAGCTAATCTGCGGCCTTCGGGCTAGGGGGCTTGGGTGCTTGCGTTAGTGGGGTGGGGGAGGGGTCCAATCCGGGCCTTGCTGTGCCTGCTCCATTCTGCCGCGCTCGTCTCGCTGTACCGGGTTGAGGCTTGGGCCAGTGCGGCAAGGGATGCCGACTTTGTCTGCGTCTTTGGGTTAGTGCGCTTGGGGGCTTGCGTTAGTGGGGTGGGGAGGTGCCTAACCCGCGCCACACCGATCCGACCCCGTCGGGGCGCGCCCGTTCCGGTGTGCCGGGTCGAGACCTGTGCTCGCGCGCTGGGGGAGGGTTCCAATTCGCGCCCCGCCGTGCCTACCCCGCGCCCGCCGCGTTGGGGTCGAGACCCGCGCCAGCGCGTTAGGGGTCGCCGACCTAGTCCGCGCGCTTGCGTTGGTGCGCTGGGGGAGGGCACCGATGTCGAACCCGCCGTGTCCGGGCCGTCGGGCTGGGTCTGAGTTCCGGGCTGGCGCGGTAGGGGGTGCCGACTTCGTCTGCGCCCTTCGTGCTGGTGGGCTTGGGTGGTTGGGTTGGGGTGGTGGGGGAGGGGGTCGGTTCGCGACCTGTCGTGGCTATCCCACCCTGTCGCGCTTGTCCTGTTGGGCTGGGGTGAGTTTCGTGTTGGGGTGGTGGGGGTTGTTGGCTTTGTTTGAGCCTTTGTGGTGGTGGGCTTGGGTGGGGGGATGGGGTTGGTGGGGTTCTTTTGTGGGGTGCTGGGGGAGGGGGTGGGGTGGGGTGGTTATTGGGGGTGGGGTGGGGTTGGGGAGATTGCGGCGAATTCGGCGCCTAGGGGGTCGGTGAGGACGGTGAATCTGCCGAAGGGGGAGTTGATGGGGGGTTGGAGGATTTTGCCGCCGTGGGTGGTGGCGGTTTGGGCGGTGGTGTCGGCGTTGGGGACGGCGAAGTAGACCTTCCAGGCGGCGTTGCCGTTCTGGGCGGCGTCCAGTTGGGGGCGGGGGACGCCGAAGATGCCGCAGACGGGGCGGCCGGCGACCGTCAGGGTGAGGTAGTCGACGCCGGGTTGGATGGGGGCGTTGGAGACGCCTAGGACTGTGCCGTAGAAGGCCGCGGAAGCCGCTGTGTCGGCGGTGACTAGTTCGTTCCAGGCCAGGGCGCCGGGCTCGTTGACGAGTTCCGCGCCGATGTGTTCGCGGCCCTGCCACAGGCCGAAGGTCGCGCCCTGGGGGTCGGTGAGGACGGCCATCCTGCCGAGGGGGCCGACCTCCTCGGGGGGTGTGACGAGCTCGGCCCCGGCGTCGGTCGCGCGCTTGGCGGCTCCGTCACAGTCGTCAGTGGCGAAGTAGATCCCCCAGAAGGCGGGGCCGGGCATGCCGCCGGTGATCCCCGCCACCTTCTTGCCGCCGACCGTGGCGACGACGTAGCCGCCGTATTCGGCTCCGGCGCGCTCGAACTCCCAGCCGAGCAGCGGTCCGTAGAAGGACTCGGCGGTCGCGGCGTCCGGTCCGACCAGGTTCATCCAGCAGGGCGTCCCCTGGGCCGCGTTCCCGGTGACCTCGGGCATGGTGGCCCCCCTTCTCCTCAAGGCTCTCGTGCCGCACCCGTCCCATGCGCGGCCCGGGTCCCATCATGGAGCCTCGCCGCGCGGATCGTCCCGAAACCTGTTCGCGGGCCGTCGGGGCCGACACGTAGACTGTGCGCTGCTCCCGTGCCTCCGCCGCGTCCAGCGGGACCGCAGGCGTCGAGCGGAGCCGTCGAACGTCCCCGGGGGAGTCCCACTTTGATCATCGCCAAAGACATCGAGCTGCGCGCCGGAGCCCGGCTGCTGATCGACAACGTCACATTCCGCATCAACCCGGGCGACCGGGTCGGCCTCGTCGGCCGCAATGGGGCGGGCAAGACCACGCTGACCAAGGTACTCGCGGGCGAGACGCTGCCCGCGACGGGCGCGGTGACCCGCTCGGGCACCCTCGGCTACCTGCCCCAGGACCCCCGCTCGGGCGACCTCGAGGTGCTGGCCCGCGACCGTATCCTGGCCGCCCGCGGCCTCGACGAGGTCTTCCGGCAGCTGCGCGCCGCCGAGAACGCGATGGCGACCCAGACGGGGGCAGCCCGCGACAAGGCCGTGCGCCGCTACGGCAGGGCCGAGGACCGCCTGCACGTGCTGGGCGGCTACGCGGCCGAGTCGGAGGCCGCGGCGATCGCGTCAAGCCTCGGGCTGCCCGACCGGGTGATGGGCCAGCCGCTGAGCACCCTGTCCGGCGGCCAGCGCCGCAGGGTGGAGCTGGCGCGCATCCTGTTCTCCAACGCCGACACCCTCCTGCTCGACGAGCCCACCAACCACCTCGACGCCGACTCGATCGTCTGGCTGCGCGACTTCCTGAAGAACCACCAGGGCGGCCTGGCGATCATCAGCCACGACGTCGGCCTGCTTGAGGCGGTGGTGAACCGGGTCTTCCACCTCGACGCCAACCGCTCGGTGATCGACGTCTACAACGTCGGCTGGAAGAAGTACCTCGACACCCGCGAGGCCGACGAGAAGCGCCGCAAGCGCGAGTACGCCAACGCCGCGCGTCAGGCCGGCGCGCTGCAGTCGCAGGCCGACAAGATGCGCGCGAAGGCCACCAAGGCCAAGGCGGCACAGCAGATGCTCAAGCGCGCCGACCGGCTGATGTCGGGCGTCGAGGGCGAGCGGAAGGCCGACCGGGTGGCCCGGCTGCGCTTCCCGGAACCGGCTCCCTGTGGCAAAACCCCCCTCACCGCGGAGGGTTTGTCTAAATCGTACGGATCTTTGGAGATCTTCACAGATGTCGGACTCGCCATCGACCGTGGCAGCCGGGTGGTCGTGCTTGGACTGAACGGAGCGGGGAAAACGACGCTCCTGCGACTGCTCGGAGGGGTCGAAAAGCCCGATACCGGAAGTGTTGTGGCGGGTCATGGACTTCGTCTGGGTTACTACGCCCAGGAGCATGAAACTCTCGATCACGACCGTTCCGTCCTGGAGAACATGAAGTCGGCCGCACCCGATCTGCCGGAGGTCGAGGCGCGCAAGATCCTGGGATCGTTCCTGTTCGTCGGGGACGACGTGGACAAGCCCGCGGGGGTCCTTTCCGGCGGCGAGAAGACAAGGCTCGCACTGGCCACACTGGTGGTATCCAGGGCGAATGTGCTCCTTCTGGACGAGCCCACCAACAACCTCGACCCCGCCAGCCGCGAGGAGATCCTGGGGGCCATCAACACCTTCACCGGAGCCATAGTCATGGTCACCCACGACGAAGGCGCGGTGACCGCTCTCCAACCGGAACGCGTGATTTTGCTCCCCGATGGTGTCGAAGACATCTGGAGTGACGAATTCGCCGATCTGGTGGCTCTGGCTTGACCTTCTGAGGAAGCAGGCAGATCTTTTCTGGCCTACCGGGTAGCCGAGACGGCAAAGATGTCTGATCATGGGGGCAGATACGCAGCGGTCACCACATCACTACGGGAGGTACTCGTGGCAGAAACCCTGAAGAAGGGCACCCGCGTGACCGGTGCCGAGCGCGACAAGCTCGCCGGCGAACTGAAGAAGCGGTACGACGAAGGAGAGAGCATCCGCGCCCTGGCAGCCGCGACCGGCCGTTCCTACGGTTTCATCCACCGGATCCTCACGGAGTCCGGAGTGAACCTCCGGGGCCGTGGCGGCGCGACCCGGGGCAAGAAGGGCTGATCGCAGGCCGTCGCCGCAACGGACGATCCGGCCGCCCGCCACGGTCGACAGCGAGCCGACCACTACACCCGAGTAACATTCGGTTCGGTCGCGGTGGCGGGCCCGGAGTCCGCGCCGCGCCTCGGGCATCGGTCTGGACGGCAGACCGGCCAAGTCGAGGAAGGCGTGAGATGACGGATCTGGAGCGGGCCGGGCTGCGGCTCGAGTACCACCACGACGGAGCTGTGGCGCAGATCGCCCTGAACCGCCCGGAACGGCGCAACGCGCAGTCTCCGGGGATGTGGGAGGGCCTCGCGTCGCTGGGCAGGGAGCTGCCCGACACCGTCCGCGTCGTCGTGCTGAGGGGCGAGGGCCCCTCGTTCTCCGCGGGCCTCGACATCCGCGCGTTCACCCCCGAAGGCATCCCCGGCGAGGGCCCCGCCCTGCCGCCCGGGATCTCCCGGCCCGCGATGGCCGACCTGATCGCCGTCTACCAGGAGGGCTTCCGCTGGCTGCGCGACCCGCGCTTCACCACGATCGCGGTGGTGCACGGCCACGCCATCGGCGCGGGCTTCCAGCTCGCCCTGTCCTGTGACCTGCGGATCGCCGCCGAGGACGTCAGGTTCTGCATGAAGGAGCCCGCGCTCGGCCTCGTGCCCGACCTCACCGGCACCAAGCCGCTCGTCGACATCGTCGGCCTGCCGCGCGCGCTCGACCTGTGCCTGACGGCCCGCGACGTCTACGCCGACGAGGCCCGCGAGCTCGGCCTCGTCGAGAAGATCGTCAAGAACGAGGACCTGGACGGGGCGGTAGACGAGCTCGTCACCGCGCTGCTCAAGGTCGACGCGGGCGCGGCGCGGGCCACCAAGGCCCTGCTCCAGCAGGCCCCCGGCAACTCGCTTGACGACCAGTGCCGCGCCGAGCGCGAGGCCCAGGTGCTGCGGCTGGTGCGCGAAGCGGAATAACGGGCATGATCGTCGGCTTCCACTGGAGAATGACGATCGACCCTGGGAGTTGACGCGCATGGGAATGCCGGGCAATGGTTTCGCGACGATGCGGTCCTACCGCACCGACTCGTCGGTGAAGCACGAAAGGCTCAAGCCCGGCACGGTCCGCCGCATCGTCTCCTACGCCCGCCCGTACAAGCGGGACATGGCATGGTTCCTCGGCCTGAACGCCCTGTCGGCCACGATCGTGGTGGCCGGACCGCTGATGATCCAGTCGATCATCGACAAGGGCGTCGTGCCGGGGAACCTGGCCGTCGTGCTGTGGCTGTCGGTGGGCCTTGCGGTGCTCGCCCTGCTTGACGCGGCGCTGTCGCTCGCGCAGCGCTGGTTCTCCGCCCGGGTGGGGGAGGGCCTGATCTACGACCTGCGCACCCAGGTCTTCGACCACGTCCAGCGGATGCCCGTCGCGTTCTTCGTGCGCGCGCAGACCGGCGCGCTGGTCTCCCGGCTCAACAACGACGTGATCGGCGCGCAACGCGCCCTGACGACCACGCTGTCATCGGTCGTCTCGAACGTGATCAGCCTCGTGCTGGTCCTCGTGGCGATGCTGTACCTGTCGTGGCCGATCACGCTGATCGCGCTGCTGCTGCTCCCGGTGTTCATCATCCCGGCCAAGCTCGTCGGGCGCAGGCTGCAGAAGATCAGCCGCGAGCAGATGGTGCTCGACGCCGAGATGGGCTCGCTCATGACCGAGCGGTTCAACGTGGCGGGCGCGATGCTCGCCAAGCTGTACGGGCGGCCCGCCGAGGAGTCCGGCGGCTTCTCCGGACGGGCCGGACGCGTCCGCGACGTCGGCGTGATCGCCGCGATGTACGGCAGAGTGATCTTCACCGCGCTGACCCTCGTCTCGGCCCTGGCGACCGCCGCGATCTACGGCGTCGGCGGCGCGCTGACTGTCTCGGGCTCGATGCAGATCGGCACGCTCGTCGCGCTCGCCGCCCTGCTCAACCGCATGTACGGGCCGCTGACCGCGCTGTCGAACGTCCAGGTCGACGTGATGACGGCGCTGGTCAGCTTCGACCGTGTCTTCGAGGTGCTCGACCTCGAGCCGATGGTCGAGGAGCGGCCCGACGCGCGTCCGCTGCCCGCGCCCAAGGCCGGGGAGCCGTCCGCGCCGAAGGTCGAGTTCGACCATGTGACGTTCCGGTACCCGTCGTCGGAGGAGGTGTCGCTGGCGTCGCTCGAGTCGATCGCGCGGGCCGACTCCGCGCCGTCGCGCGAGGTGCTGCACGACGTGTCCTTCACCGCCGAGCCCGGCCAGATGATCGCGCTCGTCGGGCACTCCGGCGCGGGCAAGAGCACGATGACCCAGCTCGTCTCCCGGCTCTACGACGTCACCGACGGCGCGGTGCGGATCGGCGGGGTCGACGTGCGCGACCTGACGCTGGCGTCCCTGGCGGCCACGGTCGGCGTGGTCACCCAGGAGGCCCACCTGTTCCACGCGACGATCGGCGACAACCTCCGCTACGCCCGTCCGGACGCCACCGACGCCGAGATCTGGACGGCGCTGTCCGACGCCCAGGTCCGCGACCTCGTCGAAGACATGCCGGACGGGCTCGACACCGTCGTCGGCGACCGGGGATACCGGCTTTCGGGCGGCGAGAAGCAGCGCATGGCGATCGCCCGGCTGCTGCTGAAGGCCCCCGCCGTCGTGGTCCTTGACGAGGCCACCGCGCACCTGGACTCCGAGTCGGAGGTCGCGGTCCAGAAGGCGCTGCGCACGGCGCTCGCCGGACGCACCTCGCTGGTGATCGCGCACCGGCTGTCCACGATCCGGGAGGCCGACCAGATCCTCGTGGTCGAGGACGGCGGCATCGCCGAGCGCGGCTGCCACGAGGAACTGCTCGCCAGGGGCGGCCTTTACGCCGAGCTGTACCGCACCCAGTTCGCCCGGCAGGAGGACCCGGAGACCACTCCGCTAGGATGATGACACTGTGCTTTCGGCTGATTACCGAAAGCACTCCTGGTGGGTCATCGGTCTCGGGGGAGCAACCATGATCAAGACGGTGGGGGCCTGGCTTGTCCTTGGTGTCGCGCTCGCGGGGTGTTCGGGCGGGATTCCCGGATCACGCTCCTCGCCGGTGACGTTCACCGGGCCCGTCGCGACGCCTTCCCCGACCGTCACGGTGACCGTCGCGGGCAAGACCGTCACCGTCACCCCGAAGCCCACCGGACGCGCGGTGGCCGGCGAGGCGTGCGAGATCGAGGGCCTTGTCGACAAGACCTCGGCGGGCCGTCAGGTGAGGTGCGTCAAGCGGTCGGGGGCCGAGACGACGGCCTGGGTGATCGACACCGGCGCGAACCCCGACGGCACGGTGCGCCCGGGTGAGCCCTGCCCGGCCGCGGGCGCGGTCGGGCGCGACGGCGGCGTCAACTACACGTGCGCCCCCGGCGGCGGCGGGCAGAACCGCTGGCGTCCCGCCTGACGCACGCGGCGGTCCCGTTTGCCGGCCCCTTTGCGGTTTCCGGGCTGTTCGCCGCCCCGCGCACCCGTGTTGGCCGCCACGCCACCGGGAACGCCGAACCTGGCCCCATCCAGCGCCTTCCCGGCGCCCCGCGAGACGTGGAGACACCCATGCACCGCTTCCTTGTGCGCCTCACCGCCCTCGTCGTCGGCATGGCCGCGACCGGCGTCGCCATCGGCTGGCTCGCCGACGACCTCCGCCCCGGCGCGCGGCCCTTCGAGTGACGGCCCCCGAGGGGTTCAGTCCTTGGCGTAGCCGAGGCGTTGGAGCTCCCGGGCGGCGATCTTGTGGATCTGGGCGATCTGGCGTGGGGTGAGGCGGTCGCGCCAGCCCGTGGCGGGGTCGGCGCCGGGGAGGGCGGGAAGGTTGGGGCGGTGGTCGGCGGTGTGGCGGGAGGCGGCGGCCGTCAGGGCCTCGGCGGAGATCGGCTCGCCAAGGTAGTCAGACAGGCGGGTCGCGGTGGCCGAGGGGGCGGCGACGATGTCCTCCATGCGGAGGGTGAGGAGCTGTTCCTCGGGGATCTGGGCGTGCAGCGCGGCGCTGAGGCGCACCGAGCCGCGCCAGCGCAGCGCGCACTTGATCGCGGTCGACGACTGCGCCCAGCGCCTGCGCCACTCGGGCTCGTCAACGCCGAGGAACGGGTGCGGGAACACGTGGTCGATGTTGAGGATGCCGGGCCGGAACCAGGCGAGGCAGCGCTCGTCGTCGAGCATGTCGGCGACGACGTCGCGGCCGTCCCTGATCACCTGGACGATCTGGGCGTCGGGGAACGCGTCGAGCAGCACGTCGGTGCTGTAGATGAGGTCGGGGGTCGCGTCGGCGAACCGGTGCACGCCTGACGGATCGGCGCACGGCGCGTCCCCGCGCGCTCCGGCCGAGCCGGACAGCACACGGCACTCAGGCGGGCACTCCGCGCACGTTCCCGGGCCGAGCCGCCACGCCTCGGCGAACGCGTCGCGCAGCACCCGGGCCGCGCCCCTGCCGCTGTCGGCGGCCATCGAGGGGCGGCGGGCGAACGCGTAGACCATCTTGGTCACCGAGGGCCTGCCCCGGGTCAGATGGAAGCCGTGGGAGCGCTTCACCGCCCGGGCGACCATGCCGGTGCCCGAGTGGGGCGCGCCGACGACGAACACCGGCCGCCGGACCTTGGTCCCGTTGACCACGAGGATGTGCGGGGTCTGTCTCATGACTCCCCCAAGTGTCCCACCGACGGGCCGTCCGCGACCCCTCCAGGTCGGGATAGGCGGCTGTGGGGTCTTCCGCAGGGTGTGTCCTTGCTGTCAAGCTGCCTGGGTGACCGTGTGTGGGAGGAGGGACCCATGAGCGGGAGCCGTCGGGACGGCGACGAGGCCGCCCTGGACTCCCTGGTGGTGCTGGTTGCGGAGAGCCTCGGCTACTCGTGCACCCGGGTCCCCGGCGACGTCATGCTGCTCGAGGGGACGGGACGGCTGCACGTCGGGATGCGCAATCTGCGGCAGCTCGCCCGGCTCGTCCCGCGCGACGACTGGCCCGCCGTCGTCGCCGACCACGTCACCACGATCGTCACCGCCGTCGAGGAGCCGCTCGACCTCAGCGACTTCACGCTCGCCAGGCACCTGCTGCGCACCCGCGTCTACCCGGCCGAGGCCGACAACGGCGTGCTCGCGGCGCGGCCGTTCGCGCCGGGCCTGATCGAGGTCGTCGTGGTCGACACCCCGACGACCGTGCGGACCGTCACCCGCGAGGAGATGGCCGCCTGGCCCGTGCCGCTCGCCGAGCTGTTCACGCTGGGCCGCGAGGGCGTCCACTCCGACGGCCCGCTCCAGTGCGAGGAGCAGGAGGCCGACGGGGTGCCCGTCAGCCTGCTGCACGGCTGGACGTTCTACGCCGCGACGCACCTGGCCTGGCTTGACGAGTACCTCGACCTCGGCCCGCGCGGCGCGCTCGTCGCGGTGCCGAACCGCAGCACGATCGTGGCGTTCCCGCTCGGCGACGCGGTCGGCCCCGGCGTCGCGGTCCGCGCGGCGGCCGCCCTCAAGGAGCAGGCGCGCGCGGGCTACGAGGAGGGCCCGGGCTCGCTCAGCCCCGCCCTGTTCTGGTGGCGCGACGGCGAACTCGCGCTCCTGCAGACCAGGGGTGAGGGCGCGGACCTCGTCCTGCCCAGGGAGTTCCTCGCCGTCATGGCCGGAGCGCCGTGACTCCCGGAGCGCCGTAGCACCCCGGACACCGTGACGGCCGGGGCATGATGCCCCCGCGGGTGAGTAAAGGCGGTCCCGGGGGCCCTATACTCCGCGCCCGGAAAATGCGACCGTGTGCGGGAGGGGAGGCTGCCGAGCGATGCGCATATCCGACATTCTCCGCAGAAAAGGCCACCAGGTGGCGACGGTGAGCCCGGACACCTCGGTGCGGGACATGCTCGCGGTCCTGGCCGAACACAAGATCGGCGCGGTCGTCGTCATGGCGGGGCCCGAGATCGCCGGGATCGCCTCCGAACGCGACGTCGTGCGCAGCCTGCACGAGCGCGGCGCGGACGCCCTGGACGGCGCGGTCGCCTCGATCATGACAAGGGTGGTGCACACCTGCGCGCCGACCGACCACATCGAGGGACTGCGCCCGGTGATGACCGAGCTGCGGATTCGGCACGTGCCTGTCCTCGAGGACGGACGGCTCACCGGGATCGTCAGCATCGGCGACGTCGTCAAGAGCGCGATCGACCAGCTGGAGACCGAGCGGGAAGCCCTGGTCGACTACCTCCAGAGCTGACCAGAGCAAACCGGAGCGAACCGGGCCCGGTCGGTCGAGGCCGACCGGGCGACGGTTCCGGCTAGTACGGGTCGTAGCCCGCGGCCTTGGCGGCCGGGGACTTCAGCAGGTACTCAAGCGCCTGCGGCGTGCTCCCGATCCGCGACGGGTGGTGGCCCGGCTTCAGGTAGATGAGCCCCTCGACCACGAGGAGCCGGAACAGCCCGGGCACGAGCTTGGCCTTGGCCGCGCGCCGGTACTCCCTGTACATCCAGCGCAGGGTGGGCTTGCGGCCGAGCGTCGGGTCGCGGTCGAGCAGGAACTTCGCGCCGCCGATGAGCGCCCAGTACAGGAACGTCAGGGAGACGAGCCAGCCCGCGACGCGCGTCAGGTAGCCGCCGCCGAGCGCCTTGTAGACGTCGAAGACGACGGACCTGTGCTCGACCTCCTCGGCCCCGTGCCAGCGCAGCAGGTCGAGCATGGTCGGGTCGACGCCCGCCTTGTCGAGCTCGTCATTGTCGAGAATCCACTGGCCGAGGACGGCGGTGTAGTGCTCGATCGCCGAGACCGCCGACAGCTCGAACCGCAGCATCCTGCGGCGGGCGCGCGGCGACAGCTTGGCGCGCTCGGCGGGCCGCGTCCGGTTGCCCTCCTCGCCCGCCTGGGTGATCTTGCGGTGGTCGATGCCGTGGGTGTCGAGCAGCTCGGTGAGGAAGCTGCCGTGCGCGCGGGCGTGCACCATCTCCTGGCCGATGAAGCCCTTGATCTCCTCGAGCAGCCGTTCGTCGGTGATGCTCGGCTTGGCGTCCTGGACGCACTGGATGAACCATCGCTCACCCTCGGGGAGCACGAGGTGGAACGAGTTGATCATGTGGGTGGCGACCGGATTGCCGGGAATCCAGTGCAGCGGCGTGTCGTCCCAGTCGAAGGTGACGCGCCTCGGCTTGATCGGCGGATGCCGCTCGTCGACCTCGAAGGCGGGCATGGCGGGGGTCCTCCAGCAAGGTCTCGCGGGTCACGGTCTCTCGGGTCACATCAGACACCGCACTATTCCGAACGCTACATGTCGCGGCCACTACTGATCATGACAATCGGGCCGCCGAATCCCTTTTTACTCTGACAATTTCCCCGGGTCACCGGGGTTCCGGCCGTCCGAATCAGCCGCGGCCTCCGGATGTAGCCCCGCGCCCGGGTGCTCGTTCATCACCCTGCGCAGCCTCGGCACGAAGCACAGCAGGACGCCCCCGACGGCGATCGCGAACAGGCCGGACCACAGGAAGTACGCCGGGCTCGTGCCGCCCTCCGACAGCCGCGCGACCTGCCCGCCGACGGAGTCGCCGACCGACACCGCGAGGAACCACACGCCCATCATCTGCGATCCGAACATCGCGGGGGCCAGCCGGGTCGTCACCGAAAGGCCGACCGGGCTCAGGCACAGCTCGCCGAACGTCTGCGTCAGGTAGACCAGCACGAGCCACAGCACCGACACCTTGACGCCCGTCGCCGCGATCGACGCGGCCCCGGCCATCGCGACGAAGCTGAGTCCGGCCAGCGCGAGCGCGACCGCGAACTTGAGCGGGGTGCTCACCCGGTCGCCGAGCCGCACCCACAGCGCGGCGAACAGCGGCGCGAAGACGATGATGCAGATCGGGTTGATGTTCTGGGTCCAGCTCGACGGCATCGCCCAGCCGAAGACGTTGAGGTCGGTGGACGTCGCGGCGAACGTCGTCAGGGTCGTCGCGGCCTGGTCGAAGATCATCCAGAAGACGGCCGCTGCGGCGAACAGCGCGAGGTAGACCTTCATGCGGCTGCGCTCGTCGGCGGTGAGGCCGTGGTCGCCGAGCAGGATGTAGCAGAAGTACCCGACCGGGACGGCGACCGCGACGACGGTCAGGAAGACGGTGACCGCGTCGAGGGTGAGCACCCCGACGAGCCCGGCCACGACGCCGACCAGCAGCAGCCCGCCGACCCCGAGCGCGACGGCCCGCACGGCGCGCGCCCGCTCGCGCGGGGTGAGCGGGTGGGTGGGCCGCGCGCCGATCCCGCGCAGCCCCTTCGCGCCCGCGACGTACTGCACGATGCCGAGGAACATGCCGACGGCCGCGCACGCGAACCCCAGGTGGTAGTTGACGTTCTGGCCCAGCCACCCGACGACGAACGGGGCGAGCGAGCCGAGGTTGATGCCCATGTAGAAGATCGAGAAGCCCGCGTCGCGGTGCGACTCGTCGCGGTTGTCGTAGAGGTGGCCGACCATCGTGGAGATGTTCGGCTTCAGCAGGCCGGTCCCTGCGACGATGAGGGCGAGCCCGAGGTACACCCACCCCGCCCACCCGGGGATCGCCATCGAGATGTGGCCGAGCATGATGATCACCGCGCCGACGAGCACCGCGCGCTGCGGCCCGAGCACCCGGTCGGCAAGCCAGCCGCCGGGCAGGGCCGCGAGGTAGACCATCGCGTTGTAGACGCCGACGACGGCGGCGGCCGTCCCGGTGCTGAGGCCGAGTCCGCCGTCGATGATCGCCGTCGAAAGGAACAGGGCGAGGATCGCGCGCATGCCGTAGAAGCTGAAACGCTCCCACACCTCGGTCATGAACAGCGTCGCGAGCGGTCGCGGATGGCCGAAGAACGTCTTCTCGCGCGGCGGGTCTGTCGACGTCACGCCCGGTGCGTACCCTCGCCGGTCTTCGCCGACGACCGGGGCGCGGTATGCGGTGGGCAATGGGCGCGGGCACTGTCTCCTGCGACGCCCGGTGGGCATCCAGCCACGATCTGGGGCAAATCAGGAAACGGGTCTTGTCTGAGGTGGGCTTCCGTGGTCCGATAGACGCTCCCCCCGACATAAGTGAAGATTTACAACGGAGGCGCGCCACCCATGAGCACCACCACGGCCATCCAGGAGGAGCGGGCCGCGTTCGACGCTCAGATCGCGGGACGGACCATCACCACGGTCCTGCGCGAGACCGCCGCCAAGCACGGCGACCTTCCCGCCTACACCGACCTCGGCGGCGCGACCCTGACCTGGGCCGACGTCCGGGACCGCGCGCTGAAGACCGCCGCGGGATACGTCGCGCTCGGACTCCAGCAGGGCGAGGTCGTCGCGCTCATGCTGTCCAACCGGTCCGAGCACATCCTCGCCGACCTCGGCGCGGTGCACGCCGGCGGCGTCCCCAGCACCGTCTACGCGACCCTCGCGCCCGACCAGGTGCAGTACGTCGCCGACAACTCCTCGGCCGCCTACGCCGTCCTCGAAGGCGCCGACCAGCTCGCGCGCTGGCAGCCGGTCATCGACCAGCTGCCCAAGCTGCGCAAGGTCATCGTCCTCAACGACGTGCCCGAGGGCGACCTGTACCTCTCGTGGGACGAGTTCGTCGCGCTCGGCGAGAGCGCCTACGCCGCCGACCCGCAGGCCGCCGAGGACCGCGCCGCCGCCGTCAAGGACACCGACACCCTGACGCTGCTGTACACCTCCGGCACCACCGGCAACCCCAAGGGCGTCCTCATCACGCACCGCATGGCGCTGTACGAGGCGCTGTGCTCGGAGGAGACCGCCGGCCTGCCCCCGCACAACGTCGCGGTCTCCTACCTGCCGTTCGCGCACATCGCCGACCGCGTCATCTCCTACTACCTCGCGCTGTACCGGGCCGGGCACGTCTACTTCTGCCCGGACCCGACCCAGCTGACGACGGTCCTGCGCGAGGTCCGCCCGAACGGCTTCTTCGGCGTCCCCCGGATCTGGGAGAAGATCATGGCGGGGATCCAGGCGTTCCTGTCCATGGAGACCGACGAGAACAAGAAGGCGGCCATCGCGGGCGCGATGGCGGTCGGCCGCGAGTACATGGCCGCGCGCGAGTACGGCGGCACCCTCACGCCCGAGCTCGAGGCGAAGTTCAAGGCCGCCGACGAGGCCGTGCTGTCCACGATCCGCTCGCTGCTCGGCCTCGACCGCGTCGCGCACGCGATGAGCGCCGCCGCGCCGCTGCCGATCGAGGTCGCCCGCTTCTTCTCCGGCCTTGGCCTTGCCATCCTCGACGTCTACGGCATGACCGAGACGACGGGCGCGGCGACCGCCAACACCAACGACACCTTCAAGCTCGGCACCGTCGGGCGCGCCTTCCCCGGCGTCGAGCTGCGCCTGGCGGAGGACGGCGAGGTCCAGTTCCGCGCGACGACCTGCACCCCCGGCTACCTGAACCGGCCGGAGGCCACCGCGGAGCTGTACGACGCCGACGGCTGGCTGTCCACCGGCGACATCGGCGTCATCGACGAGGACGGGTTCCTGTCGATCGTCGACCGCAAGAAGGAGCTGCTGATCACCGCGGGCGGCGAGAACATCGCGCCGTCACTTGTCGAGAACCACCTCAAGGAGCACCCGCTGATCGGGCAGGCGCTCGCGTTCGGCGACCGCAAGCCCTACGTCGTCGCGCTGCTCACCCTCGACGGCGAGGTCGCGCCCGTCTGGGCGCAGGCGCGCGGCATCGAGGACACCTCGCTGCCCGCGCTCGCCAAGAACCCGCTGGTGCTCGAGGAGGTCGGCAAGGCCGTCGAGGACGCCAACGCCCGCCTCGCCCGCGTCCAGCAGGTCAAGAAGTGGGCGCTGCTCGACAACGAGTGGACCGCGGAGACCGAGGAGCTGACGCCGACGCTGAAGCTCAAGCGCCGCGTCATCCACGACAAGTACACCAACGAGATCGACGGCCTCTACACCTGATCCTCGCCGCATCTTTACCCCGTCCGCCGGAGGTGGACGGGGCCCTGCGGCTAGCGTTCGGCGGCGGGACCGGCCCCCTTCCCCAAGGGGGTCATCGGGGGTCCCGCCGTTCGAACTACAGGAGCCGTCTTTGTCCTCCAGCATGTCTTGCAGTGTGTCTTCCCCCTCGGTCGTCTCCCGGGCCTGCGTCGCCGGGCTGCTCGCCCTCCCGCTCGGCCTCGTGGGCGTCGCGCCCGCCGAGGCCGCCCGCAGGGCCGCCACCGTGGAGGACGTCGCGGTGACGCCGGAGAACCCGGTGCTGCGCGACAACCGGACCACCAAGCTCACCGCGCGAATACGGGCCACCGGCGCGTCGTCGGTGACCGTCGACTTCGGCCCGCAGGACGGGGTCAAGGAGAAGGTCGACGCGGTCCGGCTCAGCACCTCCGGGGCCGTCCAGCAGTGGGAGGCGTCGGTGACGCTCGACCGTGCGCGCGCGACCGGCCTGTGGGACGTGCGCGTGAACGCCTGGGACGGCGTCTCCGGCACGACCGTCAGGACCGAGCAGGTCTACGTGCGGCGCGAGACCCGCATCCCACGCTTCGACGCCGGGCCCGAGCCCGCCAAGCGCGGCGGCCCCCTCAGGCTCGAAGGCCGCCTCACCCGCCTCGACCCCCTGGCCGCCCCCGACGGCATGGTGAAGTACGCCAACGCGAGCGTCCGCCTGTACTTCAGCGCCGACGTCCAGGAACCCCGCCGCTGGACCCACGTCGCCAACGCCACGACCGACTCCCTCGGCCGCTTCACCAAGACCGTCAAGGCCCACCGCACCGGCTACTGGCGCGCCGCCCACTCCGGCACCCCCCACTACGCCCCGACCCACTCCTGGCCCGACCACGTCCGCCTCCGCTAACCCCCCTCCCGAGCGCCCCGATCCTTCCCAGCTCGGGCGCACGGCATCCTGGCGTCGTCCCTCCGGCCTCGGGGCCACCAGCGCCCGGCCACGTACTTCCCAGGGGGATCGGGCGCTCGGGAAGCAGGCGTCGTCGCCCTGGCCCTCGGGGCCACCGGCGCGCCTGACCGCGCACTTCCCAGGTCGGGCGCTCGGCATCCTGGCGTCGTCGCCCCGGCCCTCGGGGCCACCGGCCGCCCGACCGCGTACTTCCCAGATCGGGTGCTCGGCATCCTGGCGTCGTCCCTCCGGCCTCGGGGCCACCAGCGCGCCCGACCATCCGGAGGGATCGGGTGCGTCGCCGGGCCTCCCGGAGGACTGCGAGCCGCTAGGCGAGCAGGCCGGAGGCCGTGTGGTTTGCCTGTTTTCGGTCAGTACTTCGCCGGGTTTGTGTTGTTGTGCGAGGTCAGGGGTAATCCGAACCGTGAGAGCGTCGCACGGGAAGGAAGCGCCCATGACCGTCACGGGCATCATCAGCGCCATAGTCTTCGGCGCCATCATCGGGGCCCTGGGACGGCTCATCGTCCCGGGCAAACAGAACATGCCGATCTGGCTCACGGTGATCGTCGGTATCGTCGCGGCCTTCGCCGGGACGGGCCTGGCCCGGTTGCTCAACCTCAGTACCCGGGGCTTCAACTTCTGGGAGTTGCTGTTCCAGATCGTGATAGCCGCGGCCGCCGTGCTCATCGTCTCGGCACTGTGGCCCAAGGGCGGCACCGGGAACACGGGGGCGGGCCGACCGGGCACGATGCGTTAGCGGCCGGGGCGTCAGGGCCCGGAAGACGCGGGCGCCCGCCGGCCTCGCCGGGCCGGACGCCGGAAGTCCCGACAGCGATCGGGGCCTCCGGGGTCCGGCCCGCAGGCATGTGAACCGAACAAATAGTGCATAGGGGAACTCTCAAACCCTGGGCCAGGGGGCTTCGCGTCGCGTAGCGTGAGCCGGGTTGTCCGGGGACTCGGGGGCGTACTCAATGGGCGAAGAGCACAGGCTCGGTTTCGTGCTTCCGCCGCTTCCGCAACTGCTGCGGCACGCCGCGCCGAGGTTCGTCGAGGGCGTCATCGCGCCGGTCGCGGTCTTCTATCTCGCGCTGCTCGTCCTCGGGCAGACCGGGGCCGTCATCACCGCCGTCGTCTGGGTGTTCGCGGCGATCGCGTGGCGCGCCGGACGGCGTCAGGCAGTCCCCGGAACCCTCTTCCTCGCCGCGATCGGGGTCTGCGCGCGGGCCGCGCTGGCGTTCGGCACCGGCGACCCGCGCCTGTTCTTCCTCCAGCCGACCCTAGGGACCCTCGCCGTAGGGGCCGTGTTCCTGTGCTCGGTGCCCCTCGGGCGGCCCATGGCGCAGAAGGTCGCCTCCGACCTCGTCCCGCTGCCCCCCGAGTTCCTGGCGCACGCCGGGGTCCGGCGCTTCTTCCTGCGGATCTCGCTGCTGTGGGCGCTCGTCTTCTTCACGAACGCGGTCTTCAGCCTCTGGCTGCTGTTCCACGAGTCCCTGCAGACGTTCCTGCTGCTGCGCACGTCGGTCGTCGCCCTGCTCTGGGTCGCCGCGGCGGCCGTCAGCATCGCGGGTTTCCAGCGCATTGTGACCTCGGTCACCGGCGCTTCCACGGCCGCCAAGGGCGTCGCCCTGCGAGCCGAGTGCTCGTAGCCCGCGCGCGCGAACCTTATGGCTGCACCACCCGTCTTAGCGGTTAATGTCTCTCGTACGTGCCTTTGATCGCACAGGGGTCATGGAGCGTTCGAGGCCGAGTAAACGGAGGTGGGGCGTGTGGGGCGTGCGGGGGTCGAGGCGGACCGTGAGGATGGCGGCGGGGCTCGCGCTGGCGGCGGTGGTCGCGGCGGGGTGCAGCGAGGTGCCGATCATCGGCGACGAGGCAAAGCCGCCCGTCGTCACCATCACCCCGGCCGACGGGACCGGCGAGGTCAAGCCGGAGGACGGCGTCACCGTCAAGGCCGCGGACGGCACCCTCACCGACGTGAAGGTCACGCTGAAGGGCAAGGAGGTCAAGGGCGCGCTGTCGTCGGACGGCACCACCTGGACCTCAGAGCGCGCCCTCGTGCCGAACTCGTCCTACACCGTCGAGGCCACGGCCACCGGTGAGAAGTCCAAGACCACGACCGCGACGAGTTCGTTCACCACGCTCAAGCCCGCCAAGACCTTCGGGCTCCAGGCCAACATCCCGCTGTCGGGCTGGACGGTGGGGGTCGGCATGCCGATCGTCATCACCTTCACCGACGACGTCAAGGACAAGAAGGCGGTCGAGTCCTCGCTGCGGATCAAGAGCGAGGAGCCGATCAAGGGCGCCTGGTACTGGTACACCGACCGGCAGATCATCTTCCGGGGCAAGGAGTACTGGAAGGCCCACCAGAAGGTGAAGGTCACCGGGAGCCTCGCCGGGGTGAAGTCCGCCAAGGACACCTACGGCACCAAGGACTTCGCGATCAACTTCAAGATCGGGTCGGCGATCCTCAGCTCGGTGAACACCGACACGCACCGGATGGTCGTGGAGATCGACGGCAAGAAGGTCCGCGACGTCGGGATCAGCGCGGGCAACGAGACCCAGTACAAGTACACGACGACCAGCGGCGTCCACGTCACGCAGGAGAAGGAGAACCCGGTGAAGATGGTCTCGCCGGGCCTCAAGCCGGGCGACGCCGACTACTACGAGGAGACCGTCAACTACGCGGTCCGGATCTCCAACAGCGGCGAGTACGTCCACTCCGCGCCGTGGTCGGTCGGCTCCCAGGGCAACGCCAACGTGAGTCACGGTTGTATCAATGCTGCGCCTGAGTTCGCGCAATGGTACTACAACCAGTCAAAGTGGGGCGATATTGTCACTGTGACGGGCACGAATCGCGAGCTCGAGTACGACAACGGCTACGGCTACTGGCAGAAGTCGTGGAAGGACTGGGTCCTGGGCAGCGCCTTCGACGCCCCCTTCACGACCGACGGCACGGCCCCCGGGGCCGACGCCGCCACCCCGGCCGCGGACGCGCCGTCCGCGGACCCCGCCGCAGCCCCGACCTCCTGACGCAACCACCACGACACCCCGCGGAGAGCACGACCCCATGACCCGCCGCCGTACGACCGTCGCCCTGACCGCAGCGGCCCTGCTGCTGACCGCCGCGTGTTCCGGAGACCCGGTCCGCGAGGAGGCCAAGCCCGAGCCGATCCTGCCCAAGGTGACGATCACGCCCACCGACGGCACCGGCCAGGTCAAGCCGGACAGCAAGATCACGGTGACGGTCGCGGACGGCACCCTCGAGGCCGTGACGGCCAAGGTCGGCAAGCGGACCGTCGAGGGCGAGCTGTCCGCCGACGGCACCACCTGGACCTCCACGGCCAACCTGAAGCCGAACGCGACGTACTCGGTCGAGGTCACCGCCGGCGGCGGCGACGCGCCGGTCCAGGCCACGAGCACGTTCAAGACGCTGAAGCCCAAGGGCACGTTCGCGATCAGCGACATCATCCCGATGCCGGGCGAGACCGTCGGTGTCGGGATGCCGATCACCGTCACGTTCGACCGGGAGATCAGCGACAAGAAGTCGGTGGAGAAGGCGCTCAAGGTCTACTCCGACAAGCCCGCCGTCGGGGCCTGGTACTGGATCACCGACCGGCAGGTGATCTTCCGGACGAAGAACAAGCAGTACTGGAAGCCGAACCAGAACATCAGGTTCGAGGCCGACCTGACCGGCGTGAAGGCCGCGAGCGGCGTCTACGGCATGGCCGACAAGACCCAGAAGTGGAAGATCGGCGCGTCGCAGATCAGCACCGTCGACACGGTGAAGAAGTACATCACGGTCGTCCGCAACGGCAAGCGCGTCAAGCACGAGCCGATCAGCGCGGGCAAGGGCGGCAGGGTCGTCAACGGGATCGACACCTACCTGACCACCAGCGGCACCCACCTGACGATGTCCGCCCACCGGGTGGAGATCATGACGTCGGAGTGGATGGGCGTCGACCCCGAGGACAAGAAGAACGGCGGCTACAAGGAGGTCATCCCCTTCGCCGTCCGGATCTCCAACTCCGGCGAGTACGTCCACTCGATGGCCGCCCGGGTGTGGGCGATGGGCCGCTACAACCTCAGCCACGGCTGTGTGAACGCGCCCCCGGCCTTCGCCGAGTGGTTCTTCAACAACTTCCAGCGCGGCGACGTCGTCGACATCACCGGCACCAAGCGCCGGGTGGAGTGGAACAACGGCTGGTCGTACTACGAGATGCCGTGGAAGCAGTGGGTCAAGGGCGGCGCGCTCGACAAGGAGATCACCACGGGCCCGCTGAACGCCTCGACGCCGACGGGGACCCCCACCGACGCCCCGACCGACGCCCCCACGGACGCGACCCCGACCACCCCGGCCGCCAGCACGCCCGCGACGGCGGGCTGAGCGTCCTGGACGGCGCGGGCCGGCGAAACCGAACCACATCGTGGTTGCGGGCGCATCCATCGCCGGTTTCCGGTAGAACACCGTGGATGGACATCCGCGAGATGGACGAGCCGGAGGACGCCGACCTCGACGCGTGGCACACCCTCGTGTCCGCCGCGCACCTGCACGACCATCCGGGCGACCCCGCCCCCGATCCGGCCCAGACGATAGGGCGGATCTTCGGCGGGGGAGCCCGTCGCCTTTGGGCGGTCCCGCACGGCGACGCGTTCGGCGCGGTCGCGTCGGTGTGGCTGCCGGGCGATCCGGCGCTGCGGGCCGCGGAGATCGACGTCCATGTGCTCCCCGAGCTGCGCCGCAGGGGCGTCGGGGCGTATCTGCTCGGCCTCGCGGCCGAGGCGGCGCGGGCCGACGGCCGCTCGGCGGTGCTCGCCCAGGCGCTCGCCGGGACCCCGGCCGTCCCGTTCCTTGAGCGGTTCGGGTTCCGCTGCCTGCTGACCACCCGCAGCCTCGTCCTGCGCCCCGCCGAGGTCGACGCCTCCGCGCACGCCGCGCTCAACCCGCCCGGCTACCGGCTGATCCGCTGGACGGGCACGGTCCCCGACCACCTGGCCGTCGAGTTCGCCCAGGCCAAGAGCGCGATGGCCGACCACGCCGAGGGCGAGTCGGCCTGGACCGCCGACGTGGTCCGCGACACCGCCGACAACGTCGCCAAACGCGGCGACGACCTCTACACGGTCGCCGCCCTGCACGGCCCCAAGATCGTCGGGTTCACCGAGGTCGTGGTGCCCGGCGACGTCCCCGCCAGGGCCTTCCAGTACGACACCGCCGTGGTCCCCGGCCACCGGGGCCGCAGGATCGGCCTGTGGGTCAAGGCGGTGATGCTCGACTGGCTGGGCGAGGAGCGGCCCGAGGTCGTGGAGATCGAGACCGACAACTCCGACGACAACGCGCACATGCTCGCGGTCAACGAGGCCCTCGGATACCGGCCCGCGCGGGAGTTCAGGGAGTATCTGGCGCAGGCCGCCGACCTCCCCTGACGACCTTCTGTGACACCCGGTCGTCACCGCGATCTACGATGGACGGGTGACTTCGGGTGAGTATCTGAGGTATCCGCATCTGCGCGGCGACCTGCTGACGTTCGTCGCCGAGGACGACGTGTGGCTCGCGGGGCTCGACGGGGGCCGCGCGTGGCGGCTGAGCGCCGACCGCGCCCCGGTGAGCCATCCGCGCCTGTCGGCCGACGGGAGCAAGATCGCCTGGACGAGCTGGCGGGACGGTGATCCCGAGGTCCATCTCGCGCCGACCGAGGGCGGCGTGGGGGAGCGGATCACCTACTGGGGCTCGCCCACGACCCGCGTGCGGGGCTGGACCCCCGGCGGCCGCGTCCTTGCCACGAGCTCCGTCGGCCAGCCGTTCTCGCACTTCACCTGGGCCTACGCGGTCCCGGTCGACGGCAGCACGGCCGCCCGCCTGCCGTATGGGCCGGTGGAGGATCTCGCACTCGCGGGCGCGCACCGCTCGGACCGTGCCGCGCTGATCACCGGAGGGGCCAGTGAGCCCGCGCGCTGGAAGCGCTACCGGGGCGGCGGCATGGGACGGCTGTGGACCGGCGACGCCCTCGAGCCCGCCGAGTACCGCACCGAGGCCGACGGCCCGCTCAGCATCGAGGAGCGGCACTTCACCCGGATTCTCGCCGAGCTCGGCGGGCACGTCGACTCGGTCATGATCGTCGGGGAGCGGGTGGCGTTCCTTTCCGACCACGAGGGCGTCGGCGCGCTGTACTCGTGCGCCTTCGACGGCGACGACCTGCGCCGCCACGGCCCGTCCGAGGACCTCGACCACCACGGCTTCTACGCCCGCCACGCCTCCACCGACGGGGCCCGCGTGGTGTACTCAAGCGCGGGCCGCCTGTGGCTCGTGGAGGACCTCGAAGGGGCCGAGGCGCGGCCGATCGAGGTCGTCCTCGGCGGCTCGGGGACCGCGCGGCGGCCCTACCAGATCACCGGGGAAGACCGCCTGGGCGGCTTCTCCTGCGACGCGACGGGCCGGGCCAGCGCCGTCGAGGTCGCCGGGACCATCCACTGGGTCACCCACCGCGACGGCCCGGCCCGCACCCTCGCGGCCGATCCCGGGGCCCGCGCGCGGCTCCCCACGGTCCTGGGCGACGACGCGGGCGTGGCGTGGATCATCGACGCGGGCACCGACCTGCCCGGCGACGCCCTCGAGGTCGCCCCGCTCGGCGGCCTGGAGCCCGGCTCGACCCCGCGCAGGCTCGCCGCGGGGCGGCTCGGCTGGGCCACCGATCTGGTGTCGGCCCCGGACGGCAAGACCGTCGCGGTCACCACCCGGGACGGCCGTCTCGTCCTCGTGGAGATCGACTCCGGCGAGGCGACGGAACTCGCCGTCTCGGCCGCAGGAGCCGTCGAGGACGTGGTGTTCTCGCCGGACTCGGCGTGGCTCGCCTGGTCGGAGCCGACCGCCGACCCGCTGCGCCGCATCCGCCTGGCCAGGCTGGGCGACCAGACGATCGTCGACGTCACCGACGGCAGGTTCGAGGACACCTCACCCTGTTTCACCCTTGACGGAAAGTTCCTCGCGTTCCTGTCGTGGCGCGGCTTCGACCCCGTCTACGACCAGCATGTGTTCGACCTGTCGTTCCCGTTCGGCTGCCGTCCCTACCTGCTGCCGCTGGCGGCGGGCACCCCGTCGCCGTTCGCCCCCTCGGTCGACGGCCGCTCGCCGAACGGCGCGGACGACGACAAGGACGAGGGCAAGGAGGAGAACCACGCGACGGTCGATCTCGACGGCCTCGCCTCCCGGGTCGTCCCGTTCCCGGTGGAGGCGTCCCGGTATGACGGGATGAGCGCCGTCAAGGGCGGGGTGGTGTGGCTGAAGCTCCCCCTGTCCGGCTCGCTGGGCGAGAGCGGCCCGCAGCCCGACGCCGCCCCGCTGCGGCCCACCCTCGAGCGGTTCGACCTCGGCACCCGCAAGTGCGAGGAGATCGTCGACCCGATCGACGGCTACGCCGTCAGCGGCGACGGCGAACGCCTCGTCGTGCGGGACCGGGGGAGGCTGCGCGTGGTCTCGTCGTCCTCGGGCTCCGACGACGACGCGGTGAAGGTCGACCTCGCCAAGGCCCGCACGGTGTTCGACCCCGTCGCGCGCTGGCGGCTGGCGTTCGCCGAGGCGGGCCGCCTGGTGCGGCACGAGTTCTGGAGCGAGAACGCGCTCGACGCGCTCGGCTGGGGCGAGGTCCAGGAGCGCTACCGGCCGCTGCTGGAACGCATCGCCACCCCCGACGACTTCGCCGACCTCATGTGGGAGGTCTTCGGCGAGCTCGGCACCTCGCACGCCTACGTCGCGCGGGCCCGCTACCGCAGCGAGGGCGAGTGGCTCGGCATGCTCGGGGCCGACCTGCGCCGCGACGGCGACGTCTGGCGGTTCACCCGCATCCTGCCGGGCGAGTCGTCCGACCCGCGCGCCCGCGCCCCGCTCGCCGCGCCGGGCATCGTGGTCCGCCCCGACGACGTGCTGCTGGAGATCGACGGCCGTCCCGTCGACCCGGTGACGGGCCCGGGACCGCTCCTTGCCGGCATGTCGGACACCCCGGTGGAGCTGACGATCGGCCCGCGCGACGGCGGCGCGCCCCGGCGCGTCGCGGTGGTGCCGCTGGGCGACGACGAGCGGCTGCGCTACCAGGACTGGGTGACCGACCGCCGCAGGTATGTCCGCGAGGCGTCCGACGGCCGCCTCGGCTACCTCCACATTCCCGACATGGTGGGTTTCGGCTGGGCACAATTGCACCGCGACCTCAGGGTCGAGATGGCCCGCGAGGGCATCGTGGTCGACCTGCGCGGCAACCGGGGCGGCCACACCTCGCAGCTCGTCGTGGAGAAGCTGGCAAGGCGCGTCATCGGCTGGGACGTGCCGCGCGGCAAGCTCCCGTCGCCCTACCCGGAGAACGCGCCGCGCGGCCCGATCGTCGCGGTCGTGGACGAGCGCGCCGGCTCCGACGGCGACATCATCTCCGCCGCGATCAAGACCCTCGGCCTCGGCGAGGTCGTCGGCACCCGCACCTGGGGCGGCGTCGTCGGCATCGACGGCTGGCACCGCCTCGCCGACGGCACCTCAGTCACCGTCCCCAAGTACGCCACATGGTTCGACGACAAGGGCTGGGGCCTGGAAAACCACGGCGTCGAACCCGATCTGGAGGTCGTCATGACCCCCGAGGACTGGGTCAACGCCCGCGACCCCCAACTCGACACCGCCGTAGCCCGAGCCCTCGCCGCCCTCGAGAACACCCCGGCCGCCATCCCCCCCACCCGCCCCTGACGGCGCTAGCCGTCGAGGAAGCGGTCGAGGGGGAGGGTGGCTGCGCCGAGGGCCACGGCGTCGGGGCCTAGGCGGCAGAGCTCGATGGAGGTGCTGGCATACAGGTGGCGGAGGCTGTGGCGGGAGGCGGCGGCGCGGAGCTCGGCGAGGTAGCGGTCGCCGAGCAGGAGGCCCGCCCAGCCGCCGAGGATGATCCGCTCGGGGGCCAGGAGGTTGATGAGGCCGCCGATGCTCGCGCCGAGGAACGCGACAGTCTCGTCCACGAGGCGGGCCGCGGTGGTGCCGGGGGTGGCGGCGTCCAGGACGAGCCGGGCGAGGGCCGTCTCCTGGTCTCCGGGTAGCGGGTCACCGCCCGCCTCAACGTAACGTTCCAACATGGCTTCAGCACCGACATATGCCTCAAGGCAGCCGACGTTGCCGCAGCGGCAGCGCCGCCCGTCCACGATGAGCGGGGTGTGGCCCCACTCGCCCGCGCTGGCGTCCGCGCCGTTGTCGGGGCTGCCGTCGCGGATGACGGCCGAGCCGACGCCCGAGCCGATCAGTCCGATGATCGCGTTGCGCGCGCCGCGCCCCGAGCCGAACCACAGCTCCGCGCGGCCCATCGTGTTGGCCCCGTTGTCGATCAGCAGCGGGAGGGGGGTTCCGGTCGGTCCATCGGGCAGGCCCTCGCGCAGCAGCCGTTCCAGCGGGACCGACGACCACCCGAACGTCTGCGCGTCGACGATGACCTCTGGCCGCTGTCGGACAACCCCCGGCACGCCGATGCCGACGCCGAGCACCGACGCCGGGTCGGCCCCGCCGTCGGCCAGGACGGCGTCGATCCCCTCGAGTATCCGGGTGACGACCTCGCCGGGGTCGTGCCCGCGATCGAGCGGGTAGTCGGCCTTGGCCCGCTCCGCCATCGCCAGGTCGAACAGCTCGATCTGGACCCGTGTCTCACCGACGTCCACGCCGATGACGTGCCCGTATGCGGGGTTGACGCGCAGCAGGACGCGCGGGCGGCCGCCGTCGGAGTCGACCGACCCGACCTCGACGGCGATGCCCTCGTTCATCAGGTCGCGCACCACGTTGCTGACCGACGCGGGACTGAGCCCGGTCTCCGCGCTCAGTTCCTGCCGGCTGCGCGGGTCGCCGAAGTACAGCGCCCGCAACAGGACCGATCGGTTGTCGCGGCGCAGGTCGCGCACCGTACCCCGTTTGCGCTCGGCCATCGTCCGCCTTTCGGAGTTTGCGCCCATCTTCCTCCACGACGTGAAGGAAGTCACCAGGAGGTGTTGACGGTGCAATGTATCGCGAGTTAAATCAAGCCGTGAAATAAGACGTGGCTCACATCCCGGCCACGGCTTCCCCATCTCCACCCCCCGAAGGAACCCCCATGCGCTTCGGAAAGATCGCGTCCGCCCTCGCGCTGACGCTGGTCGCCGCGACCGCCGCCGCGTGCGGCGGGGGCGACGGCGACGACGCCACTGCCCCTAAGAAGCTCGTCTACTGGGCCTCGAACCAGGGCACCAGCCTTGACCACGACAAGGAGGTGCTGCAGCCGCAGATCGAGGCGTTCGAGAAGCAGACCGGCATCGACGTCGAGCTCGAGGTCATCGGGTGGCCCGACCTGCTCAACCGGATCCTCGCCGCGACCACCTCCGGTGAGGGCCCGGACGTCCTCAACATCGGCAACACCTGGTCGGCCTCGCTCCAGGCGACCGGCGCGCTGCTGCCGTTCGACGACGCCACCCTCGACAAGATCGGCGGCAAGGACCGCTTCCTCGGCCCGTCGCTGGCCGCCACCGGCGCGGAGGGCCAGCCGCCCGCCGCCGTCCCGGTCTACGGCCAGGCGTACGGCCTGTACTACAACAAGAAGCTGTTCAAGGAGGCCGGGATCGAGAAGCCCCCGGCCACCTGGGAGGAGCTCATCGAGACCGGCAAGAAGCTGACCAAGGACGGGCAGTGGGGGCTGACCCTCCAGGCCGGCCAGGTCACCGAGAACGCCCACTACGCGGCGATCCTCGGCGCGCAGCACGGCGCGGAGTTCTTCGCCGCCGACGGCAAGCCGCAGCTCGCGTCCGACCCCGCGGTCAACGCGCTGCAGCAGTACGTCGACCTGATGCAGAAGCACAAGATCGTCAACCCGAGCAACGCGGAGTACACCGACACCGCCAAGTCCCTCAAGGACGTCGCGGACGGCAAGGCCGCGATGTTCATGAACCAGGCGGCCTCCGGCTCCTTCGAGCTCGCCGGGATGAACATGGACGACCTCGGCGTCGCCCCCATCCCGCTGCCCGCCAACCCGCCCGCCGGGCACCGCAAGGTGACCAGCTTCGTCGCCGGCATCAACCTCGCGGTCTTCGAGAACAGCAAGAACCTCGACGGCGCGCTCGACTTCGTCAAGTTCCTGACCAGCACCCCGGTCCAGGTCGAGCTGAACAAGACCTACGGCTCGCTCCCGGTCGTCAAGGACGCCTACACCGACCCCGCCTTCCAGGGCGAGGACGTCAAGGTCTTCCAGGACACCCTCGGCAACACCGCCGAGCCGATGCCGCAGGTGCCGCAGGAATCGCAGTTCGAGACCCTCATCGGCACCGCGATGAAGGAGATGTTCGCCGACGTCGCCGCGGGCAAGTCCGTCGACGCCGCCTCCATCAAGTCCCAGCTCGTCCAGGCCGACGAGCAGTTGGCCGCCGGTAGCTGACGCCACGGACGCGCGGTCCCGGCCCTGTCCGCACAAACGGGCCGGGACCGCGCTCCGAAAGGACCCCCATGACGACTCTGACCAAGCGGGCCCCCGCGTCCGCGCCGACGCCGGGCTCCGGCGGCTCGCCCCGCTCGCGCCTGTGGCGGCGGCTGCGCGGACTCTCGCTTCCCTACCTGCTGCTGCTCCCCGCGATCGTGCTGGAGCTGCTGATCCACCTCGTGCCGATGCTCGTCGGCATCGGGATGAGCTTTCTGAAGCTGACCCAGTTCTACATCCGGAACTGGTCGGAGGCCCCGGCCGCGGGACTCGACAACTTCAAGTTCGTGCTCGACTTCGACACCGCCGCCGGCAAGGCGCTGATGTCGTCCTTCTGGGTGACCGTGCAGTACACGGTCGCGTCGGTCCTGCTGGCCTGGCTGCTGGGCACCGCGGGCGCGGTCCTGATGCAGAAGGAGTTCCAGGGCAGGGGCTGGCTGCGCACCCTGTTCCTCGTGCCCTACGCGCTGCCGATGTACGCCGCGGTCATCACCTGGGCGTTCATGTTCCAGCGCGACACCGGCATGGTGAACAGCATCCTCGGCGACACGTTCGGCCTCGTCGGCACCGGCGGCGACGCGCCGTTCTGGCTGATCGGCGACAACAGCTTCTGGTCACTCGTCGTGGTCTCGGTGTGGCGGAACTGGCCGTTCGCGTTCCTCATCATCATGGCCGGGCTGCAGAACATCCCGCGCGACCTGTACGAGGCAGCCGCGATCGACGGCGCGAGCTGGTGGCGGCAGTTCCGCGCGGTCACCCAGCCGATGCTGCGCCCGGTCAACCAGGTGCTGTTCCTCGTGCTGTTCCTGTGGACGTTCAACGACTTCAACACCCCCTACGTGCTGTTCGGGGAGTCCGCGCCCAAGGAGGCGTCGTTGATCTCGATCCACATCTACCAGAGCTCGTTCAAGACCTGGAACTTCGGCCTCGGCTCGGCGATGTCGGTGCTGCTGCTGCTGTTCCTGCTGCTGGTCACCGCGGTCTACCTGGCCGTGACGTCACGGAGGAAGACAGTTGTCTGAGCCCCGCTGGGTCTCCTGGGCCCGCCGCCTCGTCCTCGGCTTCCTCGCGCTGTTCACGCTGCTGCCGCTGTACGCGATGCTCGCCTCGTCGCTGAAGCCGCTGCGCGACGTCCAGGGCGACTGGCACTGGATTCCGACGAACCTCACGTTCGAGCCGTTCGTGGAGATCTGGTCGACCATCCCGCTCGCCAAGTACTTCGTGAACAGCCTCATCGTGTCGGGCACCGCGACCATCCTCTCGGTGGTCATCGCGATCTTCGCGGCCTACGCCATCAGCAGGTTCGAGTTCCGCGGCAAGAACCTCTTCTCCATCACCGTCCTTTCGACCCAGATGTTCCCCGGCATCCTGTTCCTGCTGCCGCTGTTCCTGATCTTCGTCAACATCGGCAACACCACGGGCCTCGTGCTCTACGGCTCGCGCCTCGGCCTGATCATCACCTACCTGACGTTCTCGCTGCCCTTCGCGATCTGGATGCTCGCCGGGTACTTCGCGTCGATCCCCAAGGAGCTCGACGAGGCGGCCAAGGTCGACGGCTGCGGCCCGATGGGCGCGCTCCTCCGGATCGTCGTCCCCGCCTCGATGCCCGGCATCGTCGCCGTCGCCATCTACGCGTTCATGACGGCCTGGGGCGAGGTGCTGTTCGCCTCGGTCATGACCAAGTCCGACACCCGGACCCTCGCCGTCGGCCTCCAGGAGTACTCCACTCAGGTCGACGTGTACTGGAACCAGGTGATGGCCGCGTCACTCGTCGTGTCATTGCCCGTCGTCGCGGGATTCCTGCTGCTCCAGCGCTATCTGGTGGCCGGTCTGACCGCCGGCGCCGTCAAGTAACAGCCCCATAACGCCACTTCCTTAGGAGAGGTCTGCCTTGAACACCCCCCTTCCCGAAGGCTTCCTGTGGGGCGCGGCCACCGCCGCGTACCAGATCGAAGGCGCGGTGGACGTCGACGGACGCCTTCCGTCCATCTGGGACGACTTCTGCCGGGTGCCCGGCGCGATCGACGGCGGCGACACCGGCGACGTCGTCTGCGACCACTACCGGCGCTGGCCGGAGGACATCGCGCTGATGCGCGAACTCAACCTCGAGGCGTATCGCTTCTCCGTCGCGTGGCCCCGCGTCATCCCGACGGGCCGCGGCGCGGTGAACGCCAAGGGACTCGACTTCTACGACCGTCTTGTGGACGCGCTGCTTGAGGCCGGGATACGGCCGTTCGCGACGCTCTACCACTGGGACCTGCCTTCCGTGCTGCAGGACAAGGGCGGTTGGCCCGAGCGCGACACCGCGTATGCGTTCGCCGAATACGCCGAGGTCGTCGCGCGCCGCCTCGGCGACCGCGTGCAGGACTGGACGACGCTGAACGAGCCGCTGTGCTCGGCGTGGATCGGCCACCTCGAGGGCAGGTTCGCGCCCGGCGAGCGCGACATCACCCGCGCCGTCCACGCCTCGCACCACCTCCTGCTCGCGCACGGCCTCGGGATGCAGGCCGTGCGCGCCAACGCCGAGAAGCCCGCGCGGCTCGGCATCGTGCTCAACCCGAGCGGGATCGCGCCCGCGACCGACCGGCCCGAGGACGTCGCCGCCGCCAAGCGGATGGACGGCCACGTGAACCGCTGGTGGATGGACCCGACGAACGGACGCGGCTACCCGGCCGACATGGTCGAGGTGTACGGGGTCGAGCCGCCCGTCCACGGGGGCGACCTCGAACTCATCGGCGCGCCCGTCGACTACCACGGCGTGAACTTCTACTTCCGCCAGTTCATCGTGGACGACCCCGAGGGCCCCGCCCCGTACGCCCGTCAGGTCCCGGTCGAGGGCGCGAAGACCACGTCGATGGGCTGGGAGGTCTACGCGCAGGGCCTCACCGACGTCATCCTCCGCTTCAGCCAGGAGTACGGCGCGCGCAGCATCTACGTCACCGAGAGCGGCTCGGCCTGGAACGACACTGTCGCGCCCGACGGCTCGGTCCACGACCCCGAGCGGACCGCCTACCTGGAGGACCACCTGGAGGCCGTCGCGCGCGCGATCGCCGAGGGCGCGCCGGTGGACGGCTACTTCGCCTGGTCCCTCCTGGACAACTTCGAGTGGGCCAACGGCCTCGACAAGCGTTTCGGCCTCGTCCGGGTCGACTTCGAGACCCAGCAGCGGACCGTCAAGACAAGCGGCCGCCGCTACGCGGAGCTCATCGCCCAGCACCGCGCCACGCGAGGAGGGAGCAGCGCCTGACCAACCCGTTTCGCTTCGCTTCACCACCACCCCCCATTTGAATGTTGGGAGCGAAAGACGATGAAATTCCGATCCCTTGGGGTCGCCCTCGCGATGACGGCGGGTCTGCTCGCCGTCCCCGCGGCGGTCTCCCCGGCCGCGGCGGCGGAGGTCCTGCTCTCGCAGGGCAAGACCGCCACGGCCTCGTCCATCGAGAACGGCGCGATGCAGGCCGCGTACGCCGTTGACGGCGACCTCGGCACCCGCTGGTCGTCGGCGGCCTCGGACCCGCAGTGGCTCCAGGTCGACCTCGGCGCCAAAGCCGACATCTCCAAGGTGGCGCTCCGCTGGGAGGCCGCCTACGGCAAGGACTACAAGATCCAGGTGTCGGACGACGCCAACGCCTGGACCGACCTGAGGACCGTCACGAACGGGGACGGCGGCCTCGACGAGTTGACCGTGGACGGCGAGGGCCGCTACGTGCGCGTCCACGGCACCGCCCGGGGCACCGGGTGGGGCTACTCCCTCTGGGAGTTCCAGGTGTTCGGCGAGGAGCCGGGCGGCCCGCAGCAGCCGTGCGGCACCGCCAACGCCGCGCAGGGCAAGCCCGCCACCGCCTCGTCGGTGGAGAACGCGGGATACCCTGCGGGCAACGCCTTCGACGGCGACACCGGCACCCGCTGGTCGTCGGCCGCCTCCGACCCGCAGTGGGTCAGGGTGGACCTGGGCGAGTCCAAGAACATCTGCCGTGTGTCCCTGAACTGGGAGGGCGCGTATGGCAAGGACTTCAAGATCCAGGCGAGCGCCGACGGCAACACGTGGACCGACCTGAAGACCGTCACCGGGGGGACCGGCGGTCAGGCGAGCTACGACGTGTCGGGCCAGGGCCGCTATCTGCGGGTGCACGGGACCGCGCGCGGCACGGGTTACGGATACTCCCTCTGGGAGGTCACGGTGAACACGACGGGCGGCGGTGTCGTCGGCGGGGGAGACCTCGGCCCGAACGTCATCGTGGTCGACCCGTCGACGCCGAACCTGCAGCAGAAGTTCGACCAGGTCTTCGACCAGCAGGAAGACGCCCAGTTCGGCCAGGGCCGCTACCAGTTCCTGCTGAAGCCCGGGACGTACAACAACATCAACGCGCAGATCGGCTTCTACACCTCGATCTCCGGTCTCGGCCTCAACCCGGGCGACACCACGATCAACGGTGACATCACCGTCGACGCCGGCTGGTTCAACGGCAACGCCACCCAGAACTTCTGGCGGTCCGCGGAGAACATCCGGGTCAACCCGGTGAACGGCACCAACCGCTGGGCGGTGTCGCAGGCGGCTCCGTTCCGTCGGATGCACATCCAGGGCGGGCTCAACCTCGCCCCGTCCGGTTATGGCTGGGCCTCGGGCGGCTACATCGCCGACAGCAAGGTCGACGGCGTCGTCGGGCCGTACTCGCAGCAGCAGTGGTACACCCGCGACAGCCAGATCGGCGGCTGGCTGAACGGTGTGTGGAACATGGTGTTCTCCGGCGTGGAAGGCGCGCCGGGCAACAGCTTCCCCGAACCGCCCTACACCACCCTCAACACCACCCCGATCTCCCGGGAGAAGCCGTTCCTGTACCTCGACGGGAACGAGTACCGCGTGTTCGTGCCGAGCAAGCGGGACAACGCGCGCGGCGTCTCCTGGCCCAACACCCCTGGCAGCTCGCTGCCGCTGACCGACTTCTACGTGGTGAAGCCTGGCGCGACCGCGCAGACCATCAACGCCGCCCTCGCCCAGGGCCTGAACCTGCTGTTCACCCCGGGCATCTACCACGTGAACGAGACGATCAACGTCACCCGTCCGAACACCGTCGTGCTCGGCCTCGGCCTGGCGACGGTCATCCCCGACAACGGCGTGACGGCGCTGAAGGTGGCCGACGTCGACGGCGTCCGCCTCGCCGGATTCCTCATCGACGCGGGCACCACCAACTCCAACACCCTGCTCGAGGTGGGTCCGACCAACGCCTCCGCGGACCACGCGGCGAACCCGACGACCGTCCAGGACGTGTTCGTCAGGATCGGCGGCGAGCACGCCGGCAAGGCCACCACGAGCGTCGTGGTGAACAGCGACGACGTGATCGTCGACCACACCTGGGTGTGGCGCGCCGACCACGGTGAGGGCGTCGGCTGGGAGACCAACCGGGCCGACTACGGCGTCGTGGTGAACGGCGACGACGTCCTGGCGACTGGCCTGTTCGTGGAGCACTTCAACAAGTACGACACGATCTGGAACGGCGAGCGCGGAAGGACGATCTTCTACCAGAACGAGAAGGCGTACGACGCGCCCAACCAGGCGGCCATCCAGAACGGCGACATCAAGGGTTACGCGGCCTACAAGGTCGCCGACCACGTCGACCAGCATGAGGCATGGGGTCTCGGCTCCTACTGCAACTACACCTCCGATCCGAACATCCGGCAGGGCCACGGGTTCCAGACTCCCGTGAAGCCGGGCATCAAGTTCCACCACGTGATCGTGGTGTCGCTCGGCGGGATGGGTCAGTACGACCACGTCATCAACGACGTGGGCGCGCCGACCTCGGGAACCTCGACGATCCCGTCGCAGATCGTCTCCTACCCGTGACGGACTGATCAGGTGAAAACCGGGGCTTCCTGACCCGGACAACAGAACCACGGACCACCGTCCCCTCCCCGGGACGGTGGTCCGTGTTGGCTACAGCGGCCACGGACGAGGCCACCGCCCAAACCCGGGGCGGTGACCCCGTCCGTGCTGCGTTCGGCCAGGTAACGCCGGTGTTTCCTGATTGTTATCGCGAACAACAAAATCATGGGGCGGGGTGGTTGTCGCACGCGTCACAGTCGATTAAGTTGCAGCAAACAACATTCAAACCAGGTCGAAAGTCCGCGACCCGGACCTGCCCCTGGTTCAGCGCTGAACCCACCCCATATCCCCCTGGCTCGGCCCTCTACCGAGCCTTCCCCCGAAAGGACCCACGCATCATGCGCAAGGGGATCCTCACCCTCACCGCCACCATGGCCCTGCTCGGCAGCACCGTCGCGGCCTGTGGCGACGACTCCTCCACCGCCCCGGCCGACGGCGACAAGGCGGTCGGCAAGGTCGGCGTCATCCTGCCCGACAGCAAGTCCTCCGCCCGGTGGGAGACCGCCGACCGCAAGTACCTCAAGGAGGCGTTCGACGCCGCCGGTGTCGAGTCCGACATCCAGAACGCCCAGGGCGACAAGTCGAACTTCCAGACCATCGCCGACCAGATGATCACCAACGGCGCGAAGGTCCTGCTGATCGTCAACCTCGACAGCGGCACCGGCAAGGCCGTCATCGACAAGGCCAAGTCCCAGGGCGTCGCGGTCATCGACTACGACCGGCTCACCCTCGGCGGCGGCGCGGAGTACTACGTCTCCTTCGACAACACCGCGGTCGGCAAGCTCCAGGGTGAGGGCCTCGTCAAGTGCCTCACCGACCAGAAGGCCGAGAAGCCGATCGTCGCGCGCCTCAACGGCTCGCCGACCGACAACAACGCCACCCTGTTCGCCGCCGGTTACAACGGCGTCCTCCAGCCGAAGTTCGACTCCGGCGAGTACGTGGCGGGCCCGGACCAGTCCGTCCCGGACTGGGACAACACCAAGGCCGGCACCATCTTCGAGCAGATGCTGACCAGCGAGCCGAAGATCGGCGGCGTCCTGGCCGCCAACGACGGCCTCGGCAACGCCGCCATCGCCATCCTGAAGAAGCAGAAGCTGAACGGCCAGGTCCCGGTGACCGGCCAGGACGCCACCGTCCAGGGCCTGCAGAACATCCTCGCGGGCGACCAGTGCATGACCGTCTACAAGGCGATCAAGAAGGAGGCCGACGCGGCCGCCAAGCTCGCGATCGCGCTGGCCAAGGGCGAGAAGGGCGAGACCAACGGCACCACCAAGGACTCCGAGTCCGGCGCGGACGTGCCCTCGGTCCTCCTCGAGCCGCAGGCCATCTTCAAGGACAGCGTCAAGGACGTCGTCGCGGACGGCTTCGTGACCAAGGAAGAGCTCTGCACCGGTGACTTCGCGAAGGCGTGCACCGACGCGGGCGTCCAGTAACCGCCGATCCGGCACCGCCCCGGCCGCCCGTCACGGGCGGCCGGGGCCCATGTGAGGAGACCCCCATGACCGCGTCTGAGAACCAGGTCCCCGGCCCGGTGATCGAACTGCGTGGGATCGACAAGAGCTTCGGTCCCGTCCAGGTGCTGCACGGCGTCGACTTCGAGGTCCACGCCGGTGAGGTCACCGCGCTCGTCGGCGACAACGGCGCAGGCAAGTCAACCCTCGTCAAGTGCATCGGCGGCATCCACCCGATAGACTCCGGCGACTACCTCTTCGAGGGCAAGCCCGTCCACGTCGGCGGGCCTCGTGACGCGGCCGCGCTCGGCGTCGAGATCGTCTACCAGGACCTCGCACTGGCCGACAACCTCGACATCGTGCAGAACATGTTCCTGGGCCGCGAGAAGAAGAGCGGCCTCATCCTCGACGAGTACGCGATGGAGGAGCTCGCCGCGCAGACCCTCGCGGGCCTGTCCGTCCGTACCGTCAAGTCGGTCCGCCAGCAGGTGTCGAGCCTCTCCGGCGGCCAGCGCCAGACCGTCGCGATCGCCAAGGCGGTGCTGTGGAACAGCAAGGTCGTCATCCTTGACGAGCCGACCGCCGCGCTCGGCGTCGCACAGACCCAGCAGGTGCTCGAGCTCGTCCGCCGCCTCGCCGACAAGGGCCTCGCGGTCGTGCTCATCTCGCACAACATGAACGACGTGTTCGCGGTGTCCGACCGGATCGCCGCCCTCTACCTGGGCAAGATGGCCGCCCAGGTCAAGACCCGCGACGTCACGCACGCGCAGGTCGTCGAACTCATCACCGCGGGCCGCAGCGGCGACCTCGGGATCGCACAAGCCAACGGGAACGGAGCCAAGGCATGAGCGCCGTCGTGACCAAGCGGCCGGCCGAGGAGAGCACCGGGTCCCCGGTGAAGGAGATGGTCGGCGGCTACCTCGGCCGGGTCAAGGGCGGGGACATGGGCGCGCTGCCCGCGCTCATCGCCCTCGTGGCCCTGTGCGTGTTCTTCTGGGTCGCCCAGCCGATCTTCATGAGCACGAGCAACCTCGCCAACCTGTTCACCCAGGGCGCGGCGGGCATCGTCATCGCCATGGGCCTGGTCTTCGTCCTGCTGCTCGGCGAGATCGACCTGTCGGCGGGCTTCACCAGCGGCGTGTGCGCGGCGGTCCTCGCCGTCACCCTCACCCAACAAGGGTGGCCCTGGTACGCGGCCGTCGGCGCGGCGCTGATCGTCGGCGCGCTCATCGGCACGCTGCTCGGCACGATCGTGGTGAAGATCGGGATTCCGTCGTTCGTCGTGACGCTCGCGGCGTTCCTCGCCCTCCAGGGCGTGGCGCTGAAGATCATGGACAACGGCACCAACATCTCGATCTCCGACAAGACGATCGTGGCGATCTCCAACGACAACGTGCCGATCACCCTCGGCTGGGTCATCTTCGCCGTCGGCATCCTCGGCTTCGCCGCCGTCCAGCTCAGGCAGTTCACGACCCGGCGCAAGCGCGGGCTCGTCGGACAGAGCCTCGGGGCCGTGGTCGTCAAGGTCAGCGCGCTCGCCGTGGTCTGCGGCCTCGGCGTCTACTTCCTCAGCCTTGAGCGCAGCCGCAACCCCGCGTTCGCGTCCCTCAAGGGCATGCCGATCGTCGTGCCGCTGATCCTCGTGCTGCTCGTCGTGTTCACCTTCGTGCTGAACCGGACGTCCTTCGGCCGCCACATCTACGCGGTCGGCGGCAACCAGGAGGCGGCCCGCCGCGCGGGCATCAACGTCGACCGGATCAAGATCATCGCATTCGTGCTGTGCTCGGCGATGGCCGCGATCGGCGGCATCATCGCCGCGTCGCGCGCCAACTCCGTCGACCCGAACACCGGCGGCAGCGACGTGCTGCTCAAGGCCGTCGGCGCTGCCGTCATCGGCGGCACGAGCCTGTTCGGCGGACGCGGCCGCATGCTCGACGCGATCCTCGGCGGCATGGTCATCGCGGTCATCGACAACGGCATGGGCCTCATGGGGTACAGCGCGGGCACGAAGTTCATCGTGACAGGATTGGTCCTGCTGCTGGCGGCGGGCGTCGACGCCCTGTCCAGACGGCGATCACTGACCACACGGTGACCAGCGTCCGACCCTCCCCCTAAGGACCCCACCCGATGCGAGCCGCGCCCTCACCCGAGGAGATCCGCCGGCACAATCTGGGAACTCTGCTCAGGCACGTCCATCTGTCCGGCCCGGCGTCGCGCGCGGCGCTGGCCGAACGGATGGGGCTCAACCGCAGCACCATCATGGCGCTGACCTCGGACCTCACCGCCGCTGGCCTGGTGACCGAGGAACTGCCCAAGACGACGCGCAAAGCCGGGCGGCCGTCCCTGGTCGTCCGGCCCGAGTCCGACCGCGTGTACGTGCTGGCGTTGGACGTCGGCGCGGACCGGCTCGTCGTCGCACGGGTCGGGCTCGGCGGGACGGTTCTGGACCGTGCCGACGTGGTCGTCGCGCGGGATTCCCATGATGTCGACGACGTCGTCTCCGCGCTCGCGGCGGCCGGGCGGCGGCTTGTGCGCAATGCCGCCTCCGACGCGCTCTGCGTGGGGGTCGGCGTCGCGTTCTCCGGGATCGTCCGGCAGGAGGACGGGGTCGTCAGGCACGGGCCGAACATCGGCTGGGTCGACGTGCCGCTGGGGGCCGAGCTGACCCGTCGGATGGCGCTCGGGCTGCGGGTCTCGGTCGGCAACGACGCGAACCTCGCGGCGCTTGCCGAACGCGCGCGCGGCGCGGGCGCGGGCCTTGACGACATCATCTACCTGCACGGCGACGTCGGCATCGGCGGCGGCGTCATCGTCGGCGGCCGCCTGCTCGGCGGCGAGGGCGGCTACGGCGGCGAGATCGGCCACATGGTCGTCAACCCCGGCGGCCGCCCCTGCGGCTGCGGCTCCCGAGGCTGCCTGGAATCCGAAGCCGGCGAACTGGCCCTCATCGCCCTGTCCGGCCGCTCCACCGAGGGCACCTCCGGCCGCCGCGCCGTCGAACTCATCGTGGACGCCGCCGACCGCGGCGACGCCAAAGCCCGCGACGCCCTCCACCAAGTAGGCGACTGGCTAGGCTACGGCGTCGCGAACCTCATCAACATCTTCAATCCCAGCATGGTCATCTTCGGCGGCGTAATGCGCGAAATCTACATGGGCTCCGCCGCCCAAGTCCGCAGCCGCCTGGCCATCGACGGCCTAACCGCCGCCCGAGAATCCGTCCGCCTACGCACCTCAACCCTGGGCGAACAAGCCACCCTCATGGGCGCCGCCGAACTAGCCTTCACCGACGTCCTCACCGACCCCCTAGAAACCCTAACCAAGGCCCGCTCCCTCTAACCCCACCCCCCAGCGGGAAAGGACAAGCGCCCGATCGAGCGCTACTCCGCGCCTCCGGCGCTCCCCAGGACTCAGCCAACCGGGGCGGGGCTTTCCCCTTCCCCGCAGTCCCGAAGGGACTGCGGGGAACTCAGGACACGCGACTACGCGAGGGGCCGTGCCGACGCTGCTCTTCGGTCAGCAGCGGCCCGCCCGTCAACTCGGCCTCGGAGACCTGAACCGTCGAGCCCAGCCAGCGGGCCCCGCTCACCACCAGGAGCGTGAACTTCCTTTGGCCCCCGGGCCCCTTGAAACCGCCCGCACTCCTGGGGCCTCCTCATCGAGACCAGCGTGCCAGTTCTTCTTGGCTGGCGCGGTCGTCGTCCGGGACGAGGATGTCGAGTCGGGAGACGTCGGCCCCGAGGCCCTCGACCACGGGCAGGGTGGCCGCCATGATCCGCGTGAAGTGGCCTTGGCCGCGACGGCCGGGCCTGATGAAGATTTCGAGCTGATCCCACTCGTCGCGCAGGGTGAGCGTGACGCGGGCGATGTAGACCTGCTCCGACGTGTCGCACCACCAGTACTGATGCCGAGCATTGAGTACCGCGTCGTTGTTGAGGTTCTTGAGGAACTGTATAAAGTCGGCGCTATCGACGAGTTTGTCCGGGGTGAGGCCGCCATCCCCTTCGCCGTTCAGCGCTTCGAACTCCGCGATCGCCTCTTCGAAGGAATTGCGGTAGTAGCGATCAGGGCTGATCAGCGCAAGCATCGACGGCCTCTCGTCGGCGGGGAGCCTACTTGTCCTTGGACCAGTTGTACCACTTGCGATCGAACGTGAGGTTCGTTGTGCAGGTGCTGCCCCCGGTGAGCTGAAGGAGCAGCGACTCGGCCTCCGGCGTCGCGTCGCCGCTCTCCAAGTCGGCGAGCGGCGCGGCGAGATTGTTCGCGGTCATCAGTTCTCCTCTCTGGTTTGCTGGAAGTGGGCGTCGACGGCCGCCAGCGGGGCTTGGCGGGCGTTTTGGCAGTGATTTGTCTCGGTTGCGGTGAAGGTGCCGTGTTCGAAGTACCTGTTCGCGGCCGAGGCTCCCTTGCAGAAGTCCCAAAGAGCGCACTCGGTTTCGCAGGCCGCGAGCCCTCGCATGAACTCTTTGAGGTAGCTCAGGTGCGGGGCGCGGGCGAGCATCGAGGGCAGGGACTCGGTCAGGACGTTTCCGGCGACGAAGTCCCGGTGCTCCGGGGCGGTCATGCCGAGGAATTCAGGGGACAGTAGAACTGTGGTGCCGTCCCATCCGACCGCGGGGCCTGGTTCGTGCAGGCCCGCGAGCCACTGCGCCTTGCGCCCCGTACGGGACAGCAGCAGATAGCTGGAGAGCTGGGACAGTTCCCGGTACTGCGTGGTTCCACCGGTCGCCTGGTGGTGGTCGATGACCGCCCTCCAGAAATCGGTGGCCTCCTGAAGGCGCAGGAGAGGGCGTTCCACGTTGACGCCTTCACGTTCTTCCAGGTTGAAGGCGATCGTGACCGCCCCGAGGGTGTCGAGGAACTGCAACGTCGGGATCGGGTCGGCGATCGTCTCGGGCGACACGACGCTGATGACCGCGAAGGAGATGTCCTCGTCCTGAAGAGTCCGAATACCCTTCATGATCCGGTCGAAGGCGGGGCGGCCCGTCCAGTTGACCCGGTTGAGGTTCGCCGCCCGTGGCCCATCGATACTGACGCCGACGTGGAACCAGTAGTCGCGGAAGATCCGGCACCACTCGGGGGTGATCAGGGTGGCGTTGGTCTGTACCGAGTGAATGACGCGCTCGGCTTCGCGCAACTCCTCGAAAGGCTGAAGCAGGGCCTCGAACTTCTCTGTTCCCAGCATCAGCGGCTCACCGCCATGCCAGATCACCAGCACCGTGCCGGCATCACCCTGCTCAGCGATGCTGTCGGCGACCGCCTGGGCGACCTCGACACTCATCTCGTTACGCCGCGCTCGATGGGGCAGGTAGCAGTAGGCGCAGTTCAGGTTGCACGCCTCGGTCGGCTGAACCATCACCGCGAAGAACTTGTCTCGGACATAACGCCGGTAGAGGGCTTCGGTGTCCAGGATGGTCAAGTCGGGTGGCTTCACGAGCCGACCAGCCTTTCGCTTTCTGTTCCGATGGCCTCAGCGCCGCAGTCCCGGCCCACTCCTCTTGACCCCACGCACGGGAGGGAACCTGGAAGGGATCGATGATGTCGCCGGTACGCGCCGCCCTTCGGCGCGGATACGTCGATGCTCATGGGGCGACGCTAAGAGCCCACTCCGCGCAGCAGCTAGGAATTTTCCCGAGTTTGCGCGTATTGACTTCGCGCCGCCGTGATCAGGGCACGCGCGTCGTCGCCGTAGACCGCCATGTCGCGTAGCCGGCCGAACAGCTTGACGAAGAACGCCACTTCCTCCGTACGCCTCGTCCGAAATCCGCCGGACCACATCTCACTACGCACGAGCTGCTCGTCGAAAAGGTAGAAGCCCTCTCCCGCTCGAACGATCCTTCGTCGCCAAGGGGGGATGACACCGAGGGCGACGTTCGGGAGGCGCGTCGCTCGGATTAGGAACTCCATCTGTCCGATCATCACCGCATCGTCCCCGAACGCGTGCTCAAGCACCCCGTGCTCGATCACGAACGAGTAGTTGTTCAGCCCGGTTCCAGCCGTGACGAGATGCTGGCGTGCGAGCCGGGCATCGGCTGCGGCCTCTATATCGGCAACGGGCGTCCCGCGAAGCAGGGCACTGGTCGTCAGCGCCGCCACAAAGTAGGCGCGGGTCTGGAGGATGCCGGGCACAAGATTCGCTTCATAGGCCCGCAGTAGCCTCGTACCCTCGTAGAGCGGTGTGCTGCGTGACTGGATGTGAACCTGTCCTGCCCGGATCTCATCCCGGTACTCAACCCACATCTGTTCGATCTCGCGATGCCGGGCGATCAGCTCCGGAATCCGTTCTGGCACGCCACATGCCGTGCACCATGCTCGGATATCGTCCTCGGTCGGGTTCTGTCGACCGTGCTCAATCCGGGAGATCTTTGAATTGCGCATTCCAGACCGGGCCGCGAGGTCATTCCCGGTAAGCGAGGCATCCAGCCGTATTTCCTTGAGCCTGATTCCGAACGCCTTCTTGGCGGCGGTGGCACTGTCAGACACGTCCGGCTCGGGAATCTGCGCGGTACTCGTCGTAGGGAAGCGCCAACTCCCACGCGCTGGTAAATGCCGCAGTACAGCGATCAACTACAGCAGGGTCTTGGGTGAGCTGGATCTCTGCCCTCTGGTCTTCCCCGTCAAAGACGTTGAAGATCACGGCCTCGCCGTCCAGGACAAAGAAATCATTGCCGGGAAGAAAGACCGTAGATGCGAGACGCCGGGGAAGCCATCGCATGACTTCGCCTGCCTTGATCATGGGCTCGCTGGCCGCAAGGATGAACTTGTGATAACTCGAAAGAGGTTCGGAGACGACTTTCACCCGATGGGTCACCACGCCCGCTGCAATCCGCTCGGCAGCCCGATCCGCCATACCCTTTGCGGTAGCCGCGATCGACCGCCCCTCGCGCCATGCCGCAAATATCTCGGCGTCTATGCTGTAGTTGTCTCTCAGCTCCATCTTGCGGATGGATCGCGCGGTGCGCAACAACTCACTGCGCCGCTCCACCGAGATCAATTCCATAGCGCTCCTTGACATAAATCCGCACGACGAGGTCCATGAGTGGATCGGGGAATTCGCAGAAAGTCTCGTCTTCTGCCAGGGAGCGAAGTTGGGCAGCCACCCCTGGGCCGCGCCGCTTGCCCTGCCCGATCCAGGTCCCCCGATCTGTCCGGTAGAACGCCGGACAGTCGTCGTATTCTAGGCTGTCGGGATCCTTGCACACAAAGATGGCAATTAGATCGTCGCCGTCGTCAGGGGATTGCATCTGACTGCTTCCTCCGAGATCACAGGCTACCGAAACTCGTCGAACAAGCTTCTCCCTCGAACGCGCCCTGGGTCAAGCCCACCCAGAAGAACTGCGGAACTCGGGACGTAAGAGGCCCCGGCCCCACGCGCTTGGGTTCAAGAGGTCGTCGCGACCCAGTTGGGGGGCGTGATGGACTGGAAGGTCGGGGAGGACTCAGGGCCGACCACGCAAACGCTCGGCTGGGAAATCCCAACCGAGCGTCTCGCTAAGCTTCCGGCGACAGCCGACCAATCACCTCTGATGAAACGACCCCTTGATACTGCCCGCACGCGGGTAGGTTTTCGCCTTTTTCCAGCAGTCTGGGATGGCTTGCGAGGGAATTGGAGGGTTAGTTGAAGAGGTCGGGGTTTTCGCGGATTGTGTGGTCGGCTATGGGTTGGTAGTTGATCCAGGCGACCAGGTCGTTGCCCAACTGGGTTTGGGTGAGGACTGCGTTTTCGTGGGCGATGGGGACCGGGGTGCCGGCGGCTTCGGCCAGGAGTTGGACCTGGCATGAGCGCTCCATGGTGATGAACCACCAGGCGGCGGCGTCGACGGAGTCGCCCGCGGTGAGGAGGCCGTGGTTGCGGAGGATGACGGCCTTGGTGTCGCCGAGGGCGGCGGCGATGCGCTTGCCTTCTTCCAGGTCGGTGACGACGCCGGTGTAGTCGTCGAACAGGCCGTGGTCCTGGTAGAAGGCGCAGGCGTCCTGGGTGATGGGCTCCAGCTTGCGGCCGAGGGCGGACAGTGCGCGGCCGTAGGTGGAGTGGCTGTGCGCGGCGGCGACGACGTCGGGGCGGGCCTGGTGGACCTGCGAGTGGATCGCGAAGGCCGCCTCGTTCACCGGGTAACGCCCCTGGACGACCTGACCCTGGTGGTTGACCAGGATGAGGTCGCTGACCCTGATGTGCTTGAACGACATCCCGAACGGGTTCACCCAGAAGTGGTCGGTGTGCTCGGGGTCGCGGGCGGTGATGTGGCCGGCGACGCCCTCCTCGAACCCGAACCGTCCGAACGTGCGCAGCGCGACGGCGAGCCGTTCCTTGCGGTGCCGCCGTTCGTCCTCGACGTTGTCGAACGTCGGCGGGAACCGGTAGATCAGGTCCGTGGCCAGCTTGTTCAGGAAGTCTTCCTCCTGCGACATCCTCGGACTCCTTCGTCTGCGGGGTGGCGGACACCATCGGGTGGGGCCCTCCAATTGTCCGCCGCCCCGCGCGCTCCGGCAAGGGAGGTTCCCCCCGATGTCCACCAAATCCGAAACTTTTTCTAGATTCGCTTCTGCGATGATGGGCTGATGAACGTCGGGGTTGTGCTCTGGCCGGTGCACGAGTGGCCGGAGATGGGGCGGGTGTGGCAGCGGGCCGAGGAGCTCGGGTTCCACACCGGATGGCTTTACGATCATCTGGCCTGGCGGGGGCACAGCCCCTGGGACGAGGCCCTCACGTCGCTCGCGGCGGCCGCGGCGACGACGTCGCGGATCAGGCTCGGCACGCTGGTCACGTCGCCGAACTTCCGGCATCCGCTGCCCACCGCGCACGCGATCAAGACGCTCGACCGGATCAGCGGCGGCCGGATCACCGTCGGCGTCGGCGCGGGCGGCACCGGCCACACCTCCGACGGCGACGTCCTTGACGCCGAGTGGAGCCCGAAGCGCCGCGCCGACAGGTACGCCGAGTGGGTCGGCCAGCTCGACGCGCTGCTCACCGAATCACCCGTCACCGTGCGGGGCGAGTACTGGGCGGCCCGCGACGTCACCGTCGCGCCGGGGCTCGTCCAGCTGCCGCGGCCGCCGTTCTACGTGGCGGGGGAGGGGCCTCGCGGGATGCGTCTTGCGGTCCGGCACGGGCAGGGCTGGATCGCCAACCCCGCGAGCCCGGACGAGCCCGCGCTCCCGCTCGTGCGCTCCCGGATGGCCTGGCTCGCCGAGACCTGCGAGGCCGAGGGCCGCGACTTCAAGACCCTGCGCAAGCTCCTGCTCACCGGCTTCACCGCCGACCCCTGGACGAGTTCGCTCGCCGACTTCACCGAGCTGTACGAGGCATACGCCGACGCCGGCATCACCGACGTCGCCCTGCACTGGCCGCGTCCCGGCACCCCCTGGGCCGCCGACGACGACGTGTTCGCCGAGATCGCCCAGTTCTGCCGCGAACGCTCGGCCACGCCGGAGGACACAGCGCCGGAGGACACAGCCCCCTAGGCGCGCGGCGCGTAAGGGTCATATGTGCTGATCGTCCAGTGGTGTCCGGCCGGGTCGAGGACCGTGTAGTCGCGTCCCCCGTACCCGGTCGGGCGCGGCTCGTGCAGCACCCGCGCGCCCGCCGCCCGCGCGACCGCGTAGTGCGCGTCGAGGTCGGTGACGCGCACGATCAGCCACATCGGCGCGGGATCGTCCGACGCGATCGGCATGACGATCCCGCCGTCATGCAACGCGAGCTCGGCGTGCTGGACGCGCCCCGCCGAGTCCTCCACGAGCAGATGCGGCGCGAACCCCAACGCCTCGCACAGGAACGCGATCGCGCCGGACACGTCACGGTAGGGCACAACGGGATAGATGGCAGGCTTGCTCAACGGAACCGCACCTCCACGCCGTGTTCATCGGCCCGGACCGCGGTCCCGGGCCCGCCCGACGGGCCGAGCTCGAGGCGCCCGCGGTCCGGGCTGCGTTCATCGGCCCAGAACACGGGCGATCTGCGACCCGCGTTCCGGGCTGTGCTGCCCAGTACACGGCCGCTCGCGGTCCCGGTCCCGCCCTGCGGGCCGAGCTCGCGGCGCCCGTGGTCCGGGCTGTGTTCATGGGCCCAGTACAAGGGCGCTCGCGGTCCCGGTCCCGCCCGACGGGCCGAGCTCGGGGCGCCCGCGTTCCGGGCTGTGTTCCTCGACCGGGGACGCGGACGCTTCGGCAGCGGGTTCGTGCGTTCCAGGTTGGGTTTCTCGCAGGTTAAGCCAAACGCGTGCTCCGCGGCGGGAAGTCAGGCGAAGATCTGGCCGCAGACGAGCAGGCGGCTGAGTTCGAGCCACGGGATCTCGCCGAGTTCGCGCACCGGCGACGCCGACGGCCCGCCGTCGCGCGGCACCCGCGACCCGTCCGCGACGTCCCAGCCGCCGAACGTCCCGGCGACCGCGCACTCCAGATACGCGGCGGGGTCGAAGTTGCGCCACCGGGCGGGCGTGGCGCGCGGGCCGGAGCCGGGCGGGCGCGGCGCGGGCGCGACCCCGTCGACGTACTGGGCGGGCGAGGTGACGAAGTCCTCAAGGTCGGCGATCTGCGACAGCAGCACCTTCTCCCAGTCAGCCTGGATGAAGGGGTCGCCGTCGAACGTCAGGTCCTTGGCCGACCAGGCCGGGTCGAACGGCGGCGGCGGCGAACCGGCCGCCGCCGTGAACAGCGCGCCGACCTGGTCGGCCTCGAGCCCGTGCTCGTGCCGCAGCGCCGAGCCGACCTTCCACAGCGAGCGCAGCAGCGCCGACAGCGACCAGGACGCCGCGCGGGCGTCCCGGCCGATGCGCAGCAGGTGCAGGTACATGTCGCGGTTGGTGGCCAGCTGCGGTTCCTCCGGGCCGTCGACCCAGTACATCTGCTTGTGCGGGACTCCGCTCTCGAACGTCAGCACCTGGGCGAGCGCGGACACCCTGCTCTGGTGTCTGGCGACCCGCACCTGATTTCCGTTGTCGTCCTGCCTCAGCACGTCCCACATAACGACAGAATTTACAGCTTGGCGCGGTGTCGGACTTGCACCTCGGTGAACCCTTCGAGCCCCCAGGGCCCGTTCTCGGTGCCGACGCCGCTCCAGCCGAACCCGCCGAACGGCTGGCCCGGGTGCAGCGCGAGGTGCGTGTTGACCCACGCGGTGCCGCACTCCAGCGACGACGCCACCTCGTACGCGCGGTCCTCGTCCGCGCTCCAGACCGAGCCGCCGAGCCCGAAGTGCGTCCCGTTCGCCCGCTCGACGGCCTCCTCGACCGACGCGTAGCGCACGATCGGCAGCGCGGGGCCGAACTGCTCCTCGTCCACGATCGCGAACCCGTCGGACGCGCCCGCGATGATGGTCGGCTCGTGGAAGTACCCGGGCCCGTCGACCGCCTTGCCGCCGGTCACCGCGGTCGCGCCGCGCGCCAGGGCGTCGGCGACGAGCTCGGCGACGCGGTCGCGCTGCGGCGCGTTGTTCAGCGGCCCGAGCCGCACCCCCTCGACGGTCCCGTCGCCGACCTTGGCCTCGCGCGCGCACGCCGCGATCGCCTCGACGAGCTCGTCGTGCAGGTTGTCGGGCACGTAGACGCGCTTGACGGCCGAGCAGATCTGCCCGTTGTTGAGGAACGCCTGGTCGAACAGCTTCGGCCCGACCACGGCCGGGTCGGCGTCGGGAAGGACGATCGCCGGGTCGTTGCCGCCCAGCTCGAGCGTCACGCGCTTGAGGTCGTCGGCGGCGGAGGCGGCGACCCGCTTGCCCGTCGCGACGCTGCCGGTGAAGCTCACCTTGCGCGGCACGGGGTGCGCGGTCATGCGCGCGCCGAGCGGGTCGCGTCCGCTGACCACGTTGAGCACGCCCGACGGCAGCACGTCCGCCAGCAGTTCGCCGACGGCGAGGGTGGTGAGCGGCGTGTAAGGCGACGGCTTCAGCACCATCGTGTTCCCGGCGAGCAGCGCGGGCGCGATCTTCCAGCACGCGAGCATCAGCGGGAAGTTCCACGGGGTGATCGCCGCGACCACGCCCATCGGCCGCCGGACGACCTCGACGCGCGCGGCGGCGTCGTCGCGGATGACGTCGTGCGGGATCGCCATGTCGGCGTGGTGCTTCAGCCAGTAGCCCGCGCCGAACACCTCGGCGGCGGCCTCGCCGAGCGGCTTGCCCTGCTCGGCCGTCAGGACGGGGGCGAGTTCCTGCGCCTTGGCCATCAGCAGGTCGCCCGCCGCGTGCAGGGCGGCGCGGCGCGCGGCGAGGTCGTCCTTCCAGCCCCGATAGGCGGTCCGCGCCGACTCGAACGCGGCGTCGAGCTGCTCGGCCGAGCAGTCAGGCGCCTGCGCGTACACCTGCCCGGTCGCCGGATTCACCACGTCGAAGGCACCCTCGCCCTTGACGCTCTCCCCACCGATCGTCATGCCGTACTGCGTCATGTCCACCCACCGAATCCGATTCTGGTTTCCCGCCCATTCTGCCCCGGACCCCCTGTGCCGCGTCACCCCGGGCCGGGGGTTTTCTGGGGGGTGCCGCCCGGTGTCGCGTACGCTCCGATCCCGGAACGCGGGAGTCCCGGTGCCGGGCGCGCCGGAACGCCCGCGTCTGAGGTGGAATGTCGTGACGAGGGAGCGGGGTCGGATGACGGTCATCACCGGGGCGGTGCTCGAGGAGATCGGGGCGGCGCGGCCGTACGGGCGGTCACGGCCGATCAGGGTGGGCGAGCTGCGGCTCGACCCGCCGGGACCCGGCGAGGTGCTCGTGCGGATCGAGGCGGCAGGGGTGTGCCACTCGGACCTTTCGGTCGTCAACGGGCATCGGGTGCGGCCGGTGCCGATGCTGCTCGGGCACGAGTCGGCGGGGCGGGTCGAGGGCGTCGGCGCGGGCGTGACGGATCTGACGGCCGGGCAGCGCGTGGTGATGGCGTTCCTGCCGCGCTGCGGCGAGTGCCGCGCCTGCGCGACCGACGGCCGGATGCCCTGCACGCCCGGCTCGGCCGCCAACGGGGCGGGGACGCTGCTCGGCGGCGCGCGGCGGCTGTCGCGCGACGGGCACGAGGTCCACCACCACCTGGGCGTCTCGGGGTTCGCGACGCACGCCGTGGTGGACCGCAGGTCGCTCGTGCCGGTCGACGACGACGTGCCCGCCGACGTCGCCGCCGTCCTCGGCTGCGCGGTGCTCACCGGGGGAGGCGCGCTGCTGAACGCGGCGCGGCCGGGCCCCGAGGACACCGTGGCGGTCGTCGGGCTCGGCGGGGTCGGGATGGCCGCGCTGCTGACCGCGCGGGCCCTGGGCGTCGCCAGGGTCGTCGGGATCGACGCGGTGCCCGCCAAGCTTGAGCGGGCCACGGAACTAGGCGCGGACGCCGTCTACACCCCGGCAGACGCCCTGGCCTCCGGAATCCGCCCCGACATCGTGGTGGAGGCGGCAGGGCACCCCGCCGCGTTCGAGACCGCGGTGAAGATCACCGCCCCCGGCGGCACGACGGTGACGGTCGGCCTGCCCGCCCCCGGCGCGACCTCCGCCATCGAACCCCTCACCCTGACGGCCGAGGCCCGCACGATCATCGGCTCCTACCTCGGCTCCGCCGTCCCCTCCCGCGACATCCCCATCTATGCCCAGATGTGGCGCGAAGGCCGCCTCCCGGTCGAAGAACTCATCTCCTCACGTATCCCCCTCAGCGAGATCAACGAGGCGATGGACACCCTCGCCGACGGCCTCGCCATCCGCCAGATCATCACCTTCGACTGAGCCCTCACCCGCAAAGGTCAGGGGGACGAGGTGAGCCCGCACCCTCAGGGGTCAGGGGTGGAGGTGAACCCTCACCCTCAGAGGTCATGGGGGAGGGAGGTGGAGTCGCGGATGATGAGTTCGTGGCCCATGAGGATCGAGGGGGCTTCGGGTTGCGGGGGGTCGAGGAGGAGGCGGCCGACGGCCCTGCCCTTCTCGGTCTTGGGCTGGCGGATCGTGGTGAGGCCCGCGTCGGCCGCGCCGGGGATGTCGTCGAAGCCCGTCACCGAGAGGTCGGCGGGGACGGTGAGGCCGGCCTCGTCGGCGGCGCGGAGCGCGCCGAGCGCCATCAGGTCGGTGGTGGCGAGGATGGCGGTCGGGCGCGGGTCGAGGGCGAGGAGCTCCTGGGCCGCCGCGTGGCCGCCGTCGCGGGAGTGCAGGGTCCTGACGACGGGGACGTCGGCCCAGTCGACGCCGAACTCGGCGGCCGCCTCACGGAACCCGGCGAGCCGCGCCGCGACCGCGCCCGACGTCCCCGCCGCGTCGAGGTCGGGGTCGGCGAAGCCGTGGTGGATCACGCCGAGCCGCCGGTGCCCGAGGCTGAGCAGGTAGGACGCCAGCCGACGGGCGGCGGCCCTGTCGTCTATCCCGACGAAGGGCACACCCTCGATGCGCGGCTCCCCGGCGATCACATAGGGCAGCCGACGCTGCCGCAGCGCCTCAAGCGCCGGGTGGCCCTCGTACAGGCAGAACGCGACGAACCCGTCGACGATCGCCTCGCGCACCGACGCGTCGGCGGACGCGTCGTCGGGCCAGGTCATCAGCAGCAGGCTCGTGGACGACGGTTCCGCGACCTCCGCCAGGCCGCGCAGGAACGCCGTCGCGTACGGGTCGGTGAAGGCGTAGGAGATCTCCTCGGTCAGGACGACGCCGAGCACCCCCGCCCTGCCGCGCCGCAGCGTGCGCGCGGCGGGGTCGGGCCCGGCGTAGCCCATCCGTTCGGCGGTGTCCAGGATTCTGCGCCGCAGCTCGGGGTTGAGCTGGTCCGGCCGGGAGAACGCGTTGGACACGGTCGTCCGTGACACGCCGACCTCGTCGGCGATCGTCTTCAGTGTGACGCGTGCCATGCGCGAGATCCTATTTTCGCGTTGATTCAAGGCACAACCGGGACTACTCTGAACTTGTCTGAATCGATCCAGAAGCGAGACCCCGGAGCACAACCCGGACAGGTTACGCGAAGGGTCGGATTCAGGCCCGTGAGCCCGCCGCCTCGTTGCGGCGTCCGGAGCGAGACCCCATGGGGATGGGGGCCCGCTCCCGTGAGGCCGGCGGACGACCCCCAGGGGTGGGGAGGTCGTCCGCCGGCCGCTTTTTATTGGGGTTGCCCGCCGCCGTCCCGTTCCGGCAGGGTTGCCCCGAAGGGGGAGAGCACCACATGTCGCAGACCGAAGACGAGAAGACCGAGACCGCAAGGACGGGCACCGCCGAGCCGACGGCCCCCGCCGCGCCCCGCCCGGTCCCGGCCGACGCCCCGCCGCCCGAGCCGCGCCCGTCCCGCTGGCTCCGCCTCACCCCCCGCCCGGCCCCCGCGACCCCCCACGACACCTCGGGCGCCGACGGCTGAGCCCCCTTCCTTTCCAATCGGGTCACGACCTCCAGCGCACCCCTTTGGCCCCTTTAGTCTTCTCCTTTAACAAACAGACGTGTTCGGGCCCCCGCACGCCACAGCAACCCCCTCGCGGCCACCAGCACCACGGCCGAGAGCCTGCAAGCGAAGTGACGTGGTGCGGGCAGCCGAGGCTTGTTAGCGCCCGAACCCGGAGCGACGAAGGAGCGACCAACAAGCATGTCCGGGTTGAAGAGCTTTCTGCTGCGCGGCAATCTCGTGCAGCTCGCGGTCGCCGTGGTCGTCGGCGCGCAGTTCGGGGCGCTGGTCACCCAGTTCGTGAAGTCGTTCATCGACCCGCTGCTGGCGCTGGTCGGCGGCAACCCGAACCTCGACTACCTGGTGTTCACGATCGGTGACACGAAGTTCCCCTATGGCACGTTCATCTCGGTGACGATCACGTTCATCATCTCCGCGACGGTCGTGTACTTCGTGCTCGTCGCGCCGATGGCGAAGCTGCTCGCGTACCTGGACCGGGGCAAGGAGGCGACGGAGCGCGACTGCCCGGCGTGCCTGAGCGCGGTCCCGGTCAAGGCGGTCCGCTGCAAGTACTGCACGTCGGAGCTGCAGCCCGTCGCCTGATCCGCTATGCCCCGGTTTGGGGTTCACGTGGGGTGCGGCAAGGGCTGCGCGGCGTACCGTGAAGGCATGGAGGCACGTAAGAGGCGGTATCTCATCCTGATGGGCGCGTGTGTGGCCCTGTTCGTGCTCGCGTGGATCGTCGCGCTCTTCTCCGGGCCGCTCGCCGTGGTCCTGGCGTTGATCGCCTGTGTCTTCCCGCCCGTGGCGGTGCTCGTGGCGAACAACGCGGAGGAAGACGACGACCGGACGGATTGGGACGACGACCTCGACCAGTGGGCCGAACAGGAGTCCGAGCGGCTGATCAACCGCTGACGCCGGGACCGTCCGGATTCTCCGGAAAGTCTGGATAGCTGGGTGATCGACCTGTTAACAATGTCCTCCGGGGCGCGATCAACGCGCCCCGGAACGGACGGTGGTCGAACGGTGCGGCACGCGCTCGGATTCCTGCTGGGGATCGTCCTTGTCCCGGTCCTCGCCTACGGCATGGCCTGGGGGTATGAGCGCGCGAGCGCGTCGGTGAACCACCTCGACCTGACGATCGCCGACACCACCCAGTTCTACGGGGCCTTCGCGACGATGGGGGCGGTCGGCCTGATCGTCGGGATCGTGATGATGGCGCGGTGGGCGTCGCCGTTCGTTTCGCTGTTCCCGGCCGTCGCCTACCTGTACTGGAGCGGCTGGTATCTGGTCGAGCCCGTCAAGGCCGCGGCGCTGGTGACGCGCATCCCGCCGGGCGGCTCCCTCGACACCGCACTTCAGGGCCTGCTCGCCTCGGGTTTTTTCGCCCTCGCCGGATTCGCCCTGATCGTCCCGATGTGGACCCCGGGCCGCTGGCGCAGATACCAGGACTGACCTGTCCGGAGTGTACCCGCACGTGCCTGACGTGCCTGGTGCCGTGTTAGTCCGATGTTGCGGCGTTGTCTGCTGTTCAAGCCCATCTGTCTCGAATGGCGAGACACGGTTGCATTTACTACTTAACATGTAGGAAATTAGGACTTAGCCGCCGGTGGGCGCACGCCGGCGTCCTTCGCCGTCCCGAGGCAGGTTCCGGGAGGGCTCCCCCCGCGATCACGCGGTCAACGCCCCCGGCCTCCGGGGGCGAACAGGGTTGGCAAGGAAAGGTCTTTTCGCATGTCTGGTGCCGCTTCTTCCCTCAGGTCCGCGACCGCGGACCTCGCGGAGCTCCGACGGGTCTTCCGCCCGGTCTTCGACAAGGTGGCCGACGGCAACCTGGAGCGCGAGAAAGGGCGCGTCTTCCCCTTCGAGCAGGTCCGCTGGCTCGTCGACGCCGGGTTCAGCACGGTGCGCGTCCCGCGTGAGTTCGGCGGCCACGGCGCGTCGCTGCGCCAGACGTTCCTGCTGCTGCGCGACCTCGGCGCGGCCGACCCGAACGTCGCGCACGTGTGGCGCAACCACCTCGCGTTCGTCGAGGACAGGCTGAACGCGCCGCGCTCGGCGGCGACCGACCGGTGGCTTGAGCGCTTCAAGGACGGCGAGTTCGTCGGCGGCGGCTGGACCGAGGCCAACAACGGCACCTACGCCGACATCAAGACCAAGCTCACCCCGCACGAGGACCACTGGCTGGTGAGCGGTGCGAAGTACTACGCGACCGGCAGCCTGTACGCCGACTGGCTCGACGTCCTGGCCGTCAACCCCGAAGGGGCCCCGACGACCGCGCTGGTCCGCCGCGACCAGCCGGGCGTCGTCCTCACCGACGACTGGCGCGGCTTCGGCCAGAAGACCACCGCGAGCGGCAGCGCCACCTACGACGCCGCACGCGTCGAGCCCGAGAACGTGTTCCCCGCCACCGAACGCTTCGCCTACCAGGGCCTCTTCTACCAGACGTCCCTCCTGGCGATCCTCGCCGGAATCACCCAGGCGACCCTCCGCGACGGCGTCGCCGCGCTCAAGGCGCGCAAACGCAACTACGGCCACGCGCTCGCCGAGACCGCAGCCCAGGACCCGCAGCTCCTCCAGGTGATCGGGAAGCTGTCCGCGCTGGCGTTCGGCGCGGAGGCCGCGCTCGCCGCGTCCGCCGCCACCCTCGACGACATCGCCGACGCCCACCGCGCGGGCGACCCCGACGCCGTCGGACGCGCCCTGCTCGCGGGCAACGTCGCCACGAACCAGGCGCAACTGGTCATCATCTCCGCGGCCCTCGAGGCCACGACCCTCGTGTTCGACGCGCTCGGCTCCTCCGGCGTCTCGGAGGACCTGCTCCTCGACCGGCACTGGCGCAACGCCCGCACGCTCGCCTCGCACAACCCGCGCGTCTACAAGGAGCGGCTGCTGGGCGACTTCCACGTCAACGACGCGAACCCCGCGCTCGTTTACAAGTTCGGCGCGGGCCAGAGTGAGTAGCGCGCGCACGGCCGAGGCGGGCCACGTGATCCTCGGCGTCAACGTCCTCGTGCTCGGCTACCTGCCCGCCGCCTGGCAGTCCGACCGTCTTGACGACTTCGCCTTCCTCGACCCCGAGTACTGGAAGGGCATCGGCCGCACCGCCGAGCGCGGCGCGCTCGACGCCCTCTTCCTCGCCGACGCCCCCGCCCTCGGCGACCCGTCCTACGACGCCAACGCAGGACGGCTCGAGCCGACCGTCAACTGGGCGCACGTGGTCGCCGCGACCGAGCGGATCGGGCTGATCGCGACCGCATCGACCACCCTGAACGACCCGTTCGACCTGGCCCAGCGGCTGCTGTCGCTCGACCACGTGTCGGGCGGCCGCGCGGGCTGGAACATCGTGACGACAAGGGCAGCGCCCGCCGCGTGGAACTTCGGCCTGCCCGACATCCCCGACCGGGAGCGCAGGTACGAGCGGGCCGCCGAGTTCGTCGAGCTCGTCATCGCCCTGTGGGAGTCGGCTGAGACCGGCGTAGACGTGCGGCATAACGGCGAGTTCTTCGAGCTCGCCGGACGCCTGCGGGTGCCGCCGTCGCGGCAGGGCCGTCCGGTGCTGGTGCAGGCGGGCGGCTCCGATCAGGGCAGGGCGCTCGCCGGGCGCAGGGCCGACGCGGTGTTCGCCGCCGAGCTCACCAAGGAGGGCGCGATCGCGCACTACGGCGAGGTCAAGCGGCACGCCGTCGCGGCGGGCCGCGCGCCGGAGTCGGTGAAGATTCTGCCCGGCCTGCTGCTCAGCCTGGGCAGCACCGAGGCCGAGGCGCGGCGGCGCAGCGACGAGCTGCACGACCTCGGCCCGGCGTCGTACTCGACGCAGTGGCTGTCCCAGGCGATCGGCTACGACGTCTCCAAGCTGGATCTTGACGCGAAGTTCCCCGAGGAGGTCCTCGACCTGATCGTTGACCCGGCCCATCCGGGCGGCAGCATCGGGTTCCGGCAGTCGATCCACGAGCGCATCCGTAGGACCGGTCCAACGGTCCGCGAGTACCTGCGCGAGACCCGCTACACCGGGTCGGGCCACAGCGGTTTCGTCGGCACGCCCGAGCAGCTCGCCGACCACATCGAGGACTGGTACCGCTCCGGCGCGGTCGACGGCTTCAACCTCCAGCCCGACGTCCTCGCCGACGGCCTCGAGGTGATCGTGGACGAGGTCGTCCCACTGCTCCGCAAACGCGGACTTTTCCGGCACGAGTACACCGCAGACACCCTGCGCGGCCACCTCGAAGGGGACACCCGATGAGCAAGCTCCTGGCCGTCGGCCTCACCGGAAGCCACCTGACCGCCTTCACCGCCGACAAGGACGCGACGGCGAACCTTGACGGCTCCGGCGCGGCGTTCGCCGTCGCGGGCATCGAGCGGATCGACGGCTCGCCCCCCGAGGACCTGGCGCTCGAACCCACGATCGCCGCCGCCCTCCTGGCCGCCCGCGCCCCGCGTCTCGCGCTGCTCGCCGCGACCGCGCCGCACCACGACCACCCGTACAACGTGGCACGCCGGGTCGCCTCCCTCGACCATCTGTCGCAGGGCAGGTCGGGGGTGCTCCTCGGCCTCCGCGACGCCTACGCGCCGGGCCGTGACGGCTGGGGCAGCGCCGGGCTCACCCCCGGCGTCCCGCTCGGCACGGCGACGACCCGCGACGCCGCCCAGGCCGTCGCGCGGCTGTGGCAGACGTGGCCGCGCGAGTCGATCGTCGCCGACCGGGCCACCGGGATCTACGCGCGCGGCGAGCGGATCGTGTTCGCCGACCACAGGGGCGTCTTCGACGTCACGGGCCCGCTGACCGTCCCGTCGACGGTCCAGGGCGCACCGGTGCTCGCCTGGTACGCCGACTCCACCGAGGCGGTCACGGCGGCCGAGGGGGCCGACCTTGTCGTCCTGGGAGACGCGGACGCGATCGCCGAGGCCGTCACCGCGCTCGACGGGCACACCGCGCGCCGGCCCCTGCTGTTCGTCAGGATCGACCACGACGGCGACGTCACGGCGACCCTCACCCGCGCCGAGGCCGCAGCCGCCCACCCCCGCGTGGACGGCATCCTCCTGCGCCCCGCCACGCCCTTCCAAGCCGCCCTCCAGACCCTCACCGAGGTAGTCCCCGCGCTCCTTGCGCGCGGCACCGTCCGCACCTCCGCCGAAGACACCCTCCGGGCAAGGCTCGCGCTGCCCGCGCCCGAGCCGCTGCTCGCCGACGCCCGTCCCGTCTTCGCCGCCCCCGAACCCCTTCGTTAACCCCCGCATCCCCACCGGCCACGGCCGGAGAAGCCCAAAAGAGGACCCCCTGATGAAACACGCAACACGACGACCGCGAAGGGTGAGAGGTCTGTTCCTCTCCGCAGGCGCGGCGGCCCTCGCCGCCCTGCTGGCGGCATGCTCCGGCAATGCGCCGGTGTCCGACGGCAAGGCCGACGACGCGCCCAAGCCGGGCGGCACGCTGCGGATCGCGTCGCTGCAGTCCGACATCGACGCGCTCGACCCGCTCACCGGCTACAGCATCGACTCGTGGGAGGTCATGCGGGCGGTCACCCGCCAGCTCGTCACCTACCCGGGCAGCAAGACCGACATCCGCGACGACACCGAGCTCGTCGGCGACCTCGCCGAGTCCTGGGACGTCAGCGCCGACGGCAAGACCTACACGTTCCACCTGCGCGACGGCATCAAGTTCTCCGGCTCGGCCACCCGCGAGATCGTCGCCAAGGACTTCGTCTACGGCATCAAGCGGTTCTGCGACCCGAACAAGCCGGTCGCCGCGATCAACTACTTCCACCTCGCGTTCTCCGGCTTCACCGAGTACTGCGACGGGTTCGCCAAGGTCCCGACCGGCGACCTCGCCAAGTCCAAGGAGTACATCGACTCCCACGAGATCGCCGGCGTCTCCGCGCCCGACGACAAGACCCTCGTCCTGAAGTCCGACAGCAAGAACTACGACTTCCTGGCGATCCTGTCGATGAACTTCGTCTCGCCGCTGCCCGAGGAGGTCGCGTCCAAGTACGTCGGCGACTCCCTCGAGTTCCGCAAGAACTACCCGTCAAGCGGCCCGTACGAGATCGCGTCCTACGAGCCGGGCCGTGAGCTCGTCCTGACCAAGGTCAAGGGCTACGACCACGCGGGCGACCCGGCCCGCAAGGCGTACGTCGACCGGATCGAGATCGACTTCACGACCAACACCGAGGACGCCGTCGTCCAGAAGATCCAATCCGGCGACGCCGACCTTTCGCTCTACCTGGACACCCCGCCGCTGGCCACGATCCAGCGCTACCAGACGCAGGACCCCGACAACCTGCACTCGTCCGACAGCGGCGCGGCCAACTTCATCACCATCAACGCGCAGAAGCACGTCACGTCCGACGGGGCCAAGGCGCTGCGCGACCTGAAGGTGCGCCAGGCCCTCGCGTACGCGGTGAACAAGGCGAACCTCGTGCAGGCGCAGGGCGGCAAGATCGCGGCCAAGCCGAACGGCCAGATCATCACCTCCACGATCCTCGGCCACGAGGCTTATGACCCGTACCCGACCAAGGACAGCGCGGGCGACCCGGCCAAGGCCAAGCAGCTGCTCACCGAGGCCGGATACCCCGACGGCATCAAGCTCGACGCCGTCTACCGGGTGACCGCGCAGTTCGAGACGATCGCCGTCACGCTCAAGGAGGACCTGGCCAAGGCAGGGATCGAGCTGAACCTCATCCCCGTGCCCGCCGCCCAGTTCCACCCCTACCTCCAGGACCCCAAGAGCCGCTGGGACATCACCGTCAGCGGCATGTTCGCGCCCGACTGGCAGGGCCCGAGCACCCGCATGCTGCTCGGCGGCTGGCTGAACTCCGACGCCGCGCCCTGCGGCAAGGGCAACGTCTACGCGATCTGCTACGACAACAAGGAGCTCAACAAGCTCGCCGCCGAGGCGTTCCCCTCCGACGACCCCGGCCCGATCTGGGCCAAGGCCGACAAGATCGTCTCGGCCGACCTGCCGTGGATTCCGCTGTTCGAGAAGCGCAAGGTCGCCATCACCTCCGAGCGGGTCCGCAACTGGACCTGGGCGTCCCTCGCGGTCAACGCCGACATCACCAACCTCGCCGTGAGCGCGGCGGAGTAACGATGCCGCAAAGCGAGACGACCACCGTGCCCCTGTTCTCCGTGCGGAACCTCAGCGTCGCCTTCCGGGACCGCGACCGCGAGTTCACCGCCGTGCGCGACGTGTCCTTCGCGGTCGAGCCCGGCAAGACGCTCGCCGTCGTCGGCGAATCGGGCTCCGGCAAGAGCGTCTCGCTGCTGGCCGCGACCGGGCTGCTGCCCGAGCGCGCCGCGGTGCGGGGCAGCGCCCTGCACCGCGGCACCGACCTCGTCGGCCTCGACGCGCGCCGCCTGCGCGCGGTCCGGGGCAGGCACATCGGGTTCGTGTTCCAGGACCCGCTCAGCAACCTGCACCCGCTGAAGACGATCGGCGCGCAGATCGGCGAGGCGATCACCGCGCACGAGCGCGTCGGCAGGGCCGCGCTGCGCAGCCGGGTGCTCGACCTGCTCGGCGAGGTCGGCATCCGGGACGCCGCCCGCCGCGTGGACGACCATCCCGGCCACTTCTCCGGCGGGATGCGGCAGCGCGCGATGATCGCCATGGCCATCGCGCACAACCCCGGCCTGATCATCGCCGACGAGCCCACCACGGCCCTCGACGTGACGGTGCAGGCGTCGATCCTGCGGCTGCTGCGGCGGCTCCAGGAGACGCACGGCACCGCGCTCATCTTCGTCAGCCACGACCTCGCCGTGGTGTCCGACATCGCCGACGACGTCGTCGTCATGCGGGAGGGCGCGGTCGTGGAGGCCGCGCCCGCCGCCGAGCTGTACGCCGCGCCCGCCCACCCGTACACGCGGGAGCTGCTGGGCGCGGCACGGCACGGGCTCGCCCTCGCCGCGGACGCCGGGCCTGCTCACGCCCCCGAGCCTCTGTTGACGGGCTCGGGGCTGCGGATGCGGTACCGGCGACGTGGCCGCAAGGACACCGTCACCGCGCTCGACGGGGTCACGTTCACCGTCGGGGAGCGCGAGATCGTCGGGCTCGTGGGGGAGTCGGGCTCGGGCAAGTCGACCATCGGGCGGATCGTCGCGGGGCTCGTCCGGCCCACCGAGGGGCATGTGGCGCTGCGTGAGCAGGTCTACAACGAGCCGGGACGCGGCGGGCCGAGGATCGACCCGGAGACGCGCAAGGCGGTCCAGATCGTCTTCCAGGACCCGTACGGCAGCCTCAACCCCAGGCGGCGGATCGGCGCGACGCTGGCCGAGCCGTTCCTGGTGAACACGCGCCTTTCGGCCGAGGAGATCAGGGCCGAGGTCGCCGAGCTGGTGCGGCGGGTGGAGCTGCCCGCTTCCGTGCTCGACAGGCTTCCGTCGCAGCTGTCGGGCGGGCAGCGGCAGCGCGTCGCGATCGCCCGGGCGCTCGCGCTGCGGCCGTCCCTCGTGGTCGCCGACGAGCCGGTGTCCGCGCTCGACATCACCACCCAGGCCCAGATCGTGGCGCTGCTGCGCAGGCTGCGCGACGAGCTCGGCACCTCGTTCCTGTTCATCTCGCACGACCTCGGGGTGGTGTCCGACCTGTGCGAACGCGTCGTGGTGCTCAGCGAGGGGCGCGTCGTGGAGGAAGGGCCCGTCCAGCGGGTGTTCCGTCACCCGCGCGACCCGTACACCCGTGAACTCCTCGACTCCATCCCGGGAAGGGTGAACCATGTCTAGCCCGCTCACCCGGCCCGGGCGGTTCCCGGTGCTGCGGGACATCCTGCGCGAACCGTCGGCGCGGATCGGGCTCGTCCTGGTCGGCGCGGTCGTGCTCGCCGCGCTGCTCGCGCCGGTCGCCGCCGCGCTCACCGGGCACGGGCCGAACCAGCAGTTCCGCGCCGAGGCGCTGACCGAGACCGGGCTCCCGACCGGGCCGAACGGCGACTTCTGGTTCGGCGCGGACGGCAACGGGCGCGACGTGCTCGTCCGGACCCTGTACGGGGCGCGGATCTCGCTGCTCGTCGGCATCCCGGCGACCACACTCGCGCTGCTGATCGGGACGGCCGTCGGACTCGTCGCGGGGTTCTTTCCCGGGCGTACCGACCGGCTGCTGTCGCTCGGCACGGACGTCGCGCTGTCGTTCCCGTTCGTGGTGACCGCGCTCAGCCTCGTCGCGCTGAACAAGGGCGGCGACGGACGGCCGCTGCTGAACCCGGTCGTGCTCGTGATCATCGTCATCTCGCTGTTCGCGTGGACGGCGTTCGCGCGGCTCGTACGCAACCTGGTTGTGGTGCTGCGTGAGCGGCCGTTCGTGGAGGCGGCGCTTTCGCTCGGCGCGAGCAGGCGGCGTGTGGTCGTCAGGGAGATCCTGCCGAACGTGCTGCCCGTGGTCGTCGTCTACTGGGCGGTGCAACTGCCGGTGAACATCATGCTCGAGGCGACGCTTTCGTTCCTCGGCGTCGGCGTGCAGGCGCCCACCGCGAGCTGGGGCAGCATGATCGCCGAGGCGCAGCGCAGCTCCCTGTACCAGGTGCAGCCCTGGTTCCTGCTCGGTCCCGGCATCGCCATGTTCGTCACGGTGCTCGGCTTCAACACGATCAGCTCGGGCGTCCGCAACGTCCTCGACCCCGGATAGCCATGATCACCTACCTTCTGCGCCAGGCGTCACGGGCGCTCACGACACTGCTGATCGTGCTGGTCATCGCGTTCGGGCTGACCCGCGTCGCCTACCGCGACCCGGCCGCCGTCCTCGCCCCGCGCAACGCCGACCAGCGCACCCTCGACGGCATCACCCGCGCGCTGCGGCTCGACGAGCCCTGGTACCTCCAGCTGTGGCACTACCTGTACCGGGGACCCGACATCCAGGGCGCGGAGATGGGCCTGTTCCACTGGCCGCCCGCGCTCGGGTACTCCTTCCGGCAGCAACGGCCGGTCACCGAGCTGATCCTCGAGAAGATCCCCGCGACGCTGTCGCTGGCGCTCGGCGCCGTCGTCATCTGGATGGCGCTTTCGCTGCTGTTCGGGGTGATCGCCGCGCGCAGACGCGACACGTGGGTGGACCACGGCTTGTCCGTCTTCTCTTACACGGGCCTGTCGGTGCCCACCTTCCTGACCGGGATTCTGCTCGCGTACTTCCTGTACTTCAAACTGTCCACCTACGGGATCAGATGGTTCCCCGGAGGCGGGTACGTGCCGCTGGCCGAGGACCCCTTCCAGTGGGCGCGACATCTGCTGCTGCCCTGGCTGACCATCGCGATCGCCGAGATCGGCGTGTTCCAGCGCGTCGTGCGGGCGAACATGCTCGACGTGCTCGGCGCGGACTACATCAGGACCGCGCGGGCCAAGGGAGTCTCGGAGCGGAGGGTCCACTTCGACCACGCGTTGGGGGCGGCGTTGAACCCCGTTATCACGCTTGGCGGGCTTGAACTCGCGGCGCTGATGGGCGGGGCGATCGTCACCGAGCAGATCTTCGGGCTTGACGGGGTCGGCCGCCTCGCCGTCGAGGCGGCGGTCGGCGGGGACTTCCCGGTGGTGATCGGGACGACGATCCTTGCGTCTGCTGTCTTTGTGGTCTCCACGTTCGTCGTAGACGTCATCACCCGGCTGCGGGACCCATCAGGGGCCACCTGAGACCCGGCACTTCACACCCTTAAGGAGACGACATGGGCTTCGACGTCCGCCCGATCCGCGACGAGGGCGACGCGCGCGCCGCCGCGGCGGTCTTCCGCACCGCGATGGTCGGGCTGCCCCCGCTGCCCGGCTCGGTCGACCTGTCCGGGCTGTTCGAGCCGGGCCGCGCGTTCGGCGCGTTCGCCGGGGGAGAGGTGGTCGGCGCGACGGATTCCTACACGAGCTGGCTTACCGTGCCCGGAGGGGCCCGGGTGCCGCACGCCGCCGTCACGCACGTGGGGGTGCTGCCCACGCACACGCGGCGCGGGGTCGTGCGCGAGCTGATGCGGGCGCAGCATGAGGACGTCGCGGCGCGCGGCGAGATCGTCGCGAGCCTGCGGGCGTCCGAGGCGGGCATCTACGAGCGGTTCGGGTACGGGGTCGCGGGGGCGGCGGCGCATCGGGAGCTGGAGCGGCGGCGGGCTGTGCTGCGCGCCACCGTGCCCTCCGGGGGGTCGGTGCGGCTCGTGGAGGCGGGGGCGTCCACGAAGCTGCTCGCGGGGATCTATGCGGACGTCGCGGGCTGGACGGGGGCGATCGCGCGTCCGTCGTACTGGTGGCGGCTGCAGGAGTTGAGGCACGGTGGCGGGTCCTATGACTCTTATGCGGCGGTACATGGTGAGCCGGGGGCTGAGGACGGGTTCGTCCGGTACCACCCGGTCGACACCGCCGCGTGGTTCACGAGCCGCGACCGCACGATCATCGTGGACGACCTCGTCGCCGGGACTTCGGAGGCTTATGCGGGGCTTGTCCGGTTCCTGCTGGGCGTCGACCTCGTCGACCGGATCGTGTTCCCGCACCTTCCCGTGGACGACCCCCTCGGCCTGCTCCTGACCGACGAACGCGCGCTGCGGACCGTCGGCGTCGGCGACGAGATCTGGCTCCGCCTTGTGGACGTGGAGGCCGCCCTGAACGCCCGCACCTACCGGGGCACGGAGGAGGTGGCCGTGGCCGTCACCGACGAGTTGCTGCCGGGCAACACGGGCACGTACCTGGTCAGCGCGCGAGGTGCGGAACGGACAAACGCACCAGCCTCCCTTTCCCTCGACGTGGCGGCCCTCAGCGCGCTGTACCTGGGCGGCACCCACTGGTGGCAACACGCCCGCGCGGGCCGCGTCACCGAACACACCCCCGGCGCCCTGGCCGCCGCCGACGCCCTGTTCGCCACCCCCGCCCAGCCCTTCGCCGGAACCTCCTTCTGACCCACCCCCAACACGCGTCGAACCTAGCGCGCTGACTCAAACCTGATGCGCCAGATCGCACCTAGCGCGCACCGGACCGGGCCTAACGCGCGCTGGGCGGGGGTGGCGCGCGCTGGGTCGGGCCTGATGCGTCGGGTCGGGTCTAGCGCGCACCGGACCGGGTCTAACGTGCGCTGGGTCGAACCTGATGTGTCGGATCGGGCGTAGCGCGCGCTGGGAAGGGTGTGGCGCGCGCCGGGGTCGGGTCTAGCGCGCGCTGGGGCGGGTGTAGCGCGCGGTGGGCGGGGCCTGATGCGTGTCGGATCGGGCCAGGCGCGCGCTGGGGCGGGTCTAGCGTGCGCTGGGCCGGGTGTAGCGCGCGCTGGGGTGGGGGTCAGGGGGCGGTGAGGAGGGTCAGGTAGGCGGCGGTTTCGGCCGGGTCGGGGGTGTCGGTCGCGAGGCCGATGTAGCCGTCGGGGCGGAGCACGAAGAGGGCGTCCGCGCCCGGTGCGACGCCGTAGGCGGTGGGGGCGGTGCCGTCGGGGTCGGGGGCGACGGTCAGTTCCGGTGCGACCTTCTCGGCGACCATCCTGGCGTTCGGGCCGAACGCGAGCAGCACCGGGGAGCCGGTGTGGATGAGCGGGAACAGCCTGCCGCCGGGCGCGACGGCGTCGGGGGCGCGATCGCCCGCGTGGGCGGCGGCGGGCGCCTCGCGGCGCTCGACCGTGAGGGGGCCGTCGGGGTAGCCCAGGACGAGCTGCTGGAGCTCGGGGTCGTCGCGGCGGTGCGCGTCGGCCCCGCCCTCGCGGGCCTTGGCGTGCAGTGCGGTGCTCAGGCCCAGGACGCGCGCGGCGACCGGCTGCCGCTCGGCCTCGTAGGAGTCGAGCAGGCCCGGATCGGCCCCGCGCAGCACCGCCGCGAGCTTCCACCCGAGGTTGTAGGCGTCCTGGACGCCGGTGTTCAGCCCCTGCCCGCCCGCAGGGGAGTGCACGTGCGCGGCGTCCCCGGCGAGGAACACCCGCCCGACGGCGAACCGCTCGGCCATCCGGATGTTCGGCCGGAACACCGACGACCACACGAGCCCGGTCAGCCTGATCCGGCCGGGCCCGGCGGCGGCGTCCACGGCGTCCTGGAACACCCCGAGGGACATCTCGGGCACCGGCGCGCCCGGCGCGAGGGGGACCATCATCTGGAACGTGTCGGTCCCCGCGAGCGGGCACAGGCCGATCGGGAACGCGTCACCGCCCCTGGGCCACACGTGCCAGTGGTCGCGGTCGAGCCCTTCGGCGCGCACGTCGGCGATCAGCGACCGCTCCTCCTCGTGGGTCTCGCCTACGAAGGAGACGCCTAGCGCGCGGCGGACGGCGCTGCTTCCCCCGTCCGTCCCGACGAGGTAACGGGCCCGGATCGTCTGCTCGGTTCCGTCGACATTGACGACGGCGGTCACCCCCTCGGCGTCCTGCGCGAGGCCGACGAACTCGGCGGGCGAGGTGACCGCCCCGCCGAGTTCCTTGAGCCGCTCCCGCAGGATCAGCCCGGTCCGCCACTGCGGCAGCATCAGCCCGTTCGGGTAGGGCACGTCGGGGGTCGCCTCGCGCGGCTCGCTCATGTGCCCGGTGAAGACGACCTCGCCGTCCACCTCGGCCCGCAGCGGCGGGTACGCCCCTCCGAACGCGAGCGCCCGGTCCAGCACGCCCATGTCCTCGAAGACCTCAAGGGTCCGGGGCTGAAGCCCCTTGCCGCGCCCGCCCGCGAACGGCACCGCGTCACGCTCGACGAGCACCGCCCCCACCCCGCGCCGCGCCAGCTCACAGGCAAGGACGAGCCCGGCGGGCCCCGCCCCGACGATCAGCACCTCGGTCTCACGCATCCCGCGCCCCCATCTCATTGAATATAAATTCACTGAATCTATATTCACCATAGCCGGGTGCTAGCGTTCCGGCAAGGAGTCCGAGGAGGTGGCCGATGCCCGCGAACACCGCGTCCGGGGGAGTGCGCAAGCTGCGCGCCGCCCAGACCGAGCGCGCGCTCAAGGAGGCGGCCGTCCGCGTCTTCGCCCGCGTCGGCTACCTCAACACCAAGATCACCGACATCACCGCGGAGGCCGGAAGGTCGGCGGGCTCCTTCTACAGCCACTTCGCCGACAAGGAACGCCTCCTCGAAGCCCTCCTCCACGACCTCATGGACGAGGGCGACCGCGAGGTCATCGCCGACCCCGCGCACAGCCCCGACTTCACCGACCGCGCCGCCGTCCGCTGGCATGTCGCCCAGTCCTGGCACTTCACCACAGACCACGCCGCCGTCATGACCGCACTACGCCAGGCCGCCCTCGTGGACGACCGCTTCGCCCGCCGCCTCTGGGACCTGATGTCCCCCCTGGCCGCCGACCTCGCCAGCCACTTCGCCTACGTCTCCGCCGCCGGCCACACCCTCCCCGGCCCCCCACAGGACCTGGCCCGCGCGATGATGGCCCTCGTCTCGGAGTACCACGCGACCTGGCTCACCGAACCCGAGCACACCCGCCTGTCGGCCGACGCGGCAATCGACCTCGTCACCGACCTCATCTTCACCGGCATCACCGGCCCCCGCCCCTAGCGCGCTCAGGCCGGCGCGGCGGCACCCCGCCCATACAGCCGCGTCACCACGTCCTCGATATCCGGCTCCCGCAGCGCGATGTCCACAACATCATGCGCCGCCGCCACCTCAGCGACGACGGCCGCCGCACTCACCTCAGGCGGAATCGCCAGATACATCCGCGGCCCCTCCCGCCGAATAACCCGCACCCCCTCCGGCGCAACACCCCCCTCCGACGCGAAATCCACAACAAGCGTCCGATCAGCAGGCGCAGTAGCCCGCAATTCATCAAGCGTCCCGTCAAACGCCAACCGCCCATGATCGATCACCATCACCCGCCGACAAAGCCGCTCAATATCCCCAAGATCATGCGTAGTCAACAGCACAGTAGTCCCCTCCTCCGCATTGATCCTCCCCAAAAACCCACGAACCGCAGCCTTGCTCACCACATCAAGCCCAATCGTAGGCTCATCAAGCACCAGCAGTTCCGGCGAATGCAACAACGCAGCAGCCAGATCCCCCCGCATCCGCTGCCCAAGACTCAGCTGCCGAACCGGCGTCCCAAGAAATCCCCCAAGCTCCAACAACTCAGTCAGTTCCCCAAGCCTCCGCCGAAACCGCCCCCGATCCACCTTATAAAGATGCCGAATCAACTCAAAACTATCCCGCAACGGCAAATCCCACCAAAGTGTAGTCCGCTGCCCGAACACCACCCCAATCCTCCGCGCCAACTCCGTCCTCCGCCGCGCCGGATCAACCCCCACCACCCGAACCCGCCCCTCCGACGCCGAAAGAATCCCCGTCAACATCTTGATAGTCGTACTCTTCCCCGCCCCGTTAGGCCCCAAATACCCCACAAACTCCCCAGCCCCCACCTCAAACGACATCCCCGAAACCGCCGTAACCACCCTCCGATCCCGCCGCAAAACCCCCCGCCTCTCATAACTCTCAAACCTCTTACTAACCCCCTCAAGCAAAATCACCAAACCCCCTCCCCTCGAACCCGACCCCGACCACCCCCCCTATTATCCCCCACCCCCACCACACAGCGAGCCAACGAGCGCGCCACCAAGGGCGACGCAGCGGCAAACACCCCCGGCCACCCCCGTCAGCCCAAGCCCCACGAACAGCACAAAGGCCACCCGCCCTTCTGGGGCGAGGGCGAGGCCGGTCCGGTCGGGTGCTGGGATGCGCGGACGCCGTTAGGCTCGTCGAAGACTGCGCGGGGTAGGGGAAACGACATCACCGGCTTGGACTCGTATTTTGAGCAAGAAGAATACGGAGTAGCGCGCAGCGCCAACCCCCATCAATGATGCCGGGTCGGCCATGGAGTGATGGAGTAGCTGTGATCTATGAAATCGTCACCCTTGTCTTCGATGTTCCGAATGTGATCGTCTCTGCGATAGTTATGGTGAGCGCAGTTCGTGGCATATTCGGCAAGGGCGGGTCCATCATGAAATCGGTGGACCGCGAAATCAGGATGCGGCCCCGTGTGTGGACCGCCGCCCTCGCGGTTTCGATCGCAGTGGCGGCCCTCAAAGAATTCTTGGAAGGATTCCCGCCATCCGGTGATGATCTACTGCTCTACCCTGTCCGATCGGTACTAACGGGCATTTCGGTCGCTGCGATGGCAAGGGCTAAGGCCGGGCTAAAGAATTCCCTGGCAGTCGGCATGGGCCTGGGCTGGATCGGTATATGCCTGTTCCTCGGCTACCGCATGGACTGACAAATGGTGAGAGCTCGCCTGAGGCTCCCTATGCCGCAGGGCAGGCCGGCGCGGTCAGGGGGTGGGGTTGGTGTTGGGGAGGGTGGTGAGGAGGTGGGTGGCGGCTTGGGCGGGGTGGTCGGCGGGGGCGAGGGGGGTGCCGCCGGGGTGGGTGAACCAGAGGCGGCCTGAGTCCTCGGGGCGGCTGTGGCACCAGACTTCGAGGGGGGTGCCGTCGGTGTGGACTGCGGTGAGGTGCCAGTGCGCGGTCTGCACGGTGAAGCCGCGGCGGCGCAGGAGGGTGGCGAGCCCTTCCAGGGCGGCGCGGCGGCTGCCCGGGTCGCCGGCGAGCGGTCTGCGGGCGGCTTGCGCGTCGGGCACGGGGGGCTCCTCTCCGGCGCATGTCTGCATTACCCAGAACGTTAGGTTTTGGGCGTTTCGTTACGGAGGGGGTGTGGCGAAGTGTGGCCCCTCAAGTTCAGTCGAAGCTGTCCCGTGCCCTGGCGATCAGGGTCCGCGCCTCCTCGTCTCGCACCGCGATAGCGGACAAATCCGTGAAAGCAGCCTCATAGCGGGCAACCTCGGTCGGGGTGGTCACCGCGACCTCCGCCGACAACAACTCGACGTCCACCCGATCCCGGTCATAGAGGATGAACGTCTCAAGCACCCACTGACGGGCCCGGTCCGCCCCCATCGGGATCACCAGCACCGAGACCTTAGGCGTGCCGACCGCGTCGAGCAGCCTCCCCAGCTGCTCCCGCATCCCCCCGGCCCCGCCGTGCCCGTAGTACAGCACGGCCTCCTCCAGGACGAACGTGAACCGCCGCCCCGGCGCGCGCATCACCCGCTGCCTGGCGAGCCGCGCGTCGACGGCCTGGGCGACGTCGTTCGGGGTGCCGAACCGCTCGGTGATCGAGGTGAGCAGCGCGGTCGCGTACCCGCGCGTCTGGAGCATCCCCGGCACCACCTGGGAGGCGTAGACGCGCAGGTGTTCGGTCTTCTCGTACAGCGGCACCTTGGCGATCTGCAGACGGCGCAGCCCAGCGCGCTGGGTGCGCTTCCACTCGACGTACACGCCCTCGGCGGTGCGCAGTTCGGCGAGCAGGTCCTCGACGCGTTCCTCGGCGGCGCAGGCGCGGCACCACACGCGGATCACCTCGGGGGTCGCGGCCCGCACGCCGTGCTCGATCTTGGAGACGCGGGTGCGGTCCCAGCCCGCGGCGGCGGCGAGCGCGACGGCGGTCAGCCCGGCGTCGAGCCGGATCTCGCGCAGTCGGTCGGCCAGCGCCTGACGTGCGGCCTGGGCGGGTGGGTAGGGGGATGGGCGCTGCGGCATGGCGCCCTCACCGGCTTGCGCGACGGACACAGGACCGCGCGTCAGCGGACGAGGTCGCCGTTTTCAGCTGCACTGAGGGCCTCCAGGATCAGCTTCCGCATGCGGGCCGGGATGCGGACCATGGTCTCGCGCTCGCCCATCGGGCTGTGTCGCGCGGTCTGGGCGCGGGTCTCGGCGTCGGTTTCCTCGTCCCCCTGGAACAGGAGGTCGCCGCTCGTAGGGTCAACGAACAGAGCGGGGCAGTTCCCGCCGTTCGTCAGGGGGTCGATACACAGGAAGACTATGGGCACGAAAGGGACATTCTCGGATCGACGGCGTGCCTGTCCGAGGCACATGGTGCCCTCATCTTGCCCCGCGCACCACACCCGCCGCCGGGGTTGGCCGGATCAGGCCAAGATCGGCATCTAAGCCCAGATGTTGCTCCGCGAAGGATTTTGCAGGTCATAGTGCTCTTTAGTGGCTAAATACCGCTAATTAGGGTGATTTGACACAGGTCTATGATCTCTGCTCTGTGGTCGCCGCGCCGCCGTCCGTCAGCTCCCCGTTGAGGTGTATCTGCGCAGGCCGGCGCGCCAGGCGAGGACCGCCGCGAGGCACAGGACGGCGGTCACCACGGGCCCCAGGAACCTGACGAAGGACGGCAGCCCGAGCGGGTCGGGGTGGCCGAGGATGTACAGCGACGGCTGCCAGTTCACGAACGCCAAAGGGATCGTGAACGTAAGCGCGCGCATGAAGTCCCTGCCGTACAGCGACATCGGATGCTGCGCCATGAAGACCCCTCCCCACGTCACCGCCTTGGTCGCCTCGTGCCCGTTGACCAGCACGAACTGCACCGACGCCGCGAGCACCCACAGCGCCCCGAACAGCACGGCCCCATTGACGACCATCACCGCGGTCAGCAGCACGTCGAGCGGCGTGAGGTCGAGCCGCAGGATGCTCCACACCAGCACGGTCGTGGCCGGCAGCAGCCTGCCGAGCTTGCGCGGCGAGAAGTCCTCGGTCGCCAGCTGGACGAGCGGGCCCACCGGCCGGATCAGCATCGTGTCCAGCGACCCCGCCCGGATGTGACGCCCGAGCCGGTCCGCCGACCCGACGGCCACGTCGCTGAACGTGAACGACAACTGGCACGCCCCGTACAGGAACCCGGCCTGCGCCGCGGAAAGCCCGCCGAGCACGGGCATGTGCGTGAACAGGATGACGATCGCGACGAGGTCGAGCGACGTGCTGACCGCCGCGCCGCCGATCATCGTCACCATCGTCACCGGGTACTGCGCGGCGGCCCGCGTCCACGTCCACGCGAGCAGCGCCCACGTCCAGGCGAGCCGGGCGCTAGCCACCCTGGATCACCAGCTTCCGATGGGCGGCCCCCGTCAGCGCGCGGCCGAGCCCCAGCAGCACCACCGCCCAGGCCGCCTGGAACGCGTACGCCTGCACGAGCGCCCATCCGGTGACCTTGCCGAGGAACACGTCGGCGGGCACCTGGATGAGCGCGGCCCACGGCAGCGCCCTGGCGACGTCGCCGAGCAGGCCGGGGAAGACGACGAGCGGAAGGATCATCCCGGAGAAGAACAGCGAGCAGACCATCGCCAGCCCCTCGACGCCCCGGGCGTCATGGATCCAGAAGACGGTGAGGGCCACCAGGTAGCGCAGCGCGAAGCTCACCAGGACCGCGAGGACGAGCGTGCCGAGGAACGCCGCCCAGCGCGCGGGCCCGTCGGGCAGGACGATCCCGAACGCGAGCCAGCCCGCCGCCATCGGCAGCGCGCCGCGCGCGACGAGGGTGAACGCGGCGCGGCCGAGGTCGTCGGCGAGCCACCACAGCTGCAGGTCGGCGGGCCGGTGCAGGTCGATCGCCACGTCCCCGGTCCTGACGCGCTCGGCAAGATCGAGCCCGCCGAAGATCTGGACGGGCCCGATCAGCGCCTGCGTGAGGAAGCTGAACGTGATCGCGTCGGCGACGGTGTAGCCGCCGAGCCCCGGCCGGTACTCCCACAGCGCGATCAGCACGTATGCCCGGATGAAGCCGAAAAGCGTGTTCGAGACGGCCTCGCCAAGAGCCGCAAGACGGTACGAGGCGTTCCTGCGGAAGGAGAACCAGCAGACGAGCGCGTAGGTCATGGGTCCCCACCGGAGCCGGGCACAGACCTTCCAACATAGCCCAGCGGCGCCCGACGGGCCCCGTCACACAACGGGTCCCCTACAACGGACGAGGGGCCCTCCCGGATGCACGGTCCGGAAGGGCCCCTCTCAGGGGACGCGCGCGGTGGAGGGGGAGTCGCCGCGCGTGTCGGTGTCCATCCCAGGGTGGGTGGGCCCTGCGGGATGGTCTTCAGTTGGTCTCAGCCGGTCGGCCTAGTGGAACTGCTCGTCCTCGGTGGAGCCCTTGTAGGCGGTGGTCGAGCTGTTCGGGTTGATCGCGGTGGACACCAGGTCGAAGTAGCCGGTGCCGACCTCGCGCTGGTGCTTGGTGGCGGTGTAGCCGCGCGCCTCGCTGGCGAACTCGCGCTCCTGCAGGTCGACGTAGGCGGTCATGCCCTCGCGGGCGTAGCCGTGCGCCAGGTCGAACATGGAGTAGTTGAGCGCGTGGAAGCCGGCCAGCGTGATGAACTGGAACTTGAAGCCCATGTGGCCGAGCTCGCGCTGGAACTTGGCGATGGTCGCGTCGTCCAGGTGCTTCTTCCAGTTGAAGGAAGGCGAGCAGTTGTAGGCCAGCATCTGGTCCGGGTACTCGGCCTTGACGGCCTCGGCGAACTTGCGGGCAAGCTCGAGGTCCGGGGTGCCGGTCTCCATCCAGATGAGGTCGGAGTACGGCGCGTAGGCCAGCGCGCGGGCGATGCAGGGCTCGACGCCGTTGCGGACCCGGTAGAAGCCCTCGGCGGTGCGCTCGCCCGTGATGAAGGGGCGGTCGCGCTCGTCCACGTCGGTGGTGATGAGGGTCGCGGCCTCAGCGTCGGTCCGCGCGATCACCAGGGTCGGGACGCCAGAGACGTCGGCCGCCAGGCGCGCCGAGTTCAGGGTCTTGATGTGCTGGCCGGTCGGGATGAGGACCTTGCCGCCCAGGTGGCCGCACTTCTTCTCGGAGGCCAGCTGGTCCTCCCAGTGGACGCCCGCCGCGCCGGAGGCGATCATGCCCTTCATCAGCTCGTAGGCGTTGAGCACGCCGCCGAAGCCGGCCTCGGCGTCCGCGACGATCGGGGCGAGCCAGTGCGGCGCGTCCTCGGCGCCCTCGGACCAGGTGATCTGGTCGGCGCGCAGCAGCGCGTTGTTGATCCGGCGGACGACCGCGGGGACCGAGTTGGCCGGGTAGATCGACTGGTCGGGGTAGGTCTGGCCCGCGAGGTTCGCGTCGCCGGCGACCTGCCAGCCCGACAGGTAGATGGCCTTGAGGCCCGCCTTGATCTGCTGGACGGCCTGGTTGCCGGTCAGCGCGCCGAGGGCGTGGACGTAGTCCTCCTCGTGCAGCAGCTTCCACAGGCGCTCCGCGCCCAGCTTGGCCAGGGTGTGCTCCTCCTGGACGGAGCCGCGCAGCTTGACGACATCCTCGGCCGTGTAGGTCCGCTCGATGCCCTTCCAGCGCTCGTCGGTGTTCCAGGCGTTCTGCAGCTCTTCCGCTGCGCCCTTGAGGCGACCCTCAGTCATTGTCTTGCTCCCTCGTTTGTCGTCCCCTGGGTGCTATGTCTTCGAGTGTGCATCTCTTGACATCAAGCTTCTACCAGCAAGTAACAGAAAGTTCTGCCGTTTTTGCGCTAGTATCAAGCCGTGGCGACCTTGCGAAGTGAAGAACCGCTGAACTTGTCGAGTGGTGTAGACCTTTCCGTGTTCGGTCAGCGTCTCCGACACCTCCGCCGTCAGCGTGGTCTTACCCTGTCTGAGCTGGGAGAACGAGTCGGCAGGGCACCGTCCCAGCTGTCCCTGCTGGAGAACGGCAAGCGCGAACCCAAGCTCTCACTGCTCCAGAGCCTCGCCCACGCCCTCGGCGTCCCGGTCGAGGAACTTCTTCAAAGAGAGGCCCCTTCGCGCCGCGCGCAGCTCGAGATCGCGCTCGAGGAGGCCCAGCGGGACCCGATCTACACCTCCCTGGGGCTCCCGTACCTGAAGGCGTCCAAGAGGCTGCCCAACGACGTCCTGGAGCACCTCCTCGGCCTCTACGACGAGCTCAAGCGCTCCCGCACCAAGCCGACGGCCTCCCCGGAGGAGGCGCGGATCGCCAACGCCGAGCTGCGCCGCAAGATGCACGACAGGGGCAACTACTTCGGCGACATCGAGCAGGTCGCGCGGCGGACCCTCGAATCCGTCGGGTACAAGTCGGGCGCGCTGTCGCAGGGCATGCTGATGTCGCTCGTCCAGCACTTCGGGTACTCGCTGCGTTACGTGCAGGACCTTCCCCGGTCCGTCAGGTCGATCACCGACCAGCGCAACCGGCGGATCTACCTGGAGCGCGAACAGCTCGGCATGCACACGCCGCGCACGATCCTGCTGCAGACCCTCGGCCACGTCGCCCTCGGCCACTCCGTGCCGCGCGACTTCGCTGACTTCCTGCGCCAGCGCGTCGAAGCCAACTACTTCGCTGCCGCGACCCTGATCCCCGAGACGACCGTCGTCCCGTACCTCCAGGACGCCAAGGCCAACCGTGAGCTGTCGGTGGAGGACCTCGCGGACATCTTCTCCGTCTCCTACGAGATGGCCGCCCACCGGTTCACCAACATCGCCACCCAGCACCTCGACCTGCGCTGCCACTTCACCAAGAACGACGAGAGCGGCACGATCTACAAGGCGTACGCCACCGACGGCCTGATCTTCCCCGCCGACGAGGACGGCGCGATCGAGGGCCAGCGGATGTGCCGGCAGTGGGGCGGCCGCAGGGTCTTCAACAGCGACGACCGCTTCTCGGTCTTCTACCAGTACACCGACACCCCGACCGGGACGTACTGGTGCCTTTCGCACATCGACCCGTCGCATGAGCGTGACTTCGCGATCACGCTGGGTGTCCGGTTCGAGGACTCGCGCTGGTTCCGCGGCCGTGAGACGTCCAACCGCGTCAAGTCCTCATGCCCTGACGGCGACTGCTGCCGGCTCCCACCCCCCGACCTTGCCCAGCGTTGGGAAGGGCAGGTGTGGCCGTCGGCGCGGGCCCACTCGCACGTCCTGTCGGTGCTGCCGCCCGGCGCGTTCCCGGGCGTGGACGAGGCCGACGTCTACATGTTCCTGGACAAGCACAGCACCGACTGACGCCCGGAACCTCCCGGCGCGTGCGGATCGTTCCACTTCACACCGATCGACCCCGCCTGTGAACTCCATGTTTCGCCCGGTTAAGTTCAGGGGTCGGTCTCCCTGCCTCCGTATATGCGGGTGGATGATCGGGGATGCCCGCGGTGTTCCTTTTCAGGAGAGGAGGGTGCTGTGCTCGCTGAAGCATCGGACTGGCTCCACCGCCGGTCCGGCTCCGCCGCGGACTGGCCGGTCGAAACCCTGCTTGGCTTGAAGGGCTCGACCACGGTGAGCGTCGTACTGCCCGCGCGCGACGAGCAGGACACCGTGGGGACGATCGTCTCGGCCATCCGCCGAGACCTCGTCGAACGAGCCCCGTTGGTGGACGAGATCGTCGTCATCGACTCGCGTTCCGCCGACGACACCGCGGCGGTCGCCGCCGCGGCCGGGGCGAAGGTCTTCGCCCAGGATTCCATCCTGCCCAAACTGCCGTCCCTGTCCGGCAAAGGCGAGGCGCTGTGGAAGTCGCTGGCCGTCACCACGGGGGACCTCGTGGTCTTCGTGGACGCCGACCTGCTGAACTTCTCGTCGACCTTCGTGACGGGTCTCCTCGGACCGCTGCTGTCCGATCCCTCGGTCTCCTACGTGAAAGCGTGCTACGACCGTCCTTACAACGGCGCCGAAGAGTCCTTCGCGGGCGGCGGACGCGTCACCGAACTCGTCGCCAGGCCGCTGCTGAACCTGCACTGGCCGAAGCTCGCCGGGATCGTCCAGCCCCTCGGCGGGGAGTACGCGGGCCGCCGCGCCCTGCTGGAACGGCTGCCGTTCGTCACCGGCTACGGCGTGGAACTCGGGCTCCTGCTCGACGCCTACGAACTCGTCGGCCTCGACGGGCTCGCCCAGGTCGACCTCGGCGTCCGGGAGCACTCCCACCAGCCGACCGACGTCCTGGCCGCCATGTCCGCCCAGATCCTCCAGGCCGCCTGGTCGCGCCTCGACAGGCACGGCCTCATGATGCCGCTGTCCGCCCCGGCCCCGACCCTCACCCAGTTCCGCAGGGACGCCCAGGGCTACCTCCCGTCCGACCGTGACGCCACGGTGGGCGAACGCCCACCGATGATCGAGATCGAGGACTACGTGCTCACCGCCCGCTAGTCCGTGCGCATAGGCCCCGCGGGCCGGGCGAGCCCGGTGCGCGGGGCCTTTTCTGTGAGTATGGTCACGGCGAGGTTGCGGCCGCGGTCTTGGCCTACTCGTGGGTAACCCATGGGTGCTACCGTGGGTAACACATTTCATTGGACGGCTAATCCAAGGGGACCTACACCATGTCCGACGCAGCGAAGAGCTTCTCCCTTGAGCTCACCGAGGACGTCCGGGACGCCCAGACCTGGTGCCACGAGTTCGCCCGCGACGTCATCCGCCCGGCGGCCGAGGAGTGGGACGAGCGGGAGGAGACTCCCTGGCCGATCATCCAGGAGGCCGCCAAGATCGGCCTGTACTCCCTTGACTTCTTCGCGACCCAGTCCTTCGAGGAGTCGGGGCTCGGCATCCCCGTCACCTTCGAGGAGCTGTACTGGGGCGACGCCGGCATCGCGCTCGCGATCACCGGCACGGGCCTGGCGGCGGCGTCGCTGGCCGCGACCGGCACGCCCGAGCAGATCGCCGAGTGGGCGCCGCAGATGTTCGGCACCCCCGACGACGTCAAGCTCGGCGCGTTCTGCGCCTCCGAGCCCGGCGCGGGCTCCGACGTCGGCTCGATCCGCTGCAGGGCCGTCTACGACGAGGCGTCCGACGAGTGGGTGCTGAACGGCACCAAGACCTGGGCGACCAACGGGGGCATCGCCGAGGTCCACATCGTCGTCGCGTCAGTCCACCCCGAGCTCGGCTCGCGCGGCCAGGCGTCGTTCATCATCCCGCCGAACACCCCGGGCTTCTCGCAGGGCCAGAAGTTCAAGAAGCACGGCATCCGCGCCTCGCACACCGCCGAGGTCGTCCTGGACGACGTGCGCATCCCGGGCCGTCTGCTCATCGGCGGCAAGGAGAAGTTCGACGCCCGCGTCGCCAGGGTCCGCGAGGGCGTGAAGGCCGGCGGCCAGGCCGCCATGAAGACCTTCGAGACCACCCGCCCGACCGTCGGCGCGATGGCACTCGGCGTCGCCCGCGCCGCCTACGACTACGCCCTCGACTACGCCCGCGAGCGCGAGCAGTTCGGCCGCAAGATCGGCGACTTCCAGGCCATCGCCTTCAAGCTCGCCGACATGAAGCTCCGCGTCGACGCCTCACGCCTCCTCATCTGGCGCGCCTCATGGATGGCCCGCCAGGGCCTCCCCTTCCACAACGCCGAAGGCTCCATGGCCAAACTCCACGCCTCAGAAACCGCGGTCCGCGTCACCGAAGAAGCCATCCAGATCCTCGGCGGCAACGGCTACACCCGCGACTACCCCGTAGAACGCATGCACCGCGACTCCAAGATCTTCACCATCTTCGAAGGCACCTCCGAAATCCAGCGCCTCGTCATCGGCCGAGCCATCACGGGCCTCCCCGTCCGCTAGCCCGACCACCACAAACGCGCCCCCGACCACCACCCTGGCCGGGGGCGCGACGCGTTTCTCACAAGATCAAAAAGCCGTACAAGCGATCTTGTTCCGTCCCTGTTCCGGACGAGAACGAGCATCGCTTCGGATCGGGCTCGGAGCAGGGACTCGCCGAACCCGGCTGTGGTCACGCACAGTGGTAATCGGCCGGGAGCTTGCGACCCGGGACGCATCGTGACAACCGGTTCCGCCGATGAGTCGGTGGACCCGGTGCTCCGACCACGCGACGATCTCCTTGGCCTGCCGCTTCGGCACCTTCACGATCGAGGACTTCGTGGGGCTCCGCTTGATCTTCTCGTCCGCGACGGCGAGGGCGAGCACCCCCTGCAGGATGTGGAAGGCGCCGGAGACGGTCGAGTTGTCGAACCTTCCGCTGAGGTCGGCGATCCATTCCTGAACGTCCGATGCCTTGATGGCGCTCACCGGCTGTCTGCCGAACCGAGCCTCGACGTGCAACCGGTAGAGCGACTCGTACCGCAGTTCTGACGACGGATCCATCACCTGCGACCGAAGCCACTTCGACCCGAGTTCCCCGAACAGCACCAGGCCGACATCCGGGTCGATGTACTCCCCGCGAGCCTGGTCGGTCTCCATGGCCTTCCAGTGCCGGTCCGCGGCGACCTTGGTGTGTGACCTCCCGCCCATGCGGCCCGGCCCAGCAGGCAAGCCACCGCTTCCCCGACCCCCACCGGTTCAGCCGAACCTTGACGGCCTTCCCACTCGCGTTCTTCTCCTGCCGGGTCCACAGATCCTTCGTCCGCCCCACGTCAGCCCTGCGCCTCCACCCAGGCCCTGACGTCCTCCGGCCGATACCGCAGATGCCTCCCGATCTTCCTTCCCTTCGGCCCCTCTCCCAGGTGCGTCCACCTGTACGGCGTCGCCACCGGAATCCCATGCAGGAACTCCGACACCTCATCCACACTCCAGAGCCTCTCGGCCCCCGGAACGCCACGCGTCATGCTGATGACCGCCTCCTAGCGGGGTACCGCGGACCGTCTCATCAGGTGCCACGACGGAGACCTTCGTGTTGTAGGCGCTGACGAAGGTTCCTCCGGAAAGGCCGAAGGAGACGGTCTGGCCGGTGGTTCCGTTGAAAGCCCAGCCCCCGCTCTGACCTGCGGTAGTGATGGACACCGTGGTAGCGGGTCCTCCGATCGAGGTGCCTTGGATGACGGCACCCACATCGAGCTTCGCGGTGAGAGAACCCGTGTAATGCAGGTAGGGGTCGAAGATGACGCTGTAGGTCCCGGTCGCTGGGAGCAGGAGTGAGGAGATCGCGCAGGACGTGCCGCAGTATCTACCGGAGACGAGAGGAGTGCCGTCAGGGGCTGCGACGGAGACGCTCGCAGCCGGCCCTACACCGAACGTGCCATCGGTGAAGCCGATACTCACCGACTGGCCTGCTGTACCGGCGAATGTCCATTCGGCGGTTTGCCCTGGCACGGAGATCGTCAGCGGTACCTTAGGTCCTCCGAGAGTCAGTGCGGCCGTGACCGGACCTGCAGTCGTTACCTGTGCGGTGAGGCCGCCCGCTGTATCGGTCTCCGGATCGAACTCGACGGTGTACATCCCCGTTTGGGGGAGTGTCGTCGGATCGAAGAAGCATGACTGTCCACAGTAGACCCGTCGGCCTATACGTGTCCCGTCAGGCGCGATCAGCGAGACCGAGGCATGAACGAGACTTTCGAACGTGCCCCCGGTGAAGACGAGCGAGACCTTCTGGCCGGCCGCGCCGCTGAAAAGCCACCGGCCGTTCTGCCCTGCGGCGGCGGTGGTGAGCTCCGCCGTGGAACCGTCAATGGAGAGCTGTTGAACGGCGTCGGTCGGGACTTCGGTGGCCATGAGGGCAACCGACCCAACGACAGCTCTGTCAGGATCGAACACGACACGGTACGTTCCCGTGGTGGGTAGTTCCGTGGCATCGATTTTACACGAGGCACTGCATGCGCGATTGGATGCGAGCGCGTTTCCTGAGGGGTCGAGCAGCGATGCAGTCGCCCAGGGCGAGCTGGAGAAAGTTCCGCCCGAGAAGTTGAGGAACACACGCTGCCCGGCCGTGCCGGTGAAGGTCCAGGTGTGCTGTTGCCCGGGTGCCGTTGTCTCGATGGAAACAGCAGGTCCGTCGAGCGTTACCGCAGCGGTGGTAGTAGGAATTTCGTTGAGGACTAGGTGGTATGTTCCGGAGAGGCCATGGAATGAATCGATGATCAGGCGGTACCCGCCAGCCGCGAGGTTCGGCAGAATAGTGTTTCCACAATATCCTGAATCGACAGCAGTTCCGGCATCGTTCAGCAGACGCCAGTTGAGGGCGAACCCGAGGCTGGAGCACTCGGTGAGTCCCAGGTAGACAGCGGTTGTCTCTTCGAGTTCGAAGACATATTCATCTACTGCGGCGCCATTGTCCAAATTGCCCGCTCCGTCACCCGGCGCAGCATCGTCAGAGGAGAAGGGCAAGAGCGCCTGATGGACCTGGGGCGAGACGATCGGTGTCTCAAGGAGGAGATTATCGATGCCAAAACCCTCACCGGACAGCCCTGTTACACCGGAAGACGAGATGAGAACCTCTAGTTGCTTGCCCACATGGGTGAACGGGACCATCACCTGGTACTTCGCGAAGGAAACACCGCTTTGCAGCATGCCTCCGCCAACCGGCGTCAACTCTGAGACGTCGATCGCGGTGGGGTTCCCGCGATCGACGGTAACCTTGATCGTCTCCTCGTTGGAGTCAGCGGCCCAATCACCGAAGGTGAGCAAGTCAAACTCGACTGTGCCGCCTTCGTGAGCGGGAAGCTGTGGCGTGTACAGGCGGTAGGTCTCAGAGCCGGTGAAAGTCCCCGCGTAGCTCGTTGTCAGACTGTCCTGGGACACGCAGGAGGGGGCCACATTGGCCGACAGAGTCGATTCGAAGTCCAATGAGAGGTTACCCGCCTGGTCCACGCTCATCGCCACCGGATCAAAGGTCGGGCCCTTTTGCGCTGCGGCCTGCTCGGCGAAGGAGATATCCGCTGTGAGAGCAACGTCCAGCACACATGCGTTGAACTGAGGGCCGGCGAAGACCGCTTGAGCCTCACAGGCGGTACTCGCGGCGGCGAAGTCCTCAGGCGACAAATCATGGACGGTGATGATTTCCTCGGGGAACGCGAGGTCGGTGAAGTCCGCCGTTCCCTGTCCGGTCGGATAGGTGAACAGGGAGGTGGCATCGGTGATACGCCATGAGTCGGCGAAGTCGCCGTGGATCGTCGCAGGATCAGCGTCGGAAGGGAGTTGGGTGCCGTCGCTGAGCTTAAGGTCGTTCTTGGGGTTGCCGTCGTAGTCGCCGAGCAGGCCGACTAGGTCGCTCGGACGATAGTTCGGAAAAGCCAATCCTGCGTGACAGCACTGCCCGTCCCAGCGGAAAATGCCTCCTTCCAAACCGTTCCAGATCACGTAGTAGCTATCGCCGCTGCGCAGCACACCGGTGAGTCCGCCGAACTGCACCGATTCTCCGTGACTCAACACGATTGGCTGACCGTCAATGATAAGATTGTTCCCGAGTTCAACGGTGTGACCTTCGACGTACATCGCAACCCGGTCAATAATCGAGACGTTGTCACGCCGTTCGGTGAACCTGGCCTGAATCTCCAGTTCATCCTCTTCGGAGCGCGCGAGAACAAACTCGCCAACCGACTGCATGTCATAATGTAGCCGGTCGAGTGTCACCAAATGCGGCTCAACGTAGATTTGAGCCCATCGACCACTAAAAGCAGCCTTGAAATAATCGACAAAATCGTAGAAGTCATAGATGAGCCCAATAGTATTCGCTGCGCCGACCATTACAGCTTCCATGAGTTCGATCCATATTGCGGTGGCCGCAGACGCGATGATACCTGGCAGGTCCGGGAACGACGGTACCGGCATGGGAACTGGAGCAGTGACCCAGTCTAGGGGTTGAGGCGCTGGCTGGGGCGCGAGATAGGGCTCGGGCAGCGGGTCCGGGACTGGGTCTGGGAGGTTCGGCTGTGGAGCTCTGCATGTGATGCTTTTGCCTACCGAAATATCATTGATTTCGAGTAGCCCCGGCTGCGGGGAATGTGCAGTATACGAACGTATGTTGAAACCTACTTGGTTTTTAGCACAACCATGATCGACCCAAAAAATGTCAACGTACCCGCGAAGGGCGTTTCCCAGGCCGACATTGACCCAGCCAAGGTTCTCCAGTGCTGTCTTTTGATTTCTCAGCTGAGTGTTGAGAGTGGCTAGATCTCTATCTAGATTGCTAGAGCTTCGCCTCGATGATTTGAACGTAGGTCTGTTCTGATTTGCCAACGCTGCTATTGTAAATCAGAATATCTGGACGGGACGTCGGGTTCCTCAGGCTCAATTCCCATTGAATGTTTGGGTGAATGCCGCCGCCTGTCCCAGTGCTTTCGTTGAGCCACGCAATCGCCCTAGCCTGACCGATTGCCTCGATGCCCGCCGCTGTTGCTTTCCCATTCCGGCACTGATCCTTAGTGTAGTATCCCTGAGGACCGGGGGTTCTGTCTTCCAGGCAGCCGGGTCCGGGCCTTATTCATCTTCTGGATGTCAAGTAATTTCCATTAATGCAATTGTGTTCCGCAAATGAATATTTAGCGGATAGGCTATTTGTCTGGCATGGGCTGTATGCTGGATTGGCAACCGCGCGTCCGATCAATGCCGGGAAGGATATCGGTGCCAACAAGCCGGCCACCGGTGAGAGGATAAGGACGACGGAGAACCGGGCCAAGTTTCGATCGCTGGTCTGCAAGACAGCTCCCATGGTCACCGACATGCGACGATGCTCATGAGATAATCAGGTAAAGATCATCATTTATATGGTGATGTGCATCATGCGTACGCAAATGCGAGTAGTCCCGACGTTGCGCCTTGCTCGCGGACACCTCTCATCGCTGTATTTTGAGCTCCGGATCCCGCTCATGATGATGAGGTTGATGACAAATGTTCGGCTCTCACCTGGATATCGACTTGAACGGGCTGACCAGGAGGTGGACGGATCAGGTGTCGGCGGTCCTGGTGGTTCCAACTGACCTGCGGACCACGGACGTCATCGGTTTCGAGCCGTCCTCCGAGGAACCCCTGCTTCTTCCGCTCCCGCGCACTGGCCAGGCCGTCATGTCCTTGACCGATGACGGCCGGCACCTCATAGTTCGCGATAACCCGCCGCCCTGGCAGAAGCCCGGCCCTCTACGTCTGCTCCGCTTGTCCGACGGCTCCGAGCACCAGCTACCCAGGGAGTCGGGAGAAGTGGACAATCAGGCGGCCCTTTCCTCCGACGGCACCCGAATCGCGATCCTGGGCTCGGACCCGGAGTGTGACTATTTCGACCTCATGGATTTCCCCGACGGAACCCGTCGCAGATTGTGGTTGGACCCGGATGAAGGGTCTGACACCTCGATCCGTCCCGCATGGTCCCCTGACGGATCCCTTATCGCCTTCACGTGCCTGTACGAAGACGATGAAACCCAGGACCACGAAGCGAAAACCCTCGTCTTCGACAACTCAGGATCCCTCGTCTCCTGTTATCCCCTGACGATCATGCCCCGAGGCGGAAACGTCTGGGCCGACGACCACACCCTCGTTTTCGAGCACGCCTACGAAGGCACCCAACACACCGCCGACCCCCACACCGGCCAACAACATCAACTCCGCCAGAGCATGGCCTTCTACGGCGCCGCCCCCTTCCATCGCGTCATCTACAGCGAACGCTCATCCCCCCACAGCGAAACCCTCCACACCTGCGCCCCCGACGGAACGGACTCCCGTCCCCTCCTCACCCTCCACCAGCCGCACGAGGTGCTGACCCTGCATCTGGCACGACAGCTCACACACCATCTCTAGCTGGGCTCAGGGGGATGGACTAGCTTGGACCATTCCCCACAGCCGCGTTCAGCGTCGGACCGGCGAAACAGGTTCCTGGAGGTCTTCCTCCAAGAGAGCAGAGTCGAGCCCGGCCATCCGGTAGAGCGGGCCCACGCGCTCCCTCATGTTGATCGGCGGAATGCGGTCTAGGACGTGGTCGCCAACATCGGTGTCCTCCTTTCTCGCGGTATAGAACGGAATCTCCAGCACTGTCCGGAGGGTGAAGCGGCCGCAAGTGGGCACAGACGGTGACCTCGGAGGCGATCTGCGCGGAACTGAAGATCCCCTAACTGAGTCACTGGTCCGCGTTGCCTGCTGGGGTTGGTGAGTCGGCGTAGAAGACACGGCTCAGGTTCTTGTTGTGGGTTCGCTCGCTGAGGAGGTGATTCGGTGGGTGCTGACGGAGCTCACGAACTCCGTTGGCCAGGTAGAGGGGCGGAGCGTTCGCTGGCTGGTGTGGTGGTGCTGCCAGGTGCCGAGGCTGTGGTTGCCGAGGCGTTTTTTGAGGTGGGGGATGTTGTTGGCGGTCATGCCGACGGGGGTGGGGCCGTGGACGGCGAGGAGGTCGGAGGTGGTTTGGGGGTGGTGGCCTGCGTCGAGGATGTCTTGCAGGCGCGGGTGTAGTCGTCGGAGAAGAAGTCGCCGGCGTCGTGGATGCGGACGTTCTTGCCTCGCATGGCGGGGCGGGACAGCTCGGCGTTCATCGCCTGCTCCCACCCGGGCGGGTCTTCGAGGACGAACAGCAGGTTGGCCAGGTGGGCGGCGCGGACGGTGGGGAAGCGGTAGGTTCCGGCGCGGGCGTAGCAGATGTGGGCGCAGACTCCGGCGGCCGGGCAGGTGCGGATGGTGGTGCCGTCGGGGAGGCGGGCGGCGAGGGCGGGGATGGTCCAGGACCAGATGCCGTCGCGGGCGAGGTTGCGGTTGGAGTTGGACAGCAGCTTGCGGGGGCGCGGGCTCGCGGGGCGCATTCGTGCCTTCTGCGGGGATCGGGCCGTCCGACCCCGCGGGGTGGGGTGGACGGCCCGGGAGGTGGTCAGGCTGCGGGCGTGAGGTCTTCGGGAGGGAATGGGCGGGCGGCGAGCGCGCGGTGGATGGCGGAGGCTTTGGCATGGCCGATGTGAAGTTCACGTTTGAGTCGCCGGATCGACGGACACGTCCCGTCGGCGAGGTCCGTGGCGAAGTGCAGGGCGGCGGCGACGATGTCGGGCGCGAGGTCAGGGACGGGGCCGGGGTCAGGCTCCTCAAGCCCGTCGTGCTCGGGCGGGCTGTCGGGATGGTGCGGGGCCGGATCGTCGGGGGTGTCGCTGACGGGTGCTCGATGGTGGCGGCGGTCGCGTAGGAGGCGCATGAGGAGTTCGAAGCTGCCGACGGCGACGAGGGCGGGCCACCCGGCGACGATGGCTCCGACCGGGCCGTGGGCGAGACCGTTGGCGACGTTCGCGCAGACAGTCGCGATGACCGCGACGATGAGGAGGGCCCAGGCGTGCCAGGGCGGGCGGCGGCCTTTGCGGATGCGGTAGAGGATGACGAGGGACGCGGTGGCGACGAGTCCGTCGACGGTGAGGGGGAGGGCGGCGGCGTCAATGCCGGTCTCGCCGTAGCGGACGGCGATGCGGTGGGCGTGCTTGTAGCTGATCATCGCGGCGATGCTGGTGGACATGCCGAAGGAGCAGCAGGCCGCCCACAGGATCAGGTGGTCCCCGGTGATCCTCCGCCACACCACCGGATCGGACTCGTGGCCCGGCTGGTCGGGAGCGTGCTCCCGGTTCGCGGTGGTCGCCTGGTCGGTCGGGAGAGCGTCATGCATACGGGTGCTTCCGGGCAGATCGGTGAGGGGAGCATGCTCTTGGGGCGGGTTCATGCCGCGCGCTTTCGCAGCTCGGACAGCGGCAGGGGGCGGGAGGTGCCGCCGCTCGGTCCGCTGCCATTCGTCGTGGCCCGACGGAGGTCACGCGCTGTTCTCAGGCCCGCTCCCGTCCTGGGGAGCATGCTCCTGGAAGACTTCGGGGTGCTGGGAGCGTGCTTCCTTGGCGGTGAGCTTGCCGGAGACCTCGGTGTAGGGGATGGTCTGGGTCCAGCCGGGGTCGCCGAGGGCGTTGCGGGCGTTGGCCTTCGTCACGATCTTCAGGCCGTGGATGTTGACGCCGGAGATGACGGTGAGGGTCTTGGGGTTGCGGCGGATGATCTCGTAGTGGCGCTTGCCGATCTTGGCGAAGTCGCCGACGGCGAAGTCCTCGAGCGTGAAGACGCGGACGCCCTCCTCGGCGCGGCGGGCGTCCAGGACCTTCTGCCAGTAGGCCATCTCTTCTTCGCGCATTGCGATGAGTGCCTGGTTGACGGCGAGGAGGCGCTCGCTGCGGACGATGGACATGAGGGCGGTGTTCCGGGGGAGATCCAGGGACACGACCTTCGATCCCGAGGGGAGCTCGGCGAACCGCTCCCGGAAGGTCTTGCGCTGGGTTCCGTATCCGAACGCGCCCAGCCAGATCGTCCAGTAATCCTGCCGGGGGAGCATCTCCCGCTTCAGCTTGCGGACTTCGGCTTCGAGCTTGTCGATCCTGCGGGCGGTCGTTCCGATCGCCTCCCGCCCGGCCTGGTATTTCGCGGCGGTCTTCGCCCGCTCGGCCCAATGCCGCCCGCGCCGCAGGTGTTCGAAGCCGCGGTCCTCCCGCGTGTTGCGCCGCTCCTCCTGTCGCGTGGTCTTCTTGAAACTGTGGTGGCCGATCAGGTGGGGCTGGCCAAGAGGGATATGGGAGCGCTCCTCGCGAACCTGCTCCACGATCCGCTCGCCAGTGGCCGAAGCGCTGTCGGCCCACTCGCTGTACCGGCTGGTGCGGGCGTCGGCGCGGTTGTAGCGCTCGCGCTCCAAGCCCGCGTAGGGGGTGGTCGGCAGGGTGGTGTGGTCGATCTCGACGGTGACCTCATATCCGGCCTCGCGTAGCGCGTCAGCGCAGGAGTCGATCTTGTAGGTCTTGGCGAGGTGGCGTCGGGTGGAGGCCATGTACCAGTAGGCGTCGCCGTGAACGGGGTGCTCGGGCAGATACGACGAGGGCCGGAACCCCGCCTCGTGGATGAGCTTCCCGGTGCCGTCGCCGCGACTGGTGCCGTAGATGAGGGTGCCGGTCTCGAAGGTGTGGGAGATGACGATCAATTCGGGTGGTCTTCCTGAAAGTAGGAAGCGCCCCGCCGGGAGGGCGGGGCGCTAAAGGGCGGAGCGAACTCGGGCCGAAGCCGAAGGTCGGCCTGGTTTTACGCGGCGGTTCCGATCGTGGTCGTGGCGGCTTCGCGCCAGGGCTGGCGCAGCTGGCGGAGCAGGAAGGCTTCCTGGTCGTCCAGGCGGTTGCCGTACATCCGCTCGTAGTCGGCGACGGTGACCTCGCCGGATACGTCGTGGGCGTGGTCGGGGAAGGCGCGGTGGAACAGGCGCAGGTACAGGCCGGCGGCGGCGCCGTGCAGTGGAGCGAGCTGGCTGGTCTCCGACAGGGACAGGACCATCTCGGCGTCGGTCGGCAGGCGTGTGTCCTGGCCGCGGGCGACACGGTCGAGGAGTTCGCGGCAGTGCGACTCGTAGACGAAGGGGGCACGGTCTGCCATGGGCCCGGTCGGACGCAGGAGCCCGAAGGAGTTCCAGATCGGCCCGGACCGGGTGACCTTGCCGCTCGCGTCCCGGACAGGGGGCTGCTCCCCGTGCCGCTTCTGCGCGGCGGTGATCTCGTCCTCGGCGATCTCCATCAGGGAGAACACGCTCTCGACGCTTGAGGAGAGCGTCCCGAACAGCTCATCGAGGACTGCTGCACGATTCGACATGGGACCTCCAGAAAGGAAGGAGCGCCCCGCCAAAGGGCGAAGCGCCGGAAGCTGATGGGGATGGGCTGGCTGGGTCCCGCGCGCGCCTCGCATGTCGTGCTGGTCTCTGCCGCCTCTGTGACCTGCGGTTTTCACATCCGTGCCAGGGCGGGGTCCTTAAAGGTTGAGAGCCGCGGACAGCCGCGGCCCGACGGCACGAACGATCCCACGGTGTGTAACGAGTCCTCCCCCGCAACCCCCCGCTCCGCGACGGACGGGGGTGCGGCGCAGCAGGCCGCCGCGCAGGGCCCTGCGGCGGTGATGTGCTCGGGGTCGGTGACGGCCGAATCGCTGCTGCTGTTCAACGGCGTCGCCGGCACGCTGCTCGCCGCCTACCTGGCGACGCAGTCGGTCGCGGTCACGGTCGCCGCGGGCGTCATCGGCGCCGTGGCCGCCGCGTCGATCGCTGTGATCTCCCGTCGGCGCTAGCCGTTCCGGGCCTGCCCGCCTTCCGCGCGGGCAGGCCCGGAAAGAATCTTGAGATCGTCCTTCACACATGCGCGGTCGGCGGGTCCTAGAGGGATGAGGCCCGGGGGGACGGGCGAGGAAGGACGGGGCTATGAGTCGGGAAGGTCGTCGATGGTTCGGACTGATCACAACGCTGGCGGTGGAGCCGCCGCTGCTGCCGCGGTCGTGCCGCAGCAGCCCCCTGTGTGGTTCGAGAAGTTCTACCGGGACAGGATCAGCAGGCTGACGGTCATCGCTCGTGCGGCGGGAGCCCGCACGAACGAGGCGGCCGGAGACCTTCCCGCCACCTGGACGTCCCCCGCGGGCGCCCACGTTGCGGACTGGTCCACCACCTGGGATGAGACCGGCGGCCACGGCGTCTTCAGGCTCTGGCCCGAAGCACGGTGACTGCGGCGCGGGTCAGTTCTCGGCGGCGGTCGGTGTCAGGGCGAAGGTGACGCCTTCGGGAGTGCTCACTTCCGGCTTTCCGGGCGGGTTCGTCGCGGGGGCCAGGCGGCGGGCCCGGTCCGCCACCGCCGCGGGGTCGTCCACTGAGATCGTGCACTGCCACTGCGCCGGGCCGGGGTGTGCGCCCGCGACGAAGTCGCACCGGGCGGGAGCCTCGCCGAGCAGGGCCCGGTAGAACTTCTCGGCCTCCGCCGGCCTTTCGCACGCCAGGACCATGCGCGCGGGCAGGCCCGCTGTGCGGTCCGGGTAGTGCCAGCCGCGGTCGGCGGGCGGCTCCCACAGGGAGAACGCGGCCCCCGCGACGTCCAGGAGCGTCGCGATCCGGCCCTGGTCGCCCGCGTCGAACGGCGGCAGCAGGACCCGGCCCCCGGCGGCGGCCGCGGCTCGCGCCCGCCGGTCGACGTCGGTGACCCGCAGGTAGAACGCGGCGTGAGCCGGGGTGCCGGGCGGATACACGGGTAGGGAGAGGTCGCTGAGGGTGCCGACCGGCCGCCCCTTCGCGGACACGGTGGTGGCGCGCCTCCAGTCGCTCTCGTCGACCGCGGCGCTCCAGCCGAACACCTCGGTCAGGAAGGCGCCGGTGCCCGCCACGTCGCGGGTCTTGACGTCCATCCAGCAGAAGGTGCCCTCCCGCCCCAGCCCCATGTCCACCATGGCTTCCTCCTTGTTCCGAGGGCGAGCGCCGCCACCCCTGTTGATCATGCCTGCGCCTGCGCAGGATGTCATGGCGATTTCAGCAGCTCCCAGGTGGTACCGGTGACGGCGACGGCCCCCCGGGGCCGTCGAGGATCGCAACCATTCGAGGGGGCGCTGGTCCCTCACCAGGCGGCCGTGCCGACGGCCCTTCGGGCACCGTCGAGGATCGCAACCCTCGCCCGCTCACCCGGTTGAGCGCCGGCCCCGTGTGGCTGTGGCGACGGCCTTCCGGGACCGTCGAGGATCGGAACCTCCAGCCGAGCGAAGACGGGGGCCTCGAGGAGACCGTGGCGACGGCCCTCCGGGACCGTCGAGGACTAGGTCGAGATAAGGGACCCTGGGGCTTCGAATACGACCTTGCCTTGGGTGGCAACTCGCTCGCCTGCCTCACGGCGTAACCCGTCGGTGCTCACGCAGTGTGAAGGTCCTCTGGTCGGTCCAGGATGCCGGTTCTGTGATCTTGTTCCGGCTCTGTTCCGGAAGAGGGTCGAAAAGCTTGCGAAAGGGTGGGAGGTGTTGAGAGGCGGTGGTGCTGGTCAGGGGGTGTTTGGTGGTTGGGGTGCTGGTGGGGGAAGTGCTCGTTGGAAAACTTCACCATCTTCGAAGGCACCTCCGAAATCCAGCGCCTCGTCATCGGCCGAGCCATCACGGGCCTCCCCATTCGGTAGCCTGACCAGCACAAACGCGCCCCCGGCTCCCACCCTGGCCGGGGGCACACCCTTTTCCACGGACAACCCGGGGCTGTAGGTGACGGTGGAGGTCAGTGGGGGCGGAGGCCGGGGGTACGCCCTTTTCCGCCGGCCTCCGACAAGCTCATCCGGTCTCCGTTCCGGACAGGTGCTGGCCGAGCTTGTGTGTCCCCAGGGGCTCGTGACGTCCGTTGAGATCGATCCCTTCTCCTGCCAGGGAGGCGGGCTATCGTACCGGCGCATGCGGTCCAGGGCTTTTGTTGGGTGGCAGGCGACTAACCCTTCGCGGTGGGGCTGGATGGCGCAATGGCCGGGGATTCGCTAGAAATCTTGACGGGTCCTGTGTGTTCATGCTGCGTCTTGGGCACCTTGTGAGAAGTCCACCCTGCGGTGTTGCGTGACATTATGTTTCGGTCGTCCTAAACAGTCTTTCTGGCTGTTCTTTGGTGGGAGGTTCGGGTGTCGGATGGGTTTGTGCAGCGTCCACTGCCTGCGTCGCGTCATATCGACACGTCGGTATCGCATTCGGCGCGGATCTGGGATTACTGGTTGGGAGGGACGGAGAACTATCCGGTCGACCGGGTGCTGGGAGACCAGATCGCGGCGACCCTGCCGGACATCGTGGAGCAGGCACGCGCCGATCGGGCCTTCCTAGGGCGGGTGGTGCGGTTCGCGGTGGAACGGGGGATCGAACAGTTCCTGGACGTCGGGGCGGGGCTGCCGACCGCGTCCAATACCCATGAGGTGGCGCAACGGCTGGCACCGAAGGCGCGAGTGGTCTATGTGGACAACGATCCGTTGGTGCTCGCGCACGCGAGGGCGCTGCTGACGAGTTCGCCTGAGGGCAAGACCGCTTATCTGGACGCCGATATGCATGACCCGTCCGCCATCTTGGAACGTGCAGGGGAAACGCTCGATTTCGCCAGTCCGGTCGCGGTCACCATGCTCGGGGTGCTGTGGCACGTGCTGGAAGACGACGAGGCGCTGGACATCGTCAGGATGTTGATGAGCCAGCTTGCTCCGGGAAGCCTGCTGGCGATCGCCCACCCGACGATCGAGGTGACCGGGTCGAAGATGGATGACGCGATCCAGCAGTGGAATCTGTTCGGCAAGCCCGAGGGGCGATGGCGAAGCCCGGAGCAGTTGGCCGCCCTGTTCGCCGATCTGGAACTTGTCCAACCGGGCATCATTTCATGCCCGCTGTGGCGCCCGGACGTCGGAGCCGATATCGAGCCCATCGACCAGTACTGCGGGGTGGGTCTCATACCGGAGGTATAAGGATCCTCCTCCAGAGTAAGTGATGTGACCCTTTGTCGATAGTTCGACAGGAGGATTCCGGTCGGTTCGCTAGGGTCAAACGCAACGCGACGAGATTGGTGGCTGTGGAAATCCGGGCGAGCCAGCGAGCCGAAGACGATTCCATGACGAGCGATCTCTGGCCAGTGGACAAGCGCCTCGAACTGGGTCGACGTATGGAGTCCCATCGGAGGGCCAGGGGCTTGAGCGTGACGTCCGTGGCAGAGTCGCTGGATGTCCTGCCCATGGTGATCCGCTCGTTGGAGGGCGGCTACCTGATGAAGGTGCGAAACCGGCTGGTACTGAGGCTGTGCGCGCACTACGGGATCACCGACGACGATCAACGCGCGGAACTGTTGCGCTTGGCCCGCGGCGGCAGTTCCCCCGGATGGTGGTCGGCCTTCGCCGACGTCATTCCCACGTGGTTCGGCCCCTATCTGGCCCTCGAGCAGTCCACCGACCTGGTCAGATCACACGATGTCCAGTTTGTACCGGGCCTGCTGCAAACGGCCGACTACGCGCGGGCGGTCATTCGCGGCGATGGGCTTGGTGCCCAGGAGGAAACGGACTACCGGGTGGCGTTGCGCATGCGCAGGCAGCGTCGTTTCCTTCAGGACAATGGTCCGCAGCTGTGGGCCCTGCTGGATGAGTCAGTGTTCCTTCGGCCTGTTGCCGACAGGGCGACTATGTTCCGGCAGTTCGAGCACCTTGCTGCACTGTGCGACGTTCCTAATATTTCAATCCAGATTGTCCCGTTTGGTGCTGTTGGTTACGCTACGGGGGCATCATCGGTCATCCTGTTGCGCACCCCGAGGGCTCCCGGCGCACGCGTTTCGCACAGGGAAATCGTGTATCTCGAACAGCTCACTGATGCCTCATATGTGGATGATGAAGATGGTCTGCTCTACCATCGCCATGTTCTGAGCTCTCTGTCCATTCTCGCCTCAACACCGTCCGAAACCCAAGAAATAATCCACGCAAAAATGCGAGACGTGTGAACTTCGGAGAAAGCTGACCGAGGCGGCGAAAGCGTCACATGGGGCGCAAGGGCTCTGTCATGATATGCCTGTCATGCCCCGACGTTGCGAAGCGGTTAAAGCTTGATGGCTTGTATGTCCGCTTTGGTCTGTATGGGGCTTCATCGGGTCTCGTATCTCGCGAGAGCGCTCAATGTCACGGTTTGCTGGTCGGGGCTGTGCGATTGCGGGACCTTCGCAGAAAGGCAGGCAGACAACCATGGCTCGTGGCTTCTCCAGCCATCCGCCTCGTGACGACCTTGCGCGGTGGATGGATCGGGTGTTCCGCGGCTGCGGGGGTGAACGGCTCGCCGAACTGGTCAACGCATGTGGTGGCCAGTACAGCAAGACCTCCTTCTCACGAGCTCACCGCGGTACGACGCCTGGTCTGGTTTCGCGGGAGCTGTTCAACTCCTGGGCGATGGGATGCGCCTTCGTCGGCCAGGAGAACGGGCGGCTGGAGGCCGGCCCCGAGGCCCGATGGCGCTTCATCCAGGACCAGCATGACGTGCTGGTCCTGACCGAGCAGCGCACTGAGGACCTCGGGTTGTTCGTTCGCCGCGGCTACCGCTCCCGCAGGTCGGTCTCCTGCCCGGAGTTCGCACCCGTGGCCTGCCCGGACGACCTGTTCGCCTTGCCGACCGTGCTCAGGCGTTCGGAGCAGGCCGCGCTTCTGGGCGAGTGGACGTTCGCCCGCGTCGTCATTCCGCGTCTGCACGGCAAGGACAGCGAGGCGTGCCTGTACGCCGCCCTCATGCTGCTCGCTCTCGGATCCCCCGAGCAGCGGGTGCTCGCCCTGCTGGACAAGGCGAGTATGTGGGCGGCCGATACCTCGGAGAACCGTACGAAGGTCGCGGAGATCGACGAGCTCTGGAACGAGAGCAGCGATGACTGGGTGAACCGCTGCCTCGCGCTGCGCATCATCGAGAACCGTGCCGACCTGGCCACCAGGTACCAGTACCACGATGCTGAGGCGATGTTCAGGGACATCCTGGCGCGCTTGGACGGTGGCGACTGGATGTTCCTCAGCGCACCGGTACAGCCGCAGGCCCCCGCCGTCTGACCGCGGTGACGGGTGCGCCTGCCCTGACACCACAGCAGGCGCGCCCGTCCTTTCCAACACCTCGTCAACCAATACCCGACCGCTCTCCGAGCGCGACGTCACTCGCTGACGGGGCCGTAGCGGGAACGCCTGCGCTGGCGCGGGCACCGCGGTCGTGTGGGCAGGGCATGTGCGGCACCTGCGAGACGACTGTGCTCGACGGGACGCCCGACCACCGTGACTCGCTGCTCGACGACGCAGACCGCGCGGCGGGCGACCGCATCCTCGTCTGAGTCTCTCGCGCCGCCAGGGACCGCCTCGTCCTGGACCTGTGCTCCTCACCCCCGCGTAAGGAGCCTTCGATGAGCGCCACCGCGATCTCACCCATCCCCGAACTGGACGCAGACCCCTTCTCCGCCGCGAACCCGGAGAACCCCCTTCCGTTGGACGCTCGGCCGCCTGCGGCTTGAGCGCTTCGTCGCCGCCACGGCCGACGGCTCCCGCGACCTGCCCTCCTGGTTGAGCTCCGCAGATCGGCGCATCGGTCGGCGACCGCGTCGAGCAGGACCGCCGGACCGCAGCAGTAGACCTTCGCGGCACGGGGCAGTCCGGCGAGCACGTCGTCGACGTAGGCGGATCCGCCGTACATGGGTGACGGCCATCACTCTCTCGTTCGATGAGCGGAGGACTGCGGCCGAATCGGAGAGCTCGGCGCGCAACGCCCGGTCATCTCCTTGATGAGCCGGGCGGTGGTCGCCTGCGGAAGGGCGGCGCGGCGGCTGATCTCGCTGATGGTGAGGAACACGGGCGTCCGGGCCGAACGCGTCGCGGATCCGCACTACCCGCGTCAGCAGCGACTCTCTGCTCGGAGACCTGGCCATACGACCGCGCTCCAGCCCTCCTCGGCGCAGAGAGATTACTCAGTGAATGCGGGATGCCGGGGCGGGCGTCAGGTCGGGGTGGCGGGGGTGAGGGGCTGGGTTCCTGTGATGGACAGGAGGGTGAGGCGTTCGGCGTCGGGGGTTCCGGGTTGGGCGGTGTAGATCATGATGCGGAGGTCGTTGCCGATGGCGGCGAGGATGTCGCAGTCGAGGGTCAGGGCGCCCAGTTGGGGGTGGTCGATGGTCTTGCGTGCGGACTGGTGCTGGCCGACGGCGCCGGACCGCCAGAGGTCGTCGAACAGGGGGCTTTCCGTGCGGAGCTCGGCGATGAGCCGGTGGAGGCGTCGGTCGGCTGGATAGAGGCTCGCCGTGCGGCGCAGGTCCGCGACCTGGGCGGCCTGGAAATCGGCGAGGGATTCCGGGGTGTGGCGAATGCGGTTGTCCGGGTCGCAGAAATTGCGCCATACCGCGTTGCGGCTTTTTCCGTGCCGTTCTCCGAGGAGCGCGGTGTAAAGGGGATTGGCGAGCAATTGGTTCCATGCCGCGTCGAAGACGGCGACGGGGGTTCCGGTGAGCCTGTCCAGCATGCGCTGGACGCCGGGGGTGACGTGTTCCGAGACGGTGTCCGGGCCGGGCGGGGCGAGTCCGGCGAGCCGGAACAGGTGGGCGCGCTCGTCCTCGGCCAGGCGCAACGCCCTGGCCAGGGCCTCGACCACCTGCGCGGACGGGTTGTCAGCGCGGCCCTGCTCGAGGCGCATGATGTAGTCGGCGGAGATCCCGGCCAGCATCGCCAGCTCCTCGCGGCGCAACCCGGCGGCCCGCCTGCGCCCCCCGGCGGGCAGGCCCACGGCCTCGGGAGAGAGCTTGTCGCGCCATCGCCTGAGGAATTCGCCGAGTTCGGTTCTCGCCATATACCGGCATTGTAGCCGCGTTGGCGGACGGCTTGCCAAGTACTGTCGGTCCTATGAATACCGGGTGGCTGGTTGTTCACCCGCCCTGTTCATAAATTGAAGGCATGGCAGAAATACGCAAGCTCGCACTCGTCACCGGCGCGACCTCCGGGATCGGCAGGGCGTTCGCCGAGGCACTGGCCGCGGACGGCAACGACCTGGTGATCGTCGGCCGTAGGCGGGACCGTCTTGAGGAGTTCACGGCCGCCCACCCCGAGGTAGAGGTCAAGGCGGTGGCCGCGGACCTCTCGACCGACGAGGGGATCGACGCCGTCGCGCGGATCGCCGAGGCCGAGCCGCTGACGATGCTGGTCAACAACGCGGGGGTGTCCCACTACATGCCGCTCGCCGATCTTCCGGCGGACAAGGCGCGGGAGCTCGTCAACGTCAAGGTCCTCGCCCCTACCATGCTGGCGCGCGCGGCGGTCGGCGGGATGGTCGGACGCGGTCGGGGCGCCATCGTCAGCGTGTCGGGCATGATCGCGTTCAGTGGTCCCGCGCTGCACGCGCAGATGCCCCGCCGCGCGGTGTACGCGGGCACGCTTGCCCACCTTGTGGCCATGTCCCAGACCCTCAGCGCCGAACTCGAAGGCACCGGCGTCAAGGTCCAGGTCGTGTGCCCCGGCGTGGTCGCCACCGAGTTCCACGAGCGCCAGGGCCTCGACCTCAGCGGGGTGCCCCGGATGAGCGCCGCCGACGTCGTCACCGCGAGCCTGCGGGGGCTGGAACTCGGCGAAGTGGTGTGCGCGCCCGGCGTTGAGGACGCGAGCCTGCTCGACGCGGTCTTCCGGGCCGACCTCGCGGCGTTCGGCGCGCAGAGCACCGAACTCGCCACCCGCTACCGGGACGGCGGCGGTCAGGTGGGTGTCTTGCGGGGGCCCTCGTAGCGGGCGGTGGTGAAGAGGGTGGAGCCGGTCAGGGGGCCGGGGGTGGCGTTGGGGTTGTCGTAGAGGGAGAGGGGGTGGAAGCCGTGGCGGGTGAGGTACATTTCCAGTTCTTTGGGGAAAAGGACGCGGAAGACGGCGTGGTCGGTTTCGTCGGGGAGGTCGGGGAAGCGCCAGGTGCGGCGTCGGGTGAGCAGTTGGGTGCGGTGGTTCATGGTGAACTCGGCGGTTCCCCGGCTGACGTGCCCGTCCACGCTCACCTGGAATTCGGCGGGGAGGTTCGCGCCCGCCTGATCGGTGAGGTTCAGGGTTTCCAGGATCAGGATTCCGCCGATCTCGGTGTGCGCCGCGTAGGTCGCGAAGGTGCGGTCTATGTCGGCGTTCGTGTGCACGTTCGCGATGGTGAACCCGAGGCTGATGACGGCGTCGAAACGGCGGCCGAGGCGCACGGAGCGCTGGTCTCCGACGTGGAAGCGGGCCGCGGGGCCGACGGACTGCCGGGCGAGCGCGACCATCGACGGCTGGAAGTCCACGCCGACGGCGTCGATCCCCGCCGCGGCGAACATGCCGACCTCACAGCCGGTGCCGGACCCGAGGTCGAGCAGCGTCGCGGGCCGGGCGGGGAGGTGCGCGGCGAACATCGCGTCGCAGAACTCGACGGCCCGCAGATGGTCGTCGTGGTACACCTGCTCGTAAAGATCGGGACGCCGATAAAGCAGATTGACGATTCCTGAGTACATTCCGGCGGAACCCCCTTTCGGCACTTCCGACGGTAGGCCAGCCCGCCGGAGAACGGCATGGCCCACGGGTTCCGGAAACACGGCCCCGGAGACGTCGTACTCCGTCGGACGGGAGAGTTGACACACCCCCGCCCTCCACCCAAATGTCACCACAAATCGGACAAAAGGCGATCAGTGCAAATCAAGATGCCGCGAGTCCGCGGGGTGGAATATTGACACTCCCGTGTCCTACTCTTTACGGAGAGTGATAGGGGGATGGAATGCGTCAGGACAAGGACATGCTCGGCACCGTCGATCTCCCGGACGAGAGCTATTACGGGGTGCACACCGTCCGGGCCGTCGCCAATTTCGCGGTGTCGGACGTGTACATAGCCGACATGCCGTACTACGTGCCGTCGATCGCGCTCGTCAAGAAGGCGGCCGCGCTGGCCAACGCCGACATCGGGGTGCTGTCTCCGCACGTCGCCCGCGCGATCCGCGAAGCCGCCGACGAGGTCGTCGCGGGCAGCTTCGACCGGAGCCAGTTCCCGGTCGACGTGCTCGCGGGCGGCGGCGGGGTGTCGGCGAACATGGTCGTCAACGAGGTCATCGCGAGCCGCGCCAACGAGCTCATCTCCGGGCGGAAGGACTACCTGCACGTCCACCCCAACAACCATGTGAACGCGGGCCAGTCCACCAGCGACGCCCTGGCCACCGCGACGAGCCTGGCGCTGCACGCGTCGCTGGTCGACCTGATCGGCGAGGTCCGCGCGCTGGAAGCCGTCCTCGAAGCCAAGATCGCCAGGTACCGGTCGACGGTCAAGCTGTCGCGCACCTGCCTCCAGGACGCGGTCCCCGTGACGTTCGCCCAGCAGTTCGGCGCGTACCTGGCCTCGGTCCGGCGCGGCAGGCTGCGTCTTGAGGCCGCCGCCGACGCGTGCCTCGACGTGCCGATGGGCGCGACGGTCGTCGGCACCGGTCTCGGCCTCGGCCGCGGGTATCTCGACCGGATCTACCCCCGGCTGCGCGAGGTCACCGGCCTGCCGCTGCGCCGCCACCCCGACTTCTTCGACTGCTTCCAGAACGGCGACACCTACCTCACCGTCTCGGCGGCGCTCAAGGCGCTCGCCACGGGCCTTGCGAAGATGGGCCGCGACCTCAGGCTGCTGGCCAGCGGGCCGCTGACCGGACTGCGCGAGATCACCCTGCCCGCGGTGCAGGCCGGGTCGTCGTTCATGCCGGGCAAGGTCAACCCGGTGATGCCCGAGCTGATCGTGCAGATCTCCTACCAGGTCGGCGGCAACGACGCGGCGATCTCGATGGCCGTGGAGGGCGCGGAGCTCGACTTCAACGCGTGGACCGGCCTGATCGCCAAGAACCTGTTCGACTCCTGCCGCCTGCTCACCCGGGCGATCCCGCTGTTCACCGACCGCTGCCTGAGCGGCATGGAGGTGGACGAGGAACTGTGCAGGTCCACCGCGGAAGGCACGCTCGCCCTGTCGGCAGTGGTCGGCGGCGTCTACGGGTACGAGGCGGGGTCGCGGGCCGCGGCGCACGCGGCGCGCACCGGCGGCACGATCCGGCAGGCCGTCGTCGATCTGGGCATCGCCTCACCCGCCGACGCCGCGGCGCTGCTCTCGCTCGACGTCCTCACCGACGGCGAACGCAGCGCCGCGGTCCTCGACTCCCTGCTGGCCAAGGCCCGCGGCACGGTCGCCGACCTGGTGCGGGCGATCCCCGAGCCGGTCAGGCACGGCGTCCTCGACGCCGCCACGATCATCGTGCACGCCGACGACGTCGTCACCGCCGCCGAGCGGCTCGCCCTGGAGACCGTCGCGGCGGCGCTCGCCGTCCCCGTCCCCGAGGCGGTCCCCGACCGGCTGACGGTGCCCGACGGGACCCGGCACGCCGACCGCCGCCTCGTCTACGCCTGCGCGGCGTGGATGGTCTGGGCCGACCAGGTCGAGGACGCGTCCGAGACCGCCGCACTCGAGGACATCAGGACCGCCTGCGACCTGACCCCGGACGAGGCAGCCGCCCTCGCCGCCCAGATGTCCGCCCTGCACCGCGAGCGCCGCCGCTACGTCCCGCGCTCGGAGGACCTCCCCTGGTGGGAGGAGTTCGGCCGCCTCCTCACCACCATCACCAAGGCCACCGCCACCCCCACCCCAACCACCTGACGACCTGGCGGGGCCGCCGATCGCCCGCTGGTTCCGGTGGCGCGGGGGAGCGCGGCGCGGGCGGGCCGGACGATGAGGGCGGCGGGCGGGCGTCGGTTAGCCTTGGGGCAAAAGCGCGCCCTCGGCCCCCACCCTGGCCGGGGGCGCGGGTGTTTCTGGGGCGGGCGGTGCGGGGGGAATTGGGGGAGTCGTGACGGTGCTTGGGGTTGTGATCGGGTTGTTACGGCTAGTGATGCTGATGTGGCTAGTTCGTCGGCGTCTTCGGGGGCTGGGGCCGGGGAGCCGGGTCCCGGCGCCTCCGACCTGCTGCGCACGGTGCCGCGCGGGATCGCGCAGGTCGATCTGCAGACCAACCTGTGGACGGGCCTGGTCTTCATCGTCGCGCTGTTCGTCGGCGGGTGGCAGTTCGGGGTGTTCGGCCTGCTCGGGACGGTTGTCGCGACGCTGACCGCGCTCGCGCTCGGGGTGTCGTGGCGGGACAACGTGTCGCTGGGGCTTGAGGGCTTCTGCGGGACGCTGATCGGCGTCAGCCTCGTGCTCTACCTGAACGTCCGCTGGATGACCGTGGTCCTGGTGATCTTCGGCGCGATCGCGGGCAGCGTGCTCACCGCCGCGCTGAACGTGCTGCTGAAGCCCTACCGGCTGCCGACGCTCACCGCGCCCTTCTGTGTGATCACGACGGTGATGGTCGTCGGGGGCCCGTCGTTCGCCAGGGTCTGGGACCGGCACGCGGGCACCGCGCCCCCCTCGGCCGCCGACCCGGGGACGGCGCTCGGCTGGGGCGAGCTGTGGCAGGGCACGTTCAGCGGCGTAGGCCAGGTCTTCTTCCAGAACCAGTGGTACGTGGGCGTGATCTTCCTGATCGGCCTGTGCGTCGCCGGATGGCGGACGGGGCTCGTCGCGCTCGTGTCGAGCCTCGTCGGCCTGCTCACCGGCTGGGTGCTCGGCGCGCAGGCCGCCGACCTCGGCGCGGGGCTCTACGGCTACAACTCGGTGCTGACCGGCATCGCCCTGTGCGGCACGTTCGTGTCGGTGACGCGGCTGAGCGCGCTGTACGCGCTCGTCGGCGTCGTCGCGGCGGCCGGGCTGACCGCGGGCATCGGCAACCTGTTCGCGGTGGTCGGCGGCCACACCCTCACCTGGCCGTTCGTGCTCGTGACCTGGGTCTTCCTCGCAGCCGTCCCGATGTACGCCAGGATCGCGCGCGCCTGACGCGCCGGCGTCGGCGACCACCCGCAGAAAGGAATCCGGATGAACCTCACGCCGAGGGAGATGGAGAAGCTCCACATCTTCACCGCCGCCCAGATGGCGCGCGGCCGAAGGGAGCGCGGTCTGAAGCTGAACTACGCCGAGACCGTCGCGCTGATCAGCTCGGAGATCGTCGAGGCGGCCCGTGACGGCAAGACCGTCGCGGAGTGCATGGAGCTGGGCAAACGCGTCGTCGGACCCGACGACGTCATGCCGGGCGTGCGCGGGATGCTGAAGCTGATGCAGGTCGAGGCGGTCTTCGACGACGGCACCAAGCTCGTCTCCTGCCACGACCCGGTGGGCGGGAAATGACGCGCTCGCCGCGCCGCGTCATCCTCGTCGCGGGCGCGGAGAGCCGCGGCCTGACCGGCCCCGACGTGCGCGCGGTGGGCGGCGACCTCGCGGCGGCGCTGCGCGACGGCCGTCCCACCGTCGTCGTGCCGATGACGCTCGGCCGCGACCCTGACCTGCCGGAGGCCGCGGCGCAGACGCTGCGCTGGGCGGCACGGAACCGGGCGGCCGGGGAACTGCTCCTCGCGCCCCGGCTCGGCACGCTCGACCACCTCGTCGGCTGGCTGCGCGGCGCGGTGCGCGCGATCCCGTCCGGGTATGCCGCGCTGCTCGTCGCGCCCTCCGTGGGCCAGGAACCCGACGCCGACCTCTTCAAGGCGGCCCACCTCGTCCGCGCGGGCGCACCGGACCGTCTCGTGGAGGCGGCGCTGCTCGGCGGCGTCCCCGACGTCGATGACGGGATCGCCCGCTGCCGCGCGCTGGGCGCGGCGGGAACCGTCATGGTCCCCGCCTCGCTCGTGCCGCCGCCGACAAGGCCCGACGCGACGACGTCGGGACCCCTGCTCGGCCCCGCCGCGCTCGCCGCCCTGGTCCGCGCCCGCGCCGCCGAGGCCGCGTGCCGCTGGGAGACCCGCCGCGACGACGGCCTCAGCCCGACGGCAGTCCACGACCACCACCACGACCACCGCCCGGACCGCACGGTGCCCGCGGCGGCGTACCCGAAGGAGGCGCGAGCCCATGTCGGATGACGGCTACCTGTACGGCGAGGGCGACATCGAACTGAACGCCGGACAGCCGCGTGTGACGCTCACCGTCCACAACACCGGCGACCGGGCGGTCCAGGTCGGCTCGCACTTCCACTTCTTCGAGAGCAACCGCGCGCTCAGCTTCGACCGGGACAAGGCGTTCGGCAAGCGCCTCGACATCCCGGCGGGCACCGCGGTCAGGTTCGAGCCGGGCGACACCAAACAGGTGACCCTTGTCGAGTACGGCGGCGGGCTGCGGCTCGTCGGCTTCGGCGGGCTGCTCAACGGGAGCGTCAGGTCGGCGGCGGCCCATCGCGAGGCGTTGCGGCGCATGCGCGAGCGCGGCTACCTCGACCAGCCGGACGGGTCAGCCAGTACGCCCGGCGCGTCCGGCGCGGACAAGCCGTCGAAGAAGTCCAAGTCGGGGAAGAAGGGCTGAGCCGCGATGGCCAAGATGAGCCGCCAGCAATACGCGTCGATGTACGGCCCGACGGTGGGCGACCGCGTCCGCCTGGGTGACACCAACCTCATAGTCGAGGTGACGAAGGACTACACCGAGGGCCACTACGGCGACGAGGCCCAGTACGGCGGCGGCAAGACCGCGCGGGACGGCATGTCGGCCGATCCGGCGTCCGGCGGGGCCGTCGCGCTCGACACGGTGATCACCAACGCGGTGATCATCGATCCGGTGCTCGGCGTCATCAAGGGCGACATCGGCATCAAGGACGGCAAGATCGCGGGCGTCGGCAAGTCCGGCAACCCGCACACCCAGAACGGGGTCGACCGCCGCCTGATCATCAGCGCCAACACCGAGGTGATCTCGGGCGAGAACCTGATCGCCACACCCGGCGCGATCGACACGCACGTCCATCTGATCGCGCCGCAGCAGGCGCAGACCGCGCTGAGCAACGGCATCACCACGCTGGTCGGCGGCGGCACCGGCCCGGCCGACGGCAGCCGTGGTTGCACGACGACGCCGGGCGGGTGGAACATCGCCCGCATCCTCGAGGCTTACGAGGACATCCCGATCAACATCGGCGTCCTCGGCAAGGGCAACAGCAGCCTGCCCGCGGTCCTTGAGGAGCAGATCAGGGCGGGGGCCTGCGGCCTGAAGGTGCACGAGGACTGGGGCAGCACCCCGTCGGTCATCGACTGCTCCCTGTCGGTCGCCGACGAGCTCGACATCCAGATCACCATCCACACCGACACGCTCAACGAGGCGGGCTTCGTCGAGGACACGATCAACGCGATCAACGGCAGGGCAATCCACACCTATCACTCCGAGGGCGCGGGCGGCGGCCACGCCCCCGACATCCTGCGCGTGACGGGCGAGCCGAACGTGCTGCCCGCCTCCACCAACCCGACGCTGCCCTACACGGCCAACTCCATCGACGAACTGCTCGACATGACGATGGTCTGCCACCACCTCAGCTATGACGTGCCCGAGGACGTGGCCTTCGCCGAAAGCCGGGTCCGCGCCGAGACGATCTCGGCGGAAACCGTGCTGCACGACCTGGGCGTCATCAGCATCATCGGCTCGGACTCGCAGGCGATGGGCAGGGTGGGCGAGTCGTTCACCCGCGCGTTCCAGATCGCCCACCACAACAAGGACAAGCGCGGGCCGCTGCCGGAGGACTCCGCGCGCAACGACAACTTCCGGGTGCTGCGGTACATCGCGAAGCTGACGATCAATCCGGCACGTGCTTCTGGCATGGCCGACACGATCGGGTCGCTCGAGGACGGCAAGCTCGCCGACATCGTCCTGTGGCCGGTCCACTCGTTCGGTGCGAAACCGTCGATGGTGGTCAAGGGAGGGCTGATCAGCTGGGCGCCGATGGGCGATCCGAACGCGTCGCTGCCGACGCCGCAGCCCGTCTACTACCGGCCGATGTACGGGGCGTTCGGCGGCGCGCTGGCCAGCACCTGCGTCACTTTCATGTCGGGTGCGGGCATCGACGCGGGCGTACCGGAACGGCTCGGGCTGAAGCGGCTGATCCGGCCGGTGCGGCAGTGCCGCACCGTCGACAAACGGCACATGTTGCACAATTCAACGCTCGCCGACATCCGCGTCGACCCCGAGACCTACAAGGTGACGGTCGACGGCGAGCTGGCCCATATCGAACCGGCGAAGAAACTGCCGCTCAACCGGCTGTACTTCCTGGCATGAGCGACGGCCAAGGCGGCGCGGACCTCGGTCCGCTGCTCGCCCAGTTCCAGCTCACCGACTCGGGCTTCCCGAGCGGGATGTACACGCTGTCGCACGGGCTCGAGGGGTACGCCCAGCTCGGGCTCGTCGGCCCCGACGGGCTGCGCGCGCTCCTCACCGACCTGCTGTACCACTCGGTCGGCCCGGCCGACGCCGCGGCGCTCGTCCTCGCCCACCGCGCGGTCCGCGCCGACGACTGGGACCGGCTCGTGGAGGTCGACCGCCGGTTGCACGCGATCAAACTCAGCCGCGAGCAGCGCACCGCGTCGGTGCGCACCGGAAGGCAGGTCCTCGACACCGCAGCGTCGGCGTTCGCGGTGCCCGAGGGCGACAGGCTCGCCGGGCTCGTCGCCGACCGGACCACGCCGGGCAATCACGCAGTCGTGGTCGGGACGCTGTACGCGGGGCTGGACGTGCCCGTCGAGCGTGCTGTGGCCGGGGACCTTTACGCGTTCGCCGCGAGCTGGGCCGCGGCCGCCGTCCGGCTGGCGCGCACCGACTTCCGCAGGGCGCAGGCGCTGCTGCGCGAGGTGCGGCCCGACATCGCGGCGGTCGCCGCGACGGCGCTGGCCGCCGCCGACCCGAGGGACCTGCACGGCGCGGCGTTCGTCGCCGACACCGTCTCGGCGGCGCACGAGCGCGCGCAGGCCCGGCTGTTCGTCACCTGATCGGAAGGAAGCGCATGGAACTGGAGAAGGTCTTCAAGGTCGGGATCGGCGGACCCGTCGGCTCGGGCAAGACCGCGCTCATCGAGGCGCTCGTGCCGCTGCTCAAGGAGCGGGGGCGGCACGTCGGCGTCATCACCAACGACATCTACACCCAGGAGGACGCCGAGCACGTCAGGCGGACGCTGGCCGGGGTGCTCGACGCCGACCGGATCGTCGGCGTGGAGACCGGCGCGTGCCCGCACACCGCGGTCCGCGACGACCCGACGATGAACCTCGCGGCCGCCGCCGACCTGCTCGACCGGTGCCCCGACATCGACATGCTGCTGTTCGAGAGCGGCGGCGACAACCTGACGCTCACCTTCAGCCCGGTCCTCGCCGACATGTACATCTTCGTCCTCGACACCGCCGAGGGCGAGAAGATGCCGCGCAAGCGCGGTCCCGGCACCACCGACTCCGACCTGCTGGTCATCAACAAGATCGACATCGCCCAGTACGTGCGGACCGACCTGTCGGTGATGGAACGCGACGCGCGCGCCGTGCGGGGCGACGGACCCGTCGTCCTGACGGACTGCCTCACCGGCACCGGCGTCGGCGAGGTCGCCGACCTGATCGAGAGCCGGGCGGGGGCGGCGTGCTCCGCGCCGGCGTAGCCGAGTCCGGCGGCGGCGCGGCGGCCGACCGTCTCGCGCCCGAGCGCTTCGAGCCGCCGTGGGTGCCCGAGGCGGTGCGGCGGCACGCGGGCGGCCCCGACATGCTGCCGGTCGGCAGCCCCGGCAAGGTCGGGCTGCTCGAGCTCGCGTTCGAGCGGATCGGGGAGCGCACCGAGCTCACCGGGCACTACCAGAAGGCTCCGCTGCACATCACGCGCCCGCTCTACCACGACCCGGCGCGGCCCGACCTGCCGTACGTGATGCTCATGATGTCGGGCGGCGGCGTGCTGCAGGGCGATCGGTACCGGATCGACGCGTCCTGCGGCGCGGGCGCGTCAGTGCACCTCACCACGCAGGGCGCGACCCGGCTGTACCGGATGGAGCAGGACTACGCCACCCAGCGCGTCGACCTGACGGTCGGGCCCGGCGGCTACCTTGAGTACCTGCCCGATCCGACGATCCCGTTCGGCGGGTCTCGCTACTACCAGCGGATCGCGGTCACCGCCGACCGCGACGCGACGGTCGTCCTGGGGGAGACCCTGCTCGCCGGACGGCTCGCGCGCGGCGAGCGGCACGCCTACACCGCCTACTGCGGCGACGTCGAGGTGCGCGATCCCGACGGACGGCTGCTGTTCGCCGATCCCGTCCGTCTCGTCCCCGCCGAACTGCCGGTGACGGGCCCCGCCGTCATGGCCGGGTTCGGGGTGGTGTCGTCGCTCTACGTCGTCTCCGGGCTGCGGCCCGCCCAGGAGATCGCCGACGCCCTGCACACGGCCCTCGCGGCGACGGGCCTGCGCGCGGGAGCCGGGGTGCTGCCGGGCGACGTGGGGGCCTGGGCTCGTGTCCTCGGCGACAGGTCACCCGAGGTCCTCGCCGCGTCCACCGCGATGTGGGACGCCGTGCGCCGCCTGCTGCTCGGCGTGCCCGCGCCCGACCCGCGCAAGCAGTGACGGAGGGCGGAGGCTTGGAGGGGGAACATGTCCGGCGCGGCGAGGCGGCCGAGGCGTCGGCGCTCGACAGGTCGGGGGCGGGCCCGGCGCGTCATCCCGGCAACGCCGTCTCCGCGCTGCTCGACGTCGCGGTCGGCGGCGCGCTCGGGGCGCTGGCCCGCTGGCTCATCACCGCGGCGATGCCCGGCGCGCAAGGCGGCTTCCCGTGGGGGACCCTGCTGGTGAACCTGCTCGGCTGCCTGGTCATGGGCTTCCTCGCGGCCTACCTGATCAAGGGGCGTTCGCCGCGTTTCGCCCGTCCGCTCCTGGTGACCGGGTATCTGGGCGGATTCACCACGTTCTCCCACCTCATCGACGGGACATACTCGCTCGGCCACGACGGGGCCTGGGGCGACGGGCTCGGGTACGCGGCGGTCAGCGTCGTCGGCGGGTGGATCGCCATCCTCGTCGGCCTGTGGGCGGGCGGCAGGACCCCGCACCGGAACCCGGGCGGCGCGCCGTGACCGCGCTGCTCGTCCTGGTCGGCGGGGCCTTCGGCGCGGTCCTGCGGTACCTGCTGGACGGGGCCGTCAAGAAGCGCATGGGCAACGCGTTCCCGTGGGGGACGCTGACGGTCAACGTGCTCGGCGCGGCGATCCTCGGCGGGCTGCACGGCGCTGGCGTCGGCACCTCGGCCGAGGCGCTGTTCGGCACGGGCTTCTGCGGGGCGCTCACCACGTTCAGCACCTTCGAGCTCGACACCGTCCACCTGTACCAGGACGGCAGGTATGTGCGGGCGGGCGTGAACGTGCTGGTCTCCCTCGCCCTCGGGCTCGTCGCGTTCGCCCTGGTGCGGGCGCTTTTCGTCTGACGGCGCGGGAGGGCCGATGGCGACGGGCGGCGTGCGCACCGACACCAGGGGCTGGATCGGCAGGGCCTTCAGCTGGTCGGACGCGCCGCCCTCGCGCGCGGAGGCGGTGTGCGCGGCGCTCGCCTTCGGGACGGTGATCGCGCTCTCCCGGGCGCTCGGCGACGCGGCGGCCGGGCTGTTCATGGCGTCCGGGATCGTGCTCGCGGCGGTCCGGGCCGACACCGGCGTACACCGCACCCGTGTGCTGGCGACCGTCGTTCCGCAGTTGAGCGGGGCCGTCGGGCTCGTCATCGGGCAGTTGTCGCACGGGCGCGGCTGGGGGACCGTCGCGGTGACGACGCTCGTCGCGCTGGGCTGCGGGCTGGCCAGCCCGATCGGCAAGATCGTCTCGACGTCGGCGCTCAGCCTGCTGTTCCTCGACGCGACCGGCACCGGCATCCCCGCGGGGGAGCAGTGGTGGGTGCCGCCGCTGCTCCAGGTCTCGGGCGGCATGCTCTACCTGCTGTTCGTCGTGGTGAGCTGGCGGCTGCCGGGCGGCGCGGCGGACCCCGGCACGCGGGTCGTCGCCGAGGTCTACACGAGGATCGCCGACCTCATCGCCTCACCCGTGCATCCGGGCGACGCGGCCGCGGCGCTCAGCGACGCCGTCGACCGGGCGGAGGACACGCTGGTCCGCCACCAGATCCCGGCTGCCGGGCGGCGCGACCCGGAGACGCGATGGCTGATCGCGCTGCTGAACTGCGCGGGGCCGCTGATGGAGGCGGCGAGCGTGCTCGTCGGATCGGCTCAGCCCGCGCCGCGCGGGGTGGCCGAGGCCGTCCGGGAGATCGGGGAGGCGGTGCGGGCCGGACGGCGGGACGCCGACCTTCCGGACTTCGGTGATGATCCGGTCTTCGCGGACGCCGTGGCCGGGGCGTCGCGGGCTCTGCGGGGGGACTACGCGGACGAGCCGCGCGACGCGGCGCTGCCCGACCCGCTGCCGCGCCGGGCGGGCGAGGCGGTCCGGACCGTGCTGACGTCGGCGACGTCATGGCGTTACGGCTTCCGGCTCGCACTGTGCATGGGCGTCGCCGCGGCGGTCGTGCAGTTCCAGATCCTGCCGCGCTTCCTCGGGATCGCCTCGTTCCACTCCTTCTGGGTGCCGCTGACCGTCGCGATCGTCATGAAACCCGACCTCGGCTCGGTCTTCGTGCGGGCGCTGCTGCGCGCCGCCGGGACCGTCGCCGCGGCCGTGCCGACGCTGCTGCTGCTCGTCGTCGTCCCGCGCGGATGGGCCGCGGTGCCGCTCGCGGCGTTCCTCGGCGCGCTGATCCCGCTGTTCAAAGGCAGGTCCTACGCGATGCGCGCGGTGACCGTCACGCCGATGATGCTGTTCCTGCTGGACACCGTGTCGTCCGCGCCGCCCGGGGAACTCGTCGCGGCGCGGCTCGCCGACACCGTCCTGGGATGCGCGATCGTCCTGGTCTTCGGGTACGCGCTGTGGCCGCGCAGCTGGCGGGTCAGGCCGCGCGAGCGGGTGTCCGGGGCGCTCGACCTCATCGCCGACTACCTCGAGGAGGTCTTCACCGCGCCGCGCGCCGTCAGGGGCGGGGACCGCCGCCGTCTCCACCGCGTCCTCGACGGACTGCGCGCGCGGATCGACCAGATGCTCGCCGAACCGCCGCCCGCGAGCCGGGCTGGCGCGGCCTGGCGTCCCGTGGTCCTCGGGCTTGAGGGGCTCGCCACTTCGGTCACCGCGGCATCGGTCAGGGCGGAGCGGGACCGGGCGACGCCGTCGCGGGGTGAGGTCGCGCGGGTCGCGGCGGAGATCAGGGAGACCGCCGACGCCGTCCGGACGGGCCGGGAACTGCCCGATCGGGCGGACGCGCTTCCCGTGGGGGTGCTGTGCGACGTCGTCGGACGGGTCCGCGCGGTGCGTGCCGCGGTTCCGCGCTGAGCCGCTCAGCGCCAGCGCAGGGAATCCCGCCGGACCGACGCGGCGAGGGCGGCCACGACGCACGCGGCGATCAGCGCGGTGGCCGTCCAGAGCGGGGCCGTCGGGTCGACCGCGCGGCGCAGCAGGCCGGACGAGCACGCCCCGGCGAGCAGCGCGCAGATCGACAGGAGCCTGCGGCCCTGCCGCGCGGGCGCGACGGACTCGGCGAACAGCGACGTGAGCGTCGTGGTGACGACCGTCGTGTTGACGTCGCTGACCCGCAGGCCGCGCACCGTCGCGTACTGCCAGCCGAGGGAGAAGGCGAGGCCGCCGACGACGGCGTCACGCGGCCACGGCCCGGCGAACCCGTGCCGCGTCGTGACCGCCGCGACGACCCCGACCAGGACGCCCTGGACCGCGATGCCCGCCGCGAACCGCAACCCCCGGTGGACCGGCCGGAGCGCCGACCGCGCGAGCAGCCCCGCGCATCCCGCCCCCGCGGCGAAGCACGCGAGGGACACGGCGGGGGAGAGCGAAGCGCCGTATCCGGCGAGGCCAAGGCCGAGGATCACGACATTTCCCGTCATCGCCGCGACGAACACGCTGCCGAGGTCGAGGAAGCTCGTCGCGTCGAGCATGCCGGTCGTGAACGCGAGCGCGAGGAACAGCGCGGGCAGCGGCCCGTCATGCCGCGCGCCCGCGGTCACCCGATGCGCAGTTCGGTGTCGAGGCCCGCGGTCTCCTCCTCGGGGCCTGGGCGCAGCGCGAACAGCTTGTCCACCGCGAAGCCGATCAGGTACGTGAGGACGAACGTGTAGCAGCCGACCGCGATGATCGCGACGAACTGCTTGCCGAGCAGGGCGATCGAACCGCCGTAGAACAGGCCCTCGGTGGGGCTGCCGTACTTGCCGGTGGCGAACAGGCCGAGCAGCAGGACGCCGACGATGCCGCCCGCGCCGTGGATGCCGACCACGTCGAGGGTGTCGTCGTAGCCGACCGTCGTCTTGACCTCGACCGCGTAGGTGCAGACGACGGCGACCACGATCCCGATGACCGTCGCGCCGAACAGGTTGACGTAACCGCAGGCAGGGGTGATCGCGACGAGGCCCGCCAGCGCCCCCGTCGTCCCGCCGAGCCGCGAGAACCTGCCGAACCTCCACCGCTCGAGCAGCATCCAGACGAGCATCGCGACGCACCCGCACATCATCGTGTTGGCGACCGCGTTGGCGGCCAGCGCGCCGTCGGTGAGCGCCGACCCGCCGTTGAACCCGAACCAGCCGAACCACAGCAGCCCCATGCCCGCCATGACCAGCACGACGTTCTTCGGCACCGGCGGCCCCTCCCTGCGGAACCGCAGGCTAGGCCCCAGCACCAGCGCGAGCGCCAGCCCCGCGATCCCGGAGTTCAGCTCGACGACGAGCCCGCCCGCGAAGTCGAGCACCCCCCACCGGTTGATCCAGCCGCCCTTGGAGAACACCCAGTGCGCCACGGGCAGGTACACCAGCGTCACCCACACCACACCGAAGATCATCCAGGGCCCGAGCCGCACCCGGTTGGCCACCGACCCGCTGATCAGCGCGAGCGTGATGATGGCGAACACCAGCTGGAACAGCGAGTAGACGTACAGCGGGATGACCCCCTGCAGCACCGACGGCGTCGTCCGGAAGAACTGCCAGTCCCCCCACCCGAGCAACCCGAGCCCGCCCACATCCTTCCCGAACGCCAGCCCATATCCGTACAGGAACCAGACGACGGTCACCACCGCGATCGACACAAAACTCATGTAGAGCACGCTGATCAGGTTCTTCGCCCGCACCATCCCGCCATAGAACAGCGCAAGCCCCGGCGTCATGAGCAACACCATCGCGAAGCTCACCAACACCCACGCCGAGTCCCCAGTATTCAACCCAGACGACATCCGCCGCCCCCCTCCCAATCCCCAAGGTCATGACCTCCCCCACCCCCCCAAAAACACCCCCCTCCCCACCCCTCACCAAAACTTTCCCCGTCCTACGACGCCGACATTCGCTCCCCCTCCCGCCACGCCAACCACCCCCACCCCAAGGGATACGGCGATCGTTGACAGATCATGATAAATCGGTAAAAGGTCGTGAAGCTGGTCAAGGTGGAATTTTTTGGGCCGCTTCTTGGAGGTGAGAAACGCCCGATTCTGGCTTTCCTCGGTAATTCATGTCATTACTGGGGAAAAGGGTTCCGGAGTGGTGGTGTGGTGGGGAGACTGTGGGCCGTCGGGACGCGGTGGGCGCCCGGCTGTCGACGAGTCAAGGGGAAGGGCGCGAGCGGATGGGGAGCCTCGTAAGGGATTTTGGGAACGAGCTCAGGGAGCGGCGGAACGCCGCCGGAATGACACAGCTGCAGCTCGCCAGCAAGGCGCGCTGCAGCCCGAGCATCATCAGCAAGATCGAGAACGCCGGACTGCAGACGATCAGCGAGACCATCGCGAGGAAGCTCGACCGGGGGCTCGGCGGACACGGGGAACTGCTCGACTTCCTGCCCGACCCTGACCAGAACGCGGCGGCGATCATCGACCTCGCCCCTTCCCTTGAGCCGCCCGAGCCGGGGAACGTGCTCATCGGCCGCGACCGCGAACTCCAGCAGGTCGGGGAGTTCCTCGACTCTCCCGACGGGCCGTGGGTCTGCCTGCTCACGGGGCCCGCGGGAGCGGGGAAGACCAACCTCGCCCTTCACGCGGTGCGAGCTCACCGCGGTCTGCGGCTGTTCCTGGACCTGGGCGGGAGCACCCCAGGAGCCGAGGAACCGTCGCTCGACGCGTGTCTGGACCTCCTCCTGCGGGGTCTGGGAGTCGACGGGCGGATTCCCGACGACCGCGAGGCGAAGGTCGCCCTCCTGCGGTCGGCGTTCCGCGAACGGCCGGCCCTGCTGGTCCTCGATAACGTGCGCAGCCTGTCGCAGGTGGCGCCGCTGCTGCCGTGCGATCCCGCCTCCCCGGTGATCATCACCAGCCGGCACAGGCTTAATGGCCTGGACCGCGCGGTGCGCGTCGCGGTGGAGGGGTTGTCGGCGGACGACGCCGCGCGGCTGTTCAGGGAGTCGGCGGGGGAGCGGGCGGAGAACGAGTCCGCCGCGCTGGTCGGCGAGATCGTTGAGCGCTGCCAGCGGCTTCCGCTCCTGCTCAACATCGCGGCTGCCCGTTTCCGGGCGAGCGAGGGCTGGAGCCTCACCGACTTCCACGAGCGGCTGATCGACGCCGAGGCGTGGCTCGGCGCACTGCACGACGGCGACCGCAGCGCCTCCGCGGCTTTCGCCATGTCCGTCGAGTCACTTTCCCCGCAGGCCCGCAGGTTGTTCGGGCTGCTCGCCCTCAATCCCGCGAGGACGCTGGAGACCCTCGACGTCGCCGCGCTCGCCGGTACGGGCAAGGGGGTGGCCTGGCACCTGCTCGACCAGCTCGCGGACGCCCATCTGATCAGCTACGAGGGCCCCGGCCGGGTCCTCGTCCACGACCTGCTGCGTGAGTACGCCCTGCGCGAGGCGCTGCCCGCGATCGACGCCGCCGAGCGCGACGCCGCGCTGCGCCGCCTCCTCGACCACAAGATCGCGATGACCGACGCCTGTGACGCGTTGCTCGACCCGCGTCGGCACCGCGCGGTCTTCACGGGCGAGGCGAGCGGAACCGACGTCATCGCCGACAGGCCCACCGCGCTGGCCTGGATCACCGAACAGTGGCCCTGCCTGGTCAGGCTCTGCCGTACCGCGGCCGAGCGGGGAATGCACGACCACTGCTGGCGGCTCGCGTTCGGCCTGCGCGGATACTTCTTCCTGGCCAAGCTCTGGGACCCCTGGATCGCCACGCACCACCTGGCCGCCGAAGCGGCCAGGGAACTCGGCGACGCGAGACGGCTTGGCGTGGTGTTCAACAACCTGGGCCTCGCGCACTCCGATCGCGGCGACCAGGTTGACGCGCTCGGCTTCTTCCACCGGGCGAGCGTGATCTTCCAGGAGCTCGGCGACGAGTTCGGCGTCACCACGAGCCGGTCGAACATCGCGTGGGCCCTGCTTTACCGGGGAGATCACGAGCACTCGCGCGCCATGTTCGAGACCGTGCTCGGGGAGTACCGCGCCCAGGGCAACGCGGGGAACGCGGCGATCACCTTGCGGGCGCTCTCCCTTGTGGAGAGCGAACTGGAGATGAGCGAGGCCGCGATCACGCACGCGGACGAGGCCGTCGAGGAGTTCCTGGCGCTCGACCTGCCGTTGGACCTCGTCATGGCGTTGAACTGCCGCGCTTGGGCGCACTTCGTCGCGGGCGACGACGACGTCGCCGAGGACGAGTACGGCCGGGCCATCACAGCGGGCCTGGACTGCGGCAGCCCGTACGAGACGGCCCGCGCGATCACCGGGCTCGGGAACGTCTTCGCCCGGCGCGGCCGGCGCGATGAGGCGGACCGGTACTGGTCCTGGGCCGACGACTTCCACCAGCACCTGGACCCGATCATGGTCGCCGAGTCACGGACGCGAACGGCACTCACCGGCCCATCGAGTCCGCGCCCTCGGCCTGAGCTTCTTCCAGCGCGCGCGCCGCACCTTCCCGCACCGTCCGGACCAGGTCGTGGTCGTGGCTGAGGCATTCCAACAGTCGCGTGTCCGACGTGCTGAGGACGTCGTCGGGAGTGCGGATCCCGTTCAGGTGCAGGCGCTGGTAGCCGGATCGGTCGATCGCCGCACCGACCTGGCGGGCGACATCCACCTGATCTTCGGGGACGCCGAACTCGAGGCGCACCGGCAGGGTCCGCGCCAACGTGCCGAGCTCGGTGACGGGCATGACCTCACGGGCGATGTCGAGCACCACCTCGACCCGGTCGGCGGCCTCGCCGACGATCCGGGAGACGGGGACCACGGGTCTCCTGGCATGTTGGTGTCCGGGTGTTCGATATGGCCTGCGCCTGCTCCCAAGGAGGCTCGGCACGGCGTTCTCGATGCTCATCGACGTCATGCCGTTCGCCCACCTGATGCAGACCTGCGTCATCAGCAAGCGCAGTACGCCTACCTTCCGGTCACCTTGTCTGAGCGCATCCACCATCGTCGGCTCGACGCCCTGCTCTTGCAGCCAGGTGGCGATTCTGTCCTGTTCTCCGAAATCCGGGGGCAAGGACAGGTCGCCCTTTTGGGAGGCCAGGTGCAGCGAACAGATGAGCGTCGCCGCGTTGAGCGAGCCCGCGGGGACCTCGCGCAGTGCCCTGGCCGTCGCGACCACCACGTCGACGCCGAGCCCGCTGCGGCAGGCGATCTCACCGAGCGGCGTCAGCTGGAGGCGCGGCCCGTTGTCGCGCACAAGTCCCGAGGCGCGCAGATCCGCGATGGCCGCCCTGACCTCGGCCGACGTCACCCGAGCGTCCGACGTGAAGTCGAAGCGTGCCCGGTGGGCGGCGAACGACGCGGCGAAGAACTCCTCGACGCCTGCCCGTCTGTCGTACCAGCGGACCGCGTCGGACAGGGCGGCGAGGACCACCGGGCTCAGGCCGGTGGGGCGGGCGAACAGCTGGGAAGCCAGTTCGGCGGGGTGTCCTCTGACATGGGAGCGCCAGACGGTGTGCTCGCGGGCCTCGTCCTCGAGAACGAGGAAGGACCTTCCGAGCGGCGCGCGGCCCGTCCGTCCGGCCCTGCCGACCATGTTCTTGTACACCTCGACGGGAACCGTGCGGTCGCCCGGGTCGACGATGACGCTCGCGGCCGGCAGGTTCACTCCCTGGGCGAGGGTCTGGGTGCACACGATCACCCGGACCTCTCCGGTCCGTCCGAAGGCGTTCTCGACGGCCTCCCTCTCCGTCCTGTCGAGTTCCGCGGTGTGGAAGGCGACTCCCTTTTCGAGGCAGGTGCGCAGCAGCTCCCGGAGCCTGGTGTCGTCGCCGTCCGGCAACGCGGCGAGGGCCGCGGTCGCCTGCGGGAGCTTGAGCCTGCGGGCGAGCCCGTCCGCGAGGGCGCGCGCCTCGTGGAGGCGGTCCTTGAAGATCATGACCTGGTCGCCGTCCGCAAGCAGCTTCTTGACCAGCTGGTACACGACGCGATCGTTCCCGGTGAGGGGAGGTCCGGTCTCCTCGTCGTCGATCGGGTCGACGGGGTCGATCAGCGCGACGGTCGTCTCCGTGCCGTCGGCGTCGACGTGGCGGTAGCGTCCGCCGGCGGCGATGACGCCCTCGAGAAGGGGAGGTTCCCGGCGCGGCTCGGGGATCTCGGCGAGGTCGGCGCCGAGCCATCCGGCGAGCGGACCCGGATTCGTGAGGGTCGCGGAGAGGCCGACCACCTGCGGCATGGTGGCGCTTGCCCGGTTCAGGCCGACCGTGGTGAGCAGCAGTTCCAGCGCGCCACCGCGACCGGGCTGCCCGAGGTGCTGGATCTCGTCGACCACGAGCACGCCGATCCTGCTGAGGAGTTCGGGCTCGGCGTTGACGATTCCCAGGAACTTCTCGTAGGTGCATACCGCGAGATCGAAGTCCGCAGCCAGCAGCCGCCCGGTCTGGTCCCGTATCTCGCCGGTGGCGACGACGACCCGGAAGCCGAACGACCTGTAGCGCTCCCTGAAAGCCGCGGCGTGGTCGCTCGCCAGCGCGCGGGTCGGCACCAGAAATACGGACGGCTTGCCTTCCGCGTGGCTCCGCAACGCGGCGATCTCCCCGAGCAGCGTCTTCCCCGACGAGGTCGGGGCAGGCACAAGAACGTTCTTACCGCGAAGCAGCCCCGTCTTGTTGAGCACGTCGATCTGCATGCGGTTCAGTACTCCGACCTGTTCCTCCCACAGATCGGTTATGCCGGCGAGAATTCCGTGCGGCCTCAGCGTGCGGAAGGGCTTGGACACCGCCTCCGGAGGCTTGTGGTCGGGAAACCGCGCAAGGCGCGGCCCACGCCGAAAAGGACCGAGCAGCACCCGCCCGCCGGAATGGGAGGTGCCGGGGTCTTGTTGAAGGAGCTCGCCGTAATGGGAGCTGACGCGCGAACTCAGATAATCGTAGAGCTGGTAAGACGAGATGTGTCCGTCCGCTTCTACGATGGACGGTTCGTCAAGAAACGCTCGGAGCAGGTAGTACGTCAGGAGGCCGTGACCATGAGGGGCCGACTCGCGTGCTTTCTGATGCGGTCCGCAGGCTGTGAGAACAACCCGTGTGCTGTTCTCCAGGGCTTGGAGCACGGTCTGCGTCGCCACGGCTCCATCCCGTGCGGTGGGTGCGGCGGCGGACGGCAGAACGCTCTTGGTCGCCGCCTTCCCCGAGAAACAGCAATCAAGGATGACGACGGTCAGCTTCGCGTTGATCTGGTTGACCAGGTCGACGAGGTCATCCGCCGAGAGCGCCGTGGTGGAGAGCCGGTCAGGCACGGCGTCCTGCGGCAGAAGATAGCCGTCCGGCGTGCCGTGCCCGGAGAAGGCTATGACGGCTGTGTCGGCACGTCCCACGCTCCGACCGAGTTTCCGCAGTTCCTCGACGATCCGTTCGCGGGTCGCGTCTCGGTCGAGTAGCAGCGCGGGCTCGACCTCTGTTCGGTAACTGTCGAGAAAGAGGGAGCGAAGGGCTTCTGCGTCTCGTCGCGCGTAGTCGAGGCGTGCGAATCCTGATCCGCCGTACTCATTCACGCCGATGAAAACCCCGTGGAGCACACTCGTGCCCAACATGTGTACCCCCAGTTTCTTTGCCGTGCGCATTGTATTGCGCGGGATTGAGAGAGCGGACTGAAATGGAGTATCTGAACGGCTGGACGGTTCCCGAGGGCGTTTCGGGTGACCCGAACCTGCTGCGTTTCCGTCCGTCGCATGTGCGCGCCGACGCGCGTGCGTGCCCGCAGCGCCTCGCGCTGAAGGTGCGGCCGGGTCTGAGCGCGACCGACCCGGTTCCGCGCGGCCGGGCGCGGCCGAGCACGTACGCCCTCGCGCCGGTGGAGCGGCTGCTCGACAGCCGGGCCTTCGACGGACTTGACGACGAGGCGGCGTTGACGGCCTGGAAGGCGTCGTCGTCCCGGAAACTGCACAACGCGCACGCGCGGTGGGCCGCGCACGCGTTCAGGCACTACCTCCGGGCGGAACAGGAGATCGACGCCGGGCTGCGCGCCGAAGGCGCCGTCGTGGAGCCGGTCTCCCACGGGTGGGCGAGGAAGCGCACGCTCACCGTTGACGGGACGCCGATCCGTCATGAGGAGACCGTCACCGGCCGGAGGTTCGACGGAGCGGGCATCCGTGAACTGCGCCTGCTGCGCCACGGATCCGTCGACGGCCGAGCACCGGACACGGCGGAGATCGGTCTGGCGGCGGGGGTCGTGGCGAGCGCGCGGCGAGTGCTCGGCCGGGCGTGGGGTCCCGGTGGCTACACGCTCGGCGCCCCGCACCCCGTCGAACGGATTCGGGTGGTCGAGATCGGCCTGGCCGACGGGTCCCACCAGATCCTGTTCGACGGGACCGGAACCGAGGCGCACGTCGCGTACACGCATGACACCGAGGAAAGGCTCTGGCACGCCGCGCGCGGGACCGGGCACGCGCCGGGCGACGACTGCGTGGGCTGTCCGCTCCTTGGCCGGTGCCCGGCGGTTCCGTCGGTTCCCGGGCTGCTCGGGGTGGCGGAGCCGGGCCCCTACCGGAAGGTGTGGTCGGTCAAGACGGGCAGGTCCTACGTCCGGTGCCCGGCTCCGACGCACCTGGACGAGCTCCGGTTGCCCAGGCACTGGGAGTCGGAGGAGACCTCCGCGACGAAGCGGGGCAGGGTCGTCCATTCCTGGCTTGAGGCGCAGCACCGGCGTACACCGGTCACCGCCTGCGCGCCACCCGACGCCGAGGGAGAACGCGGCATCCTGGAGGCCGCGCGCGGTCTTCCCGAACCCGTCGCGCGCCTCGCGGTCCAGATGACCGGAGATCACGCCCTGACCTGCCCCATCACGACGCACTCGGCGGCACTCGACGTGCGTCCCGAGGAGACGGTCGTCGCCTTCGACCCTACGGCGGACGTCGTCGTGATCGCCAAGGCGGACCTGCTCTACCGGACCGAACGGGGCTGGACCCTCCGGGAGACGAAGACCACGCGACGAGCGGACGAGGGCGGCGTGCTGGAACGCTACCCGCAGATGGCCCTCGGCGTCCTGCTCTCGGCCCACGGCGCGCTGCCGGGAGGCACGGGCGGCTGCCGGGTGGAGCTTGAGCGCCTTACCGCCTCAGGCCCCGTGCTGAAGGAGTTCGGCGTCACGGATCCCGTGATCGTCGCGCGCGCCCGCCGTGTGATCACGTCCTTGGTGGAGGAGTGGCTGAAGGACACGACCCACAAGGAGAAGCCCGGCGAAGACTGCGGAAGCTGCTCGTTCGCCCGCTGGTGCCCCGGCGGCGAGAAGAAGGCGAGCCGATGAGCGCGGACGGCCTTGTGCACCCCGACGAGCTGGCCCAACGCCAGGACCGGGTGGTCACCGCGGCCCTGCGCGCCGCGTTCGCCTGGTCGCTTCGCGGCCGGCGCCCTGACGCGATGTTCGAGATCGCCAGGATGACGGGGGTCGTCATGGAGGCGTGCGGTCCGGCGGAGGGGCCCACGACGCCGATGGACCTGGTCGCGCACCTCCATGAGCCGCTCGGCGACCTGCTCGCCTTCGCCGGGGACGCCGACGAGATGATCAGTTCGGTCAGGTTGCTGGAGGGCGACGCCCTCAGCTCGGCGGCCCACAGCGTCGCCTGCGAGTATGTCCTGCCGCTCGACGGTGAGGCCGAAGGCCGGCCGTGGATGCCGCGCTGGGCGCGGATGCGCGCCGACCGCATCCGCGAGCAGGCGTTCCGTGGCCTCAGGGCGTCCCGTGACCAGGAAGAGTACGTAGCCGGGCGGCGCTTCCTCATCGAGAACGCGGCGGGCTCCCAGGAACAGATCGGTGAGGCGTTGAGCGGGCTCCGGGGGTCGCCCCCGGTGCCCGACTTCATGGAACTGCCCGCCGACCGGGTGCGCGTCGGACGGGACGGGACCGGCGTGTGGTGGCCGTGCCCCGAGTGCCGCTGGCCCATGCGCGTCTGCGGGAACCGGGTCCACTGCCCCTATCGGCCGCACGCGGCGCGGTTCCATCTGATCGACGGCGACCCGCCCGAGCTCCGCCGGGTGGACGAGAGCGGTCGGGGCCCGGTGCCTGAGCCGCGGGACGCCGAGGGCGTCGTCTGCGCGGAGCCGGGGATCTGGCGGTTCGTCATCGTGCCCGGATGCACCGAGCTGCGCATCGCGAGGGACCTCGAAGCGCTCGGCGCGTGTGTTGAGCTCTGGCCGGAGTTCGACGCCTACGACCTGCGCGTCACCGCGGGCCCGAAGGTCTACATCGCGGACGTCAAGGAGTACAACTCCGTGCACCGCCTGCTGCGACGGCTGCGCGAGAAGCCGCCGCGGGCCCCCGTCCTGCTGCCGCGCACCCACGAACACCAGAGCGTGGTCCTCAGAAGTGCCCTTTCCCCGAAGCAGGTCATGACCGAGACACGACTGCGCGCGACGGTGCGCAGCGCGACGAAGGGAAACCGGTGACGAGCAGGGAGCACACCAGCGCGGTGCTGGCCGCCGCGGCGGGGCTCGCCGCGAGCTACTTCCCCGCCGACGACGGGGGCGGCTTCTGCCGCACGACGACGTATGAGGAGGTCAGGTACGTCATCGACGGGCATGTCGACTGCTGGTCGGGCTGGGAGACGCTGTCCGGCACCGAACGGAAGAGGTTCGCGCGCCTCCTCAAACACCGGGCGAACAGCATGGTCGAGGAGTTGATGGGCGAGCTCTTCGACTCCCTTCTCCGCAAGGGAGACATTCCGGGCTGCGCGCCCGTGGACGGAGTCGAGGGGACCGTCGTCGTCGATCCCGGGATGTCCCTGCCGGACTTCGTGGACGGCATGCTCGCGAGGCTGGACGGCCTCCGCGCGCGTCGGCTCCGGTCCCTTCCGGTGGCCGCCGCCGGACCGCACCGCGCGACGACCTCGGTTCGGGGGCTCGGCCGGCGCAGTGAACGCGTCCCCACGACGCACTACTTCATCAAGCCGCACCACGCGCCGCCCGCCGTCCCGCCGCCTCCACTCCGGGACGCCCCGGACCTGCCCGAGCTCATGGTCCCGTTCGCCGAGCTGGCCGAGATCGCGGAGGAGATCGACAAGCACGAGGTGGACCGGGGGAGACAGGCGTTCCGCGCGGACCGGGTGCGCAAGTTCGAGAACGAGATCCGCAGTGCCGTCTCGGACGTCTCGGCGGGCCTGTGCCTCACCGCCGGCCGGATCAACGAACTCCTCGCCTACACGGGCTTCGGCAAGTCAGTGGTCCTGGTGGAGGTCTTCGCCTGCTGGGCGGTGCGCAACGAGGTGACCGCGGCCTTCGTGCTGCCGACCAACGCCGACGTCGTCAAGGCGGCGTCCAGGATCGAGTCGGCGGTCGCGCACTTCCGGGAGGGCGCGAAGATCGTCCCGCTGGTCTCGCCGCAGTCGATGATCCGGGTGGCCGAGACCGCGGGGACGAACGCGCGGCGCGGCGGTTCCCCCGACCTCGCATGGATCTGGGGGAAGTTCGGATACGGCTGTGCCCTGCCGTCCGCCGAGTCGGGCGGCGACGGCGTCGACGGCTGGCGGCCCGGTCGCGAGCCGTGCGCGAAGCTGCGCAGTCCCCGTCCGAACCGAAGGCGTGACGAGACCGTCGCGTGTCCCTGGCGGATCACCTGCGGCAAGTTCGACCGTGTCCGCGAAGCCCTCTCCGCCGACGTCATCGTCACGTCGCACGCCAACCTGATCACCGGAAGGCTGCAGACCCCGGTGGACGACGGCGACGGGCCAAGCGACCGGGTGACGGTCGAGGAACTGGTCCTCCGCCGCTGCCAGGTCGTCGTCATCGACGAGGTCGACCAGTTCCAACGAGGGTGCATCGAGCAGGCGGGCCGCGGCCTCGTCCTGGACGAAGGGGGCAGGACAGACACGCTCCTGCGCCGCTTCGACGCGGACTTCGGCGAGGCTTTCGGCGAGCTCCAGGCGGAGGTCGACGCCTACGTCAGGGACGCCCTGTTCGGACTCCGCTACCTGTCCGAGCTCTACGTCAGCCACGTCACCTACGACAGGATCGGAGCGGCGTCGTCGTCGCACAAGCGGCGTAAACCCGGCCCGGGACGCAACTGGATCGTGCCGCGCCGCTGGGACAACTGGCTGGCCGGGGCGCTCTTCGGGGTGGAGCCGGAGGACGTCGACGACCGCCGGCGGGCGCTCTTCCGCTCGCTGTTCCACAACGAGCGCGAGCCCCTGCCCGACGAGCCCGAGGGCTTCGCCGAGGCACGGCGGCTGCTCGACCTCGCGGTGACCGGCGGCCTCGGCGGAGCCGCCGTGCTCGCGGCCCGCGTCGCGCTCGACGGGCTCTTCACCCACCTGCCCGTGGCGGAACGAGGCGGCGCGGTGAACCGTGTGCTGCGGCGCGCTCTGCTGGAGAAGATCCGCGGCTACCTGCACGCGCTCCTGGCCAACACCGGGCAGCTCGACGCCGCGGGCGTCGGCTCCGCACAGGAGATCGCCGACGCGCTCGGCGGCTACGGGCGCTGGCAGGCGACGCCGAGGGGACCGCTCGGCCGCCTCGTCTTCGCGTTCACCGAGTCCTACGACGACAGCGGCAACCAGCCCGTGCGGCTGTCGACCGCGGCGTTCGGCGGCGACCCCCACTCCTACGTCGTGGGGCTCGGCGACATCACGGCACTCGCGCATTCCGGCACACGGCGCATCGTCCTCGGCATGTCCGCGACGTCCTACTTCCCGGGCGCGCCGCACCATCACCTGCACACCGAGCCGCGTTGGTGGGTCCCCGACGTGAACTCCGGCGCGGTGCGGATCAGGGCGGTCCCGGTACCCGATCGGCACGGCGTAGCGGTGCGCGTGTCGGGCACGTCGGGATCGGCCAGGACCGACGCCACGCGGCGGATCGCGGCCGGCCTGTGGACGGACCATCTGCGTGACGAACTCGACAGGCTCGCCGTGCAGGACGAGGAGCGGCAGCGAGTCCTGATCGCGACGACGTCGTACAGCTCAGGCCCGGACATCGCGCGCGGCCTCATCGAGGCGGGCGCGACCCCTTCCCACATCTGCGTGGCGTGCAGGCCGACCGACACCGTGTCAGGCGACGACGTGCGCGGCTGGCAGACCCTCCCCGCCGACCGGCTCGACGAGTTCCCCGGGAGCACCGCCAAAATCCTCATCGCGCCCCTGGCCAGGGTCCAACGCGGGGTGAACATGATCGGGCAGGACGACAGGTCGGCGCTCGGCTCGGTGTGGCTGCTCGTCCGCCCGATTCCCCTCATCGACGAGCCCGCGGAACTGCTCGCGCACGTCCACGCCAAGGCCCACGCCACGGTGAAACGTCTTTCCGGGGCACCGCGCGACATCCTGGACGAGCGCCGGAGCACCGCGCTCGAGTACTTCGACGAGATCGTCAGCAAACCCCCGTACTTCCAGTCCCAGCCCCGTGATGTGCGGCTCTCCGTCGTCGCGGAGATCCTCGTCGGCGGCGTCCAGCTCGTCGGCCGGGCACGCCGCGGCGGCACGTCGGCGGTTTTGCACCTCGTGGACGGAGCCTTCCACGACACCTCCGGCGGCAACGACCTGGCGACCCTGATCCGGGAACTGGAGGCCGGCTGGGGCGCCGACGTCCTGGCCGACCTGCGCGCCTACTACGGCACGACCCTCGACGCGATCCTCGACTACGCCCACGGACGGAACGAGAACTGATGCTCCTCACGCTCGCCTACCGGATCCCCCGCGACCGGCTGGAAGCCGTGCTCGGCTCGATCACCGCCTACCCGCTCACCGAGAACTTCTCCGAGGCGTGGGACGACCTTCCCCGGCCAAGGGGAAGGCGACACCGATACGCGGCCCTCGCCACCGGCCTGACGGCGGTGACGGGCGACCCCGTCATGCTGTTCGGGGCAGTGGACCTCAGCAGGGAGGAGACAGCCGAGGGAACGACCGGGCTGCTGCTCACCAGCACCAGCGCACTCGACCACCGTCTGCGGATCGGCACCCGGACCTGGGAGAACCATGTGCGTGACGGCCGGGGCGAGGCCCGCCTGGCGGAGCACCTGCCCGCGGCCGTCCCACACCGCTCCTTCGAGAGGTTCGTGGGCTACCGGCCAGGGCTCGCCCCGACGGCGCCGAACTGGGTGTTCCGCACCGCCGCCTGGCAGGTCATGAGGAAGCTCGCCCGGAAACCGCTGCGCCTGGACGGGCGGGAACTCAACCTCCGCATGGACACCGACGGGAACCTCCTGGTCTGGGACCGCGGGGACCTGCTCGCGCTGTCCGGCACACGGTCCCACAGCATGGCGAAGATCTCGGTACGGCTGGTCACCCGCAAAGGCATGGAGGATCTCGTCCTCGCCTTCGACGCCCATCTGTCCAGGATCTCCACCGGATGGTGGGGGGCCAGGTACACATGGATCGATGGAGGCGCGGGCGACAAGCGGCCCGTTCTCCGCCTGCGCGTCATGCGCAGACGCGCCGAGGCGGACCCGGACGTCTGGGAGAGCTGCCTCGACCCGGCCATCGCGAAGATCTTCCAGGCGTGTGCGCTGAAGCCGCTGCGCCTCCCGTCGGATGAGGGCCTCGCGGACGCGATCGAGACCGTCAGGCCGCAGACGTTCTCCAGCCGCAAGCACCTGGTCGGCAGCGGCCTCGGCCCGCGCTTCATGCGCTTCCTGCACGACCACATCACCGGGGAGCTTCCCGACCTCGTCCCGCTCGACTACCGGCCGGACAAGGAGATCAAGCTGCCCAGGGCAGTGACCGGCTATCCGGTGGGCGGCTTGGGCGCCGAAGGCGTCCGGGCTTCGGGGCACGAGCGCGTGACGCTCGCCTGTCTTTACCGCACGCCTGACGCCAGGACGCGGATGCTCGCCGAACTGGCCGAACTCGCCGGGCAGACCGTTCTCCCCGAACCCGGCGAGGACGGATTCGCCATCAACGACCGGCTCGACGTCGTTCTGCGTCACTGCCCGGAACTCGTCGCACACGAGACGGTCAACCGCGCCGCGGCGCTCACCGAACTCGACCTCGCCACCGACGGCCGACGACTTGTCGCAGCCTGGATCGAGACCGAGTTCCACGCGAAGGCCGAACCTCCCGAACGCGACGCCAAACCGCACCTGCGCCGCCTCTTCGCGCACCGTGGCGTTCCGACGCAGTTCCTCGCGACCGATCCTCCAGGACTCCCGGCCAAGGAGGTCCGGAACAAGAAGGAACTGAAGCACGCGGCGGAGAACGCTCTGCGCAATCTTCTGCGCGCGGCCGGCGTGCTCGACCGCAGGCTCCTGAACGCGCTCACCACCAAGCACAGGTCGCACCCCCTGGACCGCTCCGCGCTGCTCGTGGGGATTCATGCCCGGAGACAGCGCAGCGACGGCGACGACTCGCCCCTTGTGCTCGTCATGTCTGCCCTGTACGTCGATCCTGACGACCTGTCGGCTTGGCGTGTTCTGCACTACGACGCCGTCACGGACAGGTGGTTGCCCGGCGGGTCGGGTACCGCGGCCTTCCACGCGGCGCCCATCGGTGACGACACCTTCGGCCGTACGCAGGAGAAGGCCGTGCGCACCAGGGAGGAGGTCGACCGGAGGCTGTCGCTGCTCGCCTCGTCCTGGGACGTGCCGATCGTCGTCTTCACCGACGCCCCCGCCGTCCGGACCGTGTGGCCCGGCCTGCAGAACGGCGCGGTCCCGGGGGCGGCGCTGCCGGGGGACCGTCTGGTCGAGGCGGGCCACGACGTCGCGGTGGTCCGGGTGCTGACGGACATGGCGGAGATCGGCCGGCCGATCGACCGGGTGGAGGCGGCCAACCAGCCGGACGACGAACTCCAGCCCGCCGCCCCCGGAGCCAGGGTCTACCGGCTCGACGGAACCGAGCAGCCTTCGTGGTTGTTCGCGGGCACGTCACGTACCTACTCGGCCAAGGGAGGCAGGACCGGCGTCAAACACACCAGGTGGACGCTGCCCGACGACGAATGGCGGGACTACCACCTGGGCAAGGACTGGCACTCCTTCACCGCGAAGGAGATCGTCCCCGTCCGGTGCGGTTCCTGGTCCGCCACCACGCTGGCGGCGCTGACCGCCCGCCTGTGCGACCAGTCGATCTCCTGGGACGGCAGGACGCTGGTCCCGGCACCGCTCCACCTTGCCATCTCCCTCGACCGCGACCACCCGGACCACAGGTCGTTCGGTGAGCGGGCCGACGAGGTCTGAATGAGAGGACGGCGGGAGGTGGCGCCTCCCGCCGTCCACGGTCGGCTCAGGGCTCCTGGAGGAACGGCTTGGCGGCGTCCATGGCCTTGAGCAGGTCGGCCAGGGCCTCGGGGGTGAAGTCGTCGATGATGTAGTGGTCGACGATCTCGGAGAACACCCAGAACGGCAGGTTCTCGACGGATTCGCCGGGCAGGACCACCGGCAACACCTTCATCGTCCACCTGCTCCGCCCACCGTGGCGCAGGTTTCGGATGATGTCGAACTCGTTGCGCAGACCCTTGTGGCGGTCGTCGGAGATCGTGCCCGCCCCGACGGCGTGGGCCATGGGCGAGGCCAGAATGACGACGAAGTCGGCGGAGGCGATCTGGTGGGTCGCCCAGTCGTCCCAGTTGCGGCGGCACCGGTCCGTCAACTGGTCGATGTGGACGTCGTGGTCCAGGTCCTGCAGGAGGTGCGCGAAATGCAGCGCACTGAGCTTGTGGGCGTCGTCGTCGTGCGCGTAGCAGATGAATACGCGGTGCGAACCCGGGTCATCCGAGGGCATCGCCTTCTTGTTTCCAGGCGGAGGCGGCGGCACAACAGGTCCCCGGGAACGCGCGTTCGGCAGTTCAAGCGTGAATTCGCCGGAGCTGTCCAGCGGATCAAAATCGAGCGCGAACTCCAACGACATCCGATAGCGCGCGGAGAACTCGACGTTCACTTCCGTGCATCCGGTGGGCACGAGGACCACGGCCCAGGCCGCGCGTGATCCGGGGCCCAGCACGCCCCCTCGCGGCGGGCGGTGCCCCCAGCGGACGCTGGAGCGGCCGATGCCGAAGACGTTGGTCACATCGTCGCTGGCCGGAAGGCCGACGCTGTTCGGCGTCGCGAGGGGAACCTGGGCCAGCTGCAGGTACTGGTCGACGAGGTAGGCCCGCTCCTCGCGCGGGGCCGAGGAGGCCCCGGGGACCGCGTCGAGGACCGACACCGTCCCCTCGGCGGCCTGGAAGGCGAAGCCCACCTCGAACCACTGCCCGTCGTGGAGGTCGCCGTCGAGCTCGAGCTCATAATTGATCTTGATCAGGTAGGCGTCGCCGTCGATCGCGGTGTGCGAGCCGGGCGGCAGCGGGTGGATCTGCCAGGGGCTGAGCTCGATGACTCCGGCCCGGATTCCCTGCGGTGAGAGATCCACTTTCCGTTCGCCCCGATGGGCGACGGTGATCTCCTTGATGATCGTCTCCATGCGCGCTCCGTGTCCTTCCTGTTCGGGGTCGTCGCTGACACCCGGAAGGTTTCCAGAGCGGAGAATCCCCGGTGGGGAACTTTCCGGATTCTCCACTGTCATTCCAGAGTGGAGTCGGACAAACAACATGAGAAACTATTCAAGGAGCTCAGAATTATGGCCGGAGCAGGGATTTTGCGACGCGGAGCGGGGCTGTTTTCTGGCGCGGGGAAAACCGCGGTGCCGCAGGCATGAGCGTGAGCAGACCGCGATGGTTATTAAGGGTTGGATTGGCGGGCGGTCACTTCGGTTACCTGGGGGAGGTGCGGTTGGGGGTGCGGGGTGGTCCTTGAGGGCATCGCGGCGGTCGTTGACGGACAGGGCCCGGGGCGGTGTTCGTCTCGGCCTCGATGGCGTCGCGGAGGGCGGGGAGTCTGGCCGCATCGTCCGTTGCTCGGCGGTGCGGGGGTCGCAAGAAATGGGGTGGAAAGTGAAAATTTGCTACGGTTTGGTGGAAGGAGCAGACTTGGGGCGCTGGGAGCGTCTGGTCGGGTGAGTTGGGGAGAGTCGTGTCGGGGTATGCGGGTGCGCTTGACGGGTTTCGGGCGGAGCGGCCCTTTTGGACGATGGCGCGGTTGCTCGCGCCGGGGAGGGCGCGGCTTGCCGGGGCGGTCGTGGCGTTCGTCGTCAAGCACAGTCCGCTGTGGTTGCTGCCGTTGTGCGCGGCCAACGTGGTGGACGTGGTCGTCGCGCGGGGGCCGCTCGCGGAGCTGTGGGCCAACTGCGGGGTGCTGCTCGTGCTGCTGCTGCTCAACGTGCCAGGGCACCAGGTCTATGTGCGGCTTATGTACCGGGTTGTTCTTGATCTCGGTGTCGCGTTGCGCTCGGCGCTGGCGCGGAGGTTCCAGGTGCTGTCGATGGGGTACCACGCGCGGACCGGCTCGGGTGTGCTGCACGCCAAGCTCGTCAGGGACGTGGAGAACATCGAGGAGACGGTCTGGCAGGCGACCGACATCGGGCTTTCGGCGTTGACGACCCTTGTCGGCGGATTCGTCGTCATCGCGGTGAAGACTCCGGAGCTGCTTCCGGTGTTCGCGGTGACGGTTCCCGCCGTCGGGCTCGTCGTCGCGCGGCTGAACGGGCCGATGCGCAGGACCAACGAGGAGGTCAGGCGCGAGTACGAGCGGCTGTCCGCGGGCGTCCTCGAGATGCTGACGCTGCTGCCGGTGGCCCGCGCGCACGGCCTCGAACGGCACGCGGTGTCCCGCTTCGACACCGGCCTCGGCAGGCTGCGCCGCAGCGCGTTCGGGCTCGGCGTGCTGAACGGCTGGTTCGGCGCGCTGATCTGGTGCATCATGCACGTGCTCGGCCTGCTGTGCCTCGCCGGGTCCGCCCTGCTCGCCTACCACGGCGTGTTCGGGCTGACGGCCGGCGACGTCGTCATGCTGAACGCGTACTTCGCTACGCTCACCGCGGCGACGACCACCCTCCTTGCCGTCACGCCGGTGCTTACGCGTGGCCGTGAGGCCGTCCGGTCGCTCGCGGAGGTGCTGGACGAGCCCGACCTCGAGGAGAACACGGGGAAGCGGGCCGTCACGTCGGTGGTCGGGCGGCTGCGTCTGGAGGACGTGACCTACCGCTATGACGACGTGGCCACGCCCGCCGTCGCGGGACTCACCCTCGACATCCCGGCCGGGCAGACCGTCGCGCTGGTCGGGGCATCGGGTGCGGGCAAGTCGACGGTGGCCAACCTGCTGATCGGCTTCCTGCGGCCGTCCGAGGGACGGGTTCTGCTCGACGGCGTCGACATGGCCGACCTCGACCTGCGCACGTATCGGCGGTTCCTCTCGGTGGTGCCGCAGGAGACTGTCCTGTTCGACGGGTCGGTGCGCGACAACGTCGCCTACGGCATGCCCGACGTCACCGACGCCGCGCTCACCGCGGCCCTCGCCGACGCGAACGCCCTCGACTTCGTCAGGGCGCTGCCCGACGGCCTCGACACCGTCGTCGGGGAGCACGGCGCGCACCTTTCCGGCGGCCAGAAGCAGCGCCTCGCCATCGCCCGCGCCCTCATCCGCGACCCGCGGGTCCTCATCCTGGACGAGGCAACCTCGGCCCTCGACGCCCACTCCGAGTCCCTGGTCCAGGAGGCGCTGGCCAGGCTCGTCAAGGGCCGCACCACGATCGTCGTGGCACACCGCCTGTCCACCATCCGAGCCGCCGACCGCATCGTCGTCCTGGCCGACGGCGCGGTGGCCGAATCCGGCACCCACACCGCCCTGCTCACCGCCGACGGCCCCTACGCGCGCCTGCACGCCCGAAGCCAAGAGACATCGAGCGCCTGACCGGTTGCTGGCCCCGGCGCGCTGCGGTGGTCGCGCGAACGCGGCCGCGGAACTCCCCGACAAGAATGGAAAGGCCGGATCCTCGGACGGCTGCGCTGCTCAACGGTGAAGACACGCGGGAGTTCGGGGTCCACTTCGGAGCGTTCGCGGTCTTGGTGGTCCGTGAGGCACTGGATGCGGTGGCGGGTGCCCGCACCACGCACTGCTTCTGCGGCACCCTCCCGCACCGCTCATCCCCAGATAGTTCATTTCGACGACGTCATGCGCTTCGCAAGGCGGGGTGCGAGCACGAGCATGCAGCCGTTGTCGGAGGCGCACGAATCCCAGATGACCGAGCGGACAATCCCGTTCCTTGGTCTGCAAAGGGCGTTGCCGCAGTACCCGTTCAGTGACCAGCCGCGTGGGCCTGCCGCGTGCCGGACCACGACGACCGTCGCAGGTAGAGACTGGTCGGTGTCGGGTCCCGGCTCCCCATGCCCCGGCAACCGAATCGACCTCGTCGCCGTGACCGCTGCCTTCGCCCACACCGCAGACTGCCCTGGGCCGAAACCCGCAGATCCCTGACCACGAACGGCGTCTGAAGGCCCGCTGACGGTTCCGCCCGGTGAGCGGGCCACTAGTGTGCGGCACCTCGACCAACGTTCATCGTTAACCGCTTGGCACGCTTCAACGACTGTCTGATGGAGTCGCTCCAACGATGGTGGTCATTGGTATGGAAAAGCTAAGACACAGGTAATGCCGACGGTGCACCCACGCTTCATTCTGGTGGAACTGATGCCCAGTCGCTCCAGTTCGTCGTTTTTATCACCGATGTCACCGGAGCTGATGCTCGCGGCGATCCGTGTGACCTGTTGATTGCATGTACGGATGCGGCGGTGGCTAGTACGGCGAAGGCATCGTGTCGGGTGGTTCGTATGCGCGACTGATGCCATGCTCCGTAGTAGCCTTAGTGCCAATCGAACGGGAAGGGGTCCTCATGGAACTCGCAGATATCGAGGTTAGGACATCGCGTCAACTGGAAGCGCTGCGTGGGCAGTTTGCAGAGATCGAAGAGAAGATCGCTGCGGCCGAGAAGTTGTTGGAGAGCGTTGCGCTGATCAAGGAGGAGATCGAGAGATCCTCTACAGAAACGGTGGACGTGTCGAGAACTATGCGAAAAGGGAACAGTGATCAGAGCAATGTGGACGTGCCTCGGCAGGTCCATCGAGCTGAGCCAAGGCAGCCCTTGTCGGCCGCGATGGAGCAGGCTGTCCGAGTGCTCCATGACGCGCAGCGTCCCATGCGGGCGCGAGACGTGGTGGAGGCATTGGGGGACGTTGGTGTCCGGGGGAAGGTCGAGTCTATGCGCATACGCCTGAAGCGTCTCGTTGAGTACGGATGGCTGGAAGAGTCCGAGACTGGCCGGTACGCCGTGGTTGGAGAGGTGGGTGCCTTGCTCGACGAGATGAGGCCGAAGGCTCCCCGGGTGAGACGCGGGCGCGCTACGACATAGGAAGACATAGGAATAGGAGGTGTCGCCAGCGGGCTGGCCGACGACACCGCACTGCATGAGTTCGCCTCAGAACTGACGGCTCAGCGTTTCTCATGATAGCGCATCCCATGCGATTTCTAGGAGATGCTGGCCGTCCTATTTCGCCGTCCCGTTAATCCGGCCTCCGGTGAGCGGGGGATCTGTGGTGATATTTCCTTTTCTGGGATCAATGATCCGTGGAAATCATCCCAGCGGTTTCGTGCGAATTTCGAGGGTTTCCGATTTCTCGGTACAGATATTTCTCCTAGCTTCCTATTTCAAGGGACGTGTCATGATTATTCGCGCTCTCTGGCTTTCTGTGGCCGTGCTTACTTCTCTTCTCGCCGCTACCGTCGCTGGCATTGCCGCATGTCTCGATCGGAGGTCCTGGCCAGCTGTCATTGGGTCTGCGGGTGCAGGGTTCGTGGGAAGTATGACGGTCTGTATCCTGGTTCTGACCGCAATGGGCATGTTTCAGAGTTTGAACTAAAATTTATAAATTCACCCTGGGCGTGCTGGCTTTGTTGCCGTGCCTTGAAGCCGCTGCCCGGCAGTAGGCGAGTTCGGCGAATTCAAAGAGGCTCGGATGGAAAGGGGGTGTAGGTGAACTCGAGCTTCGGGACTGACGCCCCGGGGGTATGTACAAGAGAGGTGCGCGCGGAATCTCGGCCTGTGATACGACTGGACCCAGCTCCCGGCGAACTTAATGGTGGGCCCGGCGTAGCTAGTGCAACTTTCCTCTGTCGGGCTGCGCGATCATCGTCTGATCCGCGTCCTCCGGAGACCGAACGGCTAACTGTCAAATCTGCCGATCAGGGTCAGGGGGAGTCGGTGGAGGTGAGGACGGCGTAAGCCTCGGCGAGGTCGCGGAGTTGGGAGCCGGGGGCGTCGGGCTGCTTGCGGGCGATGTGGTCGGCCTTGGTCTTGATTGCCTTGAGGATCGCGACACGTGCCTCGTCGCGAAGCCGCTGCTCACTGCTGGCGAGGGTCATGGGCGCACCCTACGTGCCGACGGCGTCGACGGGCCGTCACCTTCCGGTTCCGCTCTGGCCGGGATGGGCGCGCGGCGGTCGCGCGGCGGTCGTGCGGCGGCCGCGCGTGGTGATACGGTGATACGAGTTGCGGTTCGGTGTATCATGGATCGTGGTGGCAGCGGGCCGTGCCAGGCGCGCTGCTTCGGGGCGCGCCATGTTGGGTGCGCGTTGTGTTGGGCGCCCTGTTGGGCGCACTGTGTCGGGGGCTGCAAGGCCGATATCGTGGGGGGTTGGTATGCGGGGAACCGGTGGCGCGGGGGAGTGCACGGCGGGGGTCCGTCTCGGGAGGGAAGCATGGAGCCAGGGGTGTCCTTTTTCGCCGCGGACACGACGGGGGAGCCCGCGTCGTTGCTCGAGCGGGCCTATGCCGACGCGATCGAGCGGGTCGATGACGTCGACGAGTCGCGGGGGCGGGTGCTCGACGCCGCCTACGACCAGTTCTGCCGGATGGGCATCCAGCGCTCCACGATGGAGGACGTCGCGCGGCGCGCAGGCGTCTCGCGGATCACCGTCTACCGGCGGTTCGCGACCAAGGACGCGCTGGTCGAGCAGGTCGTGCGGCGTGAGTTCCGGCGCTACTTCGACAGGTTCCTCATCGACATCGAACGGGCCGAGACCGCCGCCGACCGGGTGGTGCTCGGGTTCGTCAGCTCGCTGCGGGCGATCCGCGACAACCCGCTGATCGGCGGGATCATCGCGACCGAGCCCGACGTGGCGCTGCCGTCGATGATCAGCGACGGGGGCCGTACCGTCGCCACGGTGCGGCAGTTCGTCGCGGGCCAGATCCGGCGCGAGCAGCGCGCGGGCACTGTCGCGGCGGATCTCGACACCGATCTCGTCGCCGAGATGATGGTGCGGATCTCCGCGTCCTTCCTCGCGATCCCGAGCCCCCTTGTCGACCTTGACGACGACGCGCAGCTCGCCGCACTCGCCCGTCGCTTCCTCGTCCCGATGCTCAAGCCGCCTTCCCCGGCCGAACCCGGGTGAATTGGCAGAACGGGGGTAGGGATGGGGGTGTGAGCGATGCGGAGTTCGGGAAAGAGCGCGATCTGCTCGCCCGGTGGTACCGGGCGACGGGCGATGTCTCGCGCGTGGTCAGGGCACGAATGCGCCAACTCGAGGAGGCCGCGGAGGTCGAGGACAGGGTGCTGGGGCACCCGGACCTCGCCGCCCTCGACCTCTTCCTCGACAACTTCTACGGCGACGGCACCGGCCTCCCCGGCGCCTCCCCAGGCTGAGCGCCAGGGGGTGGGGTGGGTCAGGAGCGCCATGCCTCGTAGTGGTCGAGGATGGTCTGGTCGATGCGGCGGTAGGTGAGGGCGAAGTCTCGGGTGCTGCGGGTGTTGTCGACGGTGAAGCGGATGCCGAGGTGGTTGCGGATGTAGTCCTGGGTGAGGCCGAAGCGGGGGCCGAGGACGCGGACCGCCGCGTTGGGCACGGTGTGGCGGGGGATGAGGAATTTGCGGGGGTAGTGGGAACGGATGATCTTGGCGATCTGGGCGAAGGAATACATGTCCGGGTGGGCGAGGATGTAGCGGCCCTTGGCGGAGGGGGTCTCGGCGGCGCGGATGTGGGCTTCGGCGACGTCGCGGACGTCCACGACGGTGAAGCTGAAGTCCGGCGCGCCGTAGAAGAACAGGCCGCGCATCAGCTCGTCCATCAGGAAGAGGCTGCCGGATTCCGAGGAGGGGGTGAATGAGGGGCCGAGGACGAGTCCGGGATTGAGCACGACGAGCGACCAGCGGTCCTGCGCGTCGGCGATCTGCCATGCCTCGCGTTCCGCCATGGTCTTGGCGTGGTGGTAGGGGTTGGTGTCGATCGTGCTCGTGGTGTTCCAGTACTCCTCGGTGAGGGTGCGGTCCCGCATGGCGTGGACGTCGATGTAGTCGCCGAAGATCGCGCCGACCGTCGAGGTGAGCACGACACGCTCTACCGACGGGGTCGCGTCCACGGTCCCGAGCACGTTCCGTGTGCCTTCGAGGGCGGGCTGAAGCATCTCGGCGCGTCCGTCGCGGATCTTCTCCGGCATCCGGAACGGCGAGGCGACGTGGAACACGGTCCGGCACCCGTCCATCGCCTCGGCGAACGAGCCGGGCCGCAGCAGGTCGGCCGCGTACAGGTCGAGCCGCTCGGCGCCGGGCAGCCCGCGCAGCGGCCCGGTCTTGCGCATGTCGGCGAGGTCGCGGACCGTCGCCCGCACCCGGTATCCCCTGGCCAGCAGCGCCGCCAGAAGGTGGCTCCCGACGAACCCGCTGCCGCCCGTCACCAAGACCGTCTCGCCCACACGTCCTCCTCACCGCACCGCGCGTCGTGTGATTGTCGCCCTCCCGGGCGTCGCGCGGCAGCCCCGGGCGGCGGGAAATCCGAAAATCTTTCGGAGAAGTTCCGGGCAGACTTCTCTCATGCGGGCGTCGATACGGGCGGGTCCCGTTCGTCGTTGTGGTGTGCGGCGGCCGCCGCACACCGAAGACAGGACAAGGGGAATGCCATGAAATACCTGCTGCTGATCCACGCCGGGGCCGTCGCCGAGGACGGCGGGGCGCAGGGATGCACGCCGGAGGACTGGATGGCCTACGACAAGGACGTCCGCGACGCGGGGATCTTCGTCTCCGGCGAGTCCCTGGCCGACCTCGTGACGGCCGCGGCCGTCCGCGTCGCCGCCGACGGGTCGCGCACCGTCACCGACGGGCCGTTCCCGGAGACCCGCGAGGTCGTCGGCGGCTTCTACGTGATCGACGTGCCCGACCTCGACCAGGCGCTCGAGTGGGCGGCCCGCTGCCCGGGCGCGCACGGCGGCGGCACCGTCGTGGTCCGCCCGGTCGCGGACTTCGGGGCCTGACCGTGCCGGACGGGGGCGCGGGCGAGGACGCCGCGGCGTCGGTGGAGCTGGTGTTCCGCGAGGAACGCGGACGGCTCCTCGCCGCCCTCGTCCGCAGGTTCGGCGATCTCGACCTCGCCGCGGACGCCACGTCGGACGCGATCGAGGCGGCGCTGGCGCGCTGGCCGGTGGACGGGGTCCCGGCGCGTCCAGGGGCGTGGCTGCTCACGACGGCCCGCCGTAAGGCGGTGGACAGGCTGCGCAGGGACAAAGCGCTTGCCGCGCGCCTGGCGATCCTCCAGGCCGAGGCCGACCGGACGGGCGAGGCGGCCCCGTCCGACGGCGACGGCGGCCTCCCGGACGAGCGGCTCGCCCTGTTCTTCACCTGCGCGCATCCCGCGCTCGCCGCCGAGGACAGGGCGGCGCTCACCCTGCGCTGCCTCGCCGGGCTGACCACGCCCGAGGTCGCGCGGGCGTTCCTCGTGCCCGACGCGACGATGGCGCAGCGGATCGTCCGCGCCAAGAACAAGATCCGCACCGCGCGCATCCCGTTCCGAGTGCCGGCGAAGGACGAGCTGCCCGGCAGGCTGCCCGGCGTGCTCCAGGTGCTGTACTCGCTGTTCACCGAGGGGTACGCGGCGAGCGGCGGCCCGGAACTTCAGCGTTCCCGCCTCGCCGAGGAGGCGATCAGGCTCGCCCGGGTGCTGCACCGGCTGCTGCCCGCCGAGCGTGAGGCGGCGGGGCTGCTCGCGCTGATGCTGCTCGCGCACGCCCGCAGGGACGCGCGCGTCGACGCCGGGGGCCGCCTCGTGCTGCTCGCCGACCAGGACAGGGCGCGGTGGGACCGTCCGATGATCGAGGAGGGAAGGGGGCTCACCGTGCGGGCGCTGACCGGCGGCCCGCCCGGCCGGTACGGCGTCCAGGCCGCGATCAACGCCCTGCACGACGAGGCCGCGACCGCCGACGACACCGACTGGCCCCAGATCGTCGCGCTCTACGACGTCCTCCTGGCGCTGTCCCCGTCCCCGGTCGTGGCGCTGAACCGCGCCGTGGCCGTCGCCATGTGCGAGGGCCCAGAAGCCGGCCTCGCCCTCCTCGACGCCCTCGCCGACGACCCGAAGCTCCGCCGCCACCACCCCTACCACGCCGCCCGCGCCGACCTCCTGACCCGCCTGAACCGCCCCGCCGAAGCCGCCGCCGCCTACCGCACAGCCCTCTCCCTCCCCTGCACCCTCCCCGAACGCACCCACCTCCACCACCGCCTCACCACCCTCCCAAACCCGACACCCCCACCCTGACCACCCCTCCCCCCACCCCCCGACGCCCCAAAGCCGCCACCCCGCCCCGACACCCCCGCAAACGCCGCCGCACTGACCCTCACCCCGAGGACCACGGATTCGGGAACCCACCGGGCGGCCCCATTCCGACGCTCCCGCTCCGACGCCCCCGCCCCGACACCCCCGCAAACGCCGCCGCACTGAGCCGCACCCCGAGGGCCCCGGATTCGGGATCCCACCGGGCGGCCCCGCCCCGAAGGCCCGCTCCGACGCTTCCGCGTCGGTGGTCCCCGGCGCGGGGCCCCGACACGGCCCCCGAGCCGACGCCCCCGCCCCGACGCCCCCGCGCTGAGCCGCACCCCGAAGGCCCCGGATTCGGGGACCCACCGGGCGGCCCTGCTCCGACGCCCCCGCTCCGATGCCCCCGCACTGAGCCGCATCCCGAAGGCCCCGGATTCGGGATCCCACCGGGCGGCCCCGCCCCGAAGGCCCGCTCCGACGCTTCCGCGTCGGTGGTCCCCGGCGCGGGCCCCGACACGGCCCCCGACCCGATGTCGCGCTGAGCCCCGCTCCGAAGGCTCCCGCCGTCGAGGGAGCACGACGGCCACGCTTGCCGCACCGGCTCCCGCGGGATTGGGGCCTCGGGCTTGATTCGGGCCGGGGGTCGCGCCGCCGCGCGGGCCCCGGTGCGTGTCGCGCGTCGTTGCGCGGCGGGGCCGGGGGGTCAGGGGGTGTGGGTGAGGGCCCAGGTGAGGGCCTCGTCGGCGATGGACTGCCAGCCGGGGGCGGCGGGCAGGAGGTGGGGGTAGCCGTCGTAGACCTTGACCTCGGTGGTGGTGGCGGCCGACTTGTAGTGCTTGGCGTTGGACGCCTGGACCTTCGGCGGCATGATGTTGTCCTCCGAGCCGGAGATGAACAGCAGCGGGGCGCGCTTGTCGTTGCTGTAGTCGACCCAGGTGGACTGGTGGCCCGGCTGGAAGTTCGCCAGGACGCTGTCGAAAAGGACGCGGCCGGAGACGGGGATGGCGTACCTGTCGTAGAGGCGGCGCGCCTCGTCCTCGGGGAAGGTGTTGGTGAAGGCGTAGTTCCACTGCTCGAAGCTGATCGGCACGGCCTTGTGGTGGTTCGCCGGGTTCTTCAGCACGGGGAAGGTCGACTTGATCTGGCTGAGCGGCACCACCTTGACGCCCTCGGTCGGCGCGGAGTTGAACGTGACGCCCACCGCGCCGAGCCCCCGGTCGAGCAGGAGCTGGGTGAAGACGCCCCCGGCGGAGTGGCCCATGATGATCGGCGGCGCGTCGAGCCCCTCGATGATCCCGGCGATCTTGTCGACGACGGCGTCGACGCTGAGGTTCTCGATCGGCGTCGTGTCGGCGCGCAGCGCCTCGACCTCTACCTCGAAGCCCGGGTAGGCGGGGGCGATCACCTTGAAGCCCTTGGCCTCGTAGTGGGCGATCCAGTCCTCCCAGGAGCGGGGGGTCACCCAGAAGCCGTGGATCAGGACGATGGTGTCGGGCTTGCTCATGGCGGTGGTTCCTTTCGGTTCGGACGAGGCGGTGAGCTGCGGCGTCTTGCCTTTCCTGCCCGCTCGGCGGCGTTGCCACGAAGCTAATCCGGCGACGCCGTGGCGGTCATCGGTCAGATGACTGCAACCGCGCGGGTTTCCGCCGGGCGCGCGGCGAGGTCGGCGTCGCGGGTCTCCGGCAGCCGTGCGACGGCGGCGCAGGCGAGCACCATGCACCCGAGGAGCAGCACGGAGATCGGCCACGAAGCCCCACCGGCCCAGGCCACGAGCGCGGTCGCGACGAACGGGGCGGGCCCGCTCCCGAGCGCGGCCGCCCACTCCCTGGCGACGGCGATGCCGGTGTACCGGTACCTGGTCGGGAACATCTCGGTGAGCAGCGTCCCCTGCACGGCCCACATCCCGCCGATCCCGACCCCGTACGAGACCGCCACGGCGGCCACCACGAGCACGGGTTCGCCGGTGTCCAAGAGCCAGAACAGCGGGAAGGCCGACACCCCGAGGAACACGGCACTGCCCAGAAAGACCGGTTTGCGCCCGATCCTGTCGCTGAGCAGCCCGAACAGCGGGGTGAGCAGCACCGACAGCGCCCCGGCCGCGAGGTTGGCGGTGAGCGCGGTCGTCGCCGACAGGCCGACCGACTTGGTCACATACGAGAGCACGAACACGTTGATGACGTACGAGGCGGCCCCGAACGGCGCGGCGAAGGCGGCCGCGGTGAGCAGCGCGCGCGGATGCCGCCGGACGACCTCGGCGACCGGAAGCCTGCTGACGCCCTTGGCCCGCTCGGCCTCGAACAGCGCCGACTCGGGAACTCCCGCCCGCAGGTACAGCCCCAGCGCGACGCCGACGAGGCTGAGCAGGAACGGCACACGCCACGCCCACGTCGCCGTCGCTGGCAGCGCGGACACGACGGTGAAGGCGAGCGTCCCGCTGAGGATGCCGAGCCCGACGCCGGCCCCGGGCAGCGACGCCCACAGCCCGCGCCGGCGCGGCGCGCTCGACTCCGCGACGAGCACGAGCGCGCCGACGTACTCGGCCCCCGCGCCGAACCCCTGGACCAGCCGCAGCGCGACGAGGAGGATCGGCGCGAGCACGCCGACCTGGTCGTAGGTCGGCAGCAGCCCGATCCCGGCGGTCGACACGCCCATCAGCAGGACCGTCGCGGCGAGCACGGGACGCCGTCCGATCCTGTCGCCGAAGTGGCCGAACAGCATGCCGCCGAGCGGCCGCACGAGGAAGCCGACGGCGAACGCCGCGAAGGCCCCGAGCGACCCGGCGAGCGGGCTTGACGACGGGAAGAACTCGTCGTTGAACACGAGCGCCGCGGCGAGGCCGAACAGCACGAAGTCGTAGTACTCGATGACGCTGCCGATGACGGCGGCCCTGGTGACGCGTCCGGTGGACACGCGCTACCCCCTTTCAGCGGTGCCGAGTTCCCTCGCGAGGAAACGCCCGGCCTGGTCGATGGCCTGCCGCGCGGCACGGGTGGCGCGCATGCAGTGCAGGGTGGCGAAGTCGTGGATGACGCCCTGGTAGCGCACCGCGGCGACGGGCACGCGGGCGGCGCGCAGCCGTGCGGCGTAGGACTCGCCCTCGTCGCGCAGCACGTCGGCCTCGGCGGTGACGACCAGCGCGGGCGGCAGCCCGTATAGGTCACGGTCCTTGGCGCGCAGGGGACACGCGGTGGCGGCGTCCCGCTGCGTGAGGTCGGGAAGGTAGTGGTCCCACAGCCGCCGCATCCCGTCGCGGCGCAGGTAGTAGCCCTCGGCGAAGCGCAGGTAGGACGGGGTGTCGAAGGAGGCGTCGGTCGCGGGGTAGAGCAGCACCTGGGCGCGCAGCCTGTCCCGCGCGAGCAGGGTGAGCGCGGCGGCGAGGGTGCCCCCGGTGGAGTCCCCGGCGACGGCGACGCGCGCCGGGTCGAGGCCGAGCGCGCGGCCGTGCCCGGCGAGGAAGTCGAGTGCGGCGCGCGCCTGGTCGAGCGCGACGGGGTAGCGGGCCTCGGGCGCGCGGCTGTAGTGCACGAACGCGACGGCCGCGCCGGACGCGCGCGCGAGTTCCCCGGCGAGCGAGCCGTGGGTGTCCTCGTCCCCGAACACCCAACCGCCGTGCAGATAGACGACGACGGGCAGCGCCCCGGCGGCGTCCGAGGGCCGGTAGACGGTCAGGCCGGCCTCCGGCAGCCGCCCCCGGACGACGCCCGGCACCGGGAGCGGCGGCCGCTGCGCGTCGGCGAGCGCCGCGCGCGCCTCGTCGGGCGGGAGGTCGTGCAGGTAGGGCGGGTTCGCCGTGGCGTTGGCGAACGCCTGGGCCGCTGGTTCGAGGACGGGGTCCGTCATGGGCGCTCCGGTGCCGTGGGCTGTGCCGTTGGGACGGCTCGTTCACGCTAGGTCCGGGGCCGAAGAACCGGCATGCGTTATCTGACGTACTTATGCCGGTTTCTGTAACAATGCGCGGTACATGATCGTTACGGGGGAGGGTGTCCGTGCTGCTCGGCCGTGACCGTGAGCTGGCCGAGGTCGGCGCGCTCATCGCGGGGGTCACCGGCCGGGGCGGCGCGCTCGTGGTGCGGGGGCCGTCGGGGATAGGCAAGTCGGCGCTCTTGGCGGCCGCAAGCGCGCTTGCCGAAGCCCATGACGTCGCAGTGACGGGCGTCTCAGGGGTGCAGAGCGAGACACATCTCCCCTTCGCCGGACTGCACCAGCTGCTGCAACCGCACCTCGACGCGCTCGACCGGCTCCCGGTACGGCAGCGTCAGGCGCTGCTCGGCGCGTTCGGGCTCGGCGAGGCCGTCGCGCCCGAGCCGTTCCTTATCGCGCTCGCGGTGCTCAACCTGCTCGGCGAGGCCGCAGACGGCGGCCCGATGCTCGTCGCGGTGGACGACGTCCAGTGGCTCGACGCCCCGACGATCGAGACGCTCGGGTTCGTCGCGCGGCGGCTGCGCTCCGAGCCGATCGTGCTGCTCCTGGCGGTACGCGACGGCCACCCGACCGGCATCGACGTGAGCGCCCTGCCAGAACTCCACCTCGCCGGACTCGACCCCGACGCGTCCGAGGCGCTGCTCGACGCGCGCGCCCCCGACCTCAGCGTCGGCCTGCGCTGGCGGGTCCTGGCGGAGGCGGCGGGCAATCCGCTCGCGCTCGTCGAGCTGCCCGTCGCGTTGACGTCGGGGTCGGTGACCGGCGAGTTCCTGCCGCTCACCGCGCGGTTGGAGAAGGCGTTCGCCGTCCGGCTCGCCGAGATGCCCGAGCCCACCCGCGCGTTGCTTCTGGCGGCCGCCGCCAACGACGGCCACGCGCTCGCCGAGGCGTTCGCCGCCGCCCACGCGGCGCACCCCTCCCCGGACGCGCTGCGCCCGGCCGTCGAGGCGGGCCTCGTCGCCGTCGACGGCCCCGCGCTCAGGTTCCGGCACCCGCTGGTCCGCTCGGCCGTCTACCACCGCGCCCCGCACGCCGACCGCAGGGCGGTGCACGCCGCGCTCGCCGACGTGCACGCCGCGAGCCCCGACCGCCGCGCCTGGCACCTCGCCGCCGCGCTCGACCGGCCGGACGAGGCTGTCGCGCGCGAGCTCGAGGAGGTCGCCGCGCGGGCGCGGCGGCGCGGCGCGATCACCGTCGCGGTCGCCGCGCTGCGCAGGGCCGCCGAGGTCGGGGCCGATCCCGGGCTGCGCGCGGAACGGCTGCTGCGCGCCGCCGAACTCGCCTTCGAGCTGGGCAGGGTCGACCAGGTCGCCGAGCTGCTCGTGCTCGTCGAGCCCGCCGTGCACGGCCAGCCGCAGCGGGCCAGGCTCGCCTGGCTCCAGGAGGTCCTCGAGGAGGGCAGGACGGTCGGGCCGGTCCGGATCAGACAGCTGATCACGACGATCGAGGCCGCCGCGCGGGCGGGCGACCGGGCGCTCGCGCTCAACCTCGTGCGCGCGGCCGCGATCCGCAGCTGGTGGGCCGACCCGGGCTGGGAGCTGCGCAGACGCATCGTCCAGCTCGCCGAGGGCCTCGCCGAAGGCGACGACGACCCCGTCCTGATCCTCGCGATGGCGACCGCCGCGCCGATCGAGTACGGCCCGATCGCCCTGGAACGCCTCACCAGGTTGCAGGGCGTCCCCATGGACGGGGCCATCGCGCGGCTCGCCGCGGTCGCCGCCACCACGGTCGGCGCACACGACATCGGCGCCGGCTTCATCGACGCCGCCATCGCCGACCTGCGCGCCGAGGGAAGGCTCGGCGTGCTCACCCAGGCGCTGGTCACCCAGGCGTGCGTCCATCTGTTCTGCGGCGACAGGCAGAGCGCGCTGCTGTCGGCCGAGGAGGGCCAGCGCCTCGCCGCCGAGACGGCACAGCCGCGCTGGCACGCCTCCGCGCTCGCGGTCAGGGCGATGCTCGCGGGCATGCGCGGAGAGGAGGAGCAGGGGGTGGCGCTCGCGGTCGAGGGCGAACTCGTGCTCGGGACCGTCGCGGTCGGCTCGGTCGCGGCGATGCTCCAGCACGCGCGCGGGATCGTCGCGCTGTGCGCGGGCCAGCACGACGAGGCGTTCGCGCGGCTGTGGCGGGTCTTCGACCCCGCCGACGTCGCCTACCACCCGGTGTGGCGGCACTGGCTCGTCAGCGAGTTCGTGGAGGCCGCCGTGCTCGCGGGCGAGCGGGAGACCGCCGTGCGCGTCATGGCGGAGATCGAGGAGGCGGGCCGCAAGACGCCCGCGCCGCTGCTGCACGTCGGCCTCAGGCACGCCCGCGCGCTGCTCGCCCCCGACGACGAGGCCGAAGCCCTCTACCGCACGGCCCTCGACGCCGATCTGACGCCCTGGCCCACCTCGCGGGCCCGTCTTCTGCTGTCGTACGGCACATGGCTGCGCCGCCGTCGCCGCATCCTCGACGCCCGCGGCCCGCTGCGCGCCGCCCGCGACGCGCTCGACGCCCTCGGCCACCTCGCGCTCAGCGAGAAGGCGCGCACGGAGCTGCGCGCCTCGGGCGAGGCGAGCGACCTGCGCGTCCCGTCGACCGCCGACGCGCTCACCCCGCAGGAGCTGCACATCGCGCGCCTCGCCGCCGCGGGGCTCACCAACCGGGAGATCGGGCAGCAGCTCTACCTGTCGCACCGGACCGTCAGCACCCACCTGTACCGGCTGTTCCCCAAGCTCGGCATCACCGCACGGGCGCAGCTGCGCGACGCGCTCGGCGACGATCAAGGTACGTCACCCTACTGATACCGCGCGGGCAGGTCCGCGCCGTACTTTCCCGGTATGGGATCACCCGGCGAGGAAGTCGAGCACGATGGCGTTCCACTGCTCCTGGTGGGTCGCCGACGCGCCGTGCGGCGCGCCGGGGATCGTCGTGAGGACGCTGCCCGCGACCGCCCCCGCCACCCTGCCGCCGCCTTCGTCGGGCGGCACGAACGCGTCGTCCTCGCCGACCACGATCAGGACGGGCAGGGCGAGCCGCGCGAGATCGTCGGACGGGTCGGCCTCGCTCCACGCGGTGAGCGCGTCGGCTATCGCCTTGGGGGAGGAGTCCTCGGCGGAGCGCAGCAGGTACCTGCGGGTGGGCTCGTCAAGCGCGTCCTGGCCGTCGACGGCGAAGTACCTGCGGGTGAGGTCGTCAAGCATGGGGACGCGGTGCCGCTCGGCGGCGGCCCGCAGCTCGGCGGCCAGCGGATCGGCGAACACGACGGGCCCGGCGAGCACGAGCCGGGACGCCCTTCCGGAGCCGACGGCGTAGCGGATCGCCTCGGCGCAGCCCGTCGAGAACGCGACGAGGGCGGGCGCGGTGAGGCCGAGATGGTCGACGAGGTCCGCGAGGTCGGCGGCGGCCGTCGCCGGGTCGTGGCCCAGCCAGGGCCGGTCGGAGCAGCCGAAGCCGCGCCTGTCATACGTCACCACCCGGTGCCCCGCCGCGACGAACGCGGCGACCTGCGGCTCCCAGAGGCGCTGGGTCAACGGCCACCCCGCGACGAGCACGACCGGCGGACCCTCGCCCACGTCCTCGTAGCAGAGGCTGACACGGCTTCCCGTCGTGAATCGCGGCACCCGGCAAGCATGGCGGCCCGCGCGGGCCTGGCAATCGGTCAGATGACTGCATCAGGGGAGTGACGATGGACATCATCGGGCGCGAGCGCGAACTCGAGGCGCTGCGGCAGGCGATCGACCGGGCGCCCGGGGCCCTGCCGAACGTCGTGCTGCACGGCGACCCCGGCGTAGGCAAGTCGGTGCTCTTGACCGCCGGTATCGGCTACGCGCGCGAACGCGGGCTGCGGGTCGTGGGCGGCAGCGGGTTCGAGAGCGAGGCGCAGCTCGCGTTCGCCGGGCTGCACCAGCTGTTCGCACCCGTCATGGCGTACCTGGACAAGGTCGAGCCCTTCCACCGGGACACGCTGCGCAGGGTCCTCGGCATGTCCGAGGGTCCGACGCCCGACCGGCTCGCGGTGTCGGTCGCGTCCCTGGCGGTCATGGCGCGGGTCGCCGAGGACGGCCCGGTCCTCATCGCCGTCGAGGACGCGCACTGGGTGGACGTGCCGACCCGCGAGGTCATGATGTTCATCCTGCTCAGGCTGCACCCCTACGACCTGCGGGCGATCTTCGCGCGCAGGCCGCTCACCGCGACCGAGCGGGTCACCCCCGGCATCAACATGATCGAGGTCCATCCGCTTGACGAGGAGGCGTCCGGGCGGCTGCTCGATCTCCTGCACCCCGATCTGCCGCCGTCCGTGCGCGCGCGGGTGCTCGAAGAGGCGGCGGGCAACCCCCTGGCGATCACCGAGCTGCCGCAGAGCTCGGCCGGGGTGGAGATGCTGCCCGCGGGGACGCCGCTGCGCACCCGTCTGGAGACCGGGTTCGCCGGCCGGCTCCTTCAGCTCGACCCGCACGTCCGCGAGACGCTGCTGGTCGCCGCGCTCGACGGCGACCGCCTGGAACACCGGGCCGAGCTGACCCCGTACGAGCTCATCGAGGTCGAGCGCGCGGGACTCGTCACCCGCGACTCGACCCCCTCGGGACTGCGGTTCAGGCATCCGCTGGTCAGGTCGGCGATCATGAAGACCGCGTCGCCGGAGGAGACCCGCGGCGCGCACGCCACCCTCGCCGAGCAGCACCGCGCCGACCCTGAGCTGCGCATGTGGCACCTCGCGGCGGCGACGGTCGAGCCCGACGAGGCGGTCGCCGCCGAGATCGAGAAGGCCGCGATCTCGGTGAGCCTGCGCGGCGGCAGCGGCCTCGCCGTCAAGGCCATCCAGCGCGCGGCCGAGCTCACCCCCGACCCCTCCGCCCGCGCGCTGAGGCTCGGCAACGCCGCCGAGCTCGCGGGGGAGTCCGGCCAGCTCGACCTCGCCCAGCGGCTCCTCGACGAGGCGCGCCGCCACCTGCGCGACCCGTCGCGCGCGCTCGCCCTGCGCGCCCAGATCCTCATGCTCCGCGACGGCGACCTCGACGCGGCACGCCGCCTCCTGCGCGGCTCACCGGGCGCGGGCCCCCTCGTCCGCGTCATGGCCGCGTCCTACGCGCAGGACCCCGCCGAATGGGCCGAGGTCGGCGGCGACCTCGCGGGCTGCGACGACGAGCACGCCAAGCTCCTGCACGACGTCTTCCTCGGCAAAGGGTCGGCCGCGCGGGTGCGTTCGGCGTTCGGTGACCTGCCGGAGGATGCCCCGCCGGGCCGTGTCGCGGCGCTCTGTCGCGCGGCGACCTGGCTCGACCTGCTGTCCGAGTATCGGCCGCGCATCCGGGCGCTGACCGAGGGGGAGGCCGGGCAGGGCGCGGTCACCCACGCCGCGAGCGGCTTCTGGCTCGCCGCCCACGACCACTTCATCGCGGGCCGGTGGGACGACGCGGAGACCGCCGCCAACGCCGGGCTCGACCTGTGCGTCAGGCACGACCTCGAACTGCTCGCGCACGACCTGCGCTGCGGGCTCGGCTGGGTCGCCGCCGCGCGCGGCGACACCGAGAGCGTCAGGGAGTACAGCAGGACGGTCGAGCAGTGGGCCGCGCCGCGCGGCAGCCGGCTGCACCTGTCGCTGTCCGCGCGCAACCTCGCGCTCGCCGCGATGGCGCACGGCGACTACGAGGGCGCGTTCGCCTACTGGAGCGAGGTAGGCCCGCCCGGCGCGTTCCCGCCGCACGCCGCGTTCGCGCCCTTCGCGGTGTTCGACCTCGTGGAGTCGGCGGCGCGCTCGGGCCGGGCCGCCGAGGCGCGGGCGCACGCCGAGGCCGCGACGGTCCTCGCCGACCGCGCGCCGAGGGTGCGGCTGCACGTCCTCGCCGCGAGCGCGCTGGTCGCCCCCGACGAAGAGGCCGTCGCATTGTTCAAGAACGCGCTCGCGCTCCCGCGCATCGAGCGCTGGCCGTTCGACCACGCGCGGGTGCGGCTCGCGCTCGGCGAGCTGCACCGCCGCCGCCTCCAGCCCGGCGAGGCACGGCCCGAGCTGCGCCGCGCCGCCGACCTCTTCGCCGCGCTTGGCGCGACGGTCTGGCAGCGCCGCGCGGAACAGGAGCTGCGGGCCACCGGCGTCGCGGTGTCCCGGCGGCAGGGCGCGGCGCACGGGCTGACGCCGCAGCAGCTCGAGGTCGCCGAACTCGCCGCGTCGGGCCTGAGCAACAAGGAGATCGGCGAGCGCATGTTCCTGTCCGCGCGGACCATCAGCGCCCATCTCTACCGGATCTTCCCCAAACTCGGCATCACCTCGCGCGCCGCGCTCCGCGACGCCCTCGACGCGCTCGACGACTGAGCCGTCCGCGTCGCCCGGCTACCGTCGGGGGTTCTTGGCGAAGCCACGGGCGCGGCGTGAGGAACGCGCGGGGTAGGACGCCGGTATGGGGAACAGCATGCGGGCGGTCGCCTACACGCGCAGCCTTCCGGTCGAGGACCCTGACTGCCTCGTCGACGTCGCACTGCCCGTGCCGAAGCCGGGGCCGCGCGACCTGCTCGTGCGGATCGAGGCAGTCGCGGTGAACCCCGTCGACGCCAAGACCCGCCTGCGCGACGACCCGGGCGGCGTACCCCGCGTCCTCGGCTACGACGCGGCAGGGACCGTCGTGGAGGTCGGCGACGCCGTCGAGCTGTTCGCGCCGGGCGACGAGGTCTACTACGCGGGCGCGCGGAACCGGCAGGGCGCGGACGCGGAGTTCCACGCGGTGGACGAGCGCCTGGTGGGCCGCAAACCCGAGACGCTCTCGTTCACCGAGGCCGCCGCGCTGCCCCTGACGTCGCTCACCGCGTGGGAAGGGCTGTTCGAACGGCTCGGGATCGCCGAGGGCAGCGGGCCGGGCGCGCTGCTGGTCACCGCGGCGGCGGGCGGCGTCGGCGCGATGGTCGCGCAGCTCGCGCGGCGGCGCACCGGCCTCACCGTGATCGGCACCGCGTCGCGCCCGGAGACCGTCGCGTTCGCCCGCGAGATGGGCTGCCACCACGTCGTGAACCACCACGAACCGCTCGTCCCGCAGCTGCACGACCTCGCCCCCGACGGCCTCGCCTACGTGTTCAGCACCGTGGGGACCGCGCGGAATCTGCCCGCGTATGCCGAGACGCTCCGCCCGTTCGGCGCGATCGTCGCCATCGACGACGACGCCACGCTGCCGCTCGGCGTCCTCAAGCCCAAGAGCGTCGCCTTCCACTGGGAGCTGATGTTCACCCGATCCCAGTTCCAGACCGCCGACCGCGCCCTACAGGGCCACTACCTGACCCGGGTCTCCCACCTGGTGGACGAGGGCGTCCTGGTGACGACCGCGCGCCGCGACCTCGGCCCGCTCACCGCCGCCTCCCTGCGCGAGGCGCACCGGATTCAGGAGTCCGGCGCGTCCATCGGCAAGACGACCCTCACCGGGTTCCCTTAGGCGGCCGTACTAGCCCCCGAAAGGCGGCCCGGAGGGTGGGTTGTACCGGCGCGCCCAAGCGCGGAGCGCGTACGCGCTGGCCAGCAGGACCGCCGAGACGACGAACCACGGCCAGTCGCCGGGCCCGTCGTACTGGTAGATCCCGACGATGAGCACGATCATGGACGCCCAGAACAGGACGGCTCCGACGATGGTCGACCAGTGCACTGCGCCCACCCCCTCACCCCCAGCTTAGGCATCCCTCCCATCCGGGGGCGAGGGCGGGTGCCCGCGACGGCCCAGGCTCGCGGTGCGCCGGGGCCGTCGCGGGAGGTGTCAGCGGAGCCAGACCGCCGTGTCCTGCGGCAGGACGCCGTCGGGGACCGGCGCGCTGGACAGCAGGACCTCGCCGGTGAAGGGGATCGCCTCCGAGCCCAGGTTGACCAGGCAGGTGACGCCGGACTCGCGGGTGAACGCCAGGACGTCCTCGCCGAGGTCGAGCCAGGTGAGGGTCCCGTCGCCCAGCAGCTCGCGGCGCAGCCGCAGGGCCGTGCGGTACAGGGCGAGCACCGAGTCGGGGTCCGCGCGCTGCGCCTCGACCGTGAGGTTCTTCCACTCCGGCGGCTGCGGCAGCCACGGCGTCCCGCCGAACCCGAACGGCGGCGCGTCGCCCGACCACGGCAGCGGGACGCGGCAGCCGTCACGGCCCCGGTCGGTGTGCCCGGAACGGGTCCAGATCGGGTCGTCGAGCACCTCGTCCGGCAGGTCCTCGACCTCGGGAAGGCCGAGCTCCTCACCCTGGTACACGTACACGCTGCCGGGCAGCGCCAGCGCCAGCAGCGCCGCCGCGCGCGCCCTGCGCAGGCCGAGCGCGGGGTCGGTCGGCCGCCCGTGGCCACGGTCGGCGTGGTCGAACGACGTGTCCTCCCGCCCGTACCTGGTGACGGGCCTCGTCACGTCGTGGTTCGACAGCACCCACGTCGCGGGGGCGTCGCCGAGCGTGGCGAAGGTGTCGTCGATGACCGCGCGCAGTGAGGGAGCGTTCCAGGGCGCGCCGAGGAACGGGAAGTTGAACACCGTGTGCAGCTCGTCGGGCCGCAGGTAGCGGGCCAGACGCTCGGCGTCCGGCAGCCACACCTCGCCGATCAGCATCCGGCCCTCGTAGGTGTCGGTGAGGGCACGCCACGCGCGGTAGATGTCGTGGCAGCCGTCCCGGTCGGTGTACGGGTCGAGGCCGTCCGGCGCGGCGTCCGGGTCCTTGACGAGCACGGCCGCGGAGTCGATCCGGATGCCGTCGACGCCACGGTCGAACCAGAACCGCAGCACGTCGAGGAAGTCGGCGTGCACGTCGGGGTGGGTCCAGTTGAAGTCGGGCTGCTCGGGCGCGAACAGGTGCAGGTACCACTCCCCGTCCGGGACCTGGGTCCAGGCAGGGCCGCCGAAGATCGACTGCCAGTCGTTCGGCGGCCCTTCGCCCACCCCTGGACGGAACCAGAACCGCGCCCGCTCGGGCGAGCCGGGACCGGCCGCCAGAGCCGCCTTGAACCAGGCGCTCTGGTCGGACGTGTGGTTCGGCACGACGTCCACGATCACCCGGATGCCGCGCTCGTGCGCCTCGGCGATCAGCGCCTCGGCCTCGGCGAGCGTGCCGAACGACGGGTGGATGTCGCGGTAGTCGGCCACGTCGTAGCCGCCGTCGGCCAGCGGCGACGGATACCACGGGTTCAGCCAGATCGCGTCGATCCCGAGGTCGGCCAGATGGCCGAGGCGGGCGCGCAGCCCAGCCAGGTCGCCGACGCCGTCGCCGTTGCCGTCGGCGAAACTGCGCGGGTAGACCTGGTAGATCGCGGCTCCCCGCCACCACGTTTCCGGCATGCTGCCGCCTTCCAATCTGCGAATGCGCATCAGAGGTATGAAGAGGTAGAGGGTCGGGCTCAGCCCTTGAGGCTGCCCGCGGTGAGGCCCGCCATGATGTGCCGCTGGAACGCGAGGAACACCACGATGGTCGGGATGCTCGCGATGACGAGCGCCGCGGTCATCGTCGTCTGCGGCATGTTGAACCGCAGCGAGGCGATGCCGACGCTGATCGTCATCCGTTCCGGGTCGGGCAGCACGAGCAGCGGCCAGACGAAGTCGCGCCACACGTTGGTGACGGTGAGGATGGACACCACGCCGAGGATCGGCCGGGAGATCGGCAGCACCACCGAGCGCAGGATCCGGAACGCCGAGGCCCCGTCGATCTGGGCGGCCTCGATCAGCTCGCGCGGGATGCCGTCGAAGAACCGCTTCAGCAGGAACACCGTGAACCCGTTGGCGACCGTCGGAAGCCAGATGGCCCACGGGGTGTTCAGCAGGTCGAGCTGGAGGAGCGGCAGGTCCTTCACCGTCAGGTAGGCCGGGAGCAGGATCACCGTCGGCGGGATCATCAGCGTCGACAGCATCGCCAGCAGCACGACGTTGCCGAACACCGGGCGCAGCTTCGACAGCGCGTAGGCCGCGGCGACGTCGAACGCCAGCGTGAACGCCAGCGCGCCGAACGCGTACTGGAAGGTGTTCAGCAGGAACTTGCCGAGCCCCATCAGCTCCCACGCCTGCGTGTAGCTCTCCAGCGTCACGCTCGACGGGAAGTAGGTCGGCGGCAGCCGCAGGAACTCCTCCTGCGTCTTCATCGCGCCGGTGACCATCCAGTACAGCGGGAACAGGAACACCAACGTGAACACCACGACCACCAGGACCAGGACGGCCCAGTAGATCCGGCGTCCCCACAGGGTGTTCAGGTGGTGCGGCGAGACGACGGTGCGGTGGTCGGAGCTGAACACCTTGCGCGGACGGCGCGGCCCGCCCGTCTTGGCGGCCGGCGCGGCGGGGGGACGGGTCGCGGTGACGCTCATGACCGCTCCTGGGTGTCGTCGCGCGAGAAGCGCAGGTAGGCGGCGGAGAACACCATGAGGACCAGCATCAGCATGACGCCCATGGCGCTGCCCGCGCCGAAGTCGTCATAGACGAACGCGTACTGGTACATCAGGTAGACGACGCTCATGGTGGCGTCCTCGGGACCGCCTCCGGTGAGCAGGTAGGGCTCGATGAACACCTGCATCGTCGCGATGATCTGGAGCAGGAGCATGACGAGCAGGATCAGCCTGGTCTGCGGGATCGTCACATGCCAGATGCGGCGGAAGAAGCCCGCGCCGTCGAGCTCGGCCGCCTCATACAGCTCGCCCGGGACGCTCTGCAGCGCGGCGAGGTAGATCAGCGTGCCGGTCCCGAGGTTCATCCACGTCGAGACGATGACCAGCGAGATCAGCGCCGTCGAGGACGAGTCGAGCCAGCTCAGCCCCGGCAGCCCGACCAGGCCGAGCACCTGGTTGAACAGGCCGGGCCCCGGGTCGTAGAACCACTTGAACAGCAGCACCGCGACCGCCGGGGGCAGCATCACCGGCAGGTACACCACGAACCTGAGGTAGCCGCGCGCGTGCCGCAGCTCGTTCAGCACGAGCGCGACGACGAACGGGACGACGTACCCGCACAGCAGCGCGAGCAGCGTGTAGACCACCGTGTTGACCCACGCGGTCTGGAAGACCGGGTCGGCGAGGACCGTCCGGTAGTTCTCCAGGCCCACCCACTCGGGCGGGTCGACGAAGTTGTTGTGCTGGAGGCTGAGCACGAACCCCCGGACCATCGGGTACCAGGAGAAGAACGCGAAGCAGATCAGCGCCCCGCTGAGGAACCCGTAGGCTGTGAGGTTCCGGCGGACCGCCAGGCCCCACCGGCTGTGCGAACGGCCCCCTGGGGGCCGTGTGGCGACGGCCATCGTCATCCTTACGTGCGGCCGGAGGCGCCGCCACGACGGCGCCTCCGGCGGTTTCAGGTCAAGCCGGATCGGGTCACTTGGTGCGCGCGAGCAGCGCGTTGACCTTCTTCTCCGCCTCGGTCAGCAGCTCGTCGATGTTGGCGTCCTTGCGGGTGAGGACGGCGGACATCACCGAGTCGAGGATCGCGTAGACGGCCTGCGCGTTCGGGGGCTCGGTCTTCGGCGGGATCACCGCGGAGCCGGTCTCGTAGGCGGCGAAGTTGCCGGGGGGAACCGTGGAGTACTGCTGGCGCAGCTCCTTCTCCTTCTTGCCCGACTCGTTGTCGCCCCACAGGATGTTCTCCGGGATGCCGACGGGCCGGTTGCTCGCCTTGTTGCGCGCGTGGTTGAACTGGCCCTCGCCGACGGTCAGCTCATGGAACGACAGCCACAGGACCGCGGCCTTGATCTGGTCCGGCGTGGCCTTCGGGTTGATCATGTAGCCGTCGCCGCCCAGCAGGGACGACTTGGCCTCCGGCAGCGACGTGGTGCCGAGCTCGTCGGACTTCGCGCCGAAGTTGTTGAACGCCTCGGTGACGACGTCCGGCGCGCCGACCATCATGCCGAGCTTGCCGGACCCGAGAAGGCGCATCAGGTCCTCCCAGCGGTGGCCCTGCTTGGTGCCCATCGAGTTGTCGGTCCAGCGCATGTCCTTCAGCAGCTGCAGGACGTTGCGCGCCTCGGGGGTGTTGAACGCGGCGGTCTTGCCGTCCTCGGAGACGACCGAGCCGCCCTGGCCGTAAAGCAGCGAGGTGAAGTGCCAGCCGCCGGTGTTGGCGGCGCTGTACTCGCCGTAGCCGACGACGCCGTCGCCGAGCGCGGCGATCTTCTTGGCGGCCTCACGGACCTCGGCCCAGGTCGTGGGCGGGGTGTCCGGGTTCAGGCCGGCCTGGCTGAACAGCTTGCGGTTGTAGACGAGGCCCATCGTGTAAGCCTTGCGGGGGAGGCCGTACAGCCTGCCGCCCTCGTCCTGCAGGGTCTGCAGGAACAGCGGGTTGACGTCCTTGACGTTCTGCACGCCGGCCACGTAGTCGGTGATGTCCGCGGCCTGCTTGTTCTTGATGATGCTCTGCGCGTCGGTGTAGTAGACGTAGTACACGTCCTCCATCTGGCCGCCCGCGAGCTTGGCCTGGAACGTCTCGGGGACGATGCAGGGGAACGCGTCCTTGCTGTCGATCGTGATGTTCGGGTACTTCGCCTGGAAGGCCAGCACGTCGGCGTCCCAGTCGGCCCGGAACTCCTTGGCGGTCTTCGGCGGCTGGCAGCCCACCGAGATCGTCACCTTGGTGTTCGGGTCGAGCGGCTTGGCGGCCTCCGCCGCCGCACCGGTCGCTGCGGGCTCGTCCTTCTTGCTGGACTTGACGCCGCACGCGCTTCCGGAAAGAGCGAGGGCCGCGACGGTGAGCAGCGCCGCCGCCTGACGTGATCTCATTCGGGTTCCTCCCTGGGGGGTGATTGCGAGGAACATACAGAGACGGGCATCACATGGCAAGATCCGTGCAGATCTACGCAAATTTGCGACAGTGGACCGCACGAGGTGGATTTTCGCAGGTCACAAGCGTGAAGGCCGCCGACCGGGGTGCGGTCGGCGGCCTTCAGACGCCTGAAATCAGCTCGTCACAATCACGTAACGGGCGAGCGCGCGGGCGCCGTCGAACCGCGCACGACGAGCTCCGGCTCGTACAGCAGCTCCTCGGCCTGGACCGCCCCGCGCTCCATCTGGGACACCAGCATCGTCACCGCGGCCCTGCCCATCGCCTCTATCGGCTGGCGCACCGTGGTGAGCGGCGGGTGCGTGCAGTTGATGAAAGCCGAGTCGTCGAAGCCGACCACCGAGAGGTCTTCTGGAGCCGACAGACCTGCCCTGCGCACCGCGCGGATCGCGCCGAGCGCGAGCACGTCGGACGCGCAGATCACGCCGGTGTAGCCGTCCTCGATGATCCGCGCGGTCACCGAGTGGCCGCCCTCGATCGAGAACATCGCGTGCCTGACCGCCTTCTCGTCCGGGGTGAGGCCGGCCGCCGTCGCGACCGCGCGGAACGCCGCCAGCTTGCGCTGTGACGGGATGTGGTCGACCGGCCCGAGCAGCAGCGCGATCCGCTCGTGCCCGAGCGACGTCAGATGCGTGAACGCCTGCTCGACCGCGACGGCGTCGTCGGTGGACACGCGCGGGAACGCAAGGTCCGGCACCGCGCCGTTGACGAGCACGACCGGAAGTCCCAGCTCCATCAGCCGGAAATAGTGCTCGTGCGGGGAGTCGAGCTCGGCGTAGTGCCCGCCCGCGAACACCATGCCCGACACGTGCTGGTCGACGAGCATGTCCACATAGTCCGACTCCGACAGGCCGCCCGCCGTCCTCGTGCACAGCACGGGGGTGAACCCGCGCTGCGCCAGCGCCCCGCCGATCACCTCGGCGAGCGCGGGGAAGATCGGGTTGCCGAGCTCGGGCAGCACGAGCCCGACGAGTCTCGCCCGCTCCCCGCGCAGCTGCGTGGGCCGCTCGTATCCGAGCACGTCCAACGCGGTCAGTACCGCGGCGCGCGTGGCCTCCGACACCCCGGGCCGTCCGTTGAGCACCCGGCTCACCGTCGCCTCGCTGACCCCGACCTTCTTCGCGACCTCAGCAAGACGCCGCGTCTTGGCCGACTCTCCCGATCCCATCCCGCAAACATAGCCCGAGATCACGCAATTTACCGACAAGATGGCGGCCTTTCCGCCGAAAGACTTGCGGCAATGCCCGAAACCGAACCCCGATCGGTGGGGGTGCCCGGGTCTAGTTGGGGGTGTAAATAACGCCGAGTTGGTCAATTTCGGCCCCGGAGCGGCCGTGGAACGCGGTGATGCGGTGGCCGTCGGGGGCGGTGTGGGTGACGCAGTTCTGGGTGGGCGTGCCGCCGGAGAGCGTGCGGCCCTGGCTCGTGGTGAGGGTGAGGGCGAAGACGCGGGGCTTGAGGAAGTGCAGGCCCTGGCACACCTTCGCGGAGACGACGTGCTCGCCGTTGGCGAGGGTGAGGGTTCTCGCGGTGCCGCCTTGGCCGCCGTGGGCGCGGGTCCGTCCGTCGGTGAAGGTGACGCCCACCTGGTCGACGCGGGAGCCGGCGCGCAGCGTGAACGTCGCGGGGGCGCCGGGGAGGTGGGACACGTCGGTGAAGGGGACGCCGTGGGGGCCGCCGTGCGGGTCGCTGAGCCGGAACGCCTGCGCGGGCGTCCAGGAGAAGGTGGCGGCTATCGGGTGGTGGTCGGAGAGCATCAGGCCGCTCGTGTCCTCGCGGAAGAGCGCGCTGTCGTTGCGGTAGTCGGTGGCGGTCAGCGCGACAGTCGCGTCGCCCCGGTAGAGGATCTTGTCGACGATCTCGCAGGCGTCGGTCGGGGCGGCGTCGTCGCAGGGCAGGGAGGGTGAGCCCTGCGCGGGCGGGACGCCGCCGCGTTCCAACTCGACCCACGCGTCGGTGAGGCCGTGCGCGGCCGCGAACTCGGCGATGCGCTCGTTCGCGCTCGTGTAGCGGGTGTTGGTGTCGCCCATGACGATGACGGCCTTGTCCGCCGAGTACGTCTGGATGTATGAGCCGAGTTGGGCGAGGTTCTTAGCGCGCGCGCTTATGTCGGCGGCCCCTCCGCCCGCGTCAGCGTGCAGGTTGTACACGTCGACATAGACGCCTTCCGCAAGGCGGACGCGCAGGAACGTGAAGCCCTTGGGCGTCAGGCAGTCGGCCGAGTTGATCGCGCAGTCGTTCCACTTGACCCTTGCCAGCTCGCGGAACGGATACGCCGAGACGGTGTTGAGGCCGCTGCCGATGCCCGCGCCGCCGGACGTCGCGGTCCGGTGCGGGTGCCCGTCGGCGGCGTACAGGGCCGCGTGGTAGTTGAAGTCCTCCTGCAAGTTGGCGATCTCGTAAGGCCCGATCCGCTGGCCGATCGCGGTGTGCGCGGCCTTGCGCGGGGTGACCGCGCTGGAGATGATCTCCGGCAGGCCCGCGACGTTGTAGGTGAGGACGTCGAAGGAGCCGCCCTGTGCGGCGGCGGGGGAGTGGACCGCGAGCGCGGTCAGACATGACAGAAGCAGCAGCGGGACCGCGAGCAGCCCTCGGCGCACCAGGTGACCCATGCCACTCATGTCAGAGGACATGAAACTCTTTCGCAAGAGCCCCCGGCCGTCCGGCACCGGCCGCCGTCCCCCGGACACGCCACGGCCGCGGGGTCCGCGGTGCGTACGCGGACCCCGCGGCCGTGGCGGGACCTGACCTCTTACAGGGTCTTCTTCTCCCGGATCGGCTTCCTGTGCTGCTTGGGCTTCTTGTGGTGCTTCGGCCTGTTCTCGTAGTGCTTGGGCGGGCCGTAGTGCTTGTGCCCGTGATGACGCGGCCAGTGGCCGTGCTTCACGAAGCACGGCTTGCCGCCGTGCCAGTGCTTGCCGTGCCAAGGACCGCCATGCCCGCACGGACCACCGTGATGCCACGGCTTGTCATGGCAGCCGACCTGCTGACGCGGCTTCCCGCACGGCCTGTCCTCGCACGACGGACTCCTCGCGATCAGCACCGTCGACGTCGACGGAGACGACTCGACCGTCGTCTGGTCGTCGGCGCGCACCCCCGACGCCGTCGCGGTGTTGACGACCTGGCCCGCGGCCACGTCGGACGCGGTGATCTCATACGAGCCCGAGCACGACGTGAACCCGCCGACGGCGAGGTCGGTCGAGACGCAGGTGACGCCGGTGACGAGCGGGTCGGTGACCGCGACGTCGGTCAGCGCGGTGTCGCCGGTGTTGGTGACGGTGAAGGCGTAGTCGATCGCGTCGCCCTCGCCCAGCGGGCGGGTCGGCGGGATGGCGCGCTTCACCAGGCTGATCGCCGCCTGGGCCTGCGCCTGCGCCTGCGTCGTGCGGTCCTCCTCCCGGACGGCCGGCGTCGGAATCGGGGTGGCGGGCGCGGGCACCGTCGGCGCGGGCGGCGCGGGCGGAGGCTCGGGGTTGAGCACCGGGACCTCGGTGGACGTCTGCCCGGTCGCGACGATCACGTTGCGGATCGCCGGGACCTCGGTGAGCAGGCAGCCGCACCCGGCGAACCCGACGTTGTACAGGTTCGGCACCGCGTTCGGCAGCGGCGTGGTGAGCGCCGTCTGGAACCCTGCCCCGTCCCGCCGGTCGATGTCCACCGAAAGCACCGGCGACGGATTCGACGTCACCGTCACCCGCACCGTCTGATCCCCCGCGTCCGCCGGCAGATAAACCAACGGCGAAGCCACCTCCCCAACCCCCTGCCCCTCCGGCGACACCGGCCCCGGCCCCGCCCCCTGCACCCCCGCCTGCGTCCCGACCTGCCCGGACGCGTGCGCCCCTGCCTGCCCGGCGGCCTGCGTCCCGGTCTGCGCGGACGTGTGGGCCCCGCCCTGCCCGGAAGCCTGCGCCCCGGCCTGCGCGGCGGCGTGGGTCCCCGCCTGCCCCGACACCTGCTTGCCGACCTGCCCGGACGCCTGCGTCTTTGCGGACGCCTGCGTCCCGGCCTGCCCGGAAGCCTGCGCCCCGGCCTGCGCGGCAGCCTGCGTCCCCGTCTGGGCGGACGCCTGCGTTCCCGTCTTCGCGGAGGTCTGTGTGCCGGTCTGACCGGACGTCTGGGTCTTGGAGGTCTGCGTCGCGGTCTGGCTCGATGTCTGCGCCGAGATCGAGCCGTTCGTGGCGGCGGCGTCGAGCCAGCAGTAGCCGCTCGAGCCGTCGCCGGGGTCGGCGACCGAGGCGGGGCGCGGCATCAGCACGACGGTCCCCGCGGGGGACTGCCGCGTGCAGTCGTATCCTTGCTTCTGCCAGTCGCCCAGCGCGCTCAGCGTGTTCCGCGGAGCCTGCTGGACGGGCGCGGCGGACGCGTCAGTCGCGTTGCGTCCGTTGTCCGGCGCGAGGAACAGCGCGACCCCCTCGCCCTTCTTCACGTCGGCTTCGGCGCCGGTCTGCTCGAAGGTGACCCGCACGCCGTCGTCGGCGCGGACCGTCTCCCCGACCAGCACGGCCGCCTCGTCGGAAGCGGCGGCGCCGCTCTCGCCGACCGCGGGTGTTGCGCGTGCCGCCGCCGCTCCAGGAACAGCGACTGCGGAACCGGCCAGCGCGGCTGCTATCGCCACTCGGGCCACTCGACGTCTGTGCACTCTCGGACCTCCCCGTCATGGTCGTGACGGGTGTACCGGTACCCCCCAACCGATCAAGCTCACAACCTCAAACGTCAAGTCTCCCCCACCCCCACCCCCACCCCACCAGAACCCCCCCCAAACCCCCCACCCACCCCACAAGCCCGCCACCACCCACGCGTGCGGGTGTGTGGTGGGGTGCGTGGGCGGGCGGCTGCGCTCGGAACGCTTGCGCGCGGGCTTGGGTGCAGGCGGGTGTGCGGCCGTGCAGGTGAACGGGTGAGGTGCTCCGGTGGTGTGCGCGCAGGGTGCGGGTGCGCGAGCACCAGGTCCCCGCCTCTCCCTCAGACACCCGGAACCTCCCCACCCCCCGCGCGCGTGCGGGTGGGGGTGTTCCAGTGCGGTGCGCTCGGCTTCACGGGGCACGCGGGCACATGGGCGTGCGGGTGCGCGGCACCAGGCCCCACCTCCTCTCCGGCCCGGTACCTTCTCATCCTCACCCCGGCGCGTGTGTGAGAGTGCGCCCGACTTCAGCGGGTGCGTCCTGATCAACGGGCCCACGCCCGCGCCCGAGCGAGTGCGGTGTGCGAGCGCGCGAGGGTGCGCGCGTGGGCTTGGGTGTGGGCGGGTGGGCGGCCGTGTGGGTGGGTGTTCCCGTGGGGTGTGGGCGGGGTGGGGTGCTTTTGTTGGGGTGGGTGGGGTGGGGGTTAGGTGAGGAGGGTGAGGGTTGGTAGGGGGAGGCCCGTGTAGTTTTCGGCTAGGGAGGTGGCGGCGGACTTGGATTCGGTGAGGTGGCGGAGTTGGGAGATTTGGAGGCGGTGGTCGAAGGCGTCGTCGGTGGGGGAGGTGTGCAGCATTGAGGTCATTGCGTATGAGAAGTGTTCGGCGCGCCAGATGCGGCGCAGGGCGCGGGTGGAGTAGGTGTCGAGGTCGGAGGTGTCGCCTGACGTGTATCTGCGGACCAGGGCGGCTGCGAGAAGGGTGACGTCGGCGGCGGCGAGGTTCAGGCCCTTCGCGCCGGTCGGCGGGACGATGTGGGCGGCGTCGCCCGCGAGGAACAGCTGCCCGTGCCGCATCGGCTCGGTGACGAAGCTGCGCATGGGCGTGATGCCCTTCTCGGTGATCGGGCCGGTCTCCAGCTTCCAGTCGCCGTCGATCGCGAAGCGGCGGGCGAGGGAGTTCCAGATCCGGTCGTCGGACCACTCGGCGAGGTCGGTGTCCGGCGGGACCTGCAGGTACAACCGGCTGACCTTCGGCGAGCGCATGCTGTGCAGCGCGAACCCCTCGGGGCTGTGCGCGTAGATGAGCTCGTCGCAGGACGGCGCGACGTCGGCGAGCACACCGAGCCAGGAGAACGGGTACACGCGCTCGAACGTCCGCTTTCCCGCCTCAGGCATCACGCGGCGGCCGACGCCGTGGAACCCGTCGCAGGCCACGACGTACTCGGCGGTGAGGGTGTGCTCGACGCCGCAGTGCTTGTAGGTGATCTGCGGGGATTCACCCTCGATGCCGGAGATGTCGAGCGCTTCGGCCTCGAATGCGAGCGGTGCGTCGGCCGCGAGCCGCAGCGCGATGAGGTCCTTGACGACCTCGGTCTGCGCGTAGACCATCACCGAGCGGCCGGTCAGCGCGGGGAAGTCGATCCGGTGGGACTCGCCCTCGAACCGCAGCTCGATGCCGTCGTGGCGCAGGCCCCTGGCGTCCATTCCGGCCGCGGCTCCGGTGGCGCGCAGCACGTCGACGGTGCCCTGCTCGAGGATCCCGGCGCGCTGCCGCCGCTCCACATAGGCGCGGTCGCGGTTCTCCAGGACGACGGTGTCGACGCCCTTGCGGTGCAGCAGATGCCCGAGCAGCAGCCCGGCAGGACCGGCTCCGATGATCGCGACCTGGGTCCTGGCGGGCACGGGGGCTGACTGGTTCATGAGGTTTCCTCGGCGGAGAGCGCGTCCAGCACCCGCTGGGCGACGGCGAAAGCGGAATTCGCGGCGGGAACGCCGCAGTAAACGGCGGACTGAAGCAGGACTTCCTTGATCTCGTCCGCACTCAGCCCATTGGTGACGGCGGCCCGCACATGCATCGCGAGCTCCTCCTCATGCCCCCGCGCGATCAACGCGGTCAGCGTGATGGCGCTGCGCGTCCGCCGATCAAGGCCAGGCCGAGTCCAGATCTCCCCCCACGCATACCGCGTGATGAACCCCTGAAACTCCCGCGTGAACTCCGTCATCCGCGCATTGGCCCGATCCACGTGCGCATCCCCCAACACCTCCCGCCGCACCCCCATACCCACCGAATACAGCTCATTCCCGACACCCCCCGGCGACGGACTCGCGGCCTTCCGCGAAGACACGCCCGACCGCACCTGCGGGGACGACGCTGCGACGGTCCCTTGCGGCGACGCGGAGGCGTCCGCCTGCGGCGACGGGTCTGCGAGGGGTGCGGAGCTTGCGGGGGCGATGGGCGTGAGTTGGGCGGGGGCCGGGTGGGCGGAGCTCGCGGGAGTGAGGTGGGTGAGGAGGGCGGAGGCCAGGGGGGCGGGGCGGTCGACGGGGGCGAGGTGAGCGGCGGCGGGGAGTTCGAGAAGGGTGGCGCTGGGGATGGCGTCGGCGAGTTCGCGGGCGTGCGGCGACGGGGTCGCCGGGTCGGCCTTCCCGCCGACGATCAGGACCGGGAGGGTGAGGCGGGGCAGCTCCGCGCGGACGTCGTAGGCGGCGAGCGCCTCGCAGCATGCCGCGTAGCCCTCGTCGTCGGCGGCGGCGAGGTCGGCGAGCAGCCGCGCGCCGAGCGGACCCGGCTCGCCCGCGAACCATCGGGACGCGGTCGCCTCGACCATGACGGCTGTGCCGTTCGCCCTGACGTTCGCGGCACGCTCCCGCCACGCGGCGGGCTCGCCGAACCGCGCCGAGGAGCAGACCATCGCCAGCGACACGACACGTTCAGGACGCGTCAGCGCCAGGGACGCGCCGATCGCGCCGCCGATGGACACCCCCGCGTAGTGGAAGGAGTCGAACCCGGCACGGTCGGCGGCCTCCAGGACGAGCGCGGCGAGCGCGTCGATCGTCGTCGCGCCAGGGACGGTCGGGGACTCGCCGTGCCCAGGCAGGTCGAAGCGCAGCACGCGGTGGGCGCGCGTGAGCTCGTCGACCACGCCGTCCCATACGTGCAGTGAGCAGCCCAGGGAGGGCCCGAGGACCAGCGGAACGCCGTTCTCGGGGCCGTCGAGCCGGTAGTTGAGCGTCATGAGTCAGCCTCACGGGTCAGGGCGGCGTCCACGAGGGCGGCGGCCGCGCCGAGGTAGGTGGTGGGGTCGGGGTCGAACGCGGCGACGCCTTCCGGCAGCAGCGCGGCGACGGCGTCGGCCAGCGGCGTCCCGGTCGCGGCGGCGCGCGCCGACGCCTCCTCGAGCAGCGCGCGGGCCCGCTCGCGGCCCAGGGAGCCCGCGAGCTCGGCGGCGGCGCGCTCGGACACGATCAGCCCGTGGGTGAGGTCGAGGTCCGCGCGCATCTTCTCCGGACGCACGACGAGTCCTTCGGCGAGTTCCCGCGCGGCCTCGGCCGCGCCCCCGGCGAGCCGCAGCGCCTCGCGCAGCGGCTGCCACTCGGCGTGCCAGGCCCCCGCGGGCCGCTCGTCCTCGGCGGCCAGCGCCCCGAGCAGCTCAGCCGCGAGCCCGGGCAGCCGCCGCGCCGCCGCGCTGATCAGCGTCGCCCGCACCGGATTGCTCTTGTGCGGCATCGCCGACGACCCGCCCCCGCCGCCCTCAGCGACCTCGGCCACCTCGGTGCGCGCCAACACCAGCACATCAGCCGCCACCTTGCCGAGCGCCCCGCCGACGAACGCGAGCGCCGCCCCCAGATCAGCGACCGGCGTCCGCAGCACATGCCAGGGCAACAACGGCACCTTAAGCCCCACCTCCACCGCATAAACCCCGACCAACCCCCCCACGGGCTCCCCGGGCTCCGTACCCGCGAACGCGCCAGCCGCGCCCGTCACACCCTCGCGCTTCGCATCCGTGACGGCCCCGGGCGCGTCCGTCACACGCCCGCGCTCCGCATCCGTGACGGCTCCGGGCGCGTCCGTCGCACCCCCGCGCTTCGTATCCCCGGCGGCCTCGGGCGCGCCTGTCACATTCCCGTGCTCCGCGTTCGTGACGGCCTCGGGAGCGCCCGTCGCGCCGCCGTGCTCCGCATTGATGACGGCCTCGGACGTGCCTGTCGCGCCTCCGTGCTCTGTATTCGGGGCGTCAAGCGTGCTCACCGGGCCGTCGGAGCCCGAGTGCGGGACTGTGGGGGTGGCGGGTGCGCTTGTTGTGTCGTTGGGGTTCCGGGTGGGGAGGGGGAAGGCGCTGAGGGTGCCTGCCGCGCCGCCGAGTTGTGCGGGGAGGGTGCGCTCGACGGCGCGTAGGCGGGTGTGGGCGTCGAGGACCAGGTGTCGCCAGCCCGCGGCTTTCAGGCCGAATGTCGTCGGTACGGCGTGTTGGGTGAGTGTGCGTCCCGGCATGGGGGTGTTCCGGTGCCTTGCGGCGAGCGCGCGCAGGGTTTCGGCAGTTGCCGTGAGGTCGGTGAGGATGGGTGCGAGGGCTCGCCGCGCCACGAGCATCAGCGCGGTGTCCAGGATGTCCTGGCTTGTCGCGCCCCGGTGGACGTAGGGGGCGGCCTCCGGGCCCACCGCGGCCTTCAGGTCCTTGACGAACGGGATCACCGGGTTGCCGCCCGCGCGGGCGCGCAGGGCGAGGTCCCGGACGTCGAACGCCGCAGGGTCGACCGCGTCCACCGCCTCGGCCGCCGCACGCGGTGCGAGCCCCAGCCGGGCGAGCGCCCGGGTGAGCGCGGCCTCGGCGTCGAGCAGCGCGCGCAGCACCGCGGCGTCGCCGGTGACCGCTTCGACGGCGGTACCCGCGACGACCGGCGACAGCAGGCCGGAGTCCGCCGGATCAGGCGAAGTCAAGGAACACCGTCTCCTCTCCCGCCCCGCCCTGCAGCCGGATGTCGAACCGGTACACCCCGGGCCGCTCCTCCACCGCGACGAGCGTGCGCCGCCGCTCCTCGGGCAGTTCCCCGAAGACGGGATCGGCGGCGAGCGCCGCGGCGTGTTCCGGCAGGTAGATCCGGGTGAACATGTGGTGCAGCAGGCCGCGCGCGAACACGCACACCGACAGATAGGGCGCGCGGCCCTCCCGGTGCGGCCCCGGTGGAAGGGTCCTGACGAACCAGCGGCCCGACGCGTCGGTGGCGATCCGGGCGAACCCGGTGAAGTCGACCCCGTTGCGGCCGACGACCGCCCCGGTCACCGGGTCGCGCCGCAGCGAGCCTGGCGCGCCCTCCAGCGAGCCGCTTTCGTCGGCCTGCCAGATCTCCACGAGCGCGTCCGGCACCGACGTGCCCGCGCCGTCGTAGACGTGCCCGTGCACGGTGATCGTGCCGGGATGCCCGGCCGGGGCGAGTTCCTCGCCTCCTGGGAAGGGCAGCGCGTATCCGTAGAACGGCCCGACGGTCTGCGACGGGGTCGGCTCCAGCGGGGCGGGCGAGGTGCCCATCAGCGTCCCTCCTCGATCCAGGTGGCGGTCGGCCCGTCGAGCACGATGTCCCAGCGGTAGCCGAGCGACCACTCGGGCACAGAAAGGTCATGGTCGTAGGCGGCGACGAGACGGCCGCGCGCCGCCTCGTCAGTCACCGACTGCAGGATCGGGTCGTATGGGAACAGCGGGTCGCCCGGGAAGTACATCTGGGTGATGAGCCGCTGGGTGAAGGCATGCCCGAACAGCGAGAAGTGAATGTGCGCGGGCCGCCACGCGTTGGTGTGGTTCCGCCATGGGTAGGGGCCAGGCTTGATGGTGGTGAAGGAGTAGCGGCCCTCGTCGTCGGTGAGGCAGCGGCCAGCGCCGGTGAAGTGCGGATCGAGCGGGGCCGGGTGGTCGTCGCGCTGATGGGCGTAGCGGCCCGCGGCGTTGGCCTGCCAGATCTCCACGAGCTGGCCCCGGACCGGACGGCCGTCGCGGTCGAGGACCCGGCCGGTGACCGTCATCCGCTCGCCCTGTGGCTCGCCGGTGTGCTGCCGGGTGAGGTCGCTGTCCAGCTCGGTGATGTCGCTGACGCCGAACACCGGCCCCGCGAGCTCGACGGCCTCGGGGTCCTTGACCACGACGAGCGGCTTGACGGGATGCCGCAGCGCGCTGCTGCGGTACGGCGCGTAGCCGCGGTCGGGGTGGGCGAGCCCGGGACGGGAGCCGCCGAGCGCCGCGATCTCGGCGCTGATCTCCGCCTGGGTGGGCGGTTGCGGGGGAGTCACGTCCGGCCTCCTTTCCATGGTTCGGGGGGTGGTTGGGGATGGTCAGCGGTCGAGCACCAGCGCCAGGCCCTGGCCGACGCCGATGCACAGGGAGGCGACGCCTACGCCGCTCCCGAGGGCGGCGAGCTGGTGCGCCACAGCCCCGGTGATCCGCGCGCCGGACGCGCCGAGCGGGTGCCCGAGCGCGATCGCGCCGCCGCGCGGGTTGACGATCGACGGGTCGAGCTCCGGCAGCGCGGCGAGGCAGCCGAGCGCCTGGGCGGCGAACGCCTCGTTCAGCTCGGCCACGCTCAGCGCGTCGAAGCCGACCCCGGCGCGGCGCAGCGCCCTGGTGACGGCCTCGACCGGTCCGAGCCCGAAGTACTGCGGCTCGAGTGCGGTGACGGCGCTGGCCCGCACCCTGGCGAGCGGTTCGCGGCCGAGTTCGGCGAGGCCCGCCTCGTCGGCGAGCAGCAGCGCCGCCGCACCGTCGTTCAGCGGGGAGGCGTTGCCCGCGGTGACGGTGCCGCCGGCGCGGAAGACCGGCTTCAGCTTCGCCATCGACTCAAGGGTGCCGCCGGTCCTGATGGTCTCGTCCCGCGCCAGCTCGACGCCCTTGACGGGGACGACCTCGGCGTCGTACAGCCCCGCGTTCCAGGCGGCGTCGGCCTTGGCGTGGCTGGCCAGCGCGAACGCGTCCTGCGCCGCGCGGCCGATCGTGTACTTGTCGGCGACAAGCTCCGCGCCCTCGCCGAGCGCGACCGTCCACTCCGCTGGCATCGCAGGGTTGACCAGCCGCCAGCCCAGGGTGGTGGACACCAGCTCCTGGTTGCCCGCCGGGAACGCCCGCTCCGGCTTCGGCAGCACCCAGGGCGCACGGCTCATCGACTCGACCCCGCCCGCGACCGCGATCGAGGCGTCGCCGACTGCGATCGCCCGGTATGCCTGGATGACGGCCTCCATGCCCGAGCCGCACAGCCGGTTCACCGTCGCGCCGGGCACGCTGACGGGCAGGCCCGCGAGCAGCACCGCCATCCGCGCGACGTCGCGGTTGTCCTCGCCGGCGCCGTTGGCGTTGCCGTAGATGACGTCGTCGATCCGGGCCGGGTCGAGGTTCGGGCTGCGCTCGATGAGCGCGCGCAGCACCCCGGCGGCGAGATCGTCCGGACGCACCCCCGACAGCGCCCCCGCGTACTTGCCGATCGGCGTACGGACCGCGTCGACCACATAGACGTCGCCCATCACCGCACCCCCTCCGGAACCTTGACCTTCGCGCCCGTCCGCTCGAGCACTTCGGCGACGGAGACGCCCGGGGCCGTCTCGACAAGGACAAAGCCGTCGGGCGTGACGTCGAGGACCGCGAGGTCGGTGATCACCCGGTGCACGCACGCCTTCCCGGTGAGCGGCAGATCGCACTCCTCGACGAGCTTCGCCGAGCCGTTCTTGGCGTTGTGGGTGGTCATCACGATGACGCGGCCCGCGCCGTGCACGAGGTCCATCGCGCCGCCCATGCCCTTGACCATCGCGCCGGGGATCATCCAGTTCGCCAGGTCGCCGCGCGCGGAGACCTGCATCGCGCCGAGGATCGCGGTGTCGATGTGGCCGCCGCGGATCATGCCGAACGACAGCGACGAGTCGAAGAAGCTCGCGCCCGGCAGCACCGTGACGGTCTCCTTGCCCGCGTTGATGAGATCGGGATCGACCTCCGCCTCACGCGGGTAGGGACCCACGCCGAGCAGGCCGTTCTCCGAGTGCAGCACGACGTCCACGCCCTTGGGCACGAACCCTGGGACCAGCGTGGGCAGGCCGATGCCGAGGTTGACGTAGGAGCCGTCGGTCAGCTCCGCGGCCGCGCGGGCCGCCATCTCGTTCTTGGACCAGGCCATCAGACCCGCACCGTCCTCTTCTCGATGCCCTTGTTCGCGGCCTGCTCGGGGGTGAGCGCCACGACCCGCTGGACGAACACGCCGGGCAGATGGACGTCCTGTGGGTCGAGCTCGCCGGGCTCGACCAGCTCCTCCACCTCGGCGACGGTGATGCGCCCGGCCATCGCGGCGAGCGGGTTGAAGTTGCGGCTCGCCTTGGCGAACACCAGGTTGCCGAGCCGATCGCCCTTCACCGCGTGCACCAGCGCGAAGTCCGTGACGATGCCTTCCTCGAGCACATAGGACTTGCCGCCGAACTCACGCGTCTCCTTGGCCGGGGACTGCACCGCGACCGAGCCGTCGGCCGCGTACCGCCATGGCAGACCGCCCTCGGCGACGGCGGTGCCGACCCCCGCCGGGGTGTAGAACGCCGGGATTCCGCACCCGCCCGCGCGCAGCCGCTCGGCGAGCGTGCCCTGGGGGATCAGCTCGACCTCCACCTGGCCGCCCAGATATCTGCGCGCGAAGGACTTGTTCTCGCCGATGTAGGAGCCGGTCACGCGCACGATCTGATCGGCCTCGAGCAGGATGCTCAGGCCGCTTCCGTCGACCCCGCAGTTGTTCGAGACGACCCGCAGCCCGCCTGGACCCGCCCGGTGCAGCGCCTCGATCAGCACATTCGGCACGCCGCTCAGCCCGAAGCCGCCGACGGCAAGGGAGGAGCCCTCCCCGATGTCGCGCACGGCCTCTTCCGCGTTCGCCACCACCTTGTCCATCTGCCCGCACCTCAATCTCCGAGGTCCACGCGGCGGGCCTCGGACGCGCCCCGACCGCATCTTCGGCCGAATTTCGCGCCAGGGGTTGTTCGCCTGGTGAACTTTCGTTCATAATGTTGCCAGGCTCAGTGTCCGCCGAGCGATCGGCGGATGTCAAGCCGAGATGACCCGGCCTGTGGAAAACCAGGTCGGTACTGTGATCGCCGACCTCGGGATCGACCCCGGCTCCGCCGGATCGGGTTCTGGGGTCGGTGTCGAAGGGAGGAAAGGGCGATGGGGCAGGAGACGTCGATCGCGACGGGGCCGCTCGAGCGCGGGCTTGAGGTGATCAACCTCCTCGGCCGCGCGCGCGATCCGCAGCGTCCGGCCGACCTGGTGAAGGCCACCGGGCTGGTCCGTTCGACGGTCGACCGGGTGGTGAGCACGCTCGTCCAGATCGGCTACGCGCGCTGGCAGGGGCGCGAGGTCGTCGCGGCCCCGCGCCTGATGGAGCTCGGCAACGCCTACCTCGAGGGGTCGGGGTTCGCCGAGTCGCTGGGTCCGATGGCGACGGCGCTCGCGGAGGAGCTCGACGAGTCCGTCTCGGTCGCGGTGCCCGACGGGGACGGGGCGCGTTTCGTCGTCCAGTCTCCGCGCAGGCGGGCCATGTCGGTGGCCTTCCGCGTCGGCGACCTGCTGCCCGCTGAGCTGTGCGCGCCAGGCCCGATCTTCGCGGCCGACTGGAACGAGGCGCGCTGGGCCAGGTTCGAGCGGCGGATCGAGACGGGCGGCGAAACCGACGATCCGGGCTTCTCGGTTCCGCTCGCCGTGCCGGAAGGCGGGGTCGCGGGGTTCCGTGAACGGGTGGCCGAGGCCGCGCGCGTCGGATGGGCCGCCGACGACCAGCTGATCGAGCCCGGCCTGATCGCGGTGGCGCTGCCGGTGCGGGGGCCGTCGGGGGCCGTGGAGTGCGCGCTCAGCGTCGTCAGCCACACCAGCAGGCACGACGTGGCGTCGCTGCGCGAGCGGGTCACGCGCGCCGCCGCCGAGCGGGTGAGCGCGATGGAGGAGGCGCTGCGGCGGCCGCGTCCGGGGGGAGTCCGGGAGCAGGGCACCGACCGCAGCCGCGACCTCAAGCGCGAGCTCGGGCCCGAGTTCCTCCAGTCGCTCGACCGCGGTCTCGCCGTCCTCGCCTCGCTCGGCGCGCACCCGGGGGGCCTCACGATCTCCGAGTCGGCCGAGGCGACCGGTCTGCCGCGTGCTACCGCGCGCCGCTCCTTGATGGCGTTGGAGGCGCTCGGCTATGCGCGCCTTGACGGTCGCCGGTATGTGCTGCTGCCCAAGGTGCTCGACCTCGGTTACGCCGAGCTGAGCACCCTCACCTTCGCGGACGTGGCCATGCCGCACCTGCGCGCGTTGGTGGACCGCGTCCAGGACTCGGCGTCCCTCGCCGTCCTCGACGGGCCGGACATCCGATATGTCGCCCGTGTTCCGGCGAGCCGGATCATGCGGGTCGCCATCGACGTCGGCACCCGCTTCCCGGCCTGGGCCACGTCGATGGGACGCGTGCTGCTCGCCGCCCTTCCCGAGTCCGAGCGCGCCGCGCTCCTGCCGACCACCACACCTGAACCGTTCACCCGGCACACCCATGTCCACCCCACTGAACTGCACAACCTGATCACCGCCGCGGCCGCCGACGGCCACGCCCTCGTCGACCAGGAACTCGACGAGGGCCTGCGCTCCGTCGCCGTCCCCGTCCGCGACTCCCGGGGCACCGTCATCGCCGCCCTCAACGTCGCCACGCACGCCGGCCCCGCCCCCGCCCCCGAAACCGCAGCCCGCCTCCTCCCCGCCCTCCGCCAAACCGCCCAAGCCTTGGAAGCCGACCTCGCCTCCTACCCCACCCTCCCCACCCTCTTAACCCCTCACCCCACCCACCCCACCCCAATCCCCACCCGCACCCGGTGGGCCCACCCCACCCACGCCTACAGCCCCCACGCCCACCCGGCCCCGCCCGGCTCGCGCTTAGCTCACGCACAGCTCACGCCTGGCCCACGCCTGGCCCACGCTCGGCCCATGCCCGGCCCACGCCCGGCCCGTGCCTGGCCCATGCTGGGTCAGTGCTCGGCTTGCACCTGTCCCGAGCCTGGCCCGTGCCCGGCCTGCGTTCGGTTCGCACCCGGCTCGTGCCCGGTCTGTGCTCGGTTCGCACCCGGCCTTCACCCGGCCTGCACCTGGCTCGTGCCCGGACTGCGCCTGGCCCGTGCCTGACTCGTGGTCGGCCTGTGCTGGGCCCGCGCCTGTGCTCGGCTCGGGCGTGGCTGCGGGTGCACTTGTGTCACGTCTGCGGCTGTGTCGCATGTGGCCCGCGCTCTTGCCTGTGCTCGCGCGCGCCGGTGAGTGTGGCTGCGCGGGTGCTCCGGGAACAACCGTGCGCGTGGTCGCACCTGTGCTGCGGCTGGGGGTAACCGCGTGCACGCGGTTGGTGGCTTGTGTTCGGTTTGGGGCTGGGTCGTGGTCGGGGCGTTGTTGGGTGGGGATTTTGTCCTTAATGCCTTTTTTGTCTAGGGGGTGGGGGTGGGTGGGGTGGTATGGGTGGGGCCGGAAAGGGTGGGGGGAGAATTTCGGGGTGAGAGGGATTGTGGGACTTTCCTTCGGAAGACGATCATGGGGGTGGACATGTCAGTGAAGAAGTAGAGCAACGAGTTAGGGAGTTCTCGTGACGAGTGAAGCGCCCGAGGTCAACCCGGACGTGCCGCAGACCGCGCGGATCTGGAACTACTGGCTGGGCGGCAAGGACAACTTCGCCGTCGACAGGCAGGTCGGCGACGAGATCCTGAAAGTGCTTCCTGACATGGCGCTCTTCGCGCGAGCCACCCGGGCGTTCCTGCGGCGGTCGGTGCACCACCTCGCCGCCGACCTCGGTGTTCGCCAGTTCCTCGACGTCGGCACCGGCCTGCCGACCGCCGACAACACCCACCAGGTCGCCCAGCGCGCGGACCCGTCGGCGCGGGTCGTCTACGTGGACAACGACCCGCACGTGCTCGCGCACGCCCGCGCCCTGCTCACCGGCACCGAGGAGGGCGAGACCGCCTACCTGGCGGCCGACCTGCGCGACCCCGACAACATCATCGCCGCGGCCGCCGACACCCTCGACTTCGCGCAGCCGATCGCGCTGCTGCTGATGGGCGTCGTCGGCCACATCACCGACGACGGTGAGGCCCGCGCGCTCGTCCGCCGTCTCGTCTCGGCACTGCCGAGCGGCAGCTACCTCGCTCTCTACGACGCGACCAACGTCATCGACCCGGCCTCGGCCGAGGCGATCGAGATCTGGAACCGCGACGCCAACCCGCCCTACGTCCTGCGCAGCCCCGCCAAGCTCGAGTCCTTCTTCGACGGCCTCGAACTGCTGCCCCCCGGCCTCGTCTCCTGCCCCCGCTGGCACCCCGAGCCCGGCGCCGACACCACCGAGATCGACGAGTTCTGCGGCGTCGGCCGCAAGCCCTGACGGACGTGCCGCGCCCGGCGAGCCCCCCTCGCCGGGCCCCGCGGCGTCCCCGTCCCGGGGGTGGTCGTCCCGGCCGTTCGGGCGGGATGAGACTGTGGGGGCATGGGCGTCGAGATCGTGAAGGTGGGCCCGGAGGCCGTTGACGACCTCCGGGAGCTGTGGCTGGAACTGCACCACCACCATCAGCGGGTCCAGCCCGGCTGGCGGTACAAGGACGACGAGGCGTCCTGGCTGGCGCGCCGCGCGGAGTACGGCGGCTGGCTCGACGGCGACGGCTTCGCCCTCCTCGCCCGCGAAGGCGACAAGACAGTCGGCTACGCCCTCGTGGAGGTCCGCACCGACCCCGACGACACATGGGTCAGCGCCGACCGCATCGCCCACATCCACTCCCTCCTCGTCCGCCCTGAGGGCCGCGGCCACGGCGTAGGCACAAGCCTCCTCGACGCCGTCGACACCGAACTCGCCGCCCTCGGCGTCAAGGACGTCTGGATCGACGCCCTCGCCGCCAACACCGACGCCATCACCCTCTACGAACGCCGAGGCTTCCGCCCCGCAGTCCTCTACCTGGCCCGCCTCACCACCTGACCGCACCCGCCCGGCGCGTCACGCCGGACGCGGTTCGGCGGCGCGTCATTCGGGTGCGGGAGGTTCTGTGGAGAGGGCTGTTTCTAGGTGGGTTGTGGCGGTGGTTAGGGCTGTGGTGAGGGTGGGGAGGGTGGTGGGGGTGAAGCGGGCGGTGGGGATGGAGAGGGAGATGCCGGCTATGGGGGGGCCGGTGGGGGAGTGGACGGCCATGCCGAGGGCGGTGAGGCCGGGTTCGGTGCGTTGGTCGTTGATGGCGAAGCCGCGGCGGCGGATGGTGGCGAGTTCGCGGGAGAGGGACTCGTAAGAGTCGGGGTAGAGGGCGGCGACTTCGTCTGGGGGGAGGGCGGCGAGGATGGCTTTGCCTGCGGAGGCGAGGTGGAGGGGGAGGGTGCGCCCTACGCGGTCGCCTACGCGGAGGAGTTGGTCGCATTCGACGGTGGCGATGATCCGCACCTCGTCGCCGGCGGGGACCATGAGGTTGGCGGTCTCGTGGGTGCGGTCGACCAGGTCGCGTAGGCGGGGGAGAGCGAGGCGGCGGAGGAGGGCAACGGGGGCCTCGGTCAAAGGGGTGGGGCGGAGGAGTTTGCCGGGGGCGTAGCGGCGGTCGGGGAGCTGTTCGGCGAAGTCGCGGTAGACGAGCATCGCGAGCAGGCGGTGGGCCGTGGAGACGGAGACCTCAAGGCGTTCGGCGGCGTCGGTGACGCGCAGGGGCCCCTCGTGCTGGAGCAGGGCCGCGAGCTGGAGCGCGTGGTCCACTGAGCTGATCGCGTACGGCGGTTTGTTCCTCACAGCAGAAAAGTCTATCCCTCACCACGGAAAACGGGGCAAGCTCGGGGAGCCAGCGAACGAACATGTCCGCCGAGCGATCGGCGGGCCGAGCGAAGGACGTCCGATGACCGTGACGATCCCCGTCTCCGACGCGCCCGACCAGCCGGAACGGACCCCGGAGCTCGAAGCCCTCTACCAGGGGTTCGAATCCGAGCTGCTTGTCCCGCTGTGGACCGAGATCGGCGACCTGATGCCCGCCGAGCCGCGCTCCCGGGCGCTCGCCCACGTGTGGAAGTGGAAGAACCTGTACGCGCTCGCCGAGCGCGCTGGAGACCTCGTCCCGGTGGGCAGGGGCGGCGAGCGCCGCGCGATCGCGCTGGCCAACCCGGGCCTGGGCGGCCGCCCCTTCGCCACTCCGACGCTCTGGGCCGCGATCCAGTACCTGAACCCGGGCGAGGACGCCCCGGTCCACCGCCACACCCAGCATGCGTTCCGTTTTGTGGTGGAAGGCGAGGGCGTCTGGACCGTCGTGAACGGCGACCCGGTGGCGATGCGGCGCGGCGACTTCCTGCCGCAGGCCGGGTGGAACTGGCACGGCCACCACAACATCACCGACCGCCCGATGGCGTGGATCGACGGCCTGGACATCCCCTTCCAGTACGCCACGGACGCGACGTTCTTCCAGTTCGGCCCTGACCAGGTCGAAACCCGCGAAGCCCCCGAACGCTCACGTTCCGAGCGTTTGTGGGCGCACCCTGGCCTGCGCCCGCTCACCCGGGTGGCCCCGACCGGCGTCGGCACCCCGCTCCTCGCCTACCGCTGGGAGCACACCGACCGCGCGCTAAGCGAGCAGCTCTCCTTGGAGACCGAAGGCCACCCCGTCACCCTCGAGCCGGGCCACGCCGCGATCCGCTACACCGACCCGCGTGACGGCGGCGACGTCATGCCGACGATCCGCGCCGAGTTCCACCGCCTCGCCCCAGGCACCCAGACGGCCAGGGCCCAGGAGGTCGGCTCCTCGGTCTACCAGGTGTTCGACGGGTCCGCCGAGATCACCGTCGGCGACCGCAGATGGCACGTCGAGCGCGGCGACATGTTCACCGTCCCGTCCTGGCAGCCGTTCTCGGCCGCGTCCGAGCACGGCCTCGACCTCTTCCGGTTCAGCGACGCGCCGGTCTTCGAACGGCTCGGCCTGCACCGCGACACCCGACCCACCCACCAGGAGGACTGACCCATGCGTCTCGCCACCGTCCGCACCGGCGACGCCACCAAGGCCGTCCGCGTCACCGACCCCGGCCTTGTCGACCTCGGCTTCCCCGACGTCAAGGCCCTGCTGGCCGCCGAAGACTGGCAGGCCAAGGCGGCCGCAGAAGGCCCCCTCGTGCAGGCCGACGGGTACGCCCCGGTCATCCCCGACCCCGGCAAGGTCATGTGCGTCGGCCTGAACTACCGCACCCACATCCTGGAGATGGGCCGCGACCTGCCGGAGCACCCGACCCTGTTCGCGAAGTTCACTGACGCCCTCATCGGCCCGGAGGACGTGATCCAGCTCGCGCCCGAGTCCGACGCGCACGACTGGGAGGCCGAGCTCGTCGTGGTCGTCGGCAGGACCGTGCGCCGCGCCGACGACGCCCAGGCCGCGGCCGCGATCGCCGGGTTCACCGTCATGAACGACGTGACGATGCGCGACTGGCAGTTCCGCACCCGCGAGTGGCTCCAGGGCAAGACCTTCGAGGGCACGACCCCGCTCGGCCCGGTCCTGGTCACCCCCGACGAGCTGCCCGGCGGGGTACGTCCCGCGCTGGAGATCTCCTGCTCGGTCGATGGCGAGGAGATGCAGCGCGCCAACACCGGCGACCTGGTCTTCGACCCGGTGGCCCTGGTCCGCTACCTGTCGACGATCATGACCCTGCGCCCCGGCGACGTGATCGCCTCGGGCACCCCCGGCGGCGTCGGCCACGCCCGTAAGCCGGCGCGCTATCTGCAGGCCGGTTCCAAGGTCGTCACCGAGATCGAGCACATCGGCCGCCTGGAGAACATCGCGGCCTACCCGGAGGCGTCGTGACGGCCCGCGCGTGGATGGACGAAGGCACCGCCCTGTTCCTCAGCACCCTGGACGACCTCTCAGACGACGACCTCGACGCGCCCAGCGCGCTCCCAGGCTGGACCCGTAAGCATCTCGTCGCGCACGTCCACTACAACGCCGAAGCCCTCCGTCGGCTGGTGAGCTGGGCGGCTACGGGCGTGGAGAACCGCATGTACGCGGGTCCCGAGCAGCGCAACGCCGAGATCGAGGCGGGCGCGCTGCTGCCCGCCGCACGGCTGCGCGAGATGGCGCACGCCTCGGCCGCCGCCCTTGCCGCCGACATGGACGCCCTGCCGGAGGCGGCATGGGGCAACCCCGTCGTGACGGCCCTGGGCCGCACGGTCCCGGCTGCGGAGACGCCGTGGATGCGGACCCGCGAGGTGTCGATCCACGCGGTCGACCTCGCGGCGGGCGCGTCCTTCGCCGACCTCCCGCAGGAGGTCAACGCGGCCATCGCCGCCGACGCCCTGGCCACCCACGCCGCGCGCGGCCACGCCGCCGACCTCGCCGCCTGGCTGACCGGCCGCGCCGATCGGGCCCCGGCCGTCGGCTCCTGGATCTGAGAAAGAGAGACGATCATGACCGATGTTGATGTTGTGGTGGTCGGCGGCGGCATCGGCGGCCTCGCGTCCGCCTACGCGCTCGCCAAGTCGGGCAGGCGCGTCAGGGTGCTCGAGCGCGCGGAGGAGTTCGCCGAGGTCGGCGCGGGCCTCCAGATGGCCCCGAATGCGACGCGCGTCCTGAAGGAGTGGGGCCTGTTGGACGAGGTCCTGAACAAGGGCGTCGCCCCGCGCCGCCTGCTGTTCAAGGACGCGGTAGACGGCTCGGTCCTCACCCGCCTCGATCTTGACGACGCCTTCGTCGCGCGTTACGGCGCGCCGTACGTCGTCATCCACCGCAGCGACCTGCTCGACATCCTCGCCGACGCCTGCCGCGCCGCGGGGGTCGAGCTGCTTTCCGGCAGCAAGGTCGACGACGTCGAGAACATCCCCGACGGCGTCGTGGTCCGCACGGGGTCCACCGAGCACTCCGCCGGCCTCGCCATCGCCGCCGACGGCCTGCACTCCACGCTCCGCGCCCGCCTGTCGGACGACGAGCCCGTCTGTTCCGGATATGTCGCCTACCGTGGTGCGTTCCCGACCTCCGAGCTCGGCCGCGAACTCGACGCGGACGCCCTCAACGAGGTCGTCGTCTATCTGGGCCCCGGATGCCACCTCGTGCAATACGCGCTGCGCGGCGGCGAGATGTTCAACACCGTCGCGGTCTTCGAGTCGCCCGCGTGGAAGCGCGGCGAGGCCGAGTGGGGCGGCCCCGACGAGCTCGACGCGGTCTTCGACGGCATGTGCGAGGAGGTCCGCACGGGCCTGAGATCGCTGTGGCGGGTCCGCCGCTGGCCGATGTACGACCGCCTCCCGATCCCCACGTGGATCGACGGCAGGGTCGTGCTCACCGGCGACGCCGCGCACCCGATGCTCCAGTACCTCGCGCAGGGCGCGTGCCAGGCCGTCGAGGACGCCTACTCGCTCGCCGGGCACCTCGCCAAGCAGGACACCGACGAGGCGCTGCTGGCCTACCAGGCGGAGCGGACGGCGCGTACCGCCCGCGTCCAGACGACGGCCCGTCTGTGGGGCGACATCTGGCACGTTGACGGCGTCGCCCGAGTCCTGCGTAACGAGCTGTTCCTCAAGCGCGACCTTGACGACCCCGTCTATGTCGACTGGCTCTACAAGGTCTGACGCTACGGAAGCAGGACGAGCCGGATGGGGTCGCCCTCCTTGTGCTCCAGCGCGCGCACGGCCTGGGCCGCGTCACGCAGCGGGTAGGCGCCGCTGACTGAGCGGGCGAAGTCGAGCCGTCCGCCCTCCACGAGGGCGACGAGCTTGGTGACGTCGTCGGCCTCGGAGCCGTAGTGGCCGCGCACCTGCTGGCGCAGGTAGCTGAAGCGTGTCCCGTCGGTGAGGGTGAGCGGCTGGTCGGTCAGCCCGACGAGCACGAGCCGCCCCTCCTCGGCGAGCACCTTCGCGGCCTGTTCCCGCACGGGCGCGACCCCGGCGAAGTCGAATCCGACGTCGAGGCCGCGCCCGCCGGTCGCCTCGCGGACCTTGGCGGAGAACTTCCAGTCGGCGGGGTCGAGGGCGAGGTCGGCCCCGAACTCGATGGCGCGTTCGCGCGCGGCGGGCAGCGGGTCGGCCGCGACGATCGGGTGGGCCCCCATCATCCGCAGCAGCTGCACGGCGTGCGCGCCGAGCCCGCCGACGCCCCACACCCCGGCCGCCTCGCCGGGACGGGTCAGCCCCGTCCGCGTGATCGCCGCCCAGGGCGTGGAGACGGCGTCGGGGATGAAGCACGCCTGCTCGAAGGGCAGGGAGTCGGGGATGGGCACGAGCGTCTCGACCTTGGCGAGGGCGTATTCGGCCCATCCGCCGTCGTAGTCGACGCCCCGGGTGAGCACGACCCCGTCGGGGGTGCGCTCCCCGGCCTGCAGCAGGACCCGGTCGCCGGGCGAGGCCGCCGTGACGCCGGGGCCGAGCGCGTGCACGGCCCCGGCGACCTCGTGTCCGAGGGTGACGGCCTCGCCCTTCAGGTACAGCGGCCGGAGCATCCCCTCGATGAGGTGCACGTCGGACAGGCAGACCCCGGCCGCCGCGACCTTCACCAGCACCTCTCCGGGGCCGGGCGCGGGGATCGGGACCTCGACGATCTCGAAGTCCTTCGTGGCGACGTCGAGCCGCCCGGCAAGCATGGTCCCGCCCATGATCCCCCCGTCTCCGGGACGCGTTCCGCCCCTTCCACCATGGTAGGAACCGGGGCATGACGGTCAGTCGGGGAGGGTCCCGGTGTGCGTGAGCAGCGGGTCGGCGGGCGCGCTCGGCAGGGTGGCCGCCCAGCTCGCCCGGACGCCCGAGTCGGTCTCGCCGTGCAGGACGGCGGTCGCCAGGCGCGGATGGCGGTCGGTGAGCCGCCACAGCTCCTCCCACTGCGGGAGGGTGAGGGTGAGGCCGTACAGCGAGGGAAAGTCCGGCAGCACTTCGAGGTCGGTTACGGGGGACTGTGCGACGTCCAAGGAGATCAGCTGAGGGTTGTCGCGCAGGTACGCGAGCCGGATCGGGGTCGTGGTCGCCACGGACAGGCGGCGCAAGGTGGGGTGCCCGGCGAGGGGCGAGAGGTCGGCGTCTCCGGTGACCGAAAGGAACTCCAGCGGGAGGTCGGCGAGCGGGGCGAGGTCGGTGGCGCCGCAGACCAGGGTCAGCGACCGCAGCAGCGGCGCGCCCGCGAGCGGCGCCAGGTCGAGCGGGCCCGACCCCGCCCTGATGGACAGGCGCTGCACCCTCGGGTCGGGCAGGGGCAGGGGGCTCGCGGCGAGATCAACCACTTTGCGCCGGGCCGTGATGAGCCCGGTGTGCCAGCGGTCGGCGTCGAACTCGAGGAACACCTCGTCGGTGAAGCCGTCTTCGAGCGTGTACGCGCCGTCGCGCAGCCAGGAGAGCTGAACGCGCAGCAGTTCGGTGACGGAGTCGGCCACATGGACTGGCCCGTCGTCTATGTCGCCGCCCGTGCACACCACCTGCCCCGGACGGCCGAGCCTGGCGGGCGCGAGGTCGACCAGCAGGTAGTTGCCGTCGTCGTCATAGGCGAACGGGATCCACGCCTCGTGGGTGCGCAGGCGTCGGACGGTCTCGGGCGGTTCGGCGTCGAGGACCGGGGGCTGTCCGCGCATGGCGGTGTGGGAGATATAGCCGTGTTCGCCCGGGATCTCCTCGGGGGGCAGCCAGCGCCAGTGGAAGCCCTCGTCGTGGTGGCCCGCCTCGTACAGGGCGCGCAGGTCGGCGGGCAGGGCGCGGTCGATCCTGCGCTCGATGTCGTCGAGGAGTTCCGGCGCGGTGGGGGTGCGGGTGAGGGGCGGCCGGCCGGTGAGCCGCGCGACCTCGGCGAGGTACTCCGCCATCAGACGGACGGCCTCGGCGGGATCACCCGCGGGGGTGTCGTCCTCCGGACCCGGCTGGACGTGGCCGGGCGCGGGCAGGCCGAGGTCTTCTTCGAGGAGGCAGTAAGCAGCGCTCTGGCCGTGCTTCGACCTCGGCGTCACCACGGCCTCGTAGCCGCCGGACGCCTCAAGGGTCAGCAGCAGGTCGAGCCCCGGCGTCGGGCCCTTCGCCAGCTGGACGAGGTCCGCGATCTCCGTCTCGACGCCCTCCAGGGCCTGCCTGCGGCGTCCTTCCGGGGTGGTGTGGACGACGTAAGCGGCCCCGCGCAGCCCCGTCGCGTGCGCCCGCACGACCGCCCGCGTCCAACCGGCCGGAGCCGTCCGCGCGACCGAGGCGGCAAGCCTGCCGGAGACCTCGATGAGCCGGGCACGCCGCTCGCTGTCCATGATCCTCCCCGTGGTGGTGATCCGCGGCGGAGGACAGCGACCATGATCGCATGACTCGGCGGGGTTTTCGCCGGAAACGCCGAAGGCCCGCCCCCTGGAAGGGACGGGCCCGTGGCGGTGCCGTCAGACGATCAGGGGGTCGCGGGGTAGGCCGAGGATGCGCTCGCCGATCTGGTTGCGCTTGATCTCCGAGGTGCCTCCGGCGATCGCCATGGCCCGGTGCCACAGGACCATGCCCGCGGCGAGCCCGTCGCCGTCGGCGAAGGCGGTCTGCTGGCCGCCCAGCTCGGCGAGGATCGCCGACGCCTCGTGCCCGTTCTCGCTGATCACCAGCTTGGCGACGTTGCCCTCGGGGCCGGGTCCCGCGCCGGTGACGGCACGGTGCGCGGTCCGCAGGTTCATCGCCCGCTGCGCCTCGTCGGCGGCCAGGTACCTGCCGAGCCGTCCCGGACCGCCCGTCAGCCGCTCGGGCGCGGCGTCGAACGCGGTAAGGAACACCGCGTGCGGGATCGCCATGCCGCCCTGGCCGCCGCCGATGCTGACGCTCTCGTTGCCGAGCGTGGCCCGCGCGACGGTCCAGCCCGCGTCGACGGGTCCGACGACGTCGGAGTCCGGCACGAACACGTCGGTGAAGAACACCTCGTTGAAGTCTGCGCCGCCGGTCGCCTGGCGCAGCGGCCGCACCTCGACGCCGGGGGCCTTCATGTCGATGACGACTGTGGTGATGCCCTTGTGCTTGGGCGCGTCGGGGTCGGTGCGCACGGTCGCGAGGCCGTAGGAGGCGAGGTGCGCGCCGGACGTCCAGACCTTCTGGCCGTTGAGAATCCAGCCGCCGTCGGTGCGGGTCGCCCTCGTCTTGACGCCCGCGGCGTCCGATCCGGCGTCCGGCTCGCTGAACAGCTGGCACCAGATGACCTCCTGGAGGAGGCCCTGGCGCACCCAACGGGCCACCTGCTCCTCGGTGGCGTGCTGGGCGAGGGTAAGCAGCACCCATCCGGTGATCCCGTAGGCGGGCTTGCGCAGGCCCGCCGCCTTGAACTCCTCGTCTATGACGAGCTGCTCTACGGCCTTGGCGTTGCGTCCGAAAGGCTGCGGCCAGTGGGGGACGGCGTATCCCTCGTCCACGATCGCTGTCTTCTTCGCGGTGTCGTCAAGATCCTTGATCTTGGCGGCGAACGCGCGGACCTCGGCCCGGAACGTCTCGGCCTCGGGCGGCAGCTCCACCGACCGCTCCAGCTTCACGCCCGCGCGCGAGTGCGCGGTGACGTCCTGGGCGGCGGCCTCGGCCGACAGCAGCGCGGCGACGGCCTCGGCGCGCCGGATGTACAGGTGCGCGTCGTGCTCCCAGGTGAACCCGATGCCGCCCTGGACCTGCATGTTGAGCTGTCCGTTGCGCTGCGCGGCGGGCAGCGCGAGGGTCGCGGCGATAGCGGCGGCGTAGGAACGCTCGGCGGGGGTCTTGGTGCGGGCGGCGTTCCAGACGGCGGCGGTGGCCATCTCGGCGGCGACGAGCATGTTCGCGCAGTGGTGCTTGACCGCCTGGAATGTCGCGATCGGCCTGCCGAACTGCACGCGGATCTTGGCGTACTCGGCGGCCAGGACCGTGGTCTCCCGGGCGATCCCGGTGGCCTCGGCGGCGAAGAGCAGGCGGGCGAGGTCCGTCAGGAGGGCGCAGCCGCCGGGGATCAGCGTCGCGGGCGCGCCGGACAGGGTGACGCGGGCGGCGCGGCGGGTCCGGTCGAGGTTGCCGGGGACCTCCACCGCGACGCCGTCGCCGGCCCGCACGACCGCGACGTCCGCGCCGGAGACGACGAGCATGACCTGGGCGAGTCCGCCGCCGATGACGGCGCCGGCGTCACCGTCGGCTTTGCCGTCCGAGACCGTCACCGAGCCGCCGAGCGCGACCGCGCCGACGATGGACCCGTCGGCGAGGCCCGGCAGCAGCTCGGCTTGGAGCTCGGCGGGCGCGGCCTCGGCCAGGAACGCCGAGGCGACGGCGGACGGCACGAACGGCCCTGGCGCGATCGCGCGGCCCAGCTCCTCCACGACCACGACGAGTTCCGGCAGCCCGAAGCCCGACCCGCCGTGCTCCTCGGGCAGGTGCAGGCCGAGCCAGCCGAGGCCGCCGAGCTCCGCCCAGAACGCGGGCAGGCCCTCTTCCTTCGCGTCGAGCAGGGCGCGCGCCGCCCCGCGTGCGTCGCGCCGCCGCAGGAAGTCCGCGACGGTTTCCGCGAGGGATCTGTGCTCTTCCGAGATGGCAATCGACATGGCCCGAACCTTATACGGTATGGCGTAGGTCGCCTAGACTCTGGCGGTATGTTCCGTAAGTGATCGCTGATCGCCACTCCGTCTCTTACACTCTTAAGCGCACGCACCGGCCGGGAGAGGCAATGCACGCCGACGCCAAACTCGCGCTGCGCACCGCGCGGCGCATCGAGAAGGAGATCGCCGACGCGGGATGGCCCGTGGGCGCGCCCCTCGGCTCGGAGGAGGAACTGCGGGTACGGCTCGAGGTCAGCAGGTCGGTCCTGCGCGAGGCGCTCGTCCTCGTGGAGCATCACAGGGCCGCGCGGATGCGGCGCGGCAACGGAGGCGGCCTGTACGTCACCGCGCCCGACCACGGACCCGCCACCCGCGCGATCATCCTCTACCTGGAGCACGGCGGCACCAGCGTCGCCGACCTCGTCAGGGCGCGGCTGCTGCTCGAACCGCTCGCCGCCGCCGGGGCCGCCGCCCGCCTCGGCGAGGACGACATCGCGCCGCTGCGCGCCAAGGCGATGCCGCCAGGTCAGCGGCCCGGCGCGCCCGCCGACATCCCCGCGATGGACGTCTTCCACGCCACCCTCGGCGAGCTGTCCGGCAACCCGGTGCTCAGGCTGTTCCTGCACGTCCTCATCGCGCTCACCGACAGGTTCGCCGCGGGGGAGGTCGCCGGAAGGGCCGCGCCCGTGGGGGAGTCCGTCGAACAGGCCCGTAGACGGATCGTGGAGGCCGTCGTCGCAGGCGACGCCCATGAAGCGCGCTCGGCCACGACCCGGTACCTGGAAGGCGTCGCCGGGTACGTCGCGGCGCACCCGTCACGCGACCGCGCGCTGCGGCAGGACAGGCCCGCGCCAGCCCCCGACGGCGACGCCAAGATGAGCGAACTGCTCGCCGTCCGCGTCCACAATGAGGTGGTGCATCGGGGCTGGCCCGTGGGGGAGTTCCTGGGGACCGAGACCGAGCTCCTCACCAGGTACGGGGTCAGCAGGGCGGTGCTGCGCGAGGCGATCCGGGTCCTCGAGCACCACGCCGTCGCGACGATGCGGCGCGGGCCGTCCGGGGGGCTCGTGGTCACCGAGCCTGAGCCTTCGGCGGCGGTGGAGATGATGGCCCTCTACCTCGACTACCGGCGCGCCACCCGCGAGGACCTGCACGCGGTACGCGAGGCCATCGAACTCGGCTGCCTCGACCTCGTGCTCGCCCGCCGCGCGGAGCCGCGCGTCGCCCGGCGGCTCGCGGCGGCCGTGGAGGCGGGGCGCGACGACGCCGCCTCCGGACGCGTCACCTTCACCGAACTCGCCGACCTCGCGGGCAACCCCGTCCTCACCCTGTTCCTGCACATCGTCACTGAGCTGGCCGGACGGCACCTGCGCGGGATGCGCGCCGAGGGCGGCGCGGTGCCCGACGCCGTCGAGCTGTCCCGGTGGTCGCGGCGCTCCTACGCGCGGGTCGCCGAGGCCGTCATCGCCGGAGACGACTCCCTGGCCAGGCACCGCGCGCGCCGCGAACTCGCCGAGGCGTTCGCCCGGCTCTACTGACCGTCGGGCAGGCCGAGGGCGCGGCGCGCGAACGACAGCAGGTCGGCGCGGATCTCCTGCCGGACGGCGTCGTCGGGCTCGGCGCGCAGCAGGGCGAGGGTCTCCCAGGTCGCGGCGCTGATGAGCCGGGCGTCGGCCTTGGGCCTAGCGCAGGTGAGCGCGCCCGCGTCGGCCCCGTCCCGCAGCGTCTCGGCGAGCAGCGCGATCAGCGGGCCGTAGGTGTGGCGCGCGTCGTCGGCCGAGTGCCGGGGCGCGGAGTTCGCGGCGAACACCTGCGCCCTGCGCGCCTTCGACGGGCTCAACGCCAGCGCGAGGATCTCGTCGACCCACGTCACCAGCGCCTCGGCGGGCGTCGGCGCCTCCCGCACGGCCCGGGTGACGGCGGCGGTGAACCGCGCGGCCTCACGCCGGAACATCGCGGTGATCAGCTCGTCCTTGGACTCGAAGTGCCGGTAGAACGACCGCCGCGCCACCCCCGCCTCAGCGAGCACGTCCGCGACGGTCACATCCGAATACCCCTTGCGCCGCACCGCCCGGAACGCCGCCTCAAGAATCAGCTCAAGCTCCTCAACCTCCCCATACCGCCGAGGCCGACCGGGCCCCACCCGCCGCCCGTCCGACACCTCTCCGCCATCAACCTCAAACCGAGAACCCACCCCCCGACCCTACCGACCCCCCACAACCCCCCACCCACCCATCATCCGCCGGGGCCCGCCCACGATCAACGGGCCCCGACCGCCGTACCGCCCGAACTCAGCCGAACAACTCGTCCGCGCTCTCCGCGGTCGCGGCGCGCCTGAGCCACCGCGCGAGCTGGTCCGCGTCGGTCGTCTCGCTGATCAGCCGCCGCTGCTCCTCGCTGAGCGCGATCCCACGCCCATCGAGCACGATCAACAGACTCTTCACCGCCCCCTCCGCCCGGCCCTCGGCGCGGCCTTCAGCACGGCCTTCGAGGCGGGTCTGGGAAACGTAGTCGTAGGGCTTGGTCGCCATGAGGGTTCTCCACTTCTGGCGGGCCGGGCCCTCGCCCAAACCGCCCTCGGTGAACTCGGCCAGGTGGATGGCCTGGCTCAGGTCGATGGTGGCGAGCGAGGCCGCTAGCACCTCAAGTATGACATCCGCGCGCCGGGAACCACCGTGGACCAGCGCGGACAGGACGGTGAGGGGCACGTCGCGGACGGCCTCCTCGGTGGTCGTGATCACCGGGACGTTGTCCGGCCCGAGCACCAGCGGGCGGACGGTCATGGACCGCCACGAGCGCGGCCCGATCTCGAACGGCTCGGCCGCCCAGCGCGCCGTCGTGGCCTTCCGGCACGTGACGACGAGGGAGACGTCGCACGCGTAGACGTCCTGGAGGTGGGCGATGTAGCGGGCCCATCTGCGGTGCTTGTTGTCCGAGGGGTCGGTCTGGGCCTCGATGATCATGATCATCGGTCCGTCGGGGGAGTCGACCCGCAGGAGGGTGTCGGGCCACCGGGAGATAGGGGACAGTTCGGTGAGATCGGTGCTGAGGATCTCGATCTTCTCGGGGGTCGGCATATCGAGGTTGAGCACGCTTTCCAGGACACGGATCACCAGGCCGGTGTCTTCCTGGAAAATGCGGTGCAGCGCCTCATGCTGGGAACTGGGCACGGCGTGATGCTACTGAGGGTTGTGGTTTGGGTGTGGTGCGTATCCGTAATGTCGTTTGTGCTGGTGGGTGGGGGGATTGGGGGGTGTGGGGTTGGGTTGGGGGGCGTTCGGTTAGGGGGAGGTGGGTGGAGAAGAGGGTGTGGCCGGGGGTGGAGGTGACGGTGAGGTCGCCGCCGTGGCGGTTGACGATGATGCGGTAGGAGATGTCGAGGCCGAGGCCGGTGCCCTGGCCGACGGGCTTGGTGGTGAAGAAGGGTTCGAAGATGCGGTGTCGGATCGCCTCGGGGATGCCGGGGCCGGTGTCGGCGATGTCGACCCTGACGCGGTCGCCGTCGCGCGCGGTGCGGATGGTGAGGGTGCCTGAGCCGTGCATGGCCTGGACGGCGTTGTCGATGAGGTTCGTCCAGACCTGGTTCAGCTCGCCCGCGTAGATCGGGACGGGCGGGAGGGTGCGGTCGAAGTCGGTGACGACCTCGAGGCCCTCCAGCTTGCCGTTGAGCATGACGAGGGTGCTCTCCAGCCCGGTGTGGATGTCGGCGCGTTCGAACGGCGAGCGGTCCATGTGGGAGTACTGCTTGGCCGCCTGGATCAGCCCGGAGATCCGGTTGACCGAGTCGGTGATCTCGCCGAGCAGCAGTTCGGATTCGAGCGTGTAGGCGAGCCAGCGGAGCGAACCTTCGAGGAGGTCGGGCGGCGCGTCGGCCTCGACCCGGTCGAGGAAGTCGGTGCCGAGCCCGGCCGCGACGAAGATCGGCGCGGTCTCCCAGGGCGTCCCGCAGTCGTGGTCCTCGAGCCAGTCGGCGATCTCGTCCTCGCGCTCGGACTCCTCGACCGCGCTGAGCTGCGGCGCGTCGGCGATGCCGCGGACGGCCTCCTCCTGCACGTCGACAAGGAGGGTGAGCAGCCTCGGGTCGATCTGCCCGTGCGCGAGCATCGCGAGCTTGTGCCGCATGCCCTCGACCCGCTCGCGCAGCCGCGACGTGGCCCGCACGGCCGCCGCGGCGGGGTTGTTGAGCTCGTGGGTGAGCCCGGCGCTGAGCGAGCCGAGCGCGAGCAGCTGCTGGCGCTGGTTGACGATGGTCTGGCTGTTGGACAGGCCGAGGAACAGGCCCTCGAGCAGGTGGGTGGCCATCGGGAACCAGGTGCGCATCAGCCAGGCGAAGTCCTCGCTGGGCAGCACGAAGAACCTGCAGTCCGAGCACGCCTTCACCGACGCGGGGTAGCCGGTCTTCTGTTCGGCCCCGATGTAGGACCGCACCGCGCCCGCGTACACGCCGACCTGGTCGGTCCGGTTGGTCTCGACGTCGTCGACGCCGATCCTGCGGCTGAGCGCGATGGTGCCGGAAAGGAGCAGGACGAGGTAGTCGCCGGGTTCGCCCTCGGTCATCACGATCGTGTCGGCGGGGGCCGAGGCGGTCCAGCCGTGCTCGGCGATCCACCCGAGCTGCTCGTCGTCAAGGGATTCGAACAGGAACAGCCCGCGCAGCTCCTCGGGCGTCAGGGTGCCGTCGCGTTCGGCGAGGCTCATGACGACCCCAGGTACCGGTGCGCGAGCGAGACCGCCATCGCCCCGTCCCCCACGGCCGAGGCGACCCTTTTGACGGACTCAGCACGAACGTCCCCGGCGACGAACACGCCGGGGAGGCTCGACTCCAAGGGCCACGGATCACGTTCCAGAGGCCACCCTCGCGGCATCCGCCCATCTACGACGAGGTCGGCACCGGTCCTGATGAAGCCGTGCTCGTCGCGTTCGACCACGTCGGCGAGCCAGTCGGTGCGGGGCTGCGCGCCGATGAACACGAACATGTGGCTCGCCTCGACGCGCTCCTCGGCCCCCTCGGGAGTCCGCAGCGTCAGCCCCTCGAGGTTGTCCGATCCGTGCGCCTGCGCGACCGTCGTCCCGAGCCGCACCCGGACGTTGCCGATCGCCCTCAGTTGCTCGATCAGGTAGTACGACATGCTGTCTTCCAGCGACCGCCCCCGCACCAGCAGGGTGACCGACTTGGCGACCCGCGAGAAGAACACCGCGGCCTGCCCCGCCGAGTTCGCGCCGCCGACGATGTAGACGTCGTCGCCCTGGCAGGAGGCCGCCTCGGTCATGGCGGAGCCGTAGTACACGCCGCGTCCGGTGAGCTCCGCGACGCCCGGGGCGTCGAGCTCCCGGTACTGCACCCCGGTCGCGATGATCACGGTGTGCGCGGTGATCTCGCGGCCGTCGCCGAAGACGAGGACCCGGCCGGGACCGTGCGCGCGCAGGCCGACGGCGTCGCGGCTGGTGAGGATCTCGGTGCCGAACTTGACGGCCTGGCGGCGCGCCCGGTCGGTGAGCTGGCCGCCGCTGACGCCGTCGGGGAACCCCAGGTAGTTCTCGATCCGGGACGACTGCCCGGCCTGCCCCCCGGTGGAGTACCGCTCGACAAGGAGCGTCCGCAGCCCCTCCGACGCCCCGTACACGGCAGCGCCGAGGCCGGCGGGCCCGCCGCCGACGACGACGAGGTCGTACAGATCGGTCTCCGGGGTCGTCGCCAGCCCCACGGCCGACGCGAGCTGCCCGGTGGACGGCGCGACCAGCGCCCCTCCATCGGGCGTGACGACCACGGGAAGCTCGGCCGTCGGATCGAGGTTCGCGGCCTGGAGCAGCCGCAACGCCTCGGGCTCGTCGATCTGGAACCACCGGTAGGGGACGGCGTTGCGGGCGAGGAAGTCGCGCACCTTGAACGACGGGGGCGACCACCGGTGCCCGATGACCTTGGTCTCGGCGGCGTTGATGTCGGGCGCGTCGAGATAGGAGTCGATCATCGCGTCGACCACCGGGTACAGCTTCTCCTCCGGCGGGTCCCACGGCTTGAGCAGGTAGTGGTCGACGTCCACCACGTTGATCGCCGCGATGGCCGCGTCGGTGTCGGCGTAGGCGGTGAGCAGCGCGCGACGGGCCCTGGGATAGATGTCCATCGCCGTCTCAAGGAACTCGATGCCCGACATCTCCGGCATCCGATAGTCGGCGAGGATCACCGCGACCCTCGCGCCCTTGAGTTTCAGCTCCTTCAGCGCGTCGAGCCCGGTCTCGGGCGTCTCCGCCCTGATCACCCGGAAGTCCTGCCCGTACTTGCGCCGCAGGTCCCGGGCCACGGCCCGGGACACCGACGGATCGTCGTCCACCGACAGGAGGACCGGCCGCTCCGCGTCGCTCATGGGTGGCTGAAGTCCTTGAGTCCGTCGACACGGAAGCCCGTGTCGTCCTTGTAACACCAGGTCCAGTCCTCGCCGGGCTCGTAGGAGCTGATCAGCGGATGGTCGGTGGTGTGGAAGTGCGCGGTGGCGTGTGTGTTCGGCGATGAGTCACAGCAGCCGACGTGCCCGCAGGTCCGGCACATCCGCAGATGCACCCAGCGTCCCCCGGTACGCAGGCAGTCCTCACAGCCTTCAGACGAAGGCCGGGCGTCGGCCTTGATCTGATCCAGGTGTGTGCAGGTCTGTCCCATGAAACGATCATACGTTCCGGTCGTGTCACAGGTCACCGCGCGGGGGGCCGATAATGGCCGAGGTGACCAGCCTTTTCACCCCCGGACCCCTGCTCTATGCCGTCGTGGTGGGCCTCGTCCTGCTGGCGGCGGCGGTCGCGGCCCTCGCCGGGCTCGGCCACGGCAGGGCGGCGATCACCGCGGGGGCGAGGGCGGCGGTCCAGCTCGGCGTCGTCGCGCTGCTGATCAGCCAGGTGGCGACCCGGCTGTGGGCGACTGTCCTGTTCGTCGTCGCGATGCACGCGGTGGCGGGCTACACCGCGGCCTCCCGGGTGGGCGACGCCTCGCGGCCCGGCGCGTCGGGGGCGTGGTGGCGCGGCCGGGCCTGGTGGGCGGTGCTGCCGCTGCTCGGCGGGACGGTGCCGGTGCTCGCGCTGCTGCTCGGGACGGGTCTCGTGCCGCCGCAGGGACTCGCGGTGATCCCGGTCGCGGGCATCCTGGTCGGCGGGGCGATGACCGTCACCGCGCTGTGCGGACGCCGCTGCCGCGACGAGCTCGAAACCCGCAGGGGCGAGGTGGAGGCGGCGCTCTCCCTCGGCTTCAGCGACCGCCAGGCCGCCCTGGAGATCTGCCGCCCTGCCGCCGCGACCTCCCTGATCCCGGCCCTCGACCAGACCCGCACGGTCGGCCTCGTGACGCTGCCCGGTGCCTTCGTCGGGATGCTGCTGGGCGGGGCGAGCCCGGTCCAGGCGGCGGTGGTCCAGCTCGTCGTCCTCGCGGGGCTGCTCGCGGTCCAGTCCGTCGCGGTCGCGCTGACGACCGAGCTGTCCGTGCGCGCCTTCCGCTGACGGGTCCGTCGGCGGGTCATGTGTGACACAGGCCACCATAAATCCTACTTTGCAGGTCTGGAAATCGGGCTTATTGATCGTTAATGTCCTCTGCGCCAGCGGAGATTTCCTCCGAAGTATCGGCATTAAAGGGAACACAGTGATCAGTTCGATCGGCCCTGCCGGTCTGCGAACGCGCGTCGCGGCGGCCTTCGCCGCGCTCGTGACCGCCGCCGGGCTCGCCGCCGCGCCCTCCGCCCCCGCCCTCGCCAAGCCCTCTGACGGCTTCACCAACCCCGTCACGGCGGGCGTCGTCGACACCTTCCCCGACCCCGCGATCATCAAGGCCAAGGACGGCCTCTGGTACGCCTACGGCACCACGAACGGGGTGTTCAACGACAAGGGCGACACCCGGGAACGCATCCTGCCCGTCGTCCGCTCCGCCGACATGGTCAACTGGAGCTTCGTCGGCGAGGTCTTCACGTTCGCCGACCGCCCCTCCTGGTGGCCCTCAGGCACCCGCCCCTGGGCCCCCGACATCCGCTACGTCGACGGCGTCTACCACCTGACGTACTCGCTTTCCACGGGCGGCGTCGGCCTCGCGACGAGCCCCAGCGCGGCGGGCCCCTGGACGGACCGGGGCCGCCTCATCCCGGCCGGCGGAAGCGGCTGCCCCACCGGCAACATCGACCAGTCCCTGTTCACCGACGTGGGCGGCCAGCACTACCTGTACTGGGGCAGCTACGACACCATCTGCGTCGCCAAGACCAACGCCGACGCCACCGCGCTCGTCGGCCCCGTCACCCAGATCGCGCGCGGCCGCCGCGCCGAAGGCGGCTACGTGGTCCGCCGCGACGGCTGGTACTACCTCTTCTACTCCGACGGCGGCTGCTGCGACGGCGCGTTCAGCGGCTACACCGTCAAGGTCGGCCGGGCCGACAACCCCCTCGGCCCCTTCGTGACCCCCAGCGGCCTCGACCTGATGGACCTGACCAGCAAGGACGGCATCGTCCTGGCGTCCAACGGCGACACCTGGGCGGGCCCCGGCCACAACTCCTTCCAGACCGACCTTTCCGGTCAGGACTGGCTCGTCTACCACGCGATCCCGACCGCCAACCCCGACCTTCCCCCGGTGACCGGCCCTTGGGGAGGCACCCTCAACAACCTGAGCCGCCGCCCGATGCTGATCGACAGGCTCGACTGGATCGACGGCTGGCCCGTCGTGCGGGCGGGCGCGGGTCCGTCGAGCACCCGGCAGCAGGCCCCGGTGACCGAGTTCGCCGAGGGCGGCGACTTCAACGGCCAGAACCCGCTTTCCGGCTGGTTCACCGACTGGAAGATCGCCACCGACCCGGATGCGGGCGGCCACCTCGCCTCCCCGGCCTCCGGAGCCTCCCTCCAGCTCGCCAAGAAGCAGGTCAAGGGCGACGTCCGGATCGAGGGCGACCTCCGGCTCGGGACCGGCACGGGCGGCGCCGCCGGGCTCGTCGTCGCGCACAAGAACGACAAGAACTCGGTGATCGCCTGGATCGACCGTGCGCGCGGCCTGTTCACCGTCGCGACGACGATCAAGGGCGTGACGACCGAGCAGACCGCGCCGCTGCCCGCCGGATTCGCCTACACCGCCTGGCACAACGTCGCAGTCGAGCGGCGCGGGAACGCGATCACCGCCGCCCTGTCGGCGGACCGGCTGCGCGACCCCGTCGCGGAGATCACCCTGACGCTGCCGTCCGGCGCGCCCGACTTCGGCAGGATCGGCGCGGCCACCAGCGGCGGCAGGGTCGACGCCGACAACCTCGGCGCGGCCGACCTGTACAAGCCGGTCACCCAGCGCGCTCCCGAGCCGCAGCCCGGAACCCCGCTGACCGCCCACTCCGACGAGTTCGACGGCACAGGCCGTCCCGAGGTCTCCGACGCCGCCTGGAGCTGGATCAGGGGCGAGAAGGCCACCGCGGCGGTGACCGGGGGAGGCGTCCTCACCTGGCCCACCCAGGCCGCCGAGCTGTACCGCAACGACAACAGCGCGTCCGTCCTGCTGCGCGACGCCCCCGACGGCGACTTCCTGGTCGAGACCAAGCTGACCTTCGACGGACGGACCGGCAACCAGCAGGCGGGGATCGTCCTCTACGAGAACGACAACCGGTTCTTCAAGCTCGCCCACTCGATCCTGCCGCTCCAGAACGGGGGAGGGGCGTTCCTGCACCAGACCGAGTTCAACAAGGAGGCCGAACGTCTCACGGCCACCCCGCCCGAGGCGGTCTACAGCGGTCCGATGTTCGGCGGGCCCGCGACGTCGGTCCTGTGGCTGCGCCTCGCCTACACGGTGGTGGACGGCGAGAACCGCGTCAGGGCCGCCTCCAGCACCGACGGCACGCACTGGACGTGGGCGGGAGCCTGGTCCACCCCCTACCGGACCAAGCCGAGGATCGGCCTGGTGTCCATGAACGCGGCGGGGGCGACCGCCCAGTTCGACTATGTCCGGACGTTCCGGCTCGCCGGGTCATGAAACGACAAGGTGCGGATATTCCTTAAGCGCCGGTAAAGGCGCAGAAAAGCGAAAGCGCGTCCGTCGGATTTCCGGTGGACGCGCTTTCGCCGCTGATCCCGCGAACCGCCGGCTAATGGCGGAAGGTGTCTCGGCGGATCGCGGGAGATCTTCTGTTGTCGAGGGGCTGTGCGGGGTTCTTCGCGCGGGGAGGCGTCCCCGCCGGGTCAGGAGCCGAACGCGGTGCACTCGACCTCGGCCCTGCGCTCGGTCATGCCCTGGCCGACCGCGTTGGTGACGCACTGCTGCTGGGTGGCGTCGAGGGTGAGCTCGCCGCAGACCGAGACGCTCGAGTAGGTCCGGCAGTCGGCCTGCTGGGCGGGGGCGGCGTAGGCGGCGGGGGTGACGAGTCCGCTGAGGGCGAGGGTCGCGGCGGCGACCAGCGGCATGACCTTCATGGTGAATCCCCTTAATCTTCTTTCTCTGACACTGACTACGTTATGTCCGTGAATAGAGTGAAAGAAGTGGACCTGGCCTTTCATTGCCCGGACTTGGGGTTCGCCTCTTCCCGCCCATGACCCAGGTCACCTTTCCGTCATTCCGGCCGCCGTTTCCGGCCCCGGAGACGCGGAAGGGGCGGATCCCGGAAGATCCGCCCCCTGTGCCCTGTACCGGGTCGCTAGCGCTTGCCGTACCGGCGCTTGAACTGCTCGATGCGGCCCGCGGTGTCGATGGTGCGGCCGCGTCCCGTGTAGAACGGGTGGCTCGCCGAGGAGACGTCGACGTCAACGACGGGGTAGGTGTTGCCGTCCGTCCACTCGATCGTCTTGTCGCTCGTCATCGTCGAGCGCGTCAGGAACGCGCTGTCGGCGCTCTTGTCGCGGAAGACGACGGTCCGGTACTCGGGGTGGATGCCCTGCTTCATACCTTGGTCCTCTCGTCGTCGGAAACCGTCACGCCCGGCACAACAAGCCCGCGCCCGCCCCCATTCCCGGGGCTCAGCGGCCCCGGAGCGCGTCGCCGAGCGACACCCGGCCGCCCATCCGCAGCACCGAGTAGCTGTACACCCGGCCCGCGAACCAGATCAGGCCGGCGATCAGCGCCAGGGCCGGGAGCATCGCCAAGATCTGCTCCCACCACGGCACGCCGAACGCGCTGCGCACCGGCATGAGGATGGGGGAGAAGAACGGGATATAGGACGCGACGCGCGCGGCGGTCCCGTCGGGATCGGCAGGGACGACGGCGAACGCCAGCATGTACGGCACGATCAGCAGGATCTGGATGGGCGCGGTCACCCCGCCGATCTCCTCCTGCCGCGAGACCGTCGCCGAAGCCGACGCGTACAGCAGCGCGTAGATCGTGTACCCGAGCAGGAACCAGGCGAGCGACCAGACCGCGGTGCCGAGCAGCGCGCCGAAGGAGATCCCGAGCACGTCCGTCGCGGCCTGCGCGCCGACGCCCGCCACCACGACGAGCCCGATCTGGACGAGCCCGACGATGCCGAGGCCGAGCACCTTGCCCGCCATGAGCCGCCACGGCCGCACCGCGCTGAGCAGCAGCTCGACCACCCGGCTCGCCTTCTCCTCGACCACGCCCTGCGCGACGAGCAGCCCCGTCGTCTGGAGCACGATGAAAAGGATGACCGACAATCCGGCGGAAATGCCGAGACGCTGGTCGAAAAGGTCGTCTTCCCCCTTGAGCGACACCACCTGGACATCCGCCGCCGCGACGGACGCGGCGACCGCGTTCGGATCGAGGCCCGCACCGGTGAGCTGCGCGTCGAGCGCGGCCTGCCGGGCGAGGGCGGTGAGCGTGCCGTGCAGCGCGCTGTCGGGCTCCTTCTCGACGACGATGCGGAGCGGCCCGTCCAGGACGAGCGCGTCGAGCTCCCCGTCGATCACCAGCTTCTCGCCGACGGCCTCGGACTCGACCGAGCGCGGCGCGATGTCCAGCCCCGCCGCCTCGGCCACCGCGACGACCTGGGCGCGGGTCGCCGAGTCGACAAAACCGACAGCCGTGGGCGTGGAGCCGCCGAGCAGCTTGACCGCGACGAGCGCGCCGACGATCAGCACCATCATGCCGCCGGTCACGAAGACGAACATGCGCGACCTGATCCGCGCGAGCTCCCGCGACGCGACGAGCCAGATCTCCGGCAGCGCGTTCACGCGGCCTCCTCCTCGGGGGTGGGTTCGCCCGCGACGGCCTCGCGGAACAGTTCCGTCAAAGTGGGCCTGCGCCAGGCGAACTCGGTGACGCGTCCGGCGTCCAGCGCGGCGCGCAGCAGGGCCTGGTCGTCGGCGTCGGGCGCGACGGCGTAGGTGTCGGGCGCGTCAAGGGTGAAGCCGGGGACCGCCGACGCCCAGTCCGGCGCGGCGTCCGCGACCCGGACGACGAGCCGGGCCTCCCCGCCCTCGCGCAGCTCAGCGACGCTGCCGAGCGCGACGAGGCGGCCCGCGCGCACGATCCCGACCCGGTCGCACAGCCGTTCCACGAGGTCGAGCTGGTGGCTGGAGAAGACGACGGGAACGCCCTCGGCCGCCTTCTCCTTCAGCACCTCGCTCATGACGTCGACGGCGACGGGATCGAGCCCGGAGAAGGGTTCGTCAAGGACGAGCAGCTTGGGGTCGTGTACCAGCGCGGCGGCCAGCTGGACGCGCTGCTGGTTGCCGAGGCTGAGCTTCTGCACCTCGTCGTCGGCGCGTTCCGCGACGCCGAGCCGCTCAAGCCAGGCGTCGGTGGAGGTGCGCGCGGCGGCGGCGGAAAGCCCGCGAAGCCGGGCGAGATACACCAACTGCTCGCGGACCTTCATCTTCGGATACAGACCGCGCTCTTCCGGCATGTACCCGATCGATCGGCGCACCGCGTCGTCGATCGGCGCGCCGTCCCAGCGGATCTCGCCGGAGTCGGCGGCAAGGACGCCCAGCACGATCCGCATCGCGGTCGTCTTGCCCGCCCCGTTGCTGCCGACGAAGCCGAAGAGCTCGCCTTCCTTCACCTCGAAGCCAAGTCCCGCCAGGGCATGGCGCGCACCGTAGCTCTTGGAGACACGGTCGAGAACAAGATTTCCCATGACATGGGAAAATGCCAGTAATAAGTGATCTGTCAAATTCGTTCGGGTGTACGGGTCGGGAGGGCGGTCGCGATACCGCGGTTCCGTGACGCGGTGAAGGCGGCGAGCGCGGTCGTCAGCGGCACCGCGGCGATCAGCCCGAGCGTCCCGGCCGCGCTGCGCACGATCTCCTGCGCGACCACAGGGTTGGTCAGCACCTCGCCGACCGACTGCTCGCCGATCCGGAACAGCAGCAGCAGCGGCAGCGACGCGCCCGCGTACGCCAGCACGATCGTGTTGATCACCGACGCGATGTGCGCCCTGCCCACCCGCGCGCCCGCCCGGTACAGGTCGCCGAAACCATAGGACGGGTTCGCCGCCGCCAGCTCCCTGACCGTCGCCGCCTGCGTGACGGTGACGTCGTCAAGGACGCCGAGCGAGCCGATGATGATGCTCGCCAGCAGCAGGCCCTGGGTGTTGATCGCGTAGTTGTAGTCGAGGTAGAAGCTGCTCTCGTCGGTGATCCCGTTGAGGTGGGCGAGGCCGATCGCGGCGGTCGCGAGGATTCCGGTGAGGGCGAGCGCGGCGAGCGTGCCGAGGACGGCGAGCGTGGTCGTCGGGCTGAACCCGTGCGTCAGGTAGAGCACCGCGAGGATGACCGCCGCGGCGCAGACGATCGCGACGAGCAGGGGCGGGCTGCCCGCGAGGATCGCCGGGATGAGGAACAGCACGAGCAGCGTGAACGTGATCGCCAGACCCGCGAGCGCCGCGAGGCCGCGCCACCTGCCGAACGCGACGACCGCGAGGACGAACGCGGCGGCGACGGTCCACAGCGCGTCGGACCTGTCGTGGTCGGACAGCTGGAACCGGTCGACGCCCTCGACGCCGGGCGTCTCGATCACCAGGACGTCGTCGCCCGCCTCGTAGACGTGGCTGCCGGGACCCGTCGGCAGGTTCACCGACGCGTACTGGCCGTCCTGGGGGCCCGATGTGAGCTGGAGCGTCGCGGTGCCGCAGCGGCGCGGGTCGACGGGCTCGGCCTCCACGACGGGCTCGCCGCCAAGGTCGATGGGCGCGTCGGCGGGCTTGGCGCACGCGCCCAGGACGACTTCTACGACCGTCGCCTTGTGGCGCGAAAGGGTGCCGGTGGAGGGCGCGTCGGAGGGGGAGTCGGACGGCCACAGCCACACGAGCCCGGCGAGCGTCGCCAGCGCGAGCGGGACGATCAGCGCCAGCGCCCAGCGCACCGAGCCGTGCGGCTCGGACCCGGCAGGTCCGTGGTGGTGGCCTGCGCCCATGCTGTGCTGCTCCTCGGGGGTCGGTGCGGGTGATCGCGTCAGGGCAGGCTACCGCGCTGGTAGCGGCGAAGCGGACGGAACGGACGCGTCAGGCGGCGTCGGGCTCGGCGGGGGCGTCCTTGGCGCGGCGCGCCCTGCGGATCAGCGCCACGGAGACCGACGCGACGGGCGCGGCTAGGAAGGCCCCCGCTATGCCCGCGAGCGCGCTGCCCAAGGCGATCGCCACAAGGATGACCGCGCCCGGCAGCTCCAAGGCACGTCCGTAGATCTGCGGGGCGAGGATGTGGCCCTCGAGCTGCTGGACCGCGATCGTCACGCCGATGACGATCAGCGCGACCAGCCAGCCCTTGGCGACGAACGCGACTATCGCGGCGAGGAACCCGGCGAGGAACGCGCCGACCAGCGGAAGGAACGCGCCGACCCAGGTCAGGACCGCGAGCGGCACCGCGATGGGAACGCCCAGAATCCACAGGGCGAGGCCGATGAAGAAACCGTCGACGAACCCGACGACCGCGACGCCACGGACATACCTCCCCATGACGTCGAAGACGACCTCGGCCCCGTCGTGCAGCCGTCCCCGCGCCGACGGCGGCAGCAGCTCGCCGATCCAGCCGACGAGCCGCGTGCCCCCGTGCGTGAAGTAGATCGCCAGCACGAACGCGAGCACCGCGCCGACCAGCACCTCACCCGTCGCGATCACCCCGGTGAGCGCGCTCCCCGCGATGTTGCCCGAGTGGCCGGAGATCCAGTCGCGGGCCTGCTGGTTGTACTCGGCGATCTGCGCCGAGTCCAGGCCGAACCGGCCCGCGAGGTCCTGAACTGTCTTGGCGAACGCGTCGAAGCTCGCGGCGAGCTGCGAGAAGCCGCTGACCGTCGGGGGGACGAGCAGCAGCACGAGCACCGCGACGCCGGCGATCAGCGCGAGCCACACCACGGCGGTCGCGAGCGCCGGGTTGAGGCCGCGCCGGATCAGCCGGTTCGTCGGCGGGATCGTCACCGAGGTGATGAGGATTCCGATGATGACGGGGATCGTCACGGCCTTGACCTGCCAGACCGCCCAGATCCCCAGGGCCCACAGCACCACCACGAGCAGGCGGTGCGCGGCCTTCAGCGTATCGCGCCGCAGATCTGGATCTTTGACGACCACGTCCGGAACCTGCCCAGGCCCGGGTACCGCCCAAACCGGATCAGGCGGACAACCGCCGCACAAGGACCGTCGAGTCGTGCCGGACGCCGCGCTGTCCGTCGGGGCGGAACACCTCCTTGGCGTGCTCCTCGGCCTTCAGGACCTCGTAGTCCGCCGACAGGTGGAGCTCCGCGACTGTCTCGTCGGGCGTAGGGAAGCTCACGTCGGGGCGCTCGCCCTCGTGCCAGTCGGGGAACCCGGCGTGGCTGACGATCAGCAGCCGTCCGCCGGGGGCCAGCGCCGCGGCGGCCCGGCGCAGGATGTCCTCGCGCTTCAGGTCGACGAACGAGTGGAAGAACATCGCGGTGATCAGGTCGAACTCGCCGTCCGGGAAAGAGGCGTCGAGGTCGTGCCGCTGGAAGTCGACGGTGACGCCCGCGTCGGCCGCGTGGCCGCTCGCCCGCTCGATCGCGACGGCCGACAGGTCGGTCGCCGTGACCTTCCACCCCTTGGTCGCCAGCCAGACGGCGTCGGCCCCCTCGCCGCACCCGAGATCGAGGGCGCGTCCCGGAACCAGTCCCTCGGCCTCCTCCACGAGCACCCGGTTGGGCTGCCCGCTCCAGATCCGGTCGCTCTGCCGGTACCGCTCATCCCAGTGCCACGCGTTGCTGCCCTCACCGTGCGCCTGCTGGTCGTGCCCGTGGTCGTGCTGGTGGGTGTGCTGGTGGGTGTGCTCGACTGTCATCTTCCGCTCCTTCGTCACGCTGACTCCAGAGCATCACCCCGACCCCCGCGATCCGCCAAACCCGCTTGCCGAACCGGCAAACCCCCGCACACGATCGCGCCCGGCGGCCGCGACGCCTTCAGCGCCGTACCTACCGGGCGTGGCCGCCGTGAGCGTGCCATGAGGTCTTCAGTGGCCCCGCGCTTGGAGGTCTTCAGTGACCCCCCTTTCACGGCGGTAACTCCACCCTATTTCCCCCTCACCCACGCCACCACCAACCCCACCCCCCAAATCACCCCAGCCTGCACAAGCCCCGCCCCCGAAGCCCAAACCACCCCCTTCCCATGCGGCAACACCGCGAGCAACGGCAGGTCCACCATCAGCAGCAGCGGGATGTACCCAATGTCCCCCCGCCCCTCCACCCAGCTCACGCCGAGGGGTTCGGGGGGTGCGAGAAGGCGGATGTGTAGCTATTTGGTGAATTGCCGGAAGTCGTCGGGCGGGGGGTTTTACGCTCGCGACAGCGTCAGCGGGGGCTGATGTTCGACGGTGTCTTCTTCGGGCGAAGGATGTGGATCTGTTGGTGAACCAGGAATCCGTAACAAACACGGAAAAGCGGACGGAAGACATCCTCACGTCCCTAAGGGCGATCCTCCCCGCCTCGGTGGACGGAGCCCGCCGCGTCCTGGCCGCCCTCCAAGCCGACACCCGCCCCGCCGACCTTGACCTCTACGTCCTCACCGAAGCGGTGACCGCCTTCGACAAGGCACTCACCGCCCTCCCCGGCACCCCGCCCACCCTCCCCGCCCTGGAGGACGCCGCGGCCGCCGAAGCCACCCGCCGACGCGTAGCCGCCCTCGCCACCCTCACCGGCCCACCCCGCTACGCCGACCTCCTCGCCGAAATCCACGCCGCCTCCACCACCCCCACCCCCGACCTGATCCTCCTCTGCGACCTCCTGGACGCCGCCGCCGGCCTCCGCCCCGATGAAGACTCCCTCGTCGCCACCGCCGAATCCACCTGGCCCCCCACCTGGCAACGCCTCCTCTGGCCAGTCTCCAACAACTCAATAACCCTCCCCACCCCACCCACCCCCACCCCCACCGAGCCCGCCCCGGCCCCAGCCGACGCCGCCCCCGCCGCCCCCACCCCCGAGCCCGAGCCCCCCGCCCCCTCACCCGAGCCCACCCCCGCCGCCACCCCTCCCGCAGCCGAGGCCAGCCCCGAAAGCACCTCCCCAACGGCCGAGGCCGGGGCCCCTGTCGCGCCCCCCACTGAGCACACCGATTCCCCCGCCGCCTCCCCAACGGCCGAGACCGCCCCCGCCGCCCCCTCACCCACCGAGCCCAGCACCCCCTCGCCCACGGAAGAGCCAGAACCCGCCCTCCCCTCTCCTGCGGACGACGCCGAGCCCACCCCCGAGCTTTCCGACGCGCACAGCGCCGCCTCCGAGCTTTCCGACGAGGACGCCGACACGCCTGAGCCCTCCGACGCGCACCCCGCACCCGCCGAGCCTTCCGACGCGCACCCCGTCATCCCTGCGCTCTCTGACGCGGACGCCGTCACTCCCGAGCCTTCCGGCGAGGACGCTGCGCCTGTCGAGCGTCCCGGCGCGGATGCCTCGGCCCCTGAGCATTCCGACGCGGACGCGGTCACCCCTGAGATCTCGGACGCGGATGCCGCCACCCTTGAGCCCGTCGGCGCGGACACCGCGACCTCTGAGCCCTCTGAAGCGGACGCCGCGCATCAGGAATCCGTCTCGGAGGAGCCCGCACCCGACCCCGACACCACGGCCCCCACCCTCGAAGCTCTCGACCCAGCGGCCAACACCTCCGTGCCCGACCCGGCCAACTCCTCCGCGTCCGACGGTCCCGCTTCCGACGCCGCGATCTACGTCCCCGCGCCCGACCCGGCCAACAGCTCGGCACCCGACGCGACGGTCGACGGCCCGACGCGCGACCTGGCCAACACCCCCGCGCCCGACCCGACCGACGCCTCCGCGCCTGACGGCCCCTCTTCCGACGCGGGCGTCGACGCCTCCGCGCCTGACGCCTCCGCTCCCGACGTGGCCGTCAACGACCCCGCGCCCGACCCGGCCGACAGTTTCGCGCCGGACGCGGCTGCCGAGGCCCCCGCACTCGACTCGGCCGCCGACGATTCCGTGCGCGACTCGGCCGCTGACGGCTCCGGCGCGGACGAGCCGGAGGGCCTGTCGGGCCAGTCCACCGCCGCGTCCCCTGAGGACACCGCCGCCGACGTCCCCGCGAACCCAGCCGCCGCGGCACGCGAACTCGACCCGGTATCCGAGGCCCCCGAGCCGGACGCAACACCCGCACCCACGGACATTTCCGACGAACAGCCCGAACCGGCCTCCGAGCCCGAGCCCGAATCGTCCGTTTCGTCGGACCCCGCAGTCCTGAACCCGGAGGGCGCGCACCCCACGGAGCCGCATTCCCCCGACGCCGCCGCGACCACAACGCCCCCTCCGGCGGAAGCACCGGCGACCCCCGAAGGCACCGAGCCGAACGCGGCAGCACCGACCACCACCGCGCCGGACGCGATCGCCGAGGCCCCTTCCGCCCCATCGGAGGAGCAGCCCCCCACCGCTTCCGACGACGCCTCCACACCGGACGCCGTCCCCACACCGCAAGACCCCGCCCCCGAACCCCCCGCATCCTCGGACACCCTCACTGAGGCCCCCATCGCCTCAGACGAGCCCGCCGAGACCCCCACCCCCGAGGACGCCGCCACCGAGCCGACCCCCTCCTCGGCACCCGAACCCGCCGAGGAACCTTCCGTCCCCTCGGAATCCCCCTCGCCCGTAACCTCCGACGCTGCCCCCGAGCCCAAGCCCGAGCCCGAGGCCGTCTCCGAGCCCGAGCCCGAGGCCGGGGCCGCACCGGAACACCCCGTCTCCGAAGCCGTCGCCGAGGCTCCCGCATCCTCGGACACCCTCGCCGAGGACCCCGTCGCCTCGGACGCGGCCGCCGAGGGTGTCGCCGCTGGGGATGCCGCTGCTGAGGTGATCGCCTCCTCAGCGCCCGAGGCCGCCGAGGAGGCTTCCGACCCGTTGGAGGAGTCGTCACCCGTTGTCGCGGGTGACGTCTCTGAGTCCGAGGTCGTTGTCGCGTCGGAAGGCGCTGTGGCTGAGGTCGCCGCGTCCTCGGGTGCCCGCGCTGAGGACCCTGCTGCGTCGGACGCGGCTGCCGCTGCTGAGGTGATCGCCTCCTCAGAGCCCGAAGCAGCCGAGGAATCTTCCGTCTCGTCGGAGGAGTCGTCACCCGTCGTCTCGGATGATGTCTCTGAGCCTGAGGCCATCGCCGTGTCGGAAGACGCTGTTTCCGAAGCCTCGGAGGGCCTTGCTGAGGGGTTGGTCGCCTCGGATGCGGCTGGTGAGGCGGTTGCTTCGCCGGTGTCCGGAGTTGCCGGGGAGCCTTTGGTTCTGTCGGAGGGGTCGTCCGTCGGCTCGGATGATGTGCCTGCGGTGGAGGCCGTGGTCGCGTTGGAGGACGCTGTTCTGGAGGCCGTCGCTGAGGGGGCTGCTGTCTCGGAGGGGGTTGCCGTCGAGGGTGCTGGTGATGAGGTGAGTTCCTCGTCGGTGCCCGGGGCGGATGAGGAGGGCTCGCCTTCGGAGGGGGAGAGCGGTGCGGCGCTTGGGGAGGGTTCGGGTGTCGTTGAGATCGCGTCGACCGGGGGCTTGGAAGGCGGTCAGGTTGACGGTGCCGAAGAATCTGGCGGGGCCGACCAGAACGTGGAAGTAGTGCCTTCGCCGGTTGAATCAGTCCAGGCCGGGTCGGAGGTGGACGAGACCGGCGAAGTGCCCGGTGGTGCTGGGTCTGAGGGCGCGGAGTCCGATGCGCGCGCCGACGTCGTCGTGCCCGGGCCGGAAGAGTCCGCACCGGCTTCGGAGGGGTCCGAGGCGGCTCCGCTCGCGTCCTCCGATGCTGAGCCCGCTTCCGAGCCCGCCGAGGGCGTGCGCGCGTCGGAACCTGACCAGGCCGGGACCGCGCAGGCCGAGCCCGCGCAGGTCGAGCCCGCGCAGGTCGAGTCTGCGGCTCAGGCAGAGCCCGCCGACGATGAGCCCGCTCCCGGGCACGCCCCGGCCGAGGCCATCCAGGCCGAGTCCGCGCAGGCCGAGTCGGCGCAGGCCGGTCCCGCGCAGGTCGAGTCTGCTCAGATCGAGTCTGCTCAGGTGGAGCCCGCCGAGGCTGAGCCCGCTTCGGGGCAAGCCCCGGCCGAGTCCATCCAGGCCGAGTCCACCGAGGCCGAGTCCGCGCGGGCCGGGGCCGTGCAGGTAGAGCCTGCTTTGGAGGTCGGTGAGGCTGAGGTCGCGTCAGGGGCTGTTCAGGTTGAGTCTGTTCAGGTTGGGCCTGGGTCGGGGGGTGTCGCGTCCGCTGAGGGTGCTGTGGGGGCTGCTCAGGTTGGGGCTGTTCGCGATGAGGGGGCTCGGGGTGGGGCCGTTGAGGGTGAGTCGGCTTCTGAGGTTGGTGAGGTTGGGGTTTTGGGGGAGGCTCGTGGGTGGGGGGCCGGTGGGGTTGAGGGGGTTTTGGTGAGGGATGGGGTGGTTTGGTTGGTTGTGGGGGCTGGGGCGTTGGGGTTGGGGGATGTGGGGCGGGTGTTGGAGGAAGAGGGGAGAAGGAGGGAGAAGGTCGCGGTTTGGACGGTTGGGGTGGGGCTCGGGGAGGAGGTGTTGGGGGACGCGGTGGACAGGGCCGCGCGGAAGAAGGGGCTGACGGCCGTCGTCCTCGATCTCCTCACCAGCCGGACGGTGGAGGCGGCGAGGGCGGGGCTCGCGGAGGCCGTCGAGGCGGTCAACCGTAACGGGGAGTACAGGGGGACGCTCTCCGTCGTCGCCGTGGTGCCGCCCCGGTACGCGGCGCTGTGGACGCGGCTTCGGCACACGCCCCCTGCGCGGCTTCTGGAGCTCGAGCCCTTGACGGTCGAGGGCATCGAGCGCAAGGTCGCGGCCCACCCTGAGCTCGGGTGCGGGGTCGCGCCCGCCGAGCTGTTCCGGCTGACGGGCGGGTGGCCGTCGCTGCTCGACCTGCTCGTCAGGGCGGGCGTGAACGGCCAGGACGAGGCCCGCGACGTGATCGCGCGCCACCTAGACGACTCGGCGCATGACTTCGTCGCGTCCACCGGCGTCCTCGACGACCCGACCCTCGAGGCCGCGTGGACCGTCCTGGTCCGCCAGGGCGAACGCGGCCCGGCCGGCGACCTGTCGGTGTGGCTGGAGGTCGCCGGAGAGGGCGACCAGCCGGCCCTCTCCCTGTCCGCCCTGGCCTCCGCGGGCTTCGCCGACCACTCCGAGGTGATCGAAGCCCTGCGGGTCCTCGGGGCCCTCCGCGCCCAAGGTCCGGACGACAAGCCGACCCTGTCCTGCGAACCCCTCCTCGCGAGCCTGTTCGCCGCCCGAGGCTGACCGGCCTGAGCCCCCGGCCTCCCGCGAGGAAGGCCGGGGGACGGCTTCACCGGACCGTCGTGCGCCGGGAGTGGATCCAGGGGGAAGTGAGCGCAAGGCGGCGGGGTGTGGCGACGTTCAGTTCGTAGATCGCGTCCATCATCGCCTTGACGCGCGGAGGGATCTCGCGGAGTTCGGCGTCGAAGACGTCGTCTTCGCTTGTGTGGTACATGAGGTGCGTGTAGCCGTCGTCCGGGTGGAAGGCGAGGGTGGAGCCCAGAAGGTCGGTCCGGTGGGCGTACATCTCCTTCTCCATGCTGCGCAGCAGCGTCCGCATGAGGGCGGCGTCCTTGATCCGGCCCTGGACGATCTCGACATACCGGGCGGTGTCGATGGCGTCGGGATCGGGCGCGAACACCTCGACCTCGCGGCAGTTGATGAACCTCGCGTCGCCCGACAGGCCCTTGAGGGTGTCCGACCACCACCGGCGACGCCCCGGGCGGCCGTTCTCCACCCACGCCTTCTGCTCGGACTCGAACCGCTCGGCGCTGATCCAGACGCCGTCGTCGGTGACGCCGCCGGTGCAGCCGAGCCATCCGACCGAGGTCGCGCCGAGTTTGTCGGCCCACCGGTAGGAGGCTTCGCGGAGGGTGTCCGCGTCGCCGGCCGGGGCCTCGATGAGCTGTATGAACACCACGCCTCCGTCCGCGTGCCGTGCTGTCGTGACCACCGTATCGAGAACCCGGAAACCCCGTCATCTTCCGCATTCCGCCACGCGGCGGATCGAGTGACGCAGCACACACTGTATCCAGGGTGATTAGATATGGATTGTAGGTTGTGTGGGTGTTAGCCTCCCTTTCCACCAGCGAGGATTTCATCCGGAGTCCTTGCCGAATCGATTCCTCCGGAGAGTAAGCGCAACGATGTCCGAGACCGAACCCGGCGTGCTCGCCCGCGTCCGCCTCGGCCACGAGGAGCGGGTCGTCGCGCTGCTGCGCGAGCGCGGCGCGCTCAGCCGCGCAGAACTGGGCACTTTGTCCGCCTTGTCCCGCTCGACCCTGTCCGACATCGTGGGCGCTCTCCTAGCGCGCGGCGCAGTCGTGGTGACGACGCCGGAATCAGCAGGCCGCAAGCGCCCGCCAGGACGCCCCGCCGAGCTGCTCACCCTCAACCCGCACTCCGGCCAGACCCTCGGCCTCGACTTCGGCCACCGACGCGTCCACGTCGCCGTCGCCAACGCCGCCCAGGAGGTCATCGGCACCGCCGCCCTCGGCTACGCCCGCTCGACGTCATGGCAGCGCCGCCTGGAGATCGCCTGTGGCCTCGTCGACTCCCTCCGGACGGGCCTCGGCCCCCTCAACGGCGTAGGCGTCGGCGTCACGGGCCCCGTAGGACCGGCCCCGGAGCGCTCCAAGCACGTCACCGCCCTTGTCGACGCGATCGGCGAGCGGTTCGGCGTCCCGGTCTCGGTCGACAACAACACACGCCTCGCCGCCCTGGCCGAGATGCTGCGCGGCGCAGGCAAGGGCTTCTCAGACGTCGTCTACACCCGCCTGTCTGACGGTGTGGGCGGCGGCATCGTCGTCGGCGGAAGGCTCCTTCGTGGAGCGCGCGGCAGCGCGGGCGAGATCGGCCACGTCCCGGTCGAGCCCGCCGGACGCCCGTGCCCGTGCGGCGGCCGGGGCTGCCTGGAGACCGTCGCGTCGGTCCCGGCCGTCGTGGCCGCATCCGGAGCCGACGACCTGCCTAGCGCGCTTCAAGCCCTCGAAGAAGGCGCCCCCGACGCCGTCGCCGCCTTCGACCGCGCCGGACGCGCCCTCGGCTTCGCGCTCGCGTCCGTCTGCAACACCGTCAACCCGGCGCGGATCGTCGTCGGCGGCGAGGTCGCGGTGCCGCGCGTGCTGGCCGCCGCCGAGGCCGCGCTCGCCGCGCACCTGCCGCCCGCCCAGCGCCTCCCGGCGCACCCCGCGGCGCTCGGCGACGAGGTCGGCGCGCTCGGCGCGCTCGCGCTCGTCGCCCACGACTCGCCGCTTCTCATCGGCTACCCCGGCGGCCAAGGCCGCGGAGAGGACGAATCATGACCGCGATTCCCGCCTTCGACCCCGAGGCAGGCGTCACCGTGCTCACCCCCGAGCGCGACGAGCCCGGCTACTGGGTGGGCTGCGCGAGCGTGCTGCCCGACGAGGGCCGCTATCTCATGACCTACCGCCGCCGACGCCCGCGCGGCGACGCCCGCACCGAGCGCGGCTGGCGCTGCGCGGTCGCGGTCAGCGACGACGGCGTCGACTTCCGCGACGTGTGGGCGGTCGAGAAGTCCGAGCTGGACTCCCCGTCGATGGAGCGGTTCTGCCTGCACCGCCGCGCCGACGGCGTCTACCAGCTGTACCTCAGCTACGTCGACGCCGCCGACAACCGCTGGCGGATCGACGTCGTGGAGGCCGCCGCGCCCGAGGCGTTCGACGTGGCCGCGCGCCGCCCGGTCTTCACCGCGGCCTCCACCGGCACCGAGGGCGTCAAGGACCCGCGCGTGCTGCGGACCGCCGACGGCCGCCTCGTGATGCTGGTCAGCGCCGCGCGCGGCATCTTCGACGCGGCCGAGGCCGACGCCGCGCACGCGTCCGCCGACATCTACAACACCGGCCTGTCCCTGTCGGTGACCGCGCTGGCCGAGAGCGCCGACGACGGCGCGACCTGGACGTGGCGCGGCGTCGTCTTCGAGCCCGGCGACGGCTGGGACTCCTGGGCGGCCCGCCTCAACAGCGTCATCGAGACCCCCGCCGGTTTCATCGGCTTCTACGACGGCGAATCACACTTCTCCCGCAATTACGAGGAGAAGACGGGATTGGCCTTCTCGCCCGACCTTGTGCACTGGGAACGCCTGACCGTCGACGGCCCCGCCGTCGTCACCCCGCACGGCACCGGTTCCGTCCGGTACGTGGACGCCGTACCCGTCGGCGAGGGACTGCGCCTGTACTACGAGGTCAGTAGGGAGGACGGCGCTCACGAGCTCCGTACGGTCACCATAGGCAGGCCCGCATGACGTCTCCCGAGACGGCCGCGAAAGAGAAGCCCGCCGTCGTGCCGAAAGCAAACTCGCGTAAGCGCGCGCACGAGGCACGCGGCACGCGGATTCCCGGCCCGATCCTCAACGTCGTCGCGCTCGCCGCGGGCGTCGGCGTGTGGGCCGCGCTCGCGGGCGCGGGCGTCCAGGGGCTGCCGGGCCCCGTCGAGGTCGCCGGCCGCGGCTGGGAGCTGATCTCCGACGGCACACTCCTCGATGACGCCCTCGCCAGCCTCCGCCGCGTCTTCGTCGGCTTCGCCATCGGCACCGCCCTGGCCGTCCCGGTCGGGTTCCTCATGGGCTGGTACAGCACCGCGCGCGGCCTGCTCGAACCCTGGGTGCAGTTCTTCCGGACGATCCCGCCGCTGGCGATCATCCCGCTGGCCATCGTGCTGCTCGGCATCGGCGAGACGCCCAAGCTCGTCGTGATCGGCCTCGGCGCGTTTCTCTCGTGCGTAATCTCTACTTTTCAGGGCGTCATTGGGGTCGACAGCACCCTGATCAACGCGGCCCGCGTCCTCGGCGCGAACGACAGGGTGATCTTCGCCAGAGTCGTGGTGCCCGCCTCGTCGCCGTTCATCATCGTCGGCATGCGCGTCGGCCTCGGCAGCGCCTGGGCCACCCTCGTCGCCGCCGAGCTCATCGCCGCCCAGGAGGGCCTGGGCTTCCGCATGCAGCACGCGCAGATCTACTACGACCTGCCGACGATCTTCGTCGGCCTCATCACCATCGGCGTCCTCGGCCTGCTCATGGACCGGCTGCTGCTCGCCGCCGAGCGCCGCCTCACCGGATGGCAGGACCGCAGATGAACAAGATCGAGTTCCGGGGCGTCGGGAAGGTCTACCCGCTCGGCGCGGACACCGTGACCGCGCTCAGCGAGGTCGACCTGGGCCTTGCGGACGGCGAGTTCGTCACCGTCGTGGGGCCGTCGGGGTGCGGGAAGAGCACGCTGCTCGGCGTCGCGGCCGGGCTCGTCACGCCGACCAGCGGCGTCGTCACCGTCGACGGGTCCCCGGTCGCCGGGCCGGGGCCCGACCGTGGCGTCATCTTCCAGCAGTACGCGCTGTTCCCCTGGCTGACCGTGCGGGGGAACGTCGAGTTCGGGCTGAAGATCGCCGGTATCGGCAAGGCCGAGCGACGCGCCCGCGCCGAAAGGTACATCGACCTCGTCGGCTTGTCCGACTTCGCTGACGCCCTCCCCAAGACCCTCTCAGGCGGCATGCGCCAACGCTGCGCCATCGCCCGCGCGTACGCCGCCGACCCTCGCGTCCTGCTCATGGACGAACCCTTCGGCGCGCTCGACGCCCTCACCCGCGTCCGCATGCAAGACCAGCTCCTCGACACCTGGAGCCGCGAGCGCAGAACCGTCCTGTTCATTACGCACGACGTCGACGAGGCCGTCTACCTCGGCAACAGAGTCGTCGTCATGGCCGCCGGTCCCGGACGCGTCCAGGAGGTCATAGACGTCGACCTGCCTTACCCCCGCACAGAGCAGACCCGCCTGTCCCCGGAATTCGCCGCCCTGCGCAACCGTGTATGGCGTGCGGTCTACCACCAGCCAACCCCCGCGAAAGGTTGAACCCCATGAGAGCCCGCATCCTTCTTGCCACCGTCACCGCGGCGGTACTCGGCCTCACCGCGACCGCGTGCGGCGACGACTCCACCACCGAGTCCGGCACGCAGAAGGTCGACTTCGGATACATCGCCGACTACAACGGCTCCGCCCTCCTCGCCATAGCCGACAAGGAGAACCTGTGGGAGAAGAACGGCCTTGAGCCGAAGATCAGCGTCTTCACCAACGGGCCCCTGCAGATCCAGGCGCTCGGCTCGGGCGACCTCGACTTCGGCTACATCGGCCCGGGCGCGCTGTGGCTGCCCGCGTCCGGCCAGGCCAAGGTCGTGTCCGTCAACTCGCTCGGCCTCGCCGACCGCGTCATCGCCCAGCCCGGCATCACCTCGCTCGCCGGGCTGAAGGGCAAGAAGGTCGGCGTCCCCGAGGGCACGTCCGGCGACATGATCCTGACGCTCGCGCTGAAGAAGGCCGGGCTCACCGTTGACGACATCGAGCGCGTCCCCATGGACCCGGCGACGATCGCGTCGGCGTTCGCGTCCGGCCAGATCGACGGCGCCGGCATCTGGTACCCGATGATCGACACGATCAAGAAGAGCGTCCCCGACCTCGTCGAGCTGGCCAAGAACGCCGACTTCGACCTGAGCTTCCCCAGCGCGTACGTCACGGCCAACGACGTCGCCGAGAAGAGCCCGGAACTCGTCGAGAAGGTCGTGAAGGTGCTCCAGGAGGCCAGCGACTACCGCTCGGCCAACCCCGAGGAGACGGTGAAGGCCACCGCCGCGTTCCTCAAGCTGCCCGAGGAGCAGGTGAAGGCCGACCAGGCCAACAGCCAGCCGCTCAGCACCGCCGACATCACCGCCAAGACCGCCGACGGGTCCGTCGACGCCTGGCTGAAGGGCATGTCCGAGCTGTTCGTCGGCGCGGGCAAGCTCAAGGAGGTCCCCGAGCCCTCCACGTACTACCTGGGCGACGTCTACGGCAAGGTCTCCGGCAAGTGACGTCAGGCCCCCGCAACATCCTGTTCCTCATGACCGACCAGCACCGGGTGGACACGCTCGGCTGCCACAACCCCACGGAGGTCTCCACCCCGCACCTCGACGCGCTCGCCGCGTCGGGCACGAGGTTCGAGCGGGCGTACACGCCGACGGCGATCTGTACGCCCGCCCGGGCAAGTCTCCTCACCGGCAAACTGCCCTTCCGGCACAAACTGCTCGCCAACTACGAGCGCAACGTCGGCTACATCGAGGACCTGCCGGCCGACGAGTTCACCTTCTCCGCCGCCCTGTCCGACGCCGGATACCGGCTCGGCCTGAACGGCAAGTGGCACGTCGGGACGCACCGCAACGCCGCCGACTTCGGGTTCGAGGGGCCCGATCTGCCGGGTTGGCACAACCCGGTGGACCACCCCGACTACCTGAAGTACCTCTCGGACAACGGGCTGCCGCCGTACGAGATCAGCGGGCACGTCAGGGGGACCCTGCCGAACGGCAACCCCGGGAACCTGCTTGCCGCGCGGCTGCACCAGCCCGTCGAGGCGACGTTCGAGCACTACCTGGCGACCCGGACGATCGAGCGGCTGCACGAGTACGCCGACGACTACCGCACGGGCCGCCGCCCGTTCTTCCTCGCGACCCACTTCTTCGGACCGCACCTGCCGTACCTCCTGCCGGAGGAGTACTACGACATGTACGACCCGGACAAGATCGAGCTTCCCGCGTCCGTCGCGGAGACGTTCGAGGGCAAGCCGCCCGTCCAGCGCAACTACAGCGCGCTATGGACCTACGACACCCTCAGCGAGGACGTCTCCCGCAAGCTCATCGCCGTCTACCGGGGTTACGTGGCCCTGATCGACAGGGAGATCGGCCGCATCCTCGACACCCTCCACGAACTCGGCCTAGACGACTCCACCGCCGTCTTCTTCACCGCCGACCACGGCGAGTTCACCGGCGCCCACAGACTCCACGACAAGGGCCCGGCCATGTACGAGGACATTTACCGCATCCCCGCCATAGTCCGCGTCCCCGGCTCCCCGGCGGCCCAGGTCCGCGACGAGTTCGTCGGCCTCACCGACATGACCGCCACGATCCTCGACCTCGCCGCCCTGGACCCCGCCCAGGCCGTCGACGGCTCAACCCTCCTCCCCCTGATCGCAGGCGAGAAGGCCCCCTGGCGCACCGAACTCACCGCCGAGTTCCACGGCCACCACTTCCCCTACCCCCAGCGCATGATCCGCGACGCCCGCCACAAACTCATCATCAACCCCGAATCCCACAACGAACTCTACGACCTCCTAGAAGACCCCCACGAACTGACCAACCGCCACCAAGACCCCTCCCTCGCCACCATCCGCCACCACCTGACAACCCGCCTCTACACGACCCTCCGCGACCGAGGCGACAACTTCCACCACTGGATGTCCGCCATGTCCGACACCGGCCCCCTGGACCACGACCCCTCCCTCTCCTCCTTCGAACCCAACACCCCCACCTACACCCCCACCTAACAACCCACGGGCTCCCCTTCCCCACAAAGGGGAGCCCATCAGGTTGCTCCAAGTTGCACCAGACGCGCCCGAGCGGCCTCGATCTCGCGCCGCACCCGGTCGCCGTAAACGGCGTGGGTGCGGAGTTTGGCGAAGGCGCGGGCGAAGTGGGCGATGTCGGAGGGGCGGGAGGATTTGAAGGCACCAGACCAGAACTCCTGTCTGACGGTGTGGTCGTCGAACAGGTAGAAGGCCTCGCCGGGGTAGAGGGTTCTCGGCACGCCCAAGGGGATGACGCCGAGCGCGACATTGGGGAGCGTCGCGACTTGTGTCAGGAAGTCGAACTGCTCGTCCATGACGGTGAGGCCGCCGATGTTGTTGTGCAGCACGGTCGCCTCAAGCAGGAACGAGAAACTGGTCCCGCCCCTGCCCAGCAGGATCTGGGCGCTCAGACGGTTGCGCGCCGCCTCCTCGATGTCGCCGGTGGGCAGTTCGTACAGGTCGGCGTGCAGGGTGAACTGTCGGCAGGCGTAGCCGAACGTCTGGAGGATGCCCGGCACGTGCAGCGACTCGTAGACCCGCGCGACCTTCGCGTTCCCGTAGGTGGAAAGCCCGCGCTTCTGGATCGTCTTCTGCCCTATCCGCAGGACTTCCCGCAGGTCGGCCCACATCTGCTCGATCTGCCGGCTGAACGCGACGAGTTCGGGGATCTGGCCTTCCGCGCCGCACGCCGCGCACCACGCGCGGATGTCGGCCTCGGACGGCGCCTGCCCCGCGTGCTCGATCTTCGACACCTTGAACTTCGTCCACCCGCACCGCGCGGCGAGCCCGACCCCCGACAGCCCGGCATCCAGCCGCAACTCCCGCAGCCTGATCCCCAGCGCACGGCGCGCCTCCTCCGACGGTCGCAGATCCGCCACAGCTACCGCGACCCGTACTCGCCGTGCGGGAGCGCCAGCCCCCAAGCCCGCTCAAACCCCTCCAGGCAGAAGGCGACCACCGCCGGGTCCCGCGAGAGCAGGGTCTCGCCCTGTTGCCCTTCCCCGCCGAGGAGCAGGAACATGACGAGGTCGCGACGGATCAGACAGTCATTGCCGGGCAACGGCACCACCGAGGCCAGCCGCCTGGGCAGCCACCGCAGCCGCTCGCGCGGATAGGCGATCTCCACCGCCATGCGCTGGTACGCCGAGAGCGGCTCCGACACGACCCGCACCCGCCGGTACTCCCAGCCCTGCGCGGCCTGGCGGGCGGAGCTCTCGTAGTGCAGCTTCTTGGCCTTGTCCACGGTCGCTGAGTCCCCGTCGCGCCATGCGGTGAACAGCTCGCGGTCGACGTCGTAGTAGTCGTGGAGTTCGAGCTTCAGGATCTCCTGCGGCTCACCGCTCCACAGCAGCGCCGTCCGCTCGCGGGGGGAGATCGATTCCATGGTGCTCCTTGACGTAGGCCCGGACGAAGAAGTCCATCGTGCGCCCCGACATCTCGCCGAAGGTCTCGTCCTCGCCGAGTCCGACGAGTTGTGCGCGAACTCGCGGGCCACGCTTCTTCAGTTGGACGATCCAGGAGTCGCGGTCCGTCCGGTAGAAGGTCTCGCAGAGTTCGGCGCTGTTCGAGTCGGGATCTTTGAGGTAGAAGATAGCGGCGAGCTCGTCGTCGTCCGGGCGGGATTGCATGAGGTTGCTTCCTCCCTCGGGCAGGCGTGCCTACGGAGTGAGGACATCTGATGCACTCTGCGTGGTCAAGCGGGTGTCCGGAAGTGGACTGGAATTGGCGAGGCGCGCATAAGAATAGGTGGAAAAAGTGGGAATTCTTCTGTTCTTAGTTGTTGAGGGTTATTGAGGTGGTTAGGGCGGTGGCGAAGGTGGTCCAGGTGGCGTAGGGGAGTAGGAGGAGGGCGGATGGGGGGTCGGATTTGTGGGAGTGGTAGATGAGGTGGGCGTTGGAGAGGTTGAGGAGGGTTATGTCGATGAGGGCGGCTTTGGGGGATTGGAGGAGGAAGAAGAGGGGGGTCCAGGCGGCGTTGAGGGTGAGGTTGACGGCCAGGGAGCGGGTCAGGGTGGGGCGGGATGCGGCGGGGGCGCGGTTGATGGCGCGGGCTGAGGCGTAGGCGATGGTGAGGTAGATGGGGGTCCAGACCAGGGGGAAGGCCGCCGGAGGGGGCTGCCAGGAGGGCTTCGTGAGGTTCTGGTACCAGGGGTCGTCGGGGCGGGTGGCCAGGGAGCCCAGGGTGGCGGTGGCGGCTACGGCGAGTGAGGTTTTCGCAAGGGTCTTCCACATGGCTCCTCCTTGGTCTCTCTTGTCGCCCCTACCCCGAGACTCCGACTTGTCCCTTCGGGCGCGTGTCGGCTGGGTCCTTGGGGGTTCTCGGGGGTGTGGGCCACCAGAAGCTGTCGTTGAGGAGGATGACCAGGGCGGGGACGAGGATGCTGCGGACCAGGAGGGTGTCGAGGAGGACGCCGACGGCGACGATGACGCCGATCTGGGTGAGGGTGAGGAGGGGGAGGACGCCGAGGACGGTGAAGACCGAAGCAAGCAGGATGCCTGCGCTGGTGATGACGCCTCCCGTCACCGCAAGGCCGCGGACGACGCCCTGACGCGTCCCCCGGGTGACCGCCTCCTCACGGGCCCGCGTGACGAGGAAGATGTTGTAGTCCACGCCCAGCGCCACGAGGAACAGGAACGCCAGCAGCGGCACCTCCGCGCCGAAGGCGGGGAAGCCGAGCAGGCCGTGGAAGATCACCCAGCCCGCGCCGACGCTCGCGGCGAAGCTCGCCACGACCGTCGCGATGAGCAGCACGGCCGCGACGACCGAGCGCAGCAGCACGAGCAGGATCACCATGACGATCGCGAGGACGAGCGGCATGACGACGCGCTGGTCACGCGAGGCGGCCTCGCGTTTGTCGAGGTCCTCGGCGAGCGTCCCGCCGACGACCGCGTCGGAGCCCGGCACGGCCGAGACTGCGGCGCGCAGGTCGCGCAGGCTCCGGAAGCTCTCCTCGGTGCCGGGTTCGGCGGTGAGGACCGCGGTGACGCGTGTGAGGTCCCCGTCGCTCACCCCGACCTCGGCTTCCGCGACCCCCGCGACGCCCGTGGCCGCGTCGCGTACGCGCTCGGCGGTGGCGGCCTTGGCGAGGATGACGACGGGGTCGGCGGTCCCGGCCGGGAACGCGGCCGAGATCGTCTGCTGCCCCTCGGTGGCCTCGACCGGCGTGCGGAACTGCTCGGTCTGCGCGAGGCCCGTCGTGACGCCGGTGGCGGCGAGCGCGAGCCCGGCGAGCACGGCTGCGCTGACGGCGGCGACGGCGACCGGCCGCCGCGCGACGAACCCCCCGGTCCGCGCCCAGACGCCCTCACCGGTCCGGTCGTGCTGCCCGACGCGCGGCGTGAAGGGCCAGAACAGCCCACGCCCGAACAACAGCAGCGCGGAAGGCAGGACCACGAGCGCGTACACCACGGCGACGGCTATGCCGACGGCTCCCGCGAGCCCGATATTGCGGCTGAAAGGAGTGACCGCGAATGCCAGCGCAAGGAGCGCGAGGAACACGGTCCCGGAGCTGGCGAGGATGGCGGGTCCCGCCCCCGCGAGGACCCTGCGCATCGCTACGTGCCGGTCTTCTTCAAGTCGGAGCTCTTCCCGGTACCGGGCGATGAGGAGGAGCGCGTAGTTGGTACCGGCGCCGAACACGAGCACGGAGGTGATGCCGAGGGTGGAGCCGTCGACGGTGAGCAGTCCCCAGCGCGAGAACGCCGCGACGGCCTTGGTGGCGACCTGGTCGCCGACGCCCACGACGGTGAGGGGCACGAGCCACAGCCAAGGGCTGCGGTAGGTGAGCAGCAGAAGGAGTGCGACGACAAGGGCTGTCGCGCCGAGCAGCGCGGTGTTGGCCCCGTCGAAGACCGACGAGAAGTCCACCGAGAAGGCGGCCCCGCCCGTCACCTGCGCGGTGACGCCGTCGGGGAGCCCCGCCTTGGCCTCGGCGCGCAGGTCCCCTACGGCCTCGGCGAGGGCGTCGTCGCGTAGGTCGCCGCTGAGGGGGATGGGGATAAGGGCGGTGCCGCCGTCCTCGGCGTAGATGACGCGTCCTACCTGGCCGTTCAGGGCGGTCGGGGCGAAGGCTTCGGCGCGCTGCGCGACGAAGGCGCGGTCGGCCTCGGTGAACGGGCCTGCGGCACGGTCGAAGACGGCCATAGCGGTCTGGATCTCCGCACCGGGCAGCCGCTCCTTCAGTTCGGCGACGGCGGCGGACTCCGCGCCCTTGGGCAGCGCGGCGGCGGGGCCGTCGTCCTGGTAGGCGGAACCACCGAAGCCGAGCGCGAGGGCGGACGCCACGAGCGCGACCGCCACGACCGCCCACTTCGACCGCGGTCCGGTGACGGCGGCGATGACGGGTGCGGCGAGACTCGCGGCGGCGGACCGCGCGCGGCGCGGGCCCTCAGGGGGAGTAGTTCGGTCGTCGAATGATTCCATGCTGGAAAGACTATGCTGTGACCGTGCCGAACTCAACGCGACCCCTTCCCGACGGGTCCGAGCCCGCGGATCTCGTCCAGCTGCTGCACCTGGTCGCCACCGAGACCGACCACTACCGCGAGGCCGTCGGGGCGCACCACCGGGTCCACCGGACCGATCTGAGCGCGCTGTCGGTGATCATGCGCGCGGTGCGCGAGGGCGTCCCGCTGACCCCGCGACGGCTCGGCGAGGCGCTGCGGCTGAGCCCCCCGGCCACCACGGCGCTCCTGGACCGCCTGGAGCGCGCCGGGCACATCGAACGGCACAGGGAGCCCGGCGACCGCCGTCTGGTCCATCTGGCGGCCACCGACACCGCCCACACGACAGGGCGGCGCATGTTCGGCCCGCTGGCCAGGCACATCGAGGAGGCGGCCCGCGCGTACCCGCCCGCCGAGCGCGCCGTCATCGCCGCGTTCCTGCGCGACGTCACCGAGGCGACCGTCGCCGCCCGCGACGAGGCGACGGAATCCTGACGGCCGCGTCACGCGTGCTTCTTCGGCGGCCGTGGGACGAAGCCGCTCGTGCGTTCCATGTACTCCCGGTAGCCGGGCTTGTTGGCGGCCATCCGCGCGTCGGAGAGGCTGACGCCGGTGACGCGGGTCAGGAACCACAGCATCGCCATCGGTGACACGACGGTCAGCCAGCCCCAGGGCTCGTCGCACGCGGTGAGGAACAGGCCGAACCACACGAGCGCGTCGCCGAAGTAGTTCGGGTGCCGCGTGTACCGCCACAGGCCGGTGTCCAGGACGCGCCCGCGGTTGGCCGGGTCGGCCTTGAACGCCGCGAGCTGCCGGTCCCCGACCGCCTCGAACGCGAGCCCCACGGCCCACACGGCCGCGCCGAGCCACAGGAAGACCCCGGGCCCTGACTCCTGGTACATCGCCACCTGGACCGGCAGCGACACCAGCAGTACCGACACCCCTTGCGGCAGGTAGATCTTGCGTATCGCGTACCTGTCACGCCGCTCGGGAGCGGCCGCCGACAACAGCTCGGTGTAACGCGGGTCCTCCTTGGCGTTCCAGTTACGCCTGCCCAGATGCACCGCGAGCCGCATCCCCCAGATGACGGTCAGGGCGGCGACCGTCCAGCGCCGCACGGGATCCCCGTGCCCCGTGGAAAGGGCGAGGCTGACAAGCGCGACGGCGGAGAACGCGGCCCCCCACGTCATGTCTATGAGAGCGTGGGACTTCTTGCGTACGCCGAGCGCGTACGTGACGCCCATGAGCACCGCGACGGCCAACGCGCTCACGACCAGGTTGAGAAGCAGATCCCAGGGCACTTGCCTCACCTCCGCGTAAGGACGAGCTGGCGGACGTCCAGGTAGCCGGACCGGAACCCGGCCTCGGAGTAGGCCAGGTAGAACTCCCACATACGCCGGAAGACGGCGTCGAACCCCAGGGCGGCCACCTCCGCCTCGAGGGCGGTGAACTTCTCACGCCAGTGCCTGAGGGTCTCGGCATAGTGGTCCCCGAAGCCGAAGTCCTCGCCGATCCGCAGCGACGTGCCGCGCAGCGCCTGTTCCAGCGCCTTGACGGAAGGGATGAGCCCGCCCGGGAAGATGTACTTGTGCACCCACGTACGGGTGCCCCGGGTGGCGCGCATCCTGTGGTGGGCCATGGTGATGGCCTGGAGGGCGACGGTTCCGCCCGGCGCGAGCAGCCGGTCGAGCGCCGCGCAGTACTCGCCCCAATGACGGTCGCCTACGGCCTCGATCATCTCGACGCTGACGACGGCGTCGTAGGAGCCCTCGGCGTCCCGGTAGTCGCACAGCTCGACGGCCACCCGCTCGCCGACCCCCGCGGCCGCAGCGCGCCGCAGCGCCAGGGCGCGCTGCTCGGCCGACAGCGTGATCGTGGTGACGTCCGCGCCGCGGCGCGCGGCCCGGATCGCGAGCTCGCCCCAGCCCGTGCCGATCTCCAGCAGCCGGGTGCCTGGCCCGACCCCCGCCCGGTCGAGCAGCCTGTCGATCTTGCGATGCTGCGCGGCGACGAGGTCGCCGCGTTCCATGAACCCGTCACGGGTCGGGAACAGCGCGCTGGAGTACGTCATCGTCTCGTCGAGGAACAGGGCGAAGAGGTCGTTCGACAGGTCGTAGTGGCTGCTGACGTTCACGCGCGCCCGCTCCCGCGTGCCGCGCTCGTCGGGGCCGCGCCGGGGCAGCACCCAGGGACGCAGCAGGGACGCCGCGCGCGGGGCGAGCGTGTCGAGCGAGCCGGCGAAGGCGGCGAGGACGCCCGGGAGGTCCTCGGCGTCCCACTCTCCGGCCATGTACGACTCGCCGAAGCCGATGAGCCCGTCACTGCCGAGCCTGGCGAAGAACGCCTCGGGCCGGTGGACGCACAGGAGGGGCCCGCCCTCTCCTATGACGGCGTCCGGCAGCGCGACGCACAGCGGTAGGCGGCGGACCGCGCGCAGGAACAGCAGACGTGCCGCCTGCGCGCGCACGGAGTAGGGCGGCACGCCGTCCAGGGCGGGCCAGCGGGAGGCGGTCGCGGCGAGCGTGGTCATGGTGCTCTCCTGATCGTGTCTCGGGAGGTGGTGTCCGGTACGGAGGGGCCGTGCGGGCAACGCGGCACGACGGGTACGCCCCGCGCCCACAGCCCGATCCCTCTGGTCCGAATACGGATCGCGCCTACGAGAGGCGCTACGGGGTGCCTAAGGAACGCCGCGAGAAGCGCGCCCAAGGTGGCCGGACGGCCAGTGCCGCGTACCGAGGCGGTGAAGGGCGGCGCGTCCGGGAGGTGCAAAGCGACCGACAGCCTTAGCCGCCCGTCGGGTTCGGGAAGGCTCAGCCTGTAGTGGCCGTCCACGGGCAGGAACGGGGAGACGTAGAACTCCTTGGGGGCCTGCGCCCTGCCCCTGGCGTCGGGGTGCAGGAGGTAGCGGTGCCGTCCGCCGTAGGTGTTGTGGACCTCGGCGACGGTGCAGAGCGGGGAGCCGTCTTGCGCACGGCACCAGAAGACGGTCAGGGGGTTGAAGACATGTCCCAGTACGCGGGCGTGGCAGAGCATCAGGACGCGGCCGGGAGGGGCGATGCCGTGTCCGGCGAGGAAGGCGTTCAGGTCGTCGCGCAGGCCGCCTCCGTCGCCGTGGTCGCGGCCAAGGAAGCGCGCCAGCGGCCCGTGCGAGGGCACATGGTCGAGGTCGACCAGCCACAGGTACGTCCGGTGCGTGAACACGCTGCGGACGGGCTCGGTCCGCGTGTGCGTGATGACGCACTCGTACAGGGCCGGGGTCATGGGATCGCGCCAAGCGCGCGGGCGGCGGCGAAGCCGGAGCGGCAGCCGTCCTCGTGGAAGCCCCAGCCGTGGTGCGCGCCCGCGAACGCGAGCCGCCCGCCCGAAAGGCCGGGAAGCTCCTTCTGCGCCGCGACGGACTCGCGGGTGAAGACCGGGTGCTCGTAGACCATCCGGGCCCGCACGTGCCGCTCGGGCACCGCGCCGTTGAGGGTGACGAGGTACCGCTCGGGCCCCGGCAGCCCCTGGAGGCGGTTCATGTCGTAGCTGACGCGCGCGCGGTCCACGTCGGCCGCGCAGGAGTCCATCGTGTAGTTCCACGACGCCCGCGCCGCCTTGGCGCGCGGCAGGACCGAGGCGTCGGAGTGCAGGACCGTCGGGTTGCGCGAGTACGTGAACGCCCCGAGCACCCTCTTCTCGTCGGCTGACGGGTCGGGCAGCAGCCCCAAAGCCTGGTCGGCATGGGTGGCGATGACGGCGGCCGCGTAGGTACGCGTCGTACCGGAGGCGTCAACGACGTCGACGCCGTCAGCGTGCCTTATGACCGCGCGTACCGGTGTGCCTTGCAGCACCTCGGGCAGCCCCGCGGCTATCCGCTCGACGTACACGCGCGACCCGCCCACGACGGTCCGCCACCGGGGCGAGCCGCCGACCGACAGCATCCCGTGGTTGGCGAGGAAGGCGAACAGATGCCTGGCCGGGTAGTCCATCGCGGTGCCGGGCGGGCACGACCACACGGCCGCGACCAGCGGCTTGGCGAAGTGCGCGGTGAAGTGGCCGGAGAAGCCGCCCGCGCGCAGGAACTCGCCGACGGTCGGATCGGCCTCCGGCAGCGCGCCGCCGAAGACGTCACGGCCGTCCAGGAGCGCGCGTGCGGCCCTGTGGAAGCGCGGGACCTGCGCGAGCATCCGCAGGTAGGCGACGGTCGGACGGCGCGCCAGCAGCCCGCTCAGGCCGCGCGCGCCCGCGTACTCGAGGCCGCACCCGCCGCACGCGACCGACATGCTCATCTCGTTCTCCCTGGTGGCCACCCCGAGCTCACGGAAAAGCCCGGTGAGCAGCGGATAGGTGCGCTCGTTGTGCACGATGAAGCCGCTGTCCACGCCGGAAGCGGGCGAGCCGGGCGAGCCGGGCAGGTCGTGGGTGTGGGCGTGCCCGCCGAGCCGGGTGTCCGCCTCGTACAGGGTGGTCCTGCCGTGGCGGCGCAGGAGGTGCGCGGCGGTGAGGCCGGACACCCCCGAGCCGATGACGGCGAAGCCGGGATGGGTCACGGGGGGAGTCCCTTCACAGGTGGTGCCGCAGGGGGAGCGCGGCGGGGAACGGTTCGAGGAACGTCTGTTCGGTGAGGTAGGACAGGCCCTCGGCTTCCGCGTCGTGCCGCAGCAGCGCCACGGGCACGCTCAGCGGCGCCTCCCCGGCCGAGAACGCCTCGATCGAGGACACGATCCCGGCCCTGCGCACGGCCCCTATCCGCCTGCTGAGCGGCCCGAGCACGTGGTGCAGGGCGTTGACCTGCCTTCCGCGCACCGGACGGACGGCAAGGGCCGCGCCGAACACGTGCGCGTAAGCGGGCACGAGCGCTTCGGGCTCGTCGCACCCGGCACGGGCGACGACCCTGCCCGCCTCCCGGTACGCGACGGGGTCGTGCGCGAGGATCTGGAGCTTGTGGCGGCTGTGGAAGGCGACGAGGTCGCGCGGCCGCCAAGGCGCGCCGAACAGCGCCCGCATCCTGGCCCGTGCGAAGACGCGTTCCACGAAGTGCTCCCGCAGCAGCGGGTCGTTGAGCCTGCCCTCCTCCTCCACAGGCAGGTCCGGGTACGCCTCGACGAGCGCGGCGGTGAAGGCGCCCCGTCCCTTACGGTCCACGGGCTGGCCGTCCGTACGCTCACCGGGCTTGCCCGACGCGTAACGCGGCACCCCGAAAAGGCCGCAGGAAGGCGAGCGCGACTTCACGACGAACCCGTCGAGGTCGGCGAGGCGCGGCATGACCCGCCCGTTGACCTCCGCGACGCCCTCGGCGTGGTCGACCTCGCCGTCCTTGGAGATCAGGTGGCCGTCGGTGCGCAGCCGCACGGTCGGGCGCGGCGCGCCGAGCCCGAGTTCGATCTCGGGGCAGACGGTCACCCAGTCCACGAGCGGGTCGAGCTCCTGGGTGAGGAACTTGCAGCGCGCGTGGCCGCCGTTGTAGCGGACGGGTTCGCCGAGCAGGCAGGCCGACGCGCCGATCCTTGGCCGTACGGGCGCGGGGAGCGGGGTCGCGGGGGCGGCGGGCGTCGCGCCGCGTCTTGCGGCGCTCACAGCAGCTCCCCGAGCCGCCGCAGGCCCCGGGCCGTGCGTGCCTTGACCGTGCCGAGCGGCACGTGCAGCCGCTCGGCGATCTCGCGCTGGGTGAGCTGGCCGAAGCAGGCGAGGGCGATCGCCTCGCGCTGTGCCTCGGGCAGCCGTGACAGCGCGCGCCTGACGTCCTGCTCGGTCCCGACGGACGCGGTGTTGTCCCACGATCCGGCCGACGCGCTGTAGGGCACCGCGCGCCCGGTGTGCCGTGTCTCGCGGCGCAGCACGTCGACGGCCCTGCGCCGGGCGATGCCGAGCACCCACGCCTCGAGGCTGCGGGTCGGGTCGAACCGCTCGCGGCAGCGCCACAGGTCGAAGAACACGAGCTGGGTGACGTCGTCGACCGCCGCGTGCGGGACGGTCCTGCGGACATGGCCGCGGACGGCGGGCCCCAGCCGCGCGTATGCCTCGGTGAGGGCCGTCTCGTCGCCCTCGGCGATGCGCGCGCCGAGTCCGCCGAGGCCGTCGAGTCCTCCGTCGAGCTCGCCGTCGAGCTCGCCGTCGAGCCCTTCGAGCGTCGTCGTCATCTCGGGCACCTCCTCGGTGAACCTCTTCAAAACTTATTCATAGTCGGCTCGCGCGGCATGCACAACTTGCGCACGGCAAAAACGCGAAAAAGGCGCCCTTGGTGGACGCCTCGTCAACAGGGAAACGGTCAGGCGGGCTGAACGAGCCCCAGAGACTCGTGGACGGCCTCGACGGCCTCCCCGAGGGTGCCGACATACCTGACCCGCTCCGGAAGTGGCAGCCGCCATCCTGGGCCGCCCACGAGCACCCGCAGCGGCGGCCGCCCCACCGGAAGCCGCTCGAGGACCCCGGTGTCGCCGGTGAACCGCATCTGCGACCACACGAACACCACCGACGGGCCGGTGCGCTCGATCGCGTCGCCCAGCGCCTTCTCCGGCACCCGCATCCCGAGGTTGCGCGCCGCGACCCCCGTCTCGGCCAGCGCGGCCGCCAGGGCGTAGAGCGGAAGGCTGTGCTGCTCCTCCGGCGCGCACGCCAGCAGCACGGGCCTGACGTTCGCCGCGTCGACGGGCTCGGCCCGCTCGGCGAGGCACGCCAGGGTCAGCGCGGAAAGGAAGTGCTCGACCTCGACGGCCTCGCCGGTGGCCGCGTACCGCTCGCCGATCCCGCGCAGCACCGGCGCGAGTACCCCTTGCCAGGCCGCCACGACCCCGTCCTCGGCGAGCGCCTCCCGGACCGTCGCGAGCACGGCGGGCCCGTTCATCGCCATCGCCGCCCGCGCCAGCCCGCGCGTCCGCGCCGAGCCGTCCGGCAGGGGCACCCTGCGGCCCCCTGCCCCGTGCCCGCGCGGCTTGCGCGGCGCGGCCGGGGCGGGGACGCCGAGCGCCACCCGCGCGGCCTCGCCGGGCGGCGCGCCCTCCAGGATCAGCCGGTTCATCACCTCGAGGCGGGTGACGTCCTCCGCGCTGTACCTGCGGTGCGAGCCCTCGCTCCGCCTGCTGGGGCCGATCCCGTAGCGGCGGTCCCAGGTGCGCAGGGTGGAGGCGGAGACCCCGAGGCGGCGCGCCACCGCGCCCACGCTCAAGCCGGGTCCTTCCACCGTCCGCCTCCTTCGCCGGGATGACGCCCTATCTTCGCGCGGAAACCCCTCGCCGGACGCAACCGCCGGCGCATCAGCGCCCGAATACCGGGTGATGAACACCTCGATCATGCTCTTCACCAGGGATCTGCGGCTGCACGACAATCCCGCTCTGACCGCCGCCTGCGCGGCCGGAGACGTCGTCCCGCTCTTCGTCGCCGACGCGCGCATCCTGTCCGGCCCGATGGCCGCGCCCAACCGGCTGCGCTTCCTCGCCGACGCGCTCGCCGACCTGCGCGAGGCGCTGCGCGCGAAAGGCGCGGACCTGATCGTCCGCGAAGGAGACCCGGCACAGGAGGTCGCCCGCCTTGCGCACGAGACGGGCGCGACATCCCTCCACCTCGCCGACGACAGGTCCCGCTACGCGCTCAGCAGACTCGCCGCCCTACGCGACCTCGGCCTCGACGTCACCACCCACCCCGGGACGACCGTGGTGCCCACCGGAGACCTACGGCCCACCGGAGGCGACCACTACAAGGTCTTCACCCCCTACTGGCGTGCCTGGGCCGCGACCCCTCGCCGCGACGTCCTACGCGTCCCGCGCAAGATCTCCCTCCCCGACGGCCTGTACCCCGGAGAACTCCCCGACCTGGACCGCCCAGGAGTCTCCCCGGCCCTCGCCAAGGGCGGCGAGTCCGAGGCGCGCCGGATCATGAAGTCCTGGCTCACCGGGCGCGTGGCCGCCTACGACGACTCCCGCGACCTCCTATCCGACGACAAGGGCACGTCACACCTCAGCGCCCATCTGCGGTTCGGCTGCGCGTCCCCGCTTGAACTCGCCGTAGCCGCCGCCGACCACCCCGCGTTCACCCGTCAGCTGGCCTGGCGCGACTTCCACCACCAGGTGGCCGCCGCCTTCCCCGACCTGTCCCGCCGCGACTACCGTCCGCGCGGAACCCGCTGGCGCTCCGACGACCACGCCCTGAAGGCGTGGGAGGAGGGCCGTACCGGCGTCCCGATAGTCGACGCAGGGATGCGCCAGCTCAGGCACGAGGGCTACATGCACAACCGCGCCCGCCTGATCACCGCCTCGTACCTGACCCGCGACCTCGGCCTCGACTGGCGGCTCGGCTACCGCTGCTTCCGTCACTGGCTCGCCGACGGCGACCTCGCCAACAACCCGGGGAACTGGCAGTGGGTCGCGGGCACGGGCAACGACACGCGCCCCAACCGGACGATGAACCCGCTCCGCCAGGCCGACCGCTACGACCCCGACGGCGTCTACGTCCGCCGCTGGGTGCCCGAGCTCGCCGACCTCCCGGGCAGGACCGCGCACCGCCCCTGGGACGCGCTCGACACCCCCGACGACTACCCGCCGCCGTTGACGCTCCCCAACGGCGGCTGAGCAGGGCCGTCAACCCCCCGAAAGCCCCGGGGGCCTCAGCGGGGCGGGGCGGGCCTGAGGCTCGCCAGGAGCGCTCCAGAGGCGTCGCGCGCCTCGATGAGCGGGGGTCTGCGGCCGGTCCACAGGACGGGCACGCAGCCGTGCGCGGCGAGCGGCAGGGGGACCCCGTCGGCGGTCACCGCGTGCGTCTCCAGCGAGGCGTGCACCTCGGCCAGGACGATGTGGCGCGCGCCGAGCAGCGGGGCCCTGCGTTTGCGCACGAGGGTCGTGCGGCACACCGCGAGGTGCTCGCCGCCCTGCTCGGCCGCCGGGACGCGCTGCGGAAGCCCGGCGTCGCGGCAGGCGTCGCCGCCGAGCAGCACCCAGGTGTCGCCGACCCGCTGGAACACGAACGTCTCCACCGAGTGCGAGTCGAGGTCGGAGGAGATCTCGACGAACTCGACGGCGGCGGCGTCGTCCACGACCGCGCGGTAGACCGGCTGGGGTCCTGGCCCCGGCGTCACCGGGAACGCCGCGTAGCCCGGCCCGTCGGCGATCATGCGACGGCACCGGAGCGCGGTCTCCTCATAGTCCACTTATGTCCCCCTTCGGGCGATGAGCCGGAAAACTCCGGGACACGCGATCATCGCTCGCGAAGGCCGCGAGAACAAGGGGTTACGGCCAAGGGGCCGCGTAACAGACACACAAGCGAAACATCAGGTCCAGGAGGCGTCGGCGAGGCGGTGCAGCCGGCTCACGACCGCGGGGTGCTTCTTGGCGACGTTGTTGGCCTCGCGCGGGTCCTTGCCGATGTTGAACAGCTCGACCCGCCACCCGCCCCGGGTCGACGGACGGGTGCGGCCGGGCGCGTACCTGATGAGCTTCCAGTCGTCCTGCCGGACCGCCTCGGCGAGCCGCGTGACGCTGCCGCCCTCGATCTTGTTGGCCCGTTTCGTCTGCGACTTCTCGCTGCGGTACCAGTACAGGTGCGGGGCGGGCGCCGGGTTGCGGCGGCCGGCGAGGACCCCGGTGAGGGACACCCCGTCGACCTTGCGCGGCAGCCCCGCCCCGGCGAGCTCGGCGATGGTCGGGAAGAGGTCGAGCTGTGACGTCACCCGCCCGGTGACGCCCTTGCGCACGAGCCCCGGCCCCCAGACGATGAACGGCACGCGCAACGCGCCCTCGTACAGGTTGCGCTTGTAGCCGCGGTAGCGGCCGTTGGCGTCGAACCTGTCGGGGTTGAAGCCCTGCTCCTCGTGCGGCCCGTTGTCGCTGGTCACGATGACGATCGTCTGCCGCCGCTTCGGCAGGGACTCGAGGAGCGTCCCCAGGTCGCGGTCGAGCCTGCTGACCTGGGCGGCGTGCGCGCGGTCGGCGCGCGGCCACGGCTTGGCGGCGTACCGGCCGAGGCTGGGCAGCTCGCCGGGCGCGTGCGGAAGGTTCGTCGCGTACATGATGAAGAAGGGCTGGTCGCCGCTCTCCTCGGCGAAGTCGGCGGCGCGGCGGCGGAAGAGGTCGGGGGAGAAGCTGCCCTTCTTGCCTCCCGCGTTGCCCGCGAGCCTTACCTTGCGCCCGTTGTGCCAGAGGAAGTCGGGGTAGTAGTCGTGCGCCGCGCTGTGCGTGATGTAGCCGTAGAACTCGTCGAAGCCGCGCGAGTTGGGGTGCGAGACGCCGGGGCGCTGCGGGCCGAAGCCCCACTTGCCGAACAGGCCGGTGCGGTAGCCGACGCCCTGGAGCAGCTCGGCGAAGGTGGTGTCCTCCTGGCGCAGGTCGCCGGGGAACCCAGCCTGCGGGTTCTGGCGGACGCGCGAGTGGCCGGTGTGCAGGCCGGTGAGCAGCGAGCAGCGCGAGGGCGCGCACACCGACGCGGCCGAGTACGCCTGGGTGAAGCGCAGGCCCTGGCCGGCGAGCCGGTCGATGACCGGGGTCTTGATCTTGGTCTGCCCGTACGCGCCGAGCTCCCCGTAGCCCAGGTCGTCGGCGACCACGAGCACGATGTTCGGACGGGGGTCGGGCGCGCGGCCGAGACCGAGGAAGGCGTCGGCGGGCGCCGCGCCACGGGTCACTACCTGGCTCCCGACGCCGAGGACTACCGAACCGCGTAGCAGCTGGCGGCGGGTGAGCATCGTCGATCACACTCCAGGGCGGGGTTGGGATTCACCTGCGCCCGGAGAGGTCGGCCAGGGCGCGGCACTTATGATCTCCCATAAAATCCTATCAAGTCAATAGGAATTATAGAGAACGCGCCGCGGAGACGTCCGGCTTAGGACATGGCGTCTGGAATCAGCAGGCGGCGTCCCCCTCTCCCGAGTAACGGCAACTGTCCACCGCGGACTCCGGAGTGCGCAGCGTCACCGTAGCCGCGCTCGTCGGGAGCGCGGGCAGTCGGCTGCCCCCGTAGAGGTCGCGCCGCGAGTCGCGGCCCTCGCCGGTGTGGACGCGGACCGTCTTGCCGGGCCCGAGCCGGTACGGCCCGAACTCGTACACCGCGCCGTCTCCGGCGCGCAGCCGCCATCCGCGCAGGTCGCGGCTGCTGTCGGCGTGGTTCTTCAGCTCCACCCACTGCCCGCCGGAGCCGAGTCGCACGCGCTCGATGCGCACGGACGACCCGGACGACGACGACGGCAGCAGCCCGCCCGAGGGGGATCCCGTGGACGGGTAGAGCACTCCGGCTATCAGGAACACGGCTACCAGATCACGTACGGCCATAACAGAAAGTAATCAGGACATCGCCCCCCGAACCATCGACCGGGCGGGCACCCCATGCTCACCTCACGGAAAGTGTTAGCTTGCTCACAGGTGGTGTTCGCGCGTGTCAGGGCACGCGACCCCTGCCGACGCCCCGCGAAATCCGCCTCGGGAATGCGCGCGTCCGCAGTGGGGATTCCGGACTGTCATGATCCGCCGGAACGATACCGATCGGCCATGATCTGCTGGCTTGGGCGGCTGAAATGGGCAGACGGCGGGTTCTGTGGGCCTTCGGGGTGGTAGGCAAGGGCTGTGGGGCTAGATGAGGCAGTGGAGGAGCTGTACCGGGGGGCACCGGGGGACTTCGTCCAGACGCGCAGGAGGCTCGCCGAGGCGGCCAAGGCGGCGGGGGACGCGGCGACGGCTCAGCAGATCAAGGCGCTGCGGCGGCCGACGGTGTCGGCGTGGGCGGTGAACCTGCTCGTGCGCGAGCGGCCGCCGCTCGCCCGCGAGGTGCTCGCGTTCGGCGAGCGGCTGCGCGAGGCGTGGGAGAACGGCGAGGACACCGCGGAGCTCGACCGCGCGCGCACCCCCCTGATCGACAGGGCGACCCGGGCGGCCGCCGCGCTGGTGGAGGAGACCGGCCGGCCGCTCGGCGACCAGGCGCGCCAGGAGGTCGCCGAGACCCTGTACGCGGCGGTCTCCGACGCCGACGTGGCCGCCGAGGTCGCCTCCGGCAGGCTGACGCACCCGCGCGCGTACGTCGGCTTCGGCCTGCCCGGCATGTTCGGGGAGACGGCTGAGCCGTCAGCCGATGACGAGCGCGTCCGCGAGGGCAGGCCGCCGAGCGCGTCCAAGAAGAAGCGCGAGAAGGGCGGCCCGGAAGCGCCCGACGACCGCAGGCGCACCGAGGAGCACCAGCGCGCCGAGGAGCACAGGCGCGCTGAGGAGCGGCGTGCCGAGGAGCGCAGGCGGGAGGCCGAACGCCGTCGCTTCGAGGCGCGCAGGCACGCCGCTGAACTGCGCGCCAAGGCCGACGCCCTCGCCGCCGAGCGGGACCAGCTGCGCCGCGCGCTTGAGGACGTCGAGCAGGAGGAGGAGACGCTCCGCCACAGGCTCGACCAGGTACGGGTGCACAGGGCGGCGGCGCGCAAGTCCTTCGAGGAAGCCGAGCAGCTCGCCACGGCCGCCGCAGGGGCCGCCGCCGAGGCCGAAGCCGGCTTGTCCTGATCCTCCCCGACCGCCCGTCATACGCATCGGGCACCGCAAGTTATCTTCTGATCTCATGACGACTGACCCCAAGCCGACCATACGCAGGGTCGCCTGGGACGACCCCGACGCGGTCGCCCTGCGCGCGGAGATGGCCGTGGAGATCGACGCCCGCTACGCCGACCGCGCGGGGATCGCCGCCGTCCACGAGGCCCTGGCGATCGACGACGCCGAGATGGAGTTCGTCGGCGTCGCCTACGCACAGGCGCTGCGTCCCGTGGGCCACACCGCGCTGCGCTGGCGCGGCCGCGACCTCGAACTGAAGCGCGTCTACGTGACTCCGGCGAGCCGCGGCACCGGCGTGTCGACGGCGCTGCTCAGGTGGAGCGAGGACGTCGCGCGCGAGGCGGGCGCGGACCGCGTCATCCTGCAGACCGGCGACCGCCAGCCCGACGCCGTCAGGCTTTACGAGCGCGAGGGCTACGAGCGCATCCCCGACTACCCGCCCTATGACGCGGTGCCCGAGCTGCACTCGACCTGCATGGCCAAGGCGGTCCGCCAGACCGTCTGACGGGTTCAGCCGGTCCAGTCGAGCTGACGTCTGATCTCCTCGACCGCGTGCAGCGACGGCTTGGCCAGCGCCTCCACCGAAGCCCCCTCCACCGCGACGGGAATGTCGGTCGTGACGGTCTTGTCGGATGCGCCGATCTCGAACGTCCGGGTCGTGACGGGCGTCGCCTCGACCCCGTCCGGCCCGGAGACCCGCACCGCGCACGAACCGTGGCCGGTCGCCAGGGTGCTGATGTGCGGCCGGAAGAACTCGTGCGTCGTCGCGTACCGGAACCCGCCGGAGGCCATGTTCAGCTCGCACTGGAAGACGCTCAGCTTGCGGTCGGTCAGGTACAGCACCGTCACCTGGTAGGCGTTCAGCCTGAGCCTGCCGTCGGAGCCGACCCGTCCGACGAGGCCGGGGAAGATCTTCGGCACCCCGACGAGCTGGAGCTCGGCCGACCCGAGCCCGCCGAACGGCCCCTTCATGCCGAGCTCACGCCAGCCCACGTCCACCGCGCGGCTGAGCGACGCCTCAAGCCACGCGTCGAGCACGGCCTCACCCGGCCTTGGCTCGGACGCCGCCAACGCCGTCAGATAGCGCTCACGGTCCGCACGCGCCCGCGCGCGCACCGCGCGGATCCGCCGCCACGCCGAGACCGCCAGCGCCGCCGCCGCGAGGCTCAGCGGAAACCCGAACAGGGGAGCGGCGAACACCAGCACGATCCCGACGACGCCGAGCGCCGCCGCGCACAGCAGCACCGTGCGTTCGGCCTCGGTGCCGGGCGGCGCGGGCGCGACCGGGGTCGGCGCGAAGTACCTGGCGACGCCGACGGCCCGCTGCTCGGCGAGGGTTCGTTCGTCGGCCATGGGCGTCCTCTTCCGGTGGGGGACCGAAAGCGCGGTAGCCGCCATGATCGGGCACGCGCTCCCGCCGCCGCAAGGCCCCCGCGACAGCCGATGTCACGACCGTGACAGGTGTTCGCCCTCCCGCAGCCGTTCCAGGCCGAGCCAGATGAAGTCCAGCGCGGCCGACTCCGCCCGCGCGCGCGGCACCTCGGGATGCTCGAGCCACCAGGAGATCTGCGAGAACAGCGAGCCGTAGATGAGCGGGATGAGCAGCGGCGCGCGCCGCTCGTGCTTGGCGAGGGCTTCCGGGGACAGCACCTTGCGCCGCCGTGACAGCAGCCGTCCCGCCGCCGCCTCGCCGAACCTGTCACGCAGCTCGCGCAGCTCGACGCCCACCTCGGGCTTGTCGAGGTGCCGGATGATGACGGCCCACGCGTCAGGCTCGGCGGTCGCGTAGTCGAAGAGCGTCGCGACCATGCCCCCGATGCGCTCGAGCGAGGTCGCGCCCTCGACGTCGACCGCCGCGAGCCGCCCGGTGAGGTCGTCGACGATGGCCTGCGCGACCTCGCCGAACAGCTGTTCCTTGGACTCGAAGTGCTGGTAGAGCAGGGCCTTCGACACGCCCGCCGCCACCGCGACGTGCTCCATCTGGGTCAGATGGAAGCCGCGCCTGCCGAACTCGGTGAGCGCGACCCGCATCAGCTGCTCCCGCCGGATGGCGGCGGACAGTCTTTTGGCCATGTCGTTGATTGTCCCTATTTTCCGAGGTAAGGCGCGAGTTCGGTCCGGGCGACCGACCTCAGGTGCACCTCGTCGGGCCCGTCGGCGAGGCGCAGCGACCGGGCGCCCGCCCACATCGCGGCGAGCGGGAAGTCGTCGGAGACGCCCCCGCCGCCGTGCACCTGGATCGCCCGGTCGATCACCTCGCCCGCGACGCGCGGCGCGACGACCTTGATCGCGGCGACCTCGGTGCGCGCGCCCTTGGCCCCGACGGTGTCGATCAGCCACGCGGTCTTCAGGGTGAGCAGCCGCGCCTGCTCGATCGCGATGCGCGACTCGGCGATCTGCTGCTGCACCACGCCCTGCTGGGCGAGCGGCTTGCCGAAGGCGACGCGGTCTACAGCGCGCTGGCACATCAGCTCAAGCGCGCGCTCGGCCATGCCGATGGCGCGCATGCTGTGGTGGATGCGGCCCGGCCCGAGGCGGGCCTGGGCGATGGCGAAGCCGCCGCCCTCCTCGCCGATCAGGTTCTCCACCGGCACCCGCACGTCCTCGAGCAGGATCTCGCAGTGGCCCTGCTGGTCGTGCCTGCCGAAGACGGGCAGCGAACGGACGATCGTGACGCCCGGCGCGTCCAGCGGCACGAGGACCATCGACTGCTGGAGGTAGGGGTGGCCGTCGGGGTCGGTCTTGCCCATCAGGATCATGATCTTGCAGCGCGGGTCGGCCGCGCCGGTGGTCCACCACTTGCGGCCGTTGATCACATAGTGGTCGCCGTCGCGCACGATCGAGGTGGCGATGTTGGTGGCGTCGGAGCTGGCGACGTCGGGCTCGGTCATGCCGAAGCACGAGCGGATCTCGCCGTTCAGCAGCGGCTTCAGCCACTTGTCCTGCTGCTCGGGGGTGCCGAACAGGTGCAGCACCTCCATGTTGCCGGTGTCGGGGGCCGCGCAGTTCGTCGCCTCGGGGGCCAGCAGCGGGGAGCGGCCCATGACCTCGGCGAGCGTCGCGTACTCGGTGTTGGTGAGACCTGAGACGTCGGGCAGGAACAGGTTCCACAGTCCTGCCTCGCGGGCGAGGACCTTCAGCTCCTCGACGATCGGGGGCACCTCGTGCGGCCGTCCGGCGGCCACCAGCTCCGCGTGCTGGCTGGCGTAGACCGGTTCGGCCGGGTAGACGTGCTTCGTCATGAAATCTTCGAGCCGGGCAAGATACGACGCGGCCCGCTCACTCAATGCGAAGTCCATGCCGGTATCGTAACTGACCCGTCAGTTACTTGAAGGAGGGGTCCCATGGAACTCCACGGAAAGGTCGCGCTGATCACCGGCGGCGCGAGCGGCATCGGCGCGGCCGTGGCGCGCAGGCTCGCCGGGCTCGGCGCGCACGTCGCCCTCGCCGACGTCGACGCCGCGGGCGGGGAGAAACTCGCCGCCGAGCTCGACGGCCTGTTCGTGCGCTGCGACGTGCGCGAACCAGCCGAGAGCGTCAAGGCGGTCGAAGCGGCCGTGGCGCGCTTCGGCGGGCTCGACATCGCCTTCCTCAACGCGGGCGTCGCCACCGGATCGGGCATGGGCGAGTACTTCGACCTCGACCGGTACCGCCGCGCCATGTCGATCAACCTCGACGGCGTCGTCTACGGCGTCAACGCCGCGCTTCCCGCGCTGCGGGCGCGCGGCGGCGGCCAGATCGTCGCGACGGCGTCGATGGCCGGGCTCACCCCCATGCCGATCGACCCGCTGTACGCGGCCAACAAGACGGCAGTCGTAGGGCTCATCCGCTCCCTCGGGCCCGCTTACGAGCCGGAGAACATCCGCGTCAACGCGCTGTGCCCCTCGTTCGCCGAGACCGCGATCCTTGATGGACTGCGCGAGCACCTGGGTACGTTCCCCATCCTCGACGTCGAGACCGTCGCCGACGCGTTCCTGCGGATCCTCGAGTCCGACGGCGTCGGGCAGGCTTGGCCGGTCGTGCCGGGCCGGGACATCGAACCTTTCCGTTTCCGGGGCGTCCCCGGGCCGAGGAGCTGACATGCGCGCCATCCAGATCACCGAGTTCGGCGGACCCGAGGTCCTGACCCTCACCGACCTTCCCGAACCCGTCGCGGGGCCGGGGCAGGTCCTCGTCGACGTGACCCGCGCGGGCGTCAACTACGCCGACACCCACCAGGCGGAGAACACCTACCTCGCGGCGTCCAAGCTGCCGATGGTGCCGGGCGGCGAGATCGCCGGGACGGCCGGGGGCCGCCGCGTCGTCGGGCTCACCGCCGACGGCGGAGGCTACGCCGAGAAGGCCCTCGCGATGGAGGGGGCGCTGTACGACATTCCCGACTCGGTGGACGACCTCACCGCGCTCGGGCTCGTCGTGCAGGGCGCGACGGCGTGGGTGATGCTGCGCAAGAGCGTCCACCTCGAGCCGGGGGAGTCGGTCGTGGTGCACGCGGCGGCGGGCGGCGTCGGGACCCTCGCCGTCCAGCTCGCGAAGGCGTTCGGGGCGGGACGGGTCATCGCGACGGCGTCGAGCGAGGAGAAGCGGGAGCTCGCGCTCAGCCTCGGCGCGGACGTCGCGCTCGACCCGGCGACGCCGGAGCTGCGCAAGGCGCTGATCGAGGCGAACGGCGGGCGGCGCGTCGACGTCGTCCTTGAGATGACGGGCGGGACGGTCACCGACCAGTCCCTCGCCGCGCTCGCCCCCTTCGGCCGCCTCGCCTTCTACGGCATGGCCTCCCGGGAACAGCCTTCGCCGATCTCCGCGCCCTCACTCCTGCGGCACTCCACGGCCGTCATAGGCATGTGGCTGCCTCACGTCCTCACCCTTCCCGGTGACGTCATGCGGCGTGCCATGACCGAGCTGTTCGACCTCGCCTCCAGCGGTTCCCTCAAGGTCGTCAACGGCGGCGAGTACGGGCTGTCGGAGGCGCGGGCCGCCCACGAGGCGCTGCGCTCCCGTAAGACGACGGGCAAGCTGGTCTTGGACCCGTCCCGGTAACCGGCGGGCCCGAAACCCCGGGCGGGTGAAGTCACCCAGAGTGAGATTCCCCACCGGTGTCTGATCGCGGCTCCTTGTACGGGCGGTACCGGGCTCCTGCTGGGCCCGGTACCGCCCGTCCGGCTGTGGGGCCTGTGGGGGCGGCCGATCGCGGCCTGGCTTGAACCCGCTCCGAGGGCCGGGCAGGCCCCGTCGCCGACGTGCCGCCTGCGGGGCGCGGCCCGACGTGATCCATCAAGCACCTTATTCCGATTGACTTGATAGGAAATCCAGGCCAGGATGGTCGGCATGACGTTGACGACCACGGAGGTCGGGGTTCCGTCGCTCGCCGAGCGCGCCCGGCTGTTCGCCGAGACGAGTGACGAGTGGCTGCACCGGGTGCGGCTCGACCCGCAGGGCCGCTGGTATGAGCGGCTTGAGGGCGACGACGACTACGAGGTGTGGATCATCAGCTGGCTGCCCGGCCAGAGCACCGGGTTCCACGACCACGGCGGGTCGGCCGGCGCGTTCGCGGTGGTCCTCGGCGAGCTCGAGGAGGCCACGCTCCGTTCCGAGGCGACCCTCGGCGGGGGACGGGTCAGGAATTTCGGCACGCACCACATCCACGACGTCCGCAACGTCTCGACGGCCCCCGCCGTCAGCGTCCACGTGTACTCGCCGCCGCTGTCCACGATGAACCGCTACGACCTGTCGTCCGAGGGCGAGCTCGTGGTGCTGAAGACCGAGTCCGCGGAGGAGTGGTGACCCGCCCGGCCGGAGCGCGCTCCATCGACCAGATCCTCGACGAGGCACGGACCCGCCTGGTCAGGCTGACGCCCGAGCAGGCGCACAAAGAGCCCGACGCGCTCCTCATCGACATCCGCCCCGCCGCGCAGCGCGCGCAGGAGGGCGAGATCCCCGGCTCGCTGATCATCGAGCGCAACGTGCTCGAATGGCGGCTCGACCCGGAGAGCGACGCGAAGATCCCTGAGGCGACCGGCTACGACGTCCGCGCCGTCGTCTTCTGTTCCGAGGGCTACACCTCGAGCCTCGCCGCCGCCGCCCTGCAGGACCTCGGCCTCGCCCGCGCCACCGACATCGACGGCGGCTTCGTCGCCTGGAAGGCCGCGGGCCTGCCCACCGGCTGAGCTCAGCCGAACAGCCGCCCGAGGAGCGCCCCGACAACGGCCACGCCGCCCCCGGCCCGCTCCTCGACCCCGTCGGCGCCGTGTGCGAGCCCACTCACCGCCGACGCGCCCAGCGGCCCCGGCTCCCAGCGCGGCGTCCGGCCCGCCGCGCGCGGACGGCTCATCGAGCTCGTCGGCGCGCACCTTGACCCACCGTGAGGGCGGTGCCGTGAAAACACGCCGGGGTCGGGCGGGAAGGGCGGTAGACTGTGCGGCATGGCAGCAGCGCGACAGCCCGCACTCCCACGCTGGGAGACGACGACGCCGGGGCACACCCGGCACTCGGAGCGCGCGCGCTGACCTCCGAGACACCAGATGAGGCCCCGGGAGAACGCTCCCGGGGCCTCATCGCTTCCCAAGACCTTCTCTGCGATCAAGGAGTTCCCGTGTCCGAACTGCGTGTCACCCTCGGCGGAGACGAGCGAGTGGTGGCCGCCGGCGCCACGGCGGGGCGGGTGCTCGACGACGTCGGGCGCGGCGGCCCCAGGGTCGTCGCCGCCCGGGTCAACGGCGAACTGCGCGACCTCGAGTACGCCGTCGCCGACGGCGACGAGATCGAGGCCGTCGAGATCGACTCCAAGGACGGCCGCGACATCCTGCGGCACTCCACCGCGCACGTCATGGCCCAGGCCGTCCAGGACATCTACCCCGACGCCAAGCTCGGCATCGGCCCGCCCGTCGAGAACGGCTTCTACTACGACTTCGACGTCGCCGAGCACTTCACCCCCGACGACCTGAAGAAGATCGAGCGCCGCATGCGCGAGATCGTCAAGCAGGGCCAGCGGTTCGAGCGCAGGGTCGTGTCCGACGACGAGGCGCGCGCCGAACTGTCCGGCGAGCCCTACAAGCTCGAGCTCATCGGCCTGAAGGGCGGCGGGGGCGTCGAGGACGAGGAGTCGGTGGAGGTCGGCGGCGCCGAGCTGACCATCTACGACAACATCGACGCCAAGACCGGCGACCTGTGCTGGAAGGACCTCTGCCGGGGCCCGCACCTGCCCACCACCCGCAACATCCCCGCGTTCAAGCTGATGCGCTCCGGCGGCGCGTACTGGCGCGGCAGCGAGAAGAACCCGCAGCTCCAGCGGATCTACGGCACCGCGTGGGAGTCCCGCGACAAGCAGGACGAGTACCTGAAGATGCTCGAGGAGGCCGAGAAGCGCGACCACCGCAAGCTCGGCGCGGAACTCGACCTGTTCTCCTTCCCGCCGATCATCGGCTCCGGCCTGCCGGTGTTCCACCCCAAGGGCGGCATCATCCGGCGCGAGCTGGAGAACTACTCGCGCGTCCGGCACGAGCAGGCGGGCTACTCGTTCGTCAACACCCCGCACATCACCAAGGGCGGCCTGTACGAGACCTCCGGGCACCTCGGCTGGTACCGCGACGGCATGTTCCCCCCCATGGAGCTCGAAGGGGCCGAGTACTACCTCAAGCCCATGAACTGCCCCATGCACAACCTGATCTTCGATGCCCGGGGCAGGTCGTACAAGGAACTGCCGCTGCGGCTGTTCGAGTTCGGCACCGTCTACCGGTACGAGAAGTCCGGGGTCGTGCACGGCCTCACCCGCGTGCGCGGCCTCACCCAGGACGACGCGCACATCTACTGCACCAAGGAGCAGATGCAGGACGAACTGCACTCGCTCCTGAAGTTCGTGCTCGACCTGCTGCGCGACTACGGCCTCGACGACTTCTACCTCGAGCTGTCCACCCGCGACCCGGAGAAGTCCGTCGGCTCGGACGAGGAGTGGGAGGAGGCGACCGAGATGCTGCGGGTCGCCGCCGAGAACTCCGGCCTCGCCCTCGTCCCCGACCCGGGGGGCGCGGCGTTCTACGGCCCGAAGATCTCCGTCCAGGCCCGTGACGCGATCGGCCGCACCTGGCAGATGTCGACCATCCAGGTCGACTTCCAGCTCCCGCGCCTGTTCAACCTCGAGTACCAGGCCGCCGACGGCTCACGCCAGCGCCCGGTGATGATCCACCGAGCCCTGTTCGGCTCGATCGAGCGCTTCTTCGGCGTCCTCCTGGAGCACTACGCGGGCGCGATGCCGCCGTGGCTGGCCCCCGTCCAGGTCGTCGGCATCCCCATCGCCGACGAACACATCCCCTACCTGGAATCGGTCGCGGAAAAGCTCCGCGCCCTAGGCGTCCGCGCAGAGGTCGACACCTCAAGCGACCGCATGCAGAAGAAGATCCGCAACGCCCAAAAGCAAAAGATCCCCTTCATGCTCCTGGCCGGCGACGACGACGTCGCCAAAGACGCCGTCTCCTTCCGCTACCGCTCCGGCGAACAGAACAACGCGGTCCCCATCGACCAGGCCACCGCCGAAATCCTCAAAGCAATCACCACCCGATCCCAGGTCTAACCACCCCACCCCCAACCCCAAACCCCTTTCCCCGCAGTCCCTTCGGGACTGCGGGGAAACAGGGGCACCCCCGCCAGACGCAGCGCCTCACCCACGCGGGGGCGCATTCCAGGGAGCGCCGCTAGGCGCAGCGGGTCACCCGCGTGGGGCGTGTTCAAGGGAGCGCCGCTAGGCGCAGCGGGTCACCCGCGTGGGGCGCGTTCCAGGGAGCGCCGCTAGGCGCAGCGGGTCACCCGCGTGGGGCGCGTTCCAGGGAGCGCCGCAAGACGCAGCGCCTCACCCACGCGGCGCGCATCCCAGGGAGCGCCGCCAAGCGCAGCGAGTCACCCACGCGGCGCGCATCCCAGGGAGCGCCGCCAAGCGCAGCGAGTCACCCGCGCGGGGCGTGTTCAAGGGAGCGCCGCCAGGCGCGGCGGGTCACGCGTGCGGGGTGGGTTCCGAGGAGCGCCGTTAGGCGCGGCCTGAGCGGACCGGGGAGTTAAGGCAGCGCCGCAAGGCGCGGCGGGTCACGCGCGCGGCGGTGTTCCACGGAGCGCCGCCAAGCGCGACCTGGGCGGACCGGGGGTTCCAGGGAGCGCCGCAAGGCGCGGCGTTTCGCGCGTGCGGGGCGCGTTCCGCGGAGCGCCGCCAGGCGCGGCCTAAGCGGACCGGGGGTTTGAGGGAGCGCCGTTAGGCGCGGTGGGGCGCGCGTGTGGGGTGTGTTCCAGGGAGCGCCGCTAGGCGCGGTCCAGCGCGCTCGGGGGGTTAAGGGAGCGCCGTTAGGCGCGGCGGGGTACGCGTGTGGGGTGGGTTCCGGGGAGCGCCGTTAGGCGCGGTCCAGCGCGCTCGGGGGGTAAGGGAGCGCCGTTAGGCGCGGTGCCTCACGTGATCGGGCGCCCTGGGCTGCCCCGGAGGCCCCCTAGGGCCGGAGGGGCAGCCCAGGCTTGCGAAGCGCCCGATCACAGCCCGCCCGTAGGCCCCCCGGGCCGGAGGGCGGGCATAATAATGCTGTGATGGGAGCCACTCGTGTGTCGGCGCGGGAGAAGTTGTTGGATGCGGCGGGGCGGTTGATTGTTGCCAGTGGGTGGCAGCGGTTGCGGGTGTCGCATGTGGCGGTTGAGGCGGGGGTGAGTCGGCAGAGTGCGTATAACGAGTTCGGGTCGAAGGGGGCGTTGGGTGAGGCGCTTGTCATGCGGGAGTTCGAGCGGCATCTTGACGGGTTGAGTGAGCGGCTTGTCGATCGCAGGGATGATGTGGGCGCGGCGGTGGAGGGGGCCGTGCTGTTCACGTTCCGGGAGGCTTCCGACAATCCGGTGTTGAAGAGTCTGCTGACGAGTGCGCGGGCCGGGATCGTCATGGGTGAGTTGGCGGAGGTGGTGCGCAATCGTGAGGTGCCGCCGCTGGCGCAGGCGATCGCCGCGGTGACGGCGTTGGTCGCCAGGTACCGGCCGGATCTCGACCCGTTCTCGGTGCGGCTCGCGGTCGACATGGTGTTGCGCGTGACCGTCAGTTACCTGGTGACGCCCGACGGCCCGCACGAGGAGGCGGCGGCGCGGATCGCCCTCATGGCGACCCGGGTCCTCGGCCTGCCGGTGCGGTAACCTCGGACATCCTTTCCTACCCCCCAGTAACGCCCACGGGAGCCTTACATGCCCGAGACCCCCCTGGTCGACCGGGTCCTCGGCCGGACCGGTTACGTCCTCGCCGCGCTGTTCGCCGTCGTGGCGGTCGCGGTCCTGGCGTGGCCGCTGCTGCCGAAGGGGGAGGCGGAGCCGGGCGTCGCCGCGCCGTCCGCGCCCGCGGGCGCGGGTTCCCCGGGTCCCGCGCCGAGCGACTACTTCCCGGACCTCAGCGGCAACGGGACGGGCTCGGGCAAGAACACCGGCTCCCGGGAGGGCGACGGCCCCTGCGGCACGCAGAGGGCCTACTACAAGCGCGCGGGCGACGGCGTCGAGGTGCACGTGGTCTTCCCCGGGGTCGGCGCGGTCCGCGCGGTCGTGGTGCCGACCAACGGCGAGCCGAGCATGCAGAGCTACACGACGGCGGGCGACCCGACCCCGCACGTGTTCGACTTCCCGAACGTGTCGGGCCAGGCCGTCAAGAAGGTGGGCCTGACCGTCACGACCGCGTCGGGCGCGCGGGACTGCGAGCTCCAGCGGCGTTAGCGCCCCTGGGCGGCCTGGGCGGCGGCCTGCTCGTCGGGCATCCGCACGTCCTCGACCGTGACGTTCACCGACGCGACGCGCATCCCCAGCATCAGCCCGACGATCCGCGCCACATTGCTCTTGACGACCTTCGCCACCTCCATGACGACGCTGCCGTACTCCACGATCAGCGCGATGTCGACGGAGATCTCGTTGTCGAGGACGCGGGCGCGCACCCTCGGCTCGCCCCGGTCGCTCATCCCGATCCGCTGCCGCACCGCCTCCATCGTCTCCGACGTGCGGCCCGCCCCGCCGAGCGCGGCGACCCCGCTGACCTCGAGTGCGGCGAGCGCGGCGATCTTCTCGACGACCTCGTCCTCGATCTTTATCTGCCCCTGGACGCCGTTGGAGCGCGCGGGCTCCTCCGGCGCGGGCTGCGGCGTCACGGGCTCGGGCTGGTACGGCTCGGGCTGGTAGGACTCGGGGGCCTTGTAGGCGTCGGAGGGGGAGACCTCGCCGCCCGAGTAGCCGCCCTGGGAGTAGGACTCCTGCGCGTAGGAGTCCTGGGTGTAGGACTCGGCCGTGTAGGACTCCGGCGTGAACGGGTCGGCGCTGCGGCGGCGGCCCGTCGCGGCGAACTCGGCGGGGGCCTGGCCGGGCGGCAGGACGGTGCCGGTCGCGACGCCCGCCGACGCCGTCGGCATCTGCGGCATCCCCGACATCCCGCCCGGCATGCCGGGCGCGCCCGCGCCGGGGGGCTGCTGCACGGCCTGCTGCGCGCCCGTCTGGGCCTGCTGCTGTTGCTGTTGTTGCTGCGCGGGCGCGGGGGACGCCGGGAAGTACGGCATGGGCGGCCTGGCCTCGGCGCGGTGTTCCCCGCCGTAGGGGCGGTCGAGATCGGTCATCGCGGACTCCTCACCTGCATGGCCTGGTCGCGCAGCCATCATGTCGGAGAACCCCGGGGACTTCCCAGAGAAAACGGTATTCGTGATGATTTGGGTGCTAACCGGATGCGACGGGGCCCGTGCCCCGTCGGCCCGGGCCGGTTTCCCCCCGGCAGGGCCGCCCGCCTATTCTGGGCAGGCCAAGGAAAGGGGAAGCGGTGGGACACGACCCGGCTGAGATGGAAGAACAGCGTGGCGTCGGCACGCCCGACGGCTTCCAGCGGCTCTGGACCCCGCACCGGATGGCCTACATCAAGGGCGAGAACAAGCCGACCGGCCCCGGCGAGGCCGACGGCTGCCCGTTCTGCGAGATCCCCAAGGGCCCCGACGAGGAGGGCCTCATCGTCCGTCGCGGCGCGAACGTCTACGCGGTCCTCAACCTGTACCCCTACAACTCGGGCCACCTGCTCATATGCCCGTACCGCCATGTCGCCGACTACACCGAACTCGACGACGCCGAAGCGCTCGAGTTCGCCAAGTTCACCCAGGCCGGCCTCACCGCGGTCCGCCTCGGCACCGGCGCGCAGGGCGCGAACGTCGGCATGAACCTCGGCCTCGTCGCGGGCGCGGGCATCGCCGCCCACCTCCACCAGCACATCGTCCCCCGCTGGGGCGGCGACACCAACTTCATGCCCGTCGTGGGCCACACCAAGGTCATGCCCCAACTCCTCCGAGACACCCGAAAAGCCCTAGCAGAAGCCTGGCCTGCTTAATTGCCCGGCCCGGCCGGGCGATATCTGGGCTTTTGCGAGCCCGGTGCTGCCCCTCCGGCCCCAGGGGGCCTACGGGACAGCACCGGGGAGCCTGACGGGGCCCTGAACCCCGGAGTGATCGGGCGCGCCGTCGTCTGGACCGGAGCCTTGTGAGCCGCAAGGCGAGCAAGGCGGAGGGAAGACGGCGGCTTGAGGCGCCCGATCACCGCCGCGGCGGAGCCGCGGCAATTGAACACGTGCTGCTGGGGAGGCGGTGGCGGTTGTTGGCGATGAGGCGGTAGGTGGCGTGGGCGGCCCAGGTGAGGGGTGGGAGGGAGAGGAGGCGGCCCAGGAGGGGCCAGGGGCGGGGGGAGGTGCGGAGGAGGGCGGCGATGGCGCGGGAGCCGCCGTGGGCGGTGTTCGCGGGGGTGATCCAGAGGACCTCGTGGGAGGCGCGGGCGGCGGTGACGCCGTAGGCGGCGAGGTCCTGCTGTTGGTAGGGGAGGAGTTCGGCGGCGGGCCGGACGCGACGCCGGAGGAAGCCGACGCACATCGTGCAGAAGCCGCAGTCGCCGTCGTACAGCAGGACGTTCCGGGTGCGCATGCGGCGAGACTACGCGCCTCTTTGAACGCGTTCAAGACAACGGGACGGACATCACGTCAGACGGCTCCGGCCCGCTCGGGCTGCGGGTCGTGGCGCAGGTAGGCGCGGTGGAACGTGGCGGTGCCGTGCGACAGAGACCGCAGGTCGACCGCGTAACGCGCGAGTTCGCGTTGCGGCACCTCGGCCCGGATCAGCGTGCGCGCCCCCGCGACGGGCTCGGACCCGAGCACCCGCCCGCGCCGCGCCGAAAGATCCGACATGACGGGCCCGACGTGCGCATCCGAGACCAGCACGGTGACCTCGTCCACGGGCTCCAACAGCGCGATAGGCACATGCGCAGCGGCGTCGCGTAGGGCGAGGGCTCCGGCCGTCTGAAAGGCGGAGTCGCTGGAGTCCACCGGGTGCGCCTTCCCGTCGAGCAGCGTTACGCGCACGTCCACAAGCGGGTGCCCCGAGGCGACGCCCTTGGCGGCCTGCGCGCGCACCCCCTTCTCGACCGACGGGATGAACTGCCTCGGCACGGTCCCCCCGACGACCCTGTCCACGAACTCGACGCCCGAGCCCGCGGGCAGCGGCTCGACGCTGATCCGGCAGATCCCGTACTGCCCGTGCCCCCCGCTCTGCTTGACGTGCCTGCCGAGCCCCTCGGCGGCAGCGCCGAACGTCTCGCGCAGCGGCACCTTGAGCTCGGCCCGCTCGACCTCGACGCCGAACCTGCCGCGCAGCCGGTCGAGCACGACGTCGGCGTGCGCCTCGCCGAGGCACCACAGCACGAGCTGCCCGGTCTCGGCGTTGTTGTCGAGCCGGACGGACGGGTCCTCGGCGGCGAGCCGGCCGAGCGCCTGCGCGAGCTTGTCGTCGTCGGCCTTGGAGCGCGGCGCGATAGCGACGGGCAGCAGCGCGTCCGGCGTCTCCCACGGCTCGACGAGCAGGGGCCGCCCCGGCGCGGACAGGGTGTCGCCGGTCTCGGCGTGCCCGAGCCGCGCGACCGCGCAGATGTCCCCGGCGACGCACTGCGCGACGGTCCGCTGCCGCCGCCCCAGCGGCGACGTCAACGCCCCCACCCGCTCGTCGGCCGAATGCGGGCTCCCGTTGTGCCCCGACACCCGGACCGTCACATCAGGCCGCAGCGTCCCGGAGAACACCCGCACCAGCGAAACCCGCCCGACATACGGGTCGGCGAACGTTTTGATCACCTCGGCGGCCAACGGCCCGTCCGGATCGCACGCGAGGTTCTCGACGCCCCTGCCGTCCTCGCGCGTGGCCGTGGGCGGCTCATGCTCCAACGGCGACGGCATCGCGCGCGTGATCACCTCGAGAACCTCGGCCATCCCCGTGACGGGCCCCGGCCTGTCCCCGTGCGGCACGGCCGTCGCCAGCACCGGATACAGCCCGCCTCGCGCCACGGCCCGCTCCAGGTCGGCGATGAGCTCGTCCACCGGAAGCTCCTCCCCGGCGACGTACCTGTCCATCAGCCCCTCATCCTCGCTCTCCTGGATGACGGCCTCGATCAGCGTCTCCCGCAACGCCGCGTACCGCTCGGGCAGCCCTTTCCCGTCCTCCTTGCGCTCCCCGGACGAGTAGTCGTACCTGCGCGCGCTGAGCAACCCGACGAGGGCCTGCCCATCCGGGACGTACAGAGGCACGACCCCCGTACCGAACGCCTCCTGACACGCCGTAACGGTCGCCGCGTAGTCCCCGCGCATCTGGTCGGTCTTGGTGATGACCACAGCGCGCGGCAGCCCGGCCGCCGCACACTCCTCCCACAACGCGAGCGTCTGCCCGTCCACCCCGTCCACCGCCGACACCGCGAACAGGACGGCGTCGGCGGCCCGCAGCTCGCCAAGGAAGTCCGGATACCCCGGCGAGTCCAGCAGGTTCACCTTGACGCCGTCGCAGGCGAACGGCGCGAGCGTCAGGCTCACGGTCCGGTGCTGCCGCGCCTCGCCCGTCCCCGCCGCCTGGTCGGCGACGGTCGTGCCGTCCTCCACCCGACCCGCCCGGGGGATCGCCCCCGACGCCGCGAGCAGCGCCTCGGCGAGCGTCGTCTTGCCGGCCCCGGAGCGCCCGACGAGCACCACGTTCCTGATCTCTTCCGGCCGTCCGGCCTCCGGCGCGTCGTCCCCGGGGGAGCCGTTCTTCTCGGTCCTGTCGTGTCTGCCGGACATAGCGCGCTCACCTCCACGTCGAGGGAGGGTGTGGGCACGCCCGCCGTGACGGGCGTCACACCCGTACTGTCCACACTCCCCCTCGAACGGCGCGTAGGCAAGGGGCCACCGCCCGCCGCCGGATCGGGGACTACGATGGCGGCACTCCTGCTGTCGATGGTTTGGACGACGATGCTCAACCGCTTGCGCCCCGCGCTGGCCACGGTGGTCACCCCCGTGGGCAGGACGCTCGCCAGAACGGGCGTGACCCCCAACGTGATCACGGTGGTGGGCACCGCGGGGGTGGTGGCCGGGGCCCTCGGCTTCTACCCGCGCGGCGAGCTGTTCTGGGGCTCGGTGGTGATCACCGCCTTCGTCCTGTTCGACATGTTCGACGGCGCGGTCGCCAGGATCACCGGCAAGACCGGCCCGTGGGGCGCGTTCCTCGACTCCACGATGGACAGGGTCGCCGACGCCGCGATCTTCTCCGGCCTGATCCTGTGGTTCACCGGCCCCGGCGACAACGCGCTGCTGGCGTGGCTCGCGCTGTACTGCCTGGTGTCGGGCGTCGTCATCTCCTACGCCAAGGCACGCGCCGAAGGGCTCGGCCTGACCTGCGACGTCGGGATCGCCGAGCGCGCCGAGCGGCTGATCATCAGCCTCGTCGGCATCGGGATCTACGGCCTCGGCGTCCCCTACGCGCTGCACGTGGCCCTCGTCCTGCTCGCGGTGCTCGGCACGATCACCGTCGCGCAGCGCTTCCACACCGTCTACGCCCAGACGCGTGACGCCGCACAGCGGGTGGGCAAGTGATCAAGATCAAGGACGAGGCGGCCGACGCCGCCTACGCCCTGGGCTGGTCGGCGGTGAAGCGGATGCCGGAGCCGATGGCCCGCCGGATGTTCACTGCGATCGCCGACCGCACCTGGCGCAAGCGCGGCACCGGAGTGCTGCAGCTGGAGAAGAACATCGGACGGGTCCTGGGCCGCCCCGCCGACTCCCCGGCAGTCCGCGAGGTCAGCCGCGAGGCGGTCCGGTCCTACATGCGGTACTGGATGGAGAGCTTCCGGCTGCCGGTGATGCCGCGCGAGCGCATCCGCGCGGGCATGAACGTCACCGGCGACCAGGCGATCTACGACGCGATCGGCAAGGGCCGCGGCGTGGTGGTCGCGCTGCCGCACATGGGCAACTACGACCACGCCGGGGCCTGGCTCGGCACCCAGGGCTACCCGATCACGACGGTCGCCGAGCGCCTCAAGCCCGAGTCGCTCTACAACCGGTTCACCGCGTACCGCGAGTCGCTCGGCTTCGAGATCCTGCCGCTCACCGGCGGCGCGTCGTCGTTCGGGATCATGGCGCGGCGGCTGCGCGAGCCCAAGGTGATCTGCCTCGTCGCCGACCGCGACCTGTCGGAGACCGGCGTCGACGTCGAGTTCTTCGGCCGGACCGCGCGCATGCCGGGCGGACCGGCAGCCCTGGCGATCCAGACTGGCGCGGCGCTGCTGCCGGTCACCCTGTGGTTCGAGGGCGACGGGTGGGGCGCGCGCGTCCACGAGGAGGTCCCGCAGCCGTCCGAGGGCACCCGCAAGGAGAAGACCCGGGCGATGACGCAGGCGCTCGCCGACGCGTTCGCCGAGGGGATCGCCGCCCACCCCGCCGACTGGCACATGATGCAGAAGATCTGGGTGGAGGACCTCTCTTGAGGATCGGGATCGTCTGCCCCTACACCTGGAACGTGCCCGGGGGCGTCCAGCAGCACATCGGCGACCTCGCCGAGGCGCTGATCGAGCTCGGCCACGAGGTCTCGGTGATCACCCCCGCCGACGACGACGCGGCGCTCCCCCCGTACGCGGTGTCGGCGGGCAGGGCGATCCCGGTGCCCTACAACGGGTCGGTGGCCCGCCTGTCGTTCGGGTTCCTGTCGGCCGCGCGGGTGCGCCGCTGGATCAGGGACGGCCGCTTCGACGTCCTGCACATCCACGAGCCCGCCGCGCCCAGCCTCGGCCTCATCGCCTGCTGGGTCGCCGACGGCCCCCTCGTCGCGACGTTCCACGCCTCCTACGAGAAGTCGCGCGCGGTGAGCGTCTCCGCGCCGATCCTCCAGTCGGCCCTGGAGAAGATCACCGGCCGGATCGCGGTGTCCGAGGCGGCGCGCACCACGCTTGTCGAGCACCTGGGCGGCGACGCCGTCCTCATCCCCAACGGCATCGCCACCGCGCGCTACGCCGAGGCCGAGCCGCTGCCCGGCTGGCCGGGCAGGACCGCCGAGTCCGGCCCTGAGGCGGTGCAGGCGCTGGGGTTCCTCGGCCGCATAGACGAGCCGCGCAAGGGCCTCCAGGTCCTGCTGCGCGCCTTCGACAAGCTCGCCCGCGACCGGCCCAAGCTGCGGCTGCTCGTCGCGGGCCCCGGCGACGCCGACGAGGTCCTCGCCAGGGTCAGTCCCGAGCTGCGCGACAGGGTCGTGCTGCTCGGCCTGGTCAGCGAGGCCGACAAGGTCCGCGCCTACCACTCGGTCGACGCGTTCGTCGCGCCCAACCTGGGCGGCGAGAGCTTCGGCATCGTGCTCACCGAGGCGATGTCGTCGGGCGCGCCGATCCTCGCCAGCGACATCGAGGCGTTCCGCAGCGTCCTTGACGGCGGCAGGGCCGGCGTCCTGTTCCGCACCGGCGACGCTGACGCCCTCGCCGAGGAGGCCGCCCGCCTCCTTGACGACCCCGACCGCCGCGACGCCCTGTCCAAGGAGGCCGTCTCGGCCGTGCGCCCCTACGACTGGTCGACGGTCGCCCGTGACGTCCTGCGCGTCTACGAGACGGTTGTCGTCGGCGCTACGGGCGTCGTGGAGACCGCCTCCTGATGGGCGGCTCATTCGACGGCCTGTTCACGGTCCTGCTGTGGCTCGTGGCGGTCTTCCTGGTCTGCACCTACGTCTCGTGGCGCGCGGGCCGTCTCGACCGCCTGCACGCCCGTGTGGACCTCGCCAGGGCCGCCCTGGACGGCGCGCTGGTGCGCCGCGCGGCGGTCGCGCTCGAACTCGCCACCTCCCAGCTGCTCGACCCGGCCACCAGCCTCGTCCTGGCGACCGCCGCGCACGCGGCCCGCACCGCCGACGCCGACGGCCGTGAGTTCGCCGAGAGCGACCTGTCCCGCGCCCTGCGCGCGGTGGTCGACCAGCCGGGCTTCCACGAGGCCCTGGGCGACCGCGCGGGCCCCCTCCTGGAGGAGCTTGACGCCGCCGCCCAGAAGGTCCTGTTCGCCCGCCGCTTCTACAACGACGCCGTCTCGGCGACCCGGATAGCCAGGCGAAGGGTCCTGGCGAGGGTGCTCCCGCTCGCCGGACACGCACCGATGCCGGAATTCTTTGAGATAGACGACACTCCTCCCGCTCTGGGATAGCTCAGGTATCTTCAACCCGGTCTGTCGTCGGGGTGAAGGAGAGGCCGTTGCCTGGGTTTTCCCGGAGGGGTTTCGTCGTCTCCCTGCTCGGCCTCGCCGCCGCCGCGTGCAGCAAGGAGCCGGAACGCGTCCCGACCTCCGGCGACGCCCCCACGCCCACCCCGACCCCGACGCCGACGCCCACCCCGACCGGCCTCGGCTACCACCCCTTCACGGGCGGGAGCAAAGGGCTCAAGAACAAGGTCATCGCCGTCAAGGTCGACAACACCGGGCCCGCGCTGCCGCAGGAGGGCCTGCGGTCTGCCGACATCGTCTACGTCGAGCAGGTAGAGGGCGGCGAGACGCGGATCATGGCGGTCTTCTGCTCGAAGTACCCGGCGCGGGTCGGGCCGGTCCGCAGCGCGCGGATCTCCGACCTGCACATCCTCAGCCAGTACGCGCGGCCCGCGCTCGCCTTCTCCGGCGTGCAGTCCAAGATGGTCAGACGCATCAGGGCGGCTTCTCTGATCGACGTGTCCGAGGACAGGGGAGGGGCCGGCTACATCCGCTCGTCCGCGCGCTACGCCCCCTACAACCTGTACGGCGACCTCAAGGCGCTGCTGCGCAGGGCCCCCAAGGCGGGCCGCGCCAAGGACATCGGCTTCCGGTTCGGCCCGGCCCCCGAAGGCGGCCGGAAGATGAAGCAGTTCACCGCGCGCTGGCCCGCCGGGTCTTTGACGTTCCGGTGGTCGGCCGAGCAGCGCCGCTGGCTCAGCTACCGCAACGGGGTCCCGAACCGGGCGGCCGAGGGCGGCGTCCTGGGCGGGAAGACGATCGTCGTGCAGTACGTGGTGACCAAGCGGTCCCGCTACCACGACTTCCTCGGCGCGTACACGCCTTACCTGCGCGTCACGGGGAAGGGCAAGGCGCTCGTCCTGCGCGACGGCAAGGCTTACGACTGCACGTGGTCGCGTCCCTCCGAGCGCAAGGGGACGGTGTTCACGACGGCGTCGGGGGAGCGGATGACGTTCGCCAGGGGGCAGGTGTGGGTGGTGCTGGTGAACCGGGGCAAGCCCGTCATCCCGTAAGGCCGTGGGCCCGGACGCTGACACAGTGCCCAGTCCGAGATGTCCGTGATCAGGCAATATCATGGAAGACGACTGAATCGTCGTCGTCTGTGAGGAAGACATCCCGTGACTACTGTTCCCGCGGAGAACACCGCCGTCGGTACCGCCCGCGTCAAGCGCGGCATGGCGGAGATGCTCAAGGGCGGTGTGATCATGGACGTGGTCACGCCCGAGCAGGCCAAGATCGCCGAGGACGCGGGCGCGGTCGCCGTCATGGCCCTGGAGCGCGTCCCCGCCGACATCCGCGCCGAGGGCGGCGTCTCCCGCATGAGCGACCCCGACATGATCGACGGGATCATCGAGGCGGTGTCGATCCCCGTCATGGCCAAGGCGCGCATCGGCCACTTCGTGGAGGCCCAGGTGCTCCAGGCGCTCGGCGTCGACTACATCGACGAGTCCGAGGTGCTGACCCCCGCCGACTACACCAACCACATCGACAAGTGGGCGTTCACCGTCCCCTTCGTCTGCGGCGCGACCAACCTGGGCGAGGCGCTGCGCCGGATCACCGAGGGCGCGGCCATGATCCGCTCCAAGGGCGAGGCCGGCACCGGCGACGTCTCCAACGCCACGACCCACATGCGCGAGCTGCGCGACCAGATCCGCCGCCTGTCCTCGCTGCCCGAGGACGAGCTGTACGTGGCCGCCAAGGAGCTCCAGGCCCCGTACGAGCTGGTCAAGGAGGTCGCCAAGAACGGCAAGCTGCCCGTCGTGCTGTTCACCGCGGGCGGCATCGCCACCCCCGCCGACGCCGCGATGATGATGCAGCTCGGCGCGGAGGGCGTCTTCGTCGGTTCCGGGATCTTCAAGTCCGGCGACCCCGTCAAGCGCGCTGAGGCGATCGTCAAGGCGACGACCTTCTACGACGACCCCGACGTCATCGCCAAGGTCTCCCGCGGCCTCGGCGAGGCGATGGTCGGCATCAACGTCGGCACCATGGCCGACGCCGACAAGTTCGCCGGCCGGGGCTGGTAGCCCCCGCGAGCCCGATTCCCGCGCCGCGCCCGCGGCCGACACGTTAGCCTTGACTGTCGGTCGGCCCCGGGTCGGGCGGGGGCCGCGGCCGGGAGGGGAGCGCTTGGCGTTGGGATGGTCGGTCGCACTGGCGTGCGCGAGCAGCGGAGGCGATCCGGGCAGGGTGTTCCACCCGGGCCTGGAACCGGACGGAGGGGCCGCGCTCGACCTGGCCCGCCGTCTGTACCCGGCGGCGTCGGTGGAGGCCACCGGCGAGACGGTCCTCGACTTCGCGCTGTGGCCTTACGAGGACGAGGTCTTCATCGGCGCCTACCCCGGGGGCCTCGCGGTCTGCGACCGGCGCCTGTTCCAGCTCGACGACGACGCCCGCCGCGTCGCTGACATGATCGCCACCGAGCTCCCCGGAGCCGACTGCGGCGTCCTCGTCCTGCACGAGCGCGTCTCGGCCTGCTGGTTCCGCTGGTACGCCGGCGGCGTCCTGGTCCGCGACGTCTACGTCACCTCCGACGACGGCGTCGTGGTCGACCAGGGCCGGCGGCTGCCCGCCGAGGCCCCCTACTGGAAGGCCATCGACGGCGGCGCGCCGGACGTCCCGCTGCCGTTCACCCCCGAGGAGTTCGGGCTCGAGCTCGCCCGCGCCTGCCTGTTCGGCCGCGAGCTCGCCGGCCGCGGCGAGGACGGGTTCCTGCCGCTGGAACTGCCCCTGCGCAGGTTCCGGCTCGCCTGACCCGCGCGGCTCCGGGACGTGACCTCCGGACGCGCGGGGAAGATCGTCGGCCGACCCGCGCGTTCTACACTGAAGTCCACCCCTGGAAAGGCCCGGTTTTGTCTGTTGTCATCGGTGTGCTCGCCCTCCAAGGCGACGTGCGCGAGCACGCCAACGCCCTCGAGCAGTGCGGGGCGACCGCGATCGGCGTGCGCCGCGCCGAGGAGCTCGACCGCGTCGACGGGCTCGTCATCCCCGGCGGCGAGTCGACCGCGATGTGGAAGCTGATGCGCGCGTTCGACCTCCTCAAGCCGCTCCGCAAGCGGATCGAGGCGGGCCTTCCCGCCTACGGCTCGTGCGCCGGGATGATCATGCTCGCCGACCGCATCGTCGACGGAGCCGCAGGTCAGGAGACCATCGGCGGCATCGACATGACGGTCCGCCGCAACGCCTTCGGCCGCCAGGTCGACTCGTATGAGTCGACCATCAGCTTCGCAGGACAGTCGCTCGAAGCCGTGTTCATCAGGGCCCCCTGGGTGGAGTCCGTGGGCGACGGCGTCGAGGTGCTCGGACAGGTCGAGCTGCCCGGCCGTCCGGAGGAAGGATCGCGGGACGATGGTCCACGCCATAGGATCGTCGCGGTTCGGCAGGGCAGACTGATGGCCACCGCCTACCACCCCGAGCTCACCGGGGACCCCATCGTGCACCGGTACTTCACCGAGCTGGTGCGTCAGTCGAGGAACAACGAGGAGTAACGAGCATGTCCGGCCACTCCAAATGGGCGACGACCAAGCACAAGAAGGCCGCTCTGGACTCCAAGCGGGGCAAGCTCTTCGCGAAGCTCATCAAGAACATCGAGGTCGCGGCCCGCACCGGCGGCCCCGACCCCGACTCCAACCCGACGCTCTTCGACGCCATCTACAAGGCGAAGAAGAACTCGGTGCCGAACGACAACATCGAGCGCGCCCGCAAGCGCGGCGGCGGCCTCGAGGCCGGCGGCGCCGACTGGCAGACGATCATGTACGAGGGCTACGCGCCCGGCGGCGTCGCGGTGCTCATCGAGTGCCTCACCGACAACCGCAACCGCGCCGCCTCCGAGGTCCGCGTCGCGCTCACCCGCAACGGCGGCTCGCTGGCCGACCCCGGCTCGGTCTCCTACATGTTCCACCGCAAGGGCGTCGTCGTGGTGCCCAAGGCCGGGACCACCGAGGACGACGTCATGCTCGCCGCCCTCGACGCCGGAGCCGAGGAGATCAACGACCTCGGCGACAACTTCGAGGTCGTCTCCGAGGCCGGCGACCTCCTGGGCGTCCGCAAGGCGATCCAGGAAGCCGGCATCGACTACGAGTCCGCGGAATCCAGCTTCCTGCCCACCATGCAGGTCCCCCTCGACGCCGACGGCGCCCGCAAGGTCATCAAGCTCCTCGACGCCCTCGAAGACAGCGACGACGTCCAGAACGTCTGGGCCAACATGGACCTCCCCGACTCCGTCCTGGCCGAACTGGACGAAGAAGAATAAATCTCAACCCCAGCCGGGGTTTTCCACCCCGGCCGGGGCCACGGCCACGGCCCTTGGCGCTATACCAGGGTTCCAGGCCACCCGGGGCCACGGCCACGGGCCTTGGCACTATGCCAGGGTTCCAGGCCAGCCAGGGCCACGGACGTTGGGCGGAACACCACAGAGTGATTGGGCGCGTCGCCGTCTGGACCGGAGGTCTGTGAGCCGCCAGGCGAGCAGACCGGAGGGAAGACGGCGACTTCCCGGCGCCCAATCACCGCCGCGCCGGAGGCGCGGCAATTAAACACAGCCCAATCACCGGCCGAGCGGAGCGAGGCCCGATAACATGCCTACGAACAAATGTTCGCAGGTTTCTGGGGGGTGGGCCGGTGCGGGTGCTCGGGGTGGATCCGGGGCTTACCCGGTGCGGGGTCGGGGTCGTCGAAGGGACGCCCGGCGCACCGCTCACGCTGGTGCACGTCGGCGTCATCCGGACCGATCCCGACCTCGGGCAGGCAGAGCGGTTGCTCGCCGTGGAGCTGGGGATCGAGCGGGTGCTCGAGGAGTTCGCGCCCGAGGCGGTCGCCGTCGAGCGGGTGTTCGCGCAGCACAACGTCTCCACGGTGATCGGCACCGCGCAGGCGGCGGGGGTGGCGATGCTGTGCGCGGCGCGGCGCGGCCTGCCCGTCGGGCTGCACACGCCGAGCGAGGCCAAGGCGGCGATCACCGGCAGCGGCCGCGCCGACAAGGCGCAGGTCACCCTCATGGTCACCCGGCTGCTGCGGCTCACCGCCGCGCCGAAGCCCGCCGACGCCGCCGACGCGCTGGCCCTGGCGATCTGCCACGTCTGGCGCGGCGGCGCACAGGCGAGGCTCGCCGCAGCCCAGCGGACGGCGAAGGCGCGTACCGGACACACACGGGGAGGCGGAAGGTGATCGCATACGTGCGCGGCCGGGTGGACTCCACCGGCCCCGACAGCGCGGTGGTCGAGGTGGGCGGCGTCGGCCTTGCGCTGCTGTGCGCCCCGGCGACGGCGGCGGCCCTCGTCCCCGGCGAGGAGGCCCGCCTGGCGACGTCACTCGTCGTCCGCGAGGACTCCCTCACCCTCTACGGCTTCGCTGACGCCGACGAGAAGCTGATCTTCGAACTCGTCCAGACCGCCAGCGGCGTCGGCCCGAAGGTCGCCCTGGCGATGCTCGCCGCGCTCAGCCCCGACGAGATCCGCCGCGCCGTCGCGGTCGGCGACGCCCGCGCGCTCACCCGCGTGTCCGGAATCGGCCCCAAGGGCGCGCAGAAGATCATCCTCGAGCTCAAGGGCAAGCTCGGCGAGCCCGTCGGCGGAACGCGCGGCGGCGGCGTTCCGGTGCCCGCCCAGCGCGTCCAGCCCTGGCGCGACCAGGTCGCCGCCGGCCTGCAGAGCCTCGGCTGGGGCCCGCGCGACGCCGAGGCGGCCGTCGACGCCGTCGCCGCCGACCTCGACGGCGAGCAGGTCCCGCCGATTCCCGAGCTGCTCAAGGCGGCCCTGCGCAAGCTGAGCCGCCCATGAGTGACGAACGCCTGGTGGGCGGCGAGCAGAGCGTCGAGGACCGCGCGATCGACGCGGCGCTGCGCCCCAAGAAGCTCGACGACTTCATCGGCCAGCAGCGGGTCCGCGAACAGCTCTCCCTCGTCCTGCACAGCGCGCTGCGCCGGGGCCGCGCCCCCGACCACGTGCTGCTCTCCGGCGGCCCCGGCCTCGGCAAGACCACCCTCGCCATGATCATCGCCGCCGAGCTCGGCGCGCCCCTGCGGATCACCAGCGGCCCGGCGATCGAGCGCGCGGGCGACCTCGCGGCGATCCTGTCGACCCTCACCGAGGGCGAGGTGCTGTTCCTCGACGAGATCCACCGGATGGCACGGCCCGCCGAGGAGATGCTCTACCTGGCCATGGAGGACTTCCGGGTCGACGTCGTCGTCGGCAAGGGCCCCGGCGCGACCGCGATCCCGCTCGACATCGCCCCCTTCACCCTCGTCGGCGCGACGACCCGCGCGGGCATGCTGCCCGGCCCGTTGCGCGACCGCTTCGGGTTCGTCGGCCACATGGACTTCTACGACCCGGCCGAGCTCGAGGTGATCGTCGGCAGGTCGGCGGGCCTGCTCGGCGTCAGGATCGAGGACGAGGCGGCCGCCGAGGTCGCCTTCCGCTCGCGCGGCACCCCCCGCATCGCCAACCGCCTGCTGCGCCGCGTCCGCGACTACGCCGAGGTCCGCGCCGACGGCCTGGTCACCCGCGATCTCGCCCGCGCGGCCCTTGACCTTTACGAAGTTGACGCCCAGGGCCTCGACCGCCTCGACCGCGCGGTCCTGCGGGCGCTGCTGACCAAGTTCGGCGGCGGGCCCGTCGGCCTGTCCACCCTCGCGGTCAGCGTCGGCGAGGAGCCCGAGACCGTCGAGGTCGTCGCCGAGCCGTTCCTGGTCAGGCAGGGTCTGCTCGCCCGCACCCCGCGCGGACGGATCGCCACGCCCGCCGCCTGGGCGCATCTTGGCCTGGCCGCGCCGCCGCAGCAGGGACCCGCCCCCGCCGCCTTGTTCGACGTGGGGGAAGAAGCCGACTAGCCTGACCGGCGGGACCGGGAACTTCATGGCGGGCTTGGTCGTCACGTCTTTGCCGGTGGCGCGTCCGGATGTCTAGACTCCGGGACCACCCCGGAACGGATCATCGGACATCCCGGCGACCGGCCCCGACCACCTAAACCAGAAACAGGACGACATGTCGATTCTCGCAGCGCAGGAGCAGGGCAGCCCTCTGTCCATGCTCGTCCCGCTGATCCTCATCGCGGTGGCCTTCTACTTCTTCCTCATCCGGCCGCAGAAGAAGCGGCAGGAGGAGCAGAACAAGATGCAGAAGAGCCTGGTCCCCGGCAGCCGCGTCGTCACCTCCTCCGGTATCTACGGCACTGTGCTGGACACCGATGAGGGCGACATCCTCCTGGAGATCGCCGACGGCGTCGAGGTCAGGATCATGGCCCAGGCCGTGATGCGCGTCGTCGAGGACGTCGAGTTCGTCGACGAGCCCGAGCAGGACGAGGCCGAAGGCGACGCCGACAAGGCCGCCGAGGGCATCGACCTCACCAAGGGCGAGGACGACAAGTCCGCGCAGACCCAGACCTCCGACAAGTCCTGATCCCCGTCCGTTCATCCGTGGCGGCGGCCCTGTCGGACCGTCGAGGGATCACCTAGGAAGAATCGACCACAGTGGCGTCCAACAACCGCAACGTCCCGAGTCCGGTGCGCACCCTCGTCGCGTTCTTCGCGATTCTCGCGGTGCTCACCGGTGTGATGTTCCTCCAGGGGTCACCGGTCCCCAAGCTGGGTCTCGACCTGGCGGGCGGTACGACCATCACCATGACCGCCCAGACCGAGGACGGCAAGGCCGCCCCCGCGGAGCAGATGGATCAGGCAGTCAAGATCATCCGCGACCGGGTGAACGGCAACGGCCTCACCGACGCGGAGGTCACCAAGCAGGGCGACAACGTCATCGTCGTGTCGGTGCCCGGCGACCGCGACGACCAGGCGCAGATCATCGAGCTGGTCGGCACCACCGCCCAGCTCCAGTTCCGCCAGGTCCTCGTGTCCGGTCTCGGGGCCAGCACGGCGACGCCGTCGGAGGAGCAGCCCGCCGCCGAGCCGAGCGGCGAGTCCTCGCCCGAGCCCACCGGTTCGCCCACCACGTCTCCGACGGCGACGCCGAGCGCGTCCCCGACGGAGAAGGACAGGGCGCTGTCCAGCGGCCTCGTCGCGGCGGCCCCGACCCCGACGCCCACCGCGTCCGGCGCGGCCGACCCGACCCCGACCGGGACGCCTTCCGCGCCCGCGACGGAGGAGCCCCTTCCCGTGGACAGCGGCGAGGACTTCTCCAACGTCAAGGACGAGAAGGTCATCGCGCTCTACAAGAGCACGGTGTGCACGCCGAACGGCCCCAAGATCCCCGGCTCCGACGACCCCAAGGCGCAGTACGTCGTCGCGTGTGAGGAGGACGGCAGCTACAAGTACATCCTCGGCCCGGTCGCCGTCCCCGGCACCGAGGTCAAGGAGGCCAACGTCTCCGCGCCCAACGCCCAGGCCGGCCAGACCGGCTGGGAGGTCGTGCTGACCTTCAAGAAGGCGGGCACCGCGGCGTTCGGCGAGCTGACCAAGAAGGCCAACGAGGCGTACCTGGCCAACCCGATGGCCCCCGAGGCGCAGATCGCGATCGTGCTGGACGGCCAGGTCGTCTCCGCGCCGCAGATCTCCAACGGGGCGATCCTGGGCGGCACCGCGAGCATCTCCGGCGGCGCCGACTTCACCCAGGCGTACTCCGAGAACCTGTCCCAGGTGCTGAAGTACGGCGCGCTGCCGCTCCAGTTCCCCGAGGACAAGCAGACCATCAGCCAGATCTCCTCGTCGCTCGGCGCGGACCAGCTGCGCGGCGGTCTGATCGCGGGTGCGATCGGCCTCGGCCTCGTCCTGCTGTACTGCCTCTGGTACTACCGGGCCCTCGGCCTCGTCGCCATGGCGAGCCTCGTCGTCGCGACCGCCGTCACGTATGTGCTGGTGGTCATCTTCGGGGAGAACGCCGGGTTCCGGGTGTCGCTGCCGCACATCATCGGCCTCATCGTGTCGATCGGCATCACCGCCGACTCGTTCATCGTCTACTTCGAACGGCTCCGCGACGAACTGCGCCTCGGCAGGCCGCTGCGGCCGTCGGTCGAGGTGGCGTGGAAGCGGGCCCGCCGCACGATCATCGTCGCCGACGCGGTGACCATGATGGCCGGCGTCGTCCTGTACTTCCTCGCCGTCGGCGGCGTCCGAGGGTTCGCGTTCGCGATGGCGCTGACCACGCTGATCGACCTCATCGTGGTCTTCTTCTTCACCAAGCCGCTCGTGGCGCTGCTGGCCAGGATGAACTTCTTCTCCAAGGGCCACAAGTGGTCCGGGCTCGACACCAGCGAGCTGCACAAGCCCACTCCCACCGCATTCCGTGCGGCGAAGCGCCTGGAGGCATGATGTCGGGTGTCATTCAGCGGTTCATGCACGGTGAGCTCGCCACCAACATCGTCGGCAGGCCGAAGCTCTGGTACGCCATCTCCGGCCTCCTGATCGTCTTCTCGATCGCGGGCCTGCTGATCAAGGGCCTGCACCCCGGCGTGGAGTTCACCGGCGGTTCGGTGTTCACCGTCGAGGGCGCGTCGAACGCGTCGATCAGCCAGGTGCGCGAGTCGGTCGCCGAGACCGCGGGCGGCACGCCGATCGTGCAGGAGGCGGGCGGCAACTGGCGGGTCACCACGCACCCGCTGACGCCGACCGAGGTCTCCGAGGTCCAGCAGAAGCTCGCCGCCGACCTCGGCGTCGACGCCAAGACCCAGATCGGCGCGGAGAGCGTCGGCTCGACCTGGGGCGGTGACGTGACGAAGAAGGCGTGGCAGGCCCTCGTCGTCTTCATGATCTTGATCATCGTCTACCTGTCCGTGGCGTTCGAGTGGCGGATGGCGCTGGCGGCGGTCGCCGCGCTCTTCCACGACCTGGTGATCACCGCGGGCGTCTACGCCTGGTCCGGATTCGAGGTGACGCCCGCGACCCTGCTGGGCTTCCTCACGATCCTGGGCTACTCGCTGTACGACGCCGTCGTCGTGTTCGACATGATCAAGGAAGTCACCAAACCGCTCAACGAGAACAGCAAGATCAGCTACAGCCAGGCGGCGAACCAGGCGGTCAGCTCCACGCTGGTCCGCTCGCTCAACACCTCGCTCGTGGCGATCCTGCCGGTCGCGGCGATCCTGTTCATCGGCACGACGTTCCTCGGCGCGGGCACCCTGAAGGACCTGTCGCTCGCGCTGTTCGTCGGCATGATCGTCGGCACGTACTCCTCGCTGTGCGTGGCGACGCCCATGCTCGTCCAGCTCAAGGAGCGCGAACCGGTGTACGCCAAGCTGCGCGAGAACATCGCGCGCCGCGAGGCGAGCCCCAAGCGGCAGGCCCGCGCGGCCAAGACGGCGGGCGACGAGGACGCGTCTGAGGACGACTCCGACTCCGACGCCGACGAGGACGACGAGCCCGTCGACTCCGACGCCGTCGCCGAGGCGCACCAGACGGTGGTCAAGGTCGTCCAGACCGGACCGCGCAACCAACCGAGGAAGGGCACGCGGAGCTCCCGCCGCCCCTAGCCTCAACCCCGCATCCGATGTGCATGACCGGGCGGAAACGCCCGGTCATGCACATCTGTTCTGTAAGGAAGGAAGTCCATGACGTCGCAGCCCCTGCCGGAGTCGATCCTCGGGCTCATCCGGGACGTCCCCGACTACCCGAAGCCGGGGGTCATGTTCAAGGACATCACCCCCCTGCTGGACGACGCCGTCGCCTTCCAGTCCGTGGTGACCGCGATCGCCGCGGCGGCGGGCGACGTCACCAAGGTCGCGGGCCTGGAAGCGCGCGGGTTCCTGCTCGCCGCACCCGTCGCGCTTGCGCTGGGCGTCGGGGTGGTGCCGGTGCGCAAATCCGGGAAGCTCCCCTCGGAGACGTACGCCGAGACCTATGATCTGGAATACGGCACCGCGACGATCGAGATCCACCGGGACGCCCTGCGCCCCGCGGACCGCGTGCTGATCGTCGACGACGTCCTGGCCACCGGCGGAACCGCCGCGGCCGCCGCGTCGCTGGTCCGCAAGTCCGGAGCCGAAGTGGCCGGCCTGAGCGTCCTGATGGAGCTGACCTTCCTGGGCGGACGCGAGAGGCTCGCCGATCTTCCAGTGCACAGCCTGGTCTCGGTCTAGCCCTTTGCGGCCCGGCCTGAATCGGGTATACGGGTCGGCATCCTGGTCCTGGCTATAGACTGGGCCTTTACCAGGGAATCGTTCCGGGAGACGAGGAGGCTGGGTGCCCGCTGAGACGGCTGCTGCCAAGAGCACGGGGACGTCCGCGCCGGAGGCCCGCGCGGGCGAGGTCTCCGCGCCCGAGGCGGGCCCCGCCGCGCCCACCGAACTCGTCACCGCCGAAGGAGCCCGGGCCGAGGACCAGGGTGAGTCCGCGTCGGACGCGCCGCGTCCGGCGGCCTCGGGGGCGGCGCCGTCCTCGATTCCACCGTCCGCGGCACGAGTACGCCGGCGGCTGGCCAGGCTGGGCGCCCAGCGCGGTCCCACCATGAACCCTGTGCTCGAACCTCTGATCAAGACGGTCCGCAACACGCACCCCAAGGCGGATGTGCGGCTGATCGAGCGGGCCTACGACGTCGCGGCGCACTACCACCGCGACCAGAAGCGCAAGAGCGGCGACCCGTACATCACGCACCCGCTCGCGGTCACCACGATCCTCGCCGAACTCGGCATGTCCACCGAGACCCTGTGCGCGGCCCTGCTGCACGACACCGTCGAGGACACCCCCTACACCCTCGATGAGCTGCGCGCCGACTTCGGTGACGAGATCGCCGCGCTGGTCGACGGCGTCACCAAGCTCGACAAGGTCAAGTACGGCGACGCGGCCGAGGCCGAGACCGTCCGCAAGATGGTCGTCGCGATGGCCCGCGACATCCGGGTGCTGGTGATCAAGCTCGCCGACCGGCTGCACAACATGCGGACCCTGCGCTACATGCCGCGGCACAAGCAGGAGAAGAAGGCCCGCGAGACGCTGGAGATCTTCGCCCCGCTCGCCCACCGCCTTGGCATGAACACGCTCAAGTGGGAGCTCGAGGACCTGGCGTTCGCCACCCTGTACCCCAAGCGGTTCGACGAGATCGCCCGCCTGGTGTCCGAGCGCGCACCCCGCAGGGACGTGTTCCTGCAGGAGGTCATAGAGAACGTCTCGGGCGATCTGCGCGAAGCCCGCATCAAGGGCACGGTCACCGGCCGTCCCAAGCACTACTACTCGATCTACCAGAAGATGATCGCCCGCGACTGCTCGTTCGAGGACATCTACGACCTCGTGGGCATCCGCGTCCTGGTGGACAGCGTCCGCGACTGCTACGCGGCGCTCGGCTCGATCCACGCGCGATGGAACCCGGTCCCCGGCCGGTTCAAGGACTACATCGCGATGCCGAAGTTCAACATGTACCAGTCGCTGCACACCACGGTGATCGGGCCCGAGGGCAAGCCCGTCGAGCTGCAGATCCGCACGTGGGGGATGCACCGGCGGGCCGAGTACGGCGTCGCGGCCCACTGGAAGTACAAGGAGGAGACCGTCGGCGGGCGCAAGGCCGCCGACATGCAGTGGCTGCGCCAGCTGCTTGACTGGCAGAAGGAGACCGCGGACCCGTCGGAGTTCCTTGAGTCCCTGCGCTTCGACCTTTCGGTGTCGGAGGTCTTCGTCTTCACGCCCAAGGGCGACGTCATCGCGCTCCCGCAGGGCGCGACCCCTGTGGACTTCGCCTACGCGGTGCACACCGAGGTCGGGCACCGCACGATCGGGGCCCGCGTCAACGGACGGCTCGTGCCGCTCGAGTCGTCGCTGGACAACGGCGATTCGGTGGAGATCTTCACCTCCAAGGCGATGGACGCCGGGCCGTCGCGCGACTGGCTGGGGTTCGTCAAGTCCGCGCGGGCCCGCAACAAGATCAGGCACTGGTTCTCCAAGGAGCGGCGCGACAGCGCGATCGAGTCGGGCAAGGAGTCGATCGCGCGGGCGATGCGCAAGCAGAACCTGCCGCTCCAGCGGATGATGTCGGGGGAGGCGCTGCTGGCGCTCGCCCGGGACCTGCGCTACCCGGACGTGTCCTCGCTGTACGCCGCCGTCGGCGAGGGCCATGTGGCCGCGCAGTCCGTCGTGCAGAAGCTGGTGCAGGCGCTGGGCGGGGTGGAGAGCGCCGAGGAGGACATCGCGGAGCTCGCGATCCCCTCGCGCCGCCGTGCCCGTCGGGCGGGCCCCGCGGGCGATCCCGGCGTCGTCGTCGCGGGCGACCCGGACGTGTGGGTCAGGTTGTCGCGCTGCTGCACCCCGGTGCCCGGCGACGACATCGTCGGCTTCGTCACCCGGGGCAGCGGGGTGTCGGTGCACCGCACGAACTGCGTGAACATCGAGGAGCTGAAGAACCAGCCCGACCGCCTCGTGGACGTCGCCTGGTCGCCGCGCGAGGACTCGGTCTTCCTCGTCGCCATCCAGGTCGAGGCACTCGACCGGCCGCGACTCCTGTCGGACGTCACCCGCGTCCTGTCCGACCACCACGTCAACATCCTGTCCGCGACCGTCGCCACGACCCGCGACCGCGTCGCCACAAGCCGCTTCACCTTCGAGATGGGCGACCCCAAGCACCTGGGCCACGTCCTCAAGTCGGTCCGCTCCATAGACGGCGTCTACGACGTCTACCGCGTCAACAACGGCATGAACTGACCCCCACCCGGGGCAAACCCCCGCCGGTCGTGTTCGGCGTCGCCTCGGCGATCTGGGGGCTGTGGGGGTGGGGTGGGGGATGGGTTCGTTGTGGACTGTTCGGTTCGGGACGGGTTTGTATTCTGGGGGCATGACTGCCCTGGCCCCGGCTCGTGAGATGCCGGATCTGTCGTTTCTGCTGGACCACACGAGCCATGTGCTGCGCGGGCGGATGGCCGCGGCGCTCGGGGAGATCGGGCTGACCGCGCGGATGCATTGTGTGCTGGTGCACGCGCTCGAGGAGGAGCGGACCCAGGCGCAGCTCGCGGAGATCGGCGACATGGACAAGACGACGATGGTCGTCACCGTCGACGCGCTGGAGAAGGCGGGGCTCGCTGAGCGCAGGCCGTCGAGCAGGGACCGGCGCGCGCGGATCATCGCGGTGACCGAGCGGGGGGCCGAGGTCGCGCGGCGCAGCCAGAAGATCGTCGACGGCGTCCACGCCGAGGTTCTCGGCGCGCTGCCTGACGACGAGCGCGAGGTGATGCTCAGGGCGCTCGCCCGGCTCGCCGAGGGGAACCTGGCGACCCCGGTGGAGACGGGCCCGGTCACCCGCCGCGCGAGGGAGCGTTCCGCCTGACCAAAAAGAGTCCGCAATAGATCGTCTGTAACGGAACTATCTGTTATGGTCCCTTCTGTTGGCTTGTGCATCCCGCACGACGAACAGGAGAAGGCCATGTCGATAGCCGAACCGGCGACGAAGCCGGGATTCCTCACCTCGCGGAACCTCGCACTCGGGGTGCTGTCCGCGACGGGACTGATGACGATCCTCGACGGCAGCATCGTCACCGTCGCGCTCCCGGTGCTCCAGCGTGAGCTCGGGTTCTCGGCGGTCGGGCTGAGCTGGACCGTCAACGCCTACCTGATCGCCTTCGGCGGGCTGCTCCTGCTGTCCGGGCGGCTCGGCGACCTCATCGGCCGCAAGCGCATGTTCCTCACGGGCAACGCGGTCTTCACCGCCGCGTCGGTGCTCGCCGGGCTCGCCAACGGGCCGGAACTGCTGCTCGCCGCCCGGTTCGCCCAGGGGGTCGGCAGCGCGATGGCGTCGGCGGTGGTGCTCGGCATCATCGTCACGCTGTTCACCGAGCCGGGGGAGCGGGCGAAGGCGATCGCGGTGTTCTCGTTCACCGGCGCGGTGGGCGCGTCGCTCGGGCAGGTGCTCGGCGGGCTGCTCACCGACCTGCTCGCCTGGAACTGGATCTTCCTGATCAACCTGCCGATCGGCCTCGCGGTCGTCGCCCTCGCCGTCCCGGCGCTGCCGAACGACCGGGGCTCGGGCCTGGCGCAGGGCGCCGACGTGCTGGGCGCGGTCCTGGTCACCTCGGGCCTCATGCTCGGGATCTACACGGTCGTCGGCGTCGAGCGGTACGGCTGGCTCGCGGGCCGCACCCTCGGTCTCGGCGCGCTCGCGCTCGCGCTGATCGTCGGCTTCGTGATCCGGCAGGCGACCGTGCGCAACCCGCTGATGCCGCTGCGGGTGCTGCGCTCCCGCGCGGTCGCGGTCGCGAACGTCGCGCAGATGTTCGCGCTGTCGGGCATGTTCGCCTTCCAGATCCTCGTCGCGCTCTACATGCAGCGGGTTCTGGGTTACAGCCCGCTGGAGACCGGCCTCGCCATGCTTCCCGCGGCGATCCTGATCGGCACAGTCTCGCTGTTCGTCTCCGCGCGCCTCAGCGCCCGCATCGGCCTGCGCGCGACTCTGCTCGGCGGCCTAGCCCTGCTGTTCGCCGCGATGCTCTGGCTGACCCGCGTGCCCGTCGACGCGTCCTACGTCACCGATCTGTTGCCGGTGATGCTGCTCATCGCGGGCGGCGGCCTCGTCCTGCCCAGCCTCGCCTCGCTCGGCATGTCCGGCGCGCGTGAGGACGACGCGGGCCTCGCCTCCGGACTGTTCACCACGACCCAGCAGATCGGCATGGCCTTCGGCGTCGCTGTCCTTTCCACCCTCGCCGCCGCCCGCACCGAATCCCACCTGGCGTCAGGCACCCCCCTCCCCGAAGCCCTCACCACCGGCTACCACCTCGCCTTCGCCACCTCCGCCGGCCTCCTCCTCACCGCCGCCGCCCTCAGCCTCCTCCTCCCCCGCACCCCCACCCCTGCCGCCCCAACCCCCACCGACCCCGCGATTCCCCCCAACCCCGATCTCCCCGCCAAGGCCGCCTGAAGGCCCAGCCCACCCGGGCCCAGAGAGCCAACCGACCCCGCGACTCCCACCAATCCCGATCTCCCCGCGAGGCCGCCTTACAGGCCCCAGCCCACTCGGGCTCAGAGAGCCAGGCGGGCCAGCGACTCCCACCGACCCCGATCTCCCGCGAAGGCCCCAGCCCATCCGGGGCCAGGGAGCCAGCCGGGCCAGCAGCCCGAGCACGTCCAGCAGCTCCACAGTCATCCGCCGCAGTAGTGCGGCGGCGAACAACAGCGGTACCCCGTGTGGCGTCGTCAGTCCGTCTGGGCCTCCTCATCTTCCTGAGGGGCCTCCGGCGGTGACGGCGCCTCCGGCGTCCCGGCCCGTGGCCGCCCGCCATCCGACGCCTCATCTCGCCGCGCGTCACGTTTGGGATAGGTCCGGAAGTCGTCGGTGCTGAGGGTGATGTTCAGGGGAGCGGGAAGTTCAATGGGCTCGCCGAACGGGAGGGTGCGCTTGTCGTCGTAGAGGCTTCCGCGTGGTTCGCGGTGCAGGACGCACTGGCCCTCGAACGGGTCGATGACGAGGTAGAGCGGGATGCCGAATTTGGCGTACAGGGATTCCTTGCGGACCTTGTCCTTGTCGGCGTTCGACCTGGATACGACCTCGGCGGCGAAGAGGATCTGGTCGGCCGGGTAGTACTCGGCGTCGTGGGCCGGGTCGTCGGCGGTCTTGGGAACGAGGAAGAAGTCGGGCTCGGGCAGGTCCTGGAAACCGGGGTGCTCGACGGTCTGCTCGGCGACGCACTGCCACTGCGAGTGCTGCGCGAACCGCTGGATGAGCGCCCAGATGAGGAGCCAGTGCAGGCGCTTGCCGGAAGGCGACAAGATGATCTCTCCGTCGACCAGTTCCGCCTGGAAGCCGCCGGGAACAACGAGTTCCTCGAAGACCTTCCGGACGTTGGGTTCGGTCTGAGCCCGCTGGATCTTCGGACGGTGTCGGATCGCCATGGTGGTCACGGTAGCAACACCCCTCTCGCACTACTCCGGGCCGGTGATCACGTTACCCAGACTTGACGCAGTGTCGCAACTCGGTTGCGCTATGTCGCCAATGTTCGGGTTTGGCCGGTGGCTAGGCGAGAGGGGTGTTCATTCTGCTCGGGGATCAGGCGGGAGGGGTGGGCTTGACGGGGGTGTCGATGCCCGCCTCCTTGCGCTGCTGGGGGGTGATGGGGGTGGGCGCGCCGGTGAGGGGGTCGAGGCCGGAGGCCGCCTTGGGGAAGGCGATGACGTCGCGGATGGTGTCCGCGCCGACCAGCAGGGTGACCAGGCGGTCGAGGCCGAGCGCGATGCCGCCGTGCGGGGGCGGGCCGTAGTTGAACGCCTCGAGCAGGAAGCCGAACTGCGACTTGGCGGTCTCCTCCGACAGGCCGATCGCGGCGAACGCGCGCTCCTGGACGTCCTTGCGGTGGATACGGATCGAGCCGCCGCCCAGCTCCGTGCCGTTCAGGACGAGGTCGTAGGCGTTCGACAGGGCCGGGCCGGGGTCCTTGTCGAAGGTGTCGAGGTACTCGGCGGTCGGCGCGGTGAACGGGTGGTGCATCGCGTGCCACCCGGTCTGGACGCCGTTGTCGTCCTCGATCGGCTCGTACATGGGGAAGTCCACGACCCACAGGAACTTCCACGCGGACTCGTCGATGAGCCCGCCGCGCCGGCCGATCTCCAGCCGGGCCGCGCCGAGCAGTTCGAGGGAGGCGTGACGGCGTCCGGCGGCGAAGAAGATCGCGTCGCCCGGCTGCGCGCCGGTGGCGGACGCCAGGCCCGCCAGGTGCTCCTCGGACAGGTTCTTGGCGACGGGTCCGCGCAGCGAGCCGTCCGCGTCGAGCAGGACGTAGGCGAGGCCCTTCGCGCCGCGCTGCTTGGCCCAGTCCTGCCAGCCGTCGAGCTCCTTGCGGGTCTGGGACGCCCCGCCCGGCATGACGACCGCGCCGACGTGCTCGGCCTGGAACACCCGGAACGAGGTGCCGGAGAAGTACGCGGTGAGGTCCACCAGCTCCTGGCCGAAGCGCACGTCCGGCTTGTCCGAGCCGTACTTGGCCATCGCCTCGGCGTACGTCATGCGCGGCAGCGGCAGCGGCACGTCGTAGCCCGCAAGCTCCTTCCACACGCGCGCGACCATCGCCTCGCCGACGGAGATGACGTCCTCCTGGTCGACGAACGACATCTCGACGTCGACCTGGGTGAACTCCGGCTGCCGGTCGGCGCGGAAGTCCTCGTCGCGGTAGCAGCGGGCGATCTGGTAGTACCGCTCGAGGCCGCCGACCATGAGCAGCTGCTTGAACAGCTGCGGCGACTGCGGCAGCGCGTACCAGTGGCCGGGCTTGAGCCGCGCGGGCACCAGGAAGTCGCGCGCGCCCTCGGGCGTCGACGCGGTCAGGGTCGGGGTCTCCACGTCCACGAAGCCGCGCTCGCGCAGCACCTCGCGGATGAGGAACGTGGCCTCAGAGCGGGCCCGCAGCGCGCGCGCGGTGGCGTCGCGGCGGATGTCGAGGTAGCGGTAGCGCAGCCGCACCTCCTCGTTGACGTTGACATCGCCCTCGATCGGGAACGGCAGCGGCGCGGACTCCGACAGCACCTCGATGTCCTCGGCGACGACCTCGACCGCGCCGGTCGGGATCTCGGGGTTCTCGTTGCCCTCGGGACGGACCCGCACCGAGCCCGTCACCTTGACGCAGAACTCCGAGCGCAGGTCGTGCGCGGCGTCCTCCTCGCGGAAGACGACCTGGACGACGCCCGAGGCGTCCCGCAGGTCGATGAAGGTCACGCCGCCGTGGTCGCGGCGGCGGGCCACCCAGCCGGCCAGCACGACAGTGGCGCCGGCGTCCTCCGCCCGGAGCGAGCCTGCCTCGTGCGTGCGAATCATGCGTACTTCCCCTTGAGAACTTCGATGACGTCGGTAAGCGGGATCTCGGTCTGCTCGCCGGTGGCCAGCTCCTTGAGCTGGATCGTCCCGGCGGCGATGTCCCGCTCGCCGAGGATGAGGGCGTACTGCGCGCCCGAGCGGTCCGCGCCCTTCATGCCCGCCTTCATGCTGCGCCCGCCGAACCCCTGGTCGGCGGCGATGCCCGCGCGGCGCAGCGCGGTGACGAGCCGGAAGATCTCGCGCGCGGCGGTGTCGCCGAGCGCGACCCCGTACACCTTGACGGACGAGCCCGCGACGGCCGGGACGTTCTCGGCCTCCATCGCCAGCACGATCCGGTCGAGCCCGAGCCCGAAGCCGATGCCGGGCAGCGGCGGTCCGCCGATCGTCTCCGACAGGCCGTCGTAGCGGCCGCCGCCGCCGATGCCGGACTGCGCGCCAAGCAGCGGGTGGTCGAACTCGAACAGGGTGCGCGTGTAGTAGTCGAGGCCGCGCACCAGCCGCGGGTTGTCGGTCCACGGGATCGACAGGTCGGCCAGCAGCTCACGGACGCGGTCGTAGTGCGCCTTGCACGCGGCGCACAGGTGGTCGGTGATGAGCGGCGCGTCGCCGAGCTGCCCCTTCACCTCGGGACGCTTGTCGTCAAGGACGCGCAGCGGGTTGATCTCGACGCGCTTGCGGGTGTCCTCGTCAAGGTCGAGGCCGCGCAGGAACGTCTGGAGCGCGGCCCGGTAGGCGGGACGGCATTCGGCGTCGCCGAGCGTGTTGAGGTGCAGCGTCACCTGACGCAGGCCGAGACCCTGGTAGTAGTCCCAGGCCAGGGCGATGGTCTCGGCGTCGATGGCCGGGTCCTCGGAGCCGAGCGCCTCGAGGTCGACCTGGTAGAACTGCCGGTACCTGCCCGCCTGCGGGTTCTCGTACCGGAAGACCGGTCCGACGGCCCACACCTTCACCGGCAGCGCGCCCCGGTGAAGGTTGTTCTCCAGCACCGAGCGCAGGGCCCCCGCGGTGATCTCCGGCCGCAGCGTGATCGACCTGTCGCCCTTGTCGGTGAAGGTGTACATCTCCTTCGTGACGACGTCGGTGGACTCGCCGACGCCCCGGGCGAACAGCTGGGTGTCCTCGAAGATCGGCAGCTCGAGGTAGGAGTAGCCGGCTCCCGCCGCCGCCCTGGCGAACGCGTCGCGGGCGGCGAGGAAGGCCGCCGAGCGCGGCGGAACGTATTCACTGACCCCACGCGGGGCCTGGAAAGTGGTCATTTCGGGTTACAAGCCTCGTTTGGGTCCTTCGGCGGGCGCGAGATCCGACAGGTACGGATTGGTCACGCGCTCGCGGCCGATGGTCGTCTGTGGTCCGTGCCCGGGCAGCACGACGGTGGAGTCCTCGAGCGGCAGGCACACCTTGGCGAGGCTGCGCAGGATCGCGGCGTGGTCGCCGCCCGGAAGGTCGGTGCGGCCGATGGACCCGGAGAACAGCAGGTCGCCGGAGAACATCAGCTCGGCGACGTCGTCGGAGTCATCGAACGGGGTACGGAAGGTCACCGACCCCGGCGTGTGGCCCGGCGCGTGGTCGACGGTCAGCTTCAGTCCGGCGAGTTCCAGCTCCGCGCCGTCGGTCAGCTCGCGCACGTCGTCGGGCTCGCTCAGCTCAAGGCCGCCGAACAGCTGCGACGAGGTCACCCCGAAGCCCTTGGCCGGGTTCGACAGCAGCTCCCGGTCGTCGGGATGGATGAACGCGGGGACCCCGCTCGCCCCGCACACCGGCGCGACCGACCAGACGTGGTCGATGTGCCCGTGCGTCAGGATCACCGCGACCGGCTTCAGCCTGTGCTCGCGCAGGATCTCCTGGACGCCCTCGGTCGCGTCCTGCCCCGGGTCGATGATCACGCATTCCTCACCGGCGGCGGGCGCCACGATGTAGCAGTTCGTGGCGAAGGAGCCTGCGGGGAACCCGGCGACGAGCACTGTCGGCCTCTCTGTACGCGGCCCTTATGCGGGGACCGCTTGGATGCACGGACGGAAATTCACCACCGACCGGCAGCCTGAAGAACGGGATACACGGAAGGTGAGCCCGAGCCTACCGGGGGGCCGTGCCCTCCCGCGAACGCGTATCGGCGTGTTCGGACGGGCCAGGGCACCGGGCACGGACGTGCCCTACGGAACCGATAGCATGCCGTGCACTGATCTTCGGACGAATACGGCGGGGGAAGGCGAGGAGGCAGCCGCAGTGGCTGGCAAGGACCGCAAGAAGGAACTCGCGCGGCAGCGCTTCGAGCGTCAGCAGGCGCGCCGCGAGGCCGAGTTGAAGGCCGCGCGCAAGCGCAGCGTCATCGGCGGCGCGGTCGCCACCGCGGTGGTGATCCTCGGCGTGGCGGGCGTCTTCTGGTTCGTCGGGAGGGACGACGACCCCGTCGAGGACCCCACGGTCGCCGCCCCGACCGCCGCGCCCGGCGAGTGCCTGTACACCGAGACGGGCGACGCGGCCAAGGACGTCGGCCTGCCCCCGGCCAAGCCCGCCTACGACGGCACCGTCAAGGCGACGATCAAGACCAACGTCGGCGACGTCAAGGTCGACCTCGACGGCGCCAAGGCCCCCTGCACGGTGAACGCGATCACCTTCCTGGCGCAGGAGGGCTACTTCGACGGCACCGAGTGCCACAGGGTCGCGGAGAACCCGCCGATGCTCCAGTGCGGCGACCCGACCGGCACCGGATCGGGCGGCCCCGGCTTCAGCTACATGACCGAGAACACCGAGGGCGCGAAGTACACCGAGGGCGTCCTGGCGATGGCGAACTCCGGCAGCCCCGACAGCAACGGCAGCCAGTTCTTCCTGATGTACGACGACTCCGAGCTGAGCCCCGACTACACGGTCTTCGGCAAGGTGACGTCGGGGATCGACGTCGTCAAGGACGTGGCGAAGGCCGGCAACGACAACTCGAACCCGGCCGGCGGAGGCAAGCCGAACACAAAGGTTGAAATCAAGAGCATCTCGATCGAGAAGAACTAGCTGCCAGGGGCGCTAGTGTTTGGTAGGCCCGGAACACTAATCCGACAGTTCGGGCCACGACGCAGGAGGCAAGGGTGTCCAGCGCCACAGATCCGTGGGGCCGTGTCGACGAAGAGGGCACGGTCTACGTGAAGACCGCGGACGGCGAGAGGGTCGTGGGGTCCTGGCAGGCGGGAGCCCCTGAGGAGGCCCTTGCCTACTTCAAGCGCAAGTTCGACTCGCTCGCCACCGAGATCACGCTGCTCGAGCAGCGGATCAAGACCACCGACCTGGCTCCGGCGCAGGCGTCGAGCAGCATCGACCGGCTGCGCGAGTCCGTCGTGGACGCCGCCGCCGTCGGCGACCTCGACTCGCTCGTCCAGCGGCTCGACGCGCTGAACGAGCTCGCGGGCAAGAAGCGCGAGGAGCTCAAGGTCCAGCGCGACCACGCGCGCGGCGCGGCCCGCGAGGTCAAGGAGCGGATCGTCGCCGAGGCCGAGCGGATCGCCACCGAGGAGACGCACTGGAAGAACGGCGGCGAGCGGCTGCGCCAGCTCGTCGAGGAGTGGAAGGCCGCCGAGCGGATCGACCGCGCCACCGAGACCGTGCTGTGGAAGCGGCTGTCGGCCGCGCGCAACGCCTTCACCAAGCGCCGCAAGGTCTACTTCTCCTCCCTCGAGGACCAGCGCGCTGTCGCGCAGGCCGAGAAGGAGCGCCTCGTCGCCGAGGCCGAGGCGATCTCGGGCTCGACCCAGTGGAACGACACCGCCGCGGCCTACCGCGCGCTGATGAACCGCTGGAAGAACGCCGGACGCGCCTCGCGGGAGGCCGAGGAGGAGCTGTGGGGCCGCTTCAAGGCCGCGCAGGACACCTTCTTCAACGCGCGCAAGGCCGCCTTCGACGAGCGTGACGCGGAGTTCGCGGGTAACGCCGAGGTGAAGGAGAAGATCCTGGAGGAGGCCGAGCGCCTCGTCCCGGTGAAGAACCTCCGCCAGACCAAGCAGTCGCTGCGCTCGATCCAGGAGCGCTGGGAGGCCGCGGGCATGGTCCCGCGCGCCGACCGCGACCGTCTCGAAGGCCGCCTGCGCAAGGTCGAGGAGGCCGTCCGCCAGGCCGAGGAGGCCGAGTGGCGGCGCTCCAACCCCGAGGCACGCGCCCGCGCCGAGGCCACCGTCGCCCAGCTCCGCACCAGCATCCAGCAGCTCGAGACCAAGCTCGCCAAGGCCCAGTCCGCCGGCAACCCCAAAGCCGCCAAGGACGCCGAAGAGGCCCTCACCGCCCGCCGAGCCTGGCTCGAAGAAGCCGAACGCACCCTCGCCGAATTCTCCGCCTGAGGAGACCCGAGGAAAGGCCCGTCCCCGAGGGGACGGGCCTTTTTCGGCTGCGGGCGCGTTCAGGCGGGCGGGGCGTGAAAGCCGGTGTTGCGGCCTAGGGTGGAGAGGAGGCGGGTTAGTTCGGGGGCGCCTCGGGGGGTGGGGCGGGGTGGGGCGATGAGGCCGTCGCGGCGGAGGGCGGGGGCGATTACCTGGGCGGTGGCGAGGGCGTGGTGGATGAGGTCGGGTTCGGGGTGGAGGGGGAGGGCGGCGGCGGTGGCGAGGTCCCAGGCGTGGACGATCAGTTCGAGGACGTAGGTGTCCAGGAGGGTGCGGAGGGGGAGGTCGCCGAAGCCGGGGAAAGGGATGAGGCGGTTGAGGGCCTCGGGGGTGAGGGAGGACTGGCAGGCGGCGCGGGCCGACTTCCAGGCGGTGAGGGGGTCGGGGCGGGCGAAGCGGGCGGGGGTGTGGGAGACGTCCGGGGGAGTCTCGCCCCGGGTGAGGGCGATGATCTCGTGCTGGATGCCGATGACGTGGCCGGCGACGTCCCTCGCCGTCCATCCGGCACAGGGGGAGGGGGCCTCCCAGGCGTCGGCGGGGACGGCGGACGCGGCCTCCTCGAAGAGGTCGAGCGCGCGGCGGAACCCGCCGGGCTCTTCGGTGGCGGAGGACGTCATGGAGGACAAGGTGACCGCTGGGGCGGGCGCTCTGTCAACCGCAACGCCGGTTCTGGACTGCGCCGGATAGTGTCGCGGGTATGGACAGTCTGTTCGATGAGCCCGCCGAGGAGGCGCGGCGCGCGCACGAGCCGCTGGCGGTCCGGATGCGCCCCCGGAACCTTGACGAGGTCGTCGGCCAGGCCCATCTGACCGGCCCCGGCACCCCCGTCCGCCAGCTCGTGGAGCGCGACGCCCCCATGTCGCTGGTGCTGTGGGGGCCGCCCGGCACGGGTAAGACCACGCTGGCCTCGGTCGTCAGCCGGGCCACGAGCCGCCGTTTCGTGGAGATCTCCGCGGTGTCCGACGGCGTCAAGGCGGTCCGCGACGCGATCGCCGAGGCCAAGCGCAGCCTCGGCATGTCCGGCAGGCAGACGCTCCTGTTCGTGGACGAGGTCCACCGCTTCAACAAGGCACAGCAGGACGCCCTGCTCCCGGCCGTGGAGAACCGCTGGGTGTCGTTCATCGGCGCGACCACCGAGAACCCGTTCTTCTCGGTGAACTCCCCGCTGCTGTCGCGCTCCCTGCTCCTGACGCTCCAGCCGCTCGGTGACGACGAGGTGCGCGAGGTCCTGAGACGGGCGCTGAGCGATGAACGGGGCATCAAGGCCGATCTCACCCCCGAGGCCGAGGACCACCTCGTCAGGCTCGCCGGAGGGGACGCCAGGCGCACCCTCACCTATCTTGAGGCGGCCGCGCTCGTCGGCGACGGCAAGATCACCGTCGACGTCCTGGAGAAGGCGGTCGACCAGGCCGCCGTCCGCTACGACCGCGACGGCGACCAGCACTACGACGTGATCAGCGCGTTCATCAAGAGCATCCGCGGCAGCGACCCCGACGCCGCCCTGCACTACCTCGCCCGGATGATCGTCGCGGGGGAGGACGCCCGTTTCATCGCCCGCCGCCTCATCGTGCACGCCAGCGAGGACATCGGCATGGCCGATCCGACCGCGCTCCAGACCGCGGTGGCCGCCGCCCGTGCCGTCGAGCACGTCGGGCTGCCTGAGGCGCGGATCAACCTCGCCCAGGCGGTGATCCACCTCGCGCTCGCGCCCAAGTCCAACGCGGTGATCACCGCGATTGACGAGGCGATGGCCGACGTGCGACGCGGAAATGTCGGACATGTCCCGAACCATCTGCGCGACGCCCACTACAAGGGCGCGGAGAAGCTAGGCCACGGCAAGGGCTACCTGTACCCGCACGACCACCCCGGCGGCGTCGTCGCCCAGCAGTACGCGCCCGACGAACTCGTCGGCCGCCGCTACTACCGGCCGACCAGGCACGGCGCGGAATCCCGCTGGGCCGAGGTGCTCGAACGGATCGGCAAAGTGCTGCGCGGCCGCTGACCGCCGGGCTACCCGGGCGTAACCCGGGACGGGGCGCGATCACGGTAAGGTCGCGTATAGGAGGGGCCCTTGACGGCCTCCGACGGAAAGACCCCGAGGGCACTCGCCCCGCTCAAGCCCGGCAGGGCGACCGCGTCCCGATTGGAAAGACCCCGATGCTCACTGGTGGACAGCTCGCTGGTCTGATCGTTGCAGTCTTCTGGGCCATTCTCGTGTGCTTCGTGTCGCTTGTCCTGCTGCGCCTGGCCAAGGTGCTGCGCGAGGCCGCCAAGCTCGTCACCGACCTCGGCGAGCAGGCAGGTCCGCTGCTCGACGACATGGCCAAGACCGTCGAGCAGGCGGGCGAGCAGCTCGACCGGACCGACGCGATCACCAAACAGGTCGCCGGGGTCACCCAGAACGTCTCGGCGGTGACGACGGTGATGACGTCGGTGGTGAGCGGCCCGCTGGTGAAGGCGGCGTCCTTCTCCTACGGGGTGCGCAAGGCGCTGAGCCGTCCCGAGCAGCCCGCGCGGCCGCAGATCCCGTCGCAGCGCAGGGGGCGTCGATGAGAAGGCTGTTCTGGATCGGCGTCGGCGCGGGAGCCGCCCTGTACGCGCAGCGCAAGGCCGTCAAGTTCGTCCGGAGCCTCACCCCGCAGAACCTCGCGGTGCTGGCCGTGGAGAAGGCGGTGGAGCGCGGCGAACTGGCCGGGCACCGGATACGGGAGCTCGCCGAGGACGTCAGGTACTACGCGGCCGAGCGCGAGGCCGAGCTGAACGAGGCGATCGAGCTCGACCAGGCCCCGCCGATCGACCCGCGCGGCCGCATCCCCGGACGCGTCCTGCGCGCCAAGCCCCTGGACACCGGGCCGCCCGCCAAACGCCTGGGGACCGGGCCCCGCGAGATCGACAATCCCGACAGTCGTAACAAACCCAACAACAAGGACGGAACACATGGAGTCGGCTGAAATCGCGCGCCGATACCTGCGGTACTTCGAGGAGAAGGGCCACCTCGTGGTGCCCTCGGCAAGCCTCGTCGCCGAGGACCCGACGCTGCTGCTGGTGCCCGCAGGCATGGTTCCGTTCAAGCCCTACTTCCTGGCCCAGCGCACCCCGCCCGCGGCCCGGATGACCAGCTGCCAGAAGTGCGTCCGGACGCCGGACATCGAGGAGGTCGGCAAGACCACCCGGCACGGCACCTTCTTCCAGATGCTCGGCAACTTCTCCATCGCCGACTACTTCAAGGAGCAGGCGATCCCCTACGCCTGGGAGCTCCTGACGAAGTCGCAGGCCGACGGGGGCTTCGGCTTCCCCGAGGAGAAGCTGTGGGTCACCGTCCTGCACGACGACGACGAGTCCGCCGAGCTGTGGCACAAGGTCGTCGGCGTGCCGATGGACCGCATCCAGCGGCGCGGCCTGGCCGACAACTTCTGGCACATGGGCGTGCCGGGCCCCGGCGGCCCCTGCTCGGAGATCTACTACGACCGCGGCCCCGACTACGGCCGCGACGGCGGTCCCGAGGCAGACGAGGACCGCTACCTCGAGGTCTGGAACCTTGTCTTCATGCAGTTCCAGCTGAGCGCGGTCAGGTCGAAGACCGACTTCGACATCAGCGGCGAGTTGCCCGCCAAGAACATCGACACCGGCATGGGCCTCGAGCGGATGGCCGCCATCCTGCAGGGCGTCGACAACATCTACGAGACCGACACGATGTGGGCGATCCTGGACAGGGCCGCCGACCTCACGAAGTCGCGTTACGGCAAGGACGCTACCGACGACGTCTCCCTCCGCGTGGTGGCCGACCACGTCCGCTCCGGGATGATGATGGTCGCCGACGGGATCATCCCGTCCAACGAGGGTCGCGGGTACGTGCTGCGCCGCATCCTGCGCCGCGCGATCCGCAAGCTGCGGCTGCTCGGCGGTTCCGAGAGCGGCCTCATGCACGAGCTGACCGCGACCGCCGTCAAGGCGATGGGCGAGCAGTACCCCGAGCTGGTCCGGACCGCCGCGAACATCCACACGGTCATCGACGCCGAGGAGGACGCGTTCCTGCGCACGCTGCGCACGGGCGAGACCATCTTCGACGTGGCCGCCGCGGAGTCCAAGCGCTCGGGCCGCGCGGTCGTCGGCGGCGCCGACGCGTTCAAGCTGCACGACACCTACGGCTTCCCGATCGAGCTGACCCTGGAGATGGCGGCCGAGCAGGGCCTTTCGGTCGACGAGGACGGTTTCCGCCGCCTCATGCAGGAGCAGCGCGATAGGGCCAAGGCCGACGCGCGCGAGAAGAAGACCGGCAACGCCGACATCTCGGTCCTCGGCGACCTGCTCGACCAGGCGGGCGGCAAGGTCGACTTCCTCGGTTACGGCTCCTACGACGCCGAGGCCCGCGTCGTCGGGCTGCTCGTGCACGGCGCGAACGTGGCCGAAGCGCCCGAGGGCACCGAGGTCGAGGTCGTGCTCGACCGCACCCCGTTCTACGCCGAGGGCGGCGGCCAGCTCGCCGACCAGGGCGTCATCAAGTTCCTCGGCGGCGCGGTCATCGAGATCCGCGACGTGCAGTCGCCGCTGCCCGGCCTGACCGTGCACCGCGGCGTCGTCAAGAGCGGGCTCGCCAGGTCCGGCGACACGGTCCTGGCGGAGATCGACCGCTCCCGGCGGGTGGCGATCTCCCGCTCGCACAGCGCGACCCACCTCGTCCACGCGGGCTTCCGCAAGGCGCTGGGCGAGTCGGCGGCGCAGGCGGGCTCGGAGAACTCGCCGGGCCGCTTCCGCTTCGACTTCACCGCCGCGGGCGCGGTCCCGGCGACGGTGCTGCGTGACGTCGAGGACGAGGTCAACGAGGTCCTGATGCACGACCTCGAGGTGCGCGCGTTCGTCACCTCGCAGTCCGAGGCCGTCGCGATGGGCGCGATGGCGCTGTTCGGCGAGAAGTACGGTGACGAGGTGCGCGTCGTGGAGATCGGCGAGTACTCGCGCGAGCTGTGCGGCGGCACCCACGTGGGCAGCTCCGGCCAGCTCGGAGTGGTGAAGCTGATGAGCGAGTCGTCCATCGGCGCGGGCGTGCGGCGCATCGAGGCGCTGGTCGGCATGGACGCGTTCCGGTTCCTCGCCAAGGAGAACGTGCTGGTCAACCAGCTCGCCGAGCAGGTCAAGGCGCGCCGCGAGGAGCTGCCGGAGCGGATCGCGGGCCTGGTGACCAAGCTGCGCGAGGCAGAGAAGGACCTTGAGCGGCTGCGCGCCGAGCAGATCCTGTCGGCGTCGGCGGGGCTCGCCGAGGCGGCCAAGGACGTGAACGGCACGGCGTTCGTCGGCCACCGGGCCCCCGACGGGGTCGGCGCGGACGACCTGCGCAAGCTCGCCCTCGACGTCAGGGAGCGGCTGGGGGCGCGTCCGGCGGTCGTCATGATCACCGCGGTGCCCAAGGACCGGCCGGTCGTCGTCGTGGCGGTCAACGAGCCGGGACGCGGGCGCGGCCACAAGGCGGGCAGGCTTGTCGGCCTCGCCGCCAAGGTGCTCGGCGGAGGCGGCGGCGGCAAGGACGACCTCGCCCAGGGCGGAGGCGCTGACCCCGGCAGGATCGAGGAGGCGCTGGCGGTGGTGGAGCGCCAGGTGGGCGCCGAGTGAGGAACGGTGTTCGGCTCGGGGTCGATGTGGGCAGTGTCCGTATTGGCGTCGCCCGCAGCGACCCCGCCGGCATCCTCGCCGTTCCCGTGGAAACTGTGCGGGCAGGGCGGGGCGATGTCGCGCGCATCGTCGCGCTCGTGTCCGAATTCGAAGCCCTGGAGGTGATCGTGGGACTGCCCGCCCACCTCTCCGGCAAGGAGGGGCCCGCCGCGGCCTCAGCCAGGGCATTTGCCACTAGATTGGCACGGAAACTCCCCTTCGGTACGGTACGCCTTTACGACGAGCGTTTGACGACCGTGACCGCCGCGAGCGGTCTGCGGTCCGGCGGAACCAAGGCGAAGGACCAGCGACGAGTGATCGACCAGGCGGCGGCCACGGTGCTGCTCCAGGCCGCGCTCGACGCCGAAAGGCTCACCGGCAGTCCGCCGGGCGTGCCCGTCAAGGGGAGAGAGTGAACGACGACTTCTGGGGCGAGGAGCCCCGGCGCGAGAGCCGCGTCGACCGGACCGACAAGCGCAAGCGCGAGAAGCGCGACAAGCGCAAGAAGCGGGGCGGGGGCGCGGCCGCGATGGCCGCCGTCCTCTTCCTCGTGGTCGTGCTCGGCGGCGGAGGGTACTTCGGCTACACCAAGCTCGAGTCCTTCATGCGGCCCCCGGACTACGACGGCAAGGGCACCGGCGAGGCGACCATCGAGGTCAAGGAGGGCGACTACACCTCCGCGATCGCCGAGACCCTCTACAAGGCCGACGTGGTGAAGTCGAGCAAGGCGTTCATCAAGGCGGCCGAGGAAGAGCCGAAGATCCAGGGCGTCCAGCCCGGGTTCTACAAGATGCGCAAGCAGATGTCGGCCACCGCCGCCGTCCAGCTCATCCTCGACCCCGCCGCCCGCGCCCACATCCTGACGATCCCCGAGGGCCTGTGGGCCAAGGAGATCTACCAGAAGCTCTCCAAGGAGAGCGGCATCCCCCTCAAGCAGTTCAAGAAGATCAAGGCCAAGAACCTTGGCCTGCCCTCCTACGCCAAGGGCAACGTCGAGGGCTACCTCTTCCCCGGCCAGTACAACCTCCCCCCGGACGCCTCGGCCACCGAACTCGTCAAGATGATGGTCGACCGCTTCAAGGAGCAGATCCAGAAGGTCGACCTCAAGGCCGGCGCGAAGAAGCACAAGATGACCCCCGGCGAGATCATCACCATGGCCAGCGTCATCCAGGCCGAAGCCTCCAAGCCGGAGGACCAGGCCAAGGTCGCCAGGGTCATCTACAACCGCATCAAGATCGGCCGGAACCTGGAGTTCGACACCCCGGTCATGTACGCGCACGGGTTCCGCACCATCGACGTGCGCGACAAGCACCTCTTGATCGATTCGCCCTACAACCTCTACAAGCACGCGGGCCTGCCGCCCGGCCCGATCAGCCAGCCCGGCATGTCCGCGATCGAGGCCGCGCTGAACCCGAAGCCCGGCCCGTGGATCTTCTTCGTCGCGGTCGACCCGGTCAACCAGATCACCGAGTTCGGGGTGACCGAGGAGGACTTCGCCAAGCTGAAGGCCAAGTTCAACAAGTGGCTGGAAGAGAACCCGCAGCCGTGACCCGCGCCGCCGTCCTGGGCTCGCCGATCGCCCACTCCCTGTCCCCGGTCCTGCATCGGGCCGCCTATGCGGCCCTGGGCCTTGCCGGCTGGACGTACGAGCGGCACGAGTGCGTCGAGGACGGTCTGGCCGCCTTCCTCGCCCGGGATTTCGCGGGCCTGTCCCTCACGATGCCGCTCAAGCGCGTCGCCCTTGACTCCGCCGACGAACGCAGCGACCTCGCGGTGAAGACGGGAGGCGCGAACACCCTGGTCCGCCTCCCGGGCGGCGGCTGGTCGGCCGACAACACCGACGTCCACGGCATCGTCCAGGCCCTCGCCGAAGCCGGGATCACCGAGGTCGACCGCGTGGTCGTGCTGGGCGGCGGCGCGACGGCGGCGTCGGTCCTCGCCGCCGCGTCCCTGCTGGGCGCGGAGCGTGCCGCGCTGGCCGTCCGCACCCCGGCCCGCGCCGCCGAGACCGCGGCGGTCGGCCCACGCTTCGGCCTCCCCACCGAGGTGGTCCCCTTCGCCGAGCTGGAGTCGGCCCTGGAAGGCGCTGACCTCGTCCTGTCGACCCTCCCGGGCGACGCCGCGGCCCCCTACGCGGCGCTCGTGGCGGCGTCCAAGCTCCCCCTTTTCGACGCCATCTACGCCCCCTGGCCCACCGCCCTTGCCAGGGCGGCCCTAGCCGAGGGCACGACGGTCGCCAACGGCTTCGCCATGCTCCTGCACCAGGCGGTCCGCCAGGTCACCCTGATGACCGGCGTCGCGGACGTCCCCGTCGCGGCGATGCGCGCGGCGGGCGAAGCCGAACTCGCCCGCCGCGCCGCCGCGCGCTAGGCGTCGCTGGAGGCGGACCAGATGTTGATGCCGGCTTCTACGGCGTCGGCGTCGATGGTGGCGAGTTCTTCTCGGGTGAAGGTCGGGTTCTGGACGGCGCCCAGGGAGTCTTCCAGCTGGCGGACGCTGCTCGCGCCGATGAGGACCGAGGTGACCCGGGGGTCGCGCAGGGCCCAGGAGAGGGCGAGCTGGGCCATGGTCTGGCCTCGCTCGGCGGCCAGGGCGTTGAGGGTGCGGACGTGGGTGAGGATCTCGTCGGTGAGGTGCTCCGGGCGCAGGAAGCGGTTCTGGGCGGCGCGGGAGTCGGTGGGGATGCCGCTCAGGTAGCGGTCGGTGAGGACGCCCTGGGCCAGGGGTGAGAAGGCGATGCAGCCGACGCCCTCGGCTTCCAGGGTGTCAAGGAGGCCGCCCTCGATCCAGCGGTTCAGCATCGAGTAGGACGGCTGGTGGATGAGCAACGGGGTGCCCATGTCACGGAGGATCGCGGCGGCCTCGGCGGTGCGTTCCGGGGAGTAGGAGGAGATGCCCGCGTACAGGGCCTTGCCGGACCGCACCGCGTGGTCGAGCGCGCCCATCGTCTCCTCGAGCGGAGTGTCCGGGTCGAACCTGTGGCTGTAGAAGATGTCGACGTAGTCGAGGCCCATCCGCTCAAGCGACTGGTCGAGGCTCGCCAGCAGGTACTTGCGCGAGCCACGGTCGCCGTACGGGCCCGGCCACATGTCGTACCCGGCCTTGGTCGAGATGACGAGCTCGTCACGGTACGGCCGGAAGTCCTGGGCGAGGATCTCGCCGAAGTTCTTCTCCGCCGAGCCGGGCGGGGGACCGTAGTTGTTCGCCAGGTCGAAATGGGTCACCCCGAGGTCGAACGCCCTGCGCAGGATCGCGCGCTGGGTCTCGCGGGGCTTGTCGTCGCCGAAGTTGTGCCACAGGCCCAGGGAGACGACGGGCAGTCGCAGGCCGCTGCGCCCGCAGCGGCGGTAGGGGAGGTCGTTGTAGCGGTCTTCCGCGGCCTGGTAGCTCATGATCGAGATTCTAGGAGCAACGGTCAGGCGTGCTTGCCCTTTCGCTGTTCGGCGGCGACCTGAGCGAGGACCGCCGTGGCGTCGAGGGCGGCGGTCCGGTCGGCGCGGGTCTCGCGCGGGTCCGCGGCGGCCTCGTCGGTGGGCTCGGCGGGCGCGGCGGGCTTCTCGGGGGCCGGGTGGGTGAGCTGGAGGTGCAGGTCGCCGCCGCAGTGCGGGCACGCGACGGTCGCGGTGGCGGCCGCGCCGGACGCGGCGGGAGCGGCGACGGGGACGCGGCGGCGCAGCCCGGGGGCGGCGACCAGGACGAGCAGCAGGAACGGCCAGACCCACGGGTAGGACGAGGTCTCGGCGGTGAAGACGATCTCGCGGGCCTGCCCCTCGATCTCGCCCCTGATCTGGTACGACCCGAACGCGGGCCCGCTGAGCTTGACCGGCACCCGGAAGGTCTTGGACGCGCCGGGCTCGATGGTCCCCAGCGCGGGCGCGGCGACGATGCCCGTGGGGTCGGGCGCGCGGCCGACGGCGATGCTGACGGGTGCGTCGGAGACGGGAAGGTCGCCGTCGTTCTTCACCGTGTAGACGAGCGTCCGGTCGGCGGGGCCGCCGAACCACGCGGCGGACGGTCCGCCGCCCTCGAGCGAGATACTGGTGACCGTCAGGGACGGCACCGCGGCGTCGACCTCGGCGCGCTGGCTCTCGCTGAGCGTCTTCACGCCCTTGACGGTGATCGGCACGGTCCGCGCCTGGCCGCCGCCGACGGGCCGGACGGACACCACACAAGGGCAGCCGACGGGCGGCTTGGCGACCGTCAGCAGGGCGGTGGCGCTGCCCTGGGGGCCGACGAAGGTCGTCGCGGAGGAGGCGACCGCGCAGTCGGCGGTGCCGCGCCTTCCCTCGTTGCCGCACAGCTCGACCGAGACGTTCCCGCTCGGCCAGCCCGACAGCCGGACCGTGACGGTCTGGCCGGGCGAGACCTCCTGGCGGTCGATCTCGACTGTCGCGCCCTGCGCGCTCACGGGCATCAGGGCCAGGGCGGCCACCAGGACGGACTTCACTTACTTCACCTTCCGGGTCAATCGGGTAAGGGGGCGGGACGCGTCAGCGGCGGGCGGGGCGGCGGCGTCGGATCAGCAGCAGCGCGATCACGACCGCCGCGCCGAGCACGACCCACGGGACCGCCCAGAACGTGATCGACCGCGTCGTCGGGTCGATGCGGGCGGGGGACAGGCCGCCCGGGTCGGACGGGGTCAGCCGCACCGACGCCTTGAGCGGACCGGCCGGGAGCACGCCGGTGATCTCGTCGGTGAACGTGTAGGACGAGCCGGGCAGCAGCTCGGGGATCTCGCGCTCGGCGGCCGCGCCCTGCGGCCAGGTGAACAGCGCCTCGGTGTAGACCTTCGCGTTGGCCGTCAGCCGGATGTTGCCGGTGTTGGTGACGCGGTAGCTGACCTTGACCGTGCGGTCGCCGACGATGGGCCCGTCGTGCGAGGCGGTGATGCGGTCGACCTTCAGCGCGGTCGTCGTCGGCCCGTTGACGCGCAGGTGCAGCCGGGCCGCGACGCGGCGGTCGACGTTCACCTTCTGCCCGTCGCCCGTGGTCTCCTGCTGGGTGACCGCCGCCAGGACGCCGCCTGAGTGGTCGCCGGGCGCGGCGTTCTCCGGCACCTTGACGGTGAACGGGACGTCGACGCGCTTGCCGGGTTTGACGGTGAAGGTGCGCTTGGTCAGGGAGATCCATGATCCGACGTCGTCGGGCTTCTTGTCGGCGGTGAGGAGCGCGAAGGAGCCGTCGGCGGTGTTGAACGCGTCGGTCGCGTACACCTTGAAGGTCATCTTCTCGGAGCTGCGGTTGGTGACGCCGACCGTGTCCTTGATGGTGTCGCCGGGCGCGGCCGAGTAGCTGAAGTAGTCGCGGCCGGTGGGGCCCTTGGGTCCGGACGGCTGGACCGACCAGCTGAAACCGGGCGAGGGCGCGAGCGCGAGTGTGGTGGCGAGCACCAGGTTGGTGATCAAGGTCGGACTCCGGGGAGAATACGGGGGTGCGGGATGAGGGCGCCGTTACCGTCCTCATCCCGCACACTTCGGGTGGCCCGGTCGGTTAGGACAGGGTCAGGGTGAGCGTGCCGGTGTAGGTGCCGGTCGAGGCGCCCGCTGGGATGTTCAGCTTGAGGGCCGCGCCCAGCTCGAAGATGCCGCCGCTCAGGCCGCCCTCGGCGGAGCCCAGGGTGCGGGCCTGGTCGAGGCCGGTGATGGCGGGGCCGGGCACCGCCACGCCGGTCGAGCCGTCGTTGACGGCGGCGGCCGACGGGGTCCAGCCCAGGTTCGCACCCGGGATGACGGAGCCCTCGGAGGTGGTGAAGTCGCCGACCTGGCCGACGAGGCTCCAGCCCGCGTCGGTGCCGCGGGTGTCGGTGACGGTGACCTTGTTGAGGTCGCCGGTGGCCGAGCCGCCGCGGACGGCGCTGGTCAGCGCCACGTTCGGACCCGCGACCGACAGGGTGAGGGCGCCGTCGCCGGTGACCTCGGTGGTGATGACCTGCTGGTCGGTGGCCCCACCCGGGTTGCCGGGGTTGCCGGGCTCACCGGGGTTGCCCGGGTTGCCGGGCTCGAGGTCGCTGCCCTCGAAGGTGACCGGGGTGAAGGTGTCCTGGCTGCGGTCGGCCGCGCCGTGCGCCGCCATCGTGATGATGTAGCACTGGGTGACCATGCAGTCGATGGCGTTGCCCGCGCCGTCGGTGTACTGCGCCTTGATGTCGGTCAGGTCGAAGCTGAAGGTGCCGTCGGCGTTCAGCTTGTCCTGTCCGGCGGACGGGTTGCCGTTCTTGTGGACCCACTTCACCTTCTGGAACGCGCCGGCGTTGGTGAACCAGGCGGCGCTGGTGTCGCGCCAGCCGAAGCCGACGTAGACGCCGAAGCCGTTGTTGGCGTTGGCGTCGAAGCCGGCGCCGGTGACGCTCAGGGTCTGGCCGGCGGGGTTGACGCCGGTGGCCGGGGTGACGTTCACCTCGGGACCCGCCGCGTAAGCGGGGGAGGCGAGTCCGGCGACGAGGCCGGCGCCCACCAGGATGGGGAGAGCGCGCTTGCGCAAGTGTCCTCCTTCAGAGGGGGTTTGGTTAGGTAAGCCTTACCTAACCGGTCCGCTAACTTAGCGGATGTCTTTCCGGTCGAGTCAAGGAGCCCCAGACATGTCCGACCTTCCGTTCGGTCCCGACGCCGTCGCGGCGATCGCCGCGCACATGAACGGCGACCACGCCGAGGACAACGTCCTCATCTGCCGCGCGTTCGGCGACGTCGAGCCGTCGTCGGCCCTGGTGACCGGGCTTGACGCGCAGGCGCTCGTCTTCACCGCGGTCGTTGACGGCGGCGACGCCGAGGTGCGGGTGCCGTGGAGCGCCCCGCTCAAGGACCGCGTCCAGGTGCGGCACGAGGTCGTGCGGATGTACCAGGAGGCGTGCGCCAAGCTCGGCGTAGAGCCGAGAGGGCACTGAGTGGAGCCGCGCGGGCGCTGAAGCACCGGGTGGAGCGCCCGTCGCGCGCGGCGTGAGCGTCGCGCGCGGCGGGCCCGTCTCATCTGCGGGCCGTCGCACGGCGCAGCAGCGGCCGCGCGCCGAGGCCCGCGCCGACGGCGACCGCCATCGCGGCCCAGAACGGCCACGCGGGCGCGGCGTCGGACGCGGAGACCGCGACCGCCTCGAGCGGCGTCGCGGCGGGCGCGTCGGCTCCGGCGATGGCCGCGGGCGCGGCGGTTCCCGTCTGCACCGGGCCCGTCGACGGCTGCGCGGCGGTGCCGCCCGTCCCTGCCCCTGACGAGCCGGTCGAGCTGTTCCCCGACCCCGACGAACCGGTCCCGGACGAGCCCGACCCTGACGAGCCGGACCCGGACGAGCCCGATCCCGAGGTTCCCGACCCGCCCCCCGACGAGCCGCCCTTGAAGGAGACCGGCGTCGAGGTGTCCTGGCTGCGGTCGGGCACGCCGTGCGCGGCCATCGTGAGGATGTAGCACTTCGTGACGGTGCAGTCGACCTTCTTGCCGTTGCCGTCGGTGTAACGGGCCTGTACCGAAAGGGTCACGCTGAAGCTGCCGTCGGCCTTCATCTCGGCCTGTCCCGCGCCGCCGCCCGCGCCGCCGGTGTGCACCCACTTGGCCGCGCCGAAGAGGTTGGCGTCGAGGTGGTAGTTGGCGGGCTTCGGGCCGAAGACGACGTACACGCCGAAGCCGTTGTTGGCCTTGGCGTCGAAGCCGGAACCGCTGATGGAGACGGTGTTCGCGCCCGTCGCGGACAGTCCGGACGACGGTGACACGCGGAGGGTTCCTGCCGAGGCGGGGGAGGCGTTGGCGACGGTCAGCGCGCACGCCGCGCCGACGGCGGCGAGGGCGGCTGCTGCGCGGTTCGTACTCATGGCAAGACCAATCAGATGAGGTCAGGCTAACCAGGGAGGTTTCGGTCAGCCCTATGTTTCTTAGGTGAGCCTAAGCTAAGGTGCTGATCAGTCCGGATGAACAGGGCAAACGTCTTCAAACTGTGACAAAGAGAGAGAGTTCAGCATGACTCAGCCTCCTGAGGCGACGTTCTCGGCGGTGCTCCGTGCGGCGAGCGCCACCGACCACGCGGCCGCGGAGTCCGCCGGGTACATGGGCGACCTCATGGGCGGGAAGCTGCCGATCGCCGCGTTCGCCGCGCTGACCGCGCGTCTGCACCCCGTGTACGCCGCGCTTGAGGAGGCCGCCGAGGCCATGCGCGAACACCCCGTCGCCGGACCCTTCGTCCACGACGAGCTCGCCCGCACCGCGGCCCTCGAGGAGGACCTCGCGTTCCTCTACGGGACGGACTGGGCCGACCGCCTCGGCGACTCGCCCGCGTCGCGCGCGTACGTCGAGCGCATCCGCGCCGTCGCGTTCGACACCCCCGAGGGCTTCATCGCGCACCACTACACGCGCTACCTCGGCGACCTGTCTGGCGGCCTCATCATCGGCCGCACCCTTGAGCGCGTGTACGACCTCGCCGACGGCCGCGGCGTCGCGTTCTACCGTTTCGCCGACATCCCCAAGCCCAAGCCCTTCAAGGACGCCTACCGCGCGCTCATCGACGAGGCACCCCTTGACGCCGAGGGCCGCGCGCTCGTCGTCGCTGAGGTCCGTGAGGCTTACCGGCTGAACAGCGCGCTGTTCGCCGAGCTCGGCGCGATGAGCTGGAACGAGGCGGCATGACCCGCGCGTTCGGCCTGAGCCTGCTCACCGCCGCCGCGCTCGCCGCACTGCCGGGGGCGGCCCACGCCGACCCCGGCACCGCCCAGGGCTCGGAGGGCCAGAAGCTGACGGTCTCGTCCACGACCGTGACCGACGGGCAGACGGTCACCGTCAAGGGCGAGGGCTTCGACACCGCCAAGGGCATCTACGTCGCCTTCTGCAAGGACCTGGGCGACGGCCGCGCCCCGACGCCGTGCGGCGGCGGCGCGGACACGTCGGGGCTCGGCGGCGGCTCCCACTGGATCTCGGACAGCCCCCCGCCCTACGGCAAGGACCTCGCGGAGAAGTACGGCCCCGGCGGCAGCTTCGAGGTGCAGATCAAGCTCGTCGCGAAGATCGGCGAGGACGTCGACTGCGCCGTTGACGTGTGCTCGGTCGTCACCCGCGCCGACCACACGCGGGCCGAGGACCGCACCGCCGACGTGCGCATTCCGCTGACGTTCACCACCGACGGCGGCGGCGGTTCGGACACCGCGCTCTATGTCGGCGGGGGCGTCGCGGCCCTCGTCGTCGTCGCGGGCGGAGGGTTCCTGCTCGCGCGGCGGCGCAAGGCGGCGGCGTGACCGGTGCGCGGGCGCGGCGGGTGTTGTCCGTCGCGCTCGTGTGCGCGCTCGCGGCGGGCTGCGGGGGCAGGCCGGCCGCCGAGCACGCGGGCAAGGCGGCGGGCGGCGGCGACTGCGGTCCCGCGACGGTCACCGGCCTGCCCGACGACGTCGACCCGATCACCCCCGAGCCCAAGCCGAAGCTCCCGGTCACCGTGACAGGGGCCGACGGCGAGAAGACGACGGTCACCGACACGAGCCGCATCCTCGCGCTCAACATGTACGGCTCGCTCGCCGAGATCGTGTTCAGCCTCGGGCTCGGCGGCCACGTGGTCGGCCGCGACGCCTCCACGGTGTTCGCCTCCGCCAAGGACCTGCCGCTGGTCACCACGCACGGCCACGACCTGTCCGCCGAGGCGATCCTCGGACTCGACCCGACGGTCGTGCTCGCCGACGCCAGCATCGGCCCGGCCGAGGCGATCACCCAGATCCGCGCGGCGGGCATCCCCGTCGTCATGGTCGACGACGAACAGACCCTCCCGGCCGTCACCGAGCACATCGCCGACGTGGCCGAGGCGCTCGGCGTCCCCGACGCAGGCGCGAAGCTCGCCGCACGCGTCACCGACGGCATCGCCGAGGCGCGCCGCACCGCGCCCGAAGGCCGTGAGCCGACCATCGCGTTCCTGTATGTGCGCGGCACCGCGGGCGTCTACCTCATCGGCGGCGACGGCGCGGGCTCGGACGCGATGATCGAGGCGATCGGCGCGCGCGACGCGGGCTCCGCGATCGGCCTGAAGGGCTTCCGGCCGCTCACCAGCGAGGGGCTCATCAACGCCGCGCCCGACGTCATCCTCGTGATGAGCTCGGGCCTGGAATCGGTCGGCGGCGTCGACGGGCTGCTGAAGCTGCCCGGCGTCGCGCAGACCCCGGCGGGCGAGAACCGGCGCGTCATCGACGCCGACGACGGCTCGCTGCTCAACTTCGGCGCGCGCACCGGCGACACCATCGCCGCGCTCGCGCACGCCGTCTACGAAACGTGCAAGGCATGACTCTGCAAGAAGACATGACCCGCGAGGGGCACACCGTTCCAGCGAAGACACCCGGCAAACCCGACGTGTCGGGCAAGAAGGGCAGGGGACGTCGCGTCACGCTGCTCGTCGCGCTCGGCGTGGCGCTGCCGGTGCTGATCCTCGTCGCGGCTGGCAGCGGCCAAGTCGACATCCCGCCCGGCCAGGTGCTCGGCTCGGTACTGCACCGGCTCGGCATCCCCATCGGCGACCTGCCGACCGCCGCGCAGGGCGAGAACGCGCTGTGGATCGTGCGCATCCCGCGCGTGCTCATGGCCGCGGTCACCGGCGCGGCGCTCGGCTGCGCGGGCGCGCTCATGCAGGGCGTGTTCGGCAACCCGCTCGCCGAACCCGGCGTCATCGGCGTGTCCTCGGGCGCGGCAGTCGGCGCGGCCGCCGTCATCACGTTCGGGCTGACCGGGCTCGGCAACTGGACTGTGGTCGCCGCCGCGTTCGTCTGCGGGCTGCTGACGACGCTCGCGGTGTACGCGATGGCCCGCGCGAACGGGCGGACCGAGGTCGTCACGCTGCTGCTGACCGGCATCGCGGTCAACGCGGTCGCCGGGGCGGCGCTCGGGCTGCTGATGTTCCTTTCCAGCAACGACGCGCTGCGCTCGATCACGTCATGGCAGCTGGGCAGCCTCGCCGGGTCGACCTGGGACGCCGTGTACGTCGTCGGGCCCATCGCGGTCGTCGGCTGCCTCGTCGCGATCGCGCTCGGGCGGCGGCTCGACCTGCTGGCGCTGGGGGAGCGGACCGCGCGGCACCTGGGCGTCAACGTCGAGCGGCTGCGGTTCACCGGGATCGTGGTGATCGCGCTGCTGACGTCGGCGGCCGTGGCGTTCAGCGGCATCATCTCGTTCGTCGGGCTCGTCATCCCGCACCTCGTCCGCATGGCGGTCGGGCCCGGTCACCGGGTTCTGCTGCCCGCCAGCGCGCTGGGCGGGGCGTGTCTTCTTGTGGTCGCCGACCTTGTCGCGCGTACCGCGGTCCCGTACCAGGAGCTTCCCTTGGGCGTTCTCACGGCCGTCGTAGGCGGGCCGTTCTTCTTCTGGCTGCTGCGCCGTACCCGCGCCCGTTCGGGAGGCTGGGGATGAGCGTCGGCATCATCGAGGGGTTCCGCCGCAGGACGCGGCTGCCCGGCGAACGCGTCAGCCTGACGGCCGAGGGGGTCTCGGTGCTGCGCGGCGGACGGCCCGTGCTCTCCGGGGTCGACCTGACGATCGAGCCGGGCGAGGTGCTCGCGCTCGTCGGGCCCAACGGCGCGGGCAAGTCGACGCTGCTCGCGGCGCTGTGCGGGGACGTGGAGTTCACCGGCGACGTGCGGGTCGACGGGCTGCCGCTCGCGGAGTGGAAGCCCGTGGAACTCGCGATGCGCAGGGCGATCCTCACCCAGACGCACTCGGTCTCCTTCTCGTTCTCCGTGGAGGAGATCGTCAGGATGGGCCGCGCGCCATGGATCGGCACCCCGCTTGAGGATGAGGACGACGAGGCCGTCTACGCGGCGCTGGAGGACGCGGACGTCTCACGGTTCGTCGGACGGCCCTTCCCGCGTCTGTCGGGCGGCGAGCAGGCCCGGGTGGCGCTCGCGCGGGTCCTTGCCCAGCGGACCCCCGTCGTCCTCCTCGACGAGCCCACGGCGGCCCTCGACGTCCGGCACCAGGAACTCGTGTTCGCGGTGACGCGCGGGCTCGCCGCGCGCGGCAGGTCGATCGTCGCGGTCGTGCACGACCTCGGCCTCGCCGCCGCGCACGCCGACCGGGTCGCGGTGCTGTCGGACGGCGGGCTCACCGCGTGCGGCGCGCCCGAGGACGTGCTGACCGCCGACCTGCTGTCGGAGGTCTACGGCCACCCCATCGAGGTCATCGAGCACCCGCGCACGGGGCGTCCGCTGGTGCTGCCGCTGCGCTGACGTGCCGGGCGCGGGCCTCGCCTCGTGATCCGCACTCTGGTAGACAGTGTGTCCAACGACTGATCGCGGGTCTGAGCGAGGAGTGCGCCATGGGGCGTCCGTACGACGCTGTGCTTTACGGGGCCACCGGCTTCACCGGGGGGCTGACCGCCGAGTACCTCGCCGCGCACGCGGGCGAGACCCGCTGGGCGCTCGCCGGGCGCGACCTGGCCAAGCTGGAACGGGTGCGCGACAGGATCGGGGTCGACGTGCCGCTGCTGCACGCCGACGCCGGCGACCCCGCCTCCCTCGACGCGCTCGCCCGCTCGACGCGGCTCGTCATCTCGACCGTCGGTCCCTACCTGAAGTACGGCGAGCCGCTGGTGGCCGCGTGCGCCGAACACGGGACCGACTACGTCGACCTGACCGGTGAGCCCGCGTTCGTCGACCTGATGTACCTGCGCCACCACCGCAGGGCGGTGGAGACCGGGGCGCGGCTCGTGCACGCGTGCGGCTTCGACTCGATCCCCTACGACCTCGGCGTGTACTACACCGTCCAGCGGCTGCCGGAGAACGTGCCGCTGCGCGTCGAGGGGTTCGTCAGCGCCAACGGCAGCGCCTCGGGCGGCACCGTCGCCTCGTTCCTCGGCGTGCTGCGCGACCCCCTCGGCATGCGCAGGGCCGCCGCCGAGCGCGCGGCCGTCGAGCCGCTGCCGCAGGGGCGGCGGGCAAGGATCGCACGCAGCCCGCTGCCGCGCACGCGGGTGCACGGCGGCGTCCCGGTGCCGCTGCCGACGCTCGACCCGCAGATCGTGGTGCGCAGCGCCCGCGCGCTTGAGCGCTACGGCCCCGACTTCACCTACGCGCACTTCTTCGCGTTCGTACGGGGCGGCGGCCTTGGCGGTAGCGGGGGACTGCGCGCGACGCTGCGTCAGACGCCCGGCGAAGGGCCGTCGGCGGAACAGCGCGCCAAGAACTGGTTCAAGGCGCGCTTCCAGGGCGAGGGCGGCGGCGTCAGGATCGCCACCGAGGTCGCGGGCGGCGACCCCGGCTACACCGAGACCGCGAAGATGCTGTCGGAGTCGGCGCTGTGCCTGCTGCACGACGACCTGCCGGCCACGGCGGGCCAGGTGACGACCGCGCAGGCGATGGGCGACGCCCTCATCGCGCGGCTCCAGCGCGCCGGGATCACCTTCCGCACCCTCTGACACGACAAGCCCGGCAAGTTCGACAAGTTCGACGAACCCGGCTTATCCCACGATAAAACCCGAGGTGGGAGGGGTCGGGCGCGTTACGGGGGCGAACCGGGACCGTTCACTGCGAAGTTCCCGAACCTCGGTACGCGCCCGATCCCGGCATGCCATGCTGTGACTTCCCGTGATGGCAAATGTACGGTTTGTCATTGCCGTCCCATACGCGAGGTCGGGTCATGCTGCTATTCCGGAGCAGGAGCGGAGCCGTCGACGAGGACGAGGCCCTCCGGTTCCTCGAGGAGTTCCACACAGAGTCGGGCACCGCCGAGCGCGCCTCGGCGCGGGCGCGGGCGGTGCGGGAGGAGATCCGCAGAACCGGCACCTACCGGCACACCCCCCAGGAGCTGGAGTACGGCGCGCGCGTCGCCTGGCGCAACAGCTCGCGGTGCATCGGCCGCCTGTACTGGCGCAGCCTGCGCGTCCGCGACCGCCGCGACGTCGCGGACGCCGCCGGGGTCGCCGCCGAGTGCGTCGCGCACCTGCGCGAGGCGACCAACGACGGACGCGTCAGGCCCGTCATCACGGTCTTCGCGCCCGACGGGCCGGAAGGCAAGGGTCCGGTCATCCACAGCGACCAGCTCGTCAGGTACGCCGGATACCCCGGCCACCTCGGCGGCGTGACCGGCGACCCGGCGGGGGTCGGCGCGACACGGATCGCGACCGGGCTCGGCTGGCAGGGCGTGGGCGGGCCGTTCGACGTGCTCCCGCTGCTCGTAGAGGGGCGCGACGAACCCGTCAGATGGTTCGCGCTGCCGCCCGACGCGGTGCTCGAGGTGCCGCTCACCCACCCCGACCTGCCGACCTTCGCCGGGCTCGGCCTGCGCTGGCACGCGGTCCCCGCGGTGTCGAACATGACGCTGGAGATCGGCGGCGTCAAATACCCCGCCGCGCCCTTCAACGGCTGGTACATGGGCACCGAGATCGGCGCGCGCAACCTCGCCGACACCGACCGCTACGACATGCTCCCGGCCGTCGCCGACCTGCTCGGCCTCGACACCCGCGACGACGCCACGCTCTGGCGCGACCGCGCCCTCGTGGAGCTGAACGTCGCGGTGCTGCACTCGTTCCGCGAGGCGGGCGTCACCATCACCGACCACCACACCGAGGCGCGCCGCTTCCTGTCCCACCTGGCCCGCGAGGAGAGCGCGGGAAGGACGTGCCCGGCCGACTGGACATGGATCGTCCCGCCGCTTTCGGCGTCGGCCACACCGGTCTTCCACCGCCTCTACACTGACGCCGACCTACGGCCCAACTTCGTCCGCCGCGCCCCCTGAGCCGCCGCCCGTTCCAGTTCGGCGGCGTGGGGGTCACGGTCGCGCACAGGCCGTTGACAGCGGCGGCCGCGCGAGGCGACGGTGTGCGGGAGCCGCCGGGGGGAAGGGAAACGATCATGAACGCACGCAAGGTCATCGGGGCGGCCGCGGCCTTCGCCGTCGCGGCGGGAGTCGGGTTCGCCTTCGGGTTCGCGGCCGTCGGACGCGCCGCGCACACGCTCGCGTCGGACTGGACCGACCACGACGCGATCGCCGAACTCGTCGACGGATAGCAGGCGAGCGGCCCCGGACGTCGGACGTCCGGGGCCGCTCGTGTTCCCCCACCCCTGAGGGTCTGTGTCAGACGAGAGCGGGCGCGAGCCTGGGCAGCACGTTCTCGCCGATCCGGTAAGCCTCCTCCAGGTGCGGCCAACCGGAAAGAATGAACTCCTCGATCCCGACGGACGCGTACTCGCGCAGCAGCGCCGCGACCTCGTCGTGCGAGCCGACCAGCGCGGTGCCCGCGCCCTCGCGGACCAGGCCGACGCCCGCCCACAGGCCGGGCGAGATCTCCAGGTCGCGCGTGTCGCCGCCGTGCAGCTCGGTCATCGCGCGCTGCGCGGTCGAGTCGAAGCGGGCGAACCGCCGCTGCGCCGCCTCGATCCGTGCGGGGTCCATCCCGGCGAGCAGCTTGTCGGCCTCGCCCCACGCCTCGGCCGAGGTGTCGCGGCTGATGACGTGCACGCGCAGCCCCACCCGCAGGTCGCGGCCGCGCGCGGCGGCCGCCTCCTTGAGCGCGCTGACCTTCCGTGCGACGGCGGCGGGCGGCTCTCCCCAGGTGAGCGCGACGTCCACGTGCTTGGCCGCGACCTGGACCGCGGCGGGCGACGACCCGCCGAAGTACAGCGGCGGCACCTGCGCGAGCGGGGCGTCGAGGCCGCCGCCCTCGATCCGGTAGTGCGCGCCGACGTGGTCGAACGGGACGCCCTCGAAGGAGCGGCGCAGCACCTCGAGGAACTCGTCGGTGCGCGCGTAGCGTGCGTCATGGTCGAGGAAGTCGCCGTACGCGCGCTGCTCGACGGGGTCGCCGCCGGTGACGACGTTCAGCATCAGCCGTCCGTCGGAGACCTCCTGGAACGCCCTGACCTGCTGGGCGAGCAGCGTCGGCAGGGCGAAACCAGGACGGAACGCCACGAGCATCTTGATCCGCTCGGTGTGCTGCGCGACGGCAGTGCACACGATCCACGGGTCGGGGCAGCCCGCGCCGACCGGGGTCAGCGCCGCCTCGAACCCTGCGTCCTCGGCCGCGCGGGCGACCTGGGACAGATAACGGACGCTGCCCGGACGCCGCGCGGAGCGGCCCGAGTCCGTCGTCATGATCGCCGCGCGCACCTCGGCGCCGTCGCCGGTGGTCGGCAGGAACCAGTGGAAACGCATCGCGCGCGCACCTCTCCAGTATTTCTATGGGTCAGGTAGGAATTCTACGCGGCGGCGGCCCGGACCGCCGACGCGATCTTGTCGCGCAGCGCCGGATGGTCGGGGTGCAGGTGCGGGTCCTCGGCGTGCGGCAGCTCCGACGCCTGGTCGAGCACCACGCGTCCCGGGCGCTTGCTCAGCACCAGGACGCGGGTGCCGAGGTACACCGCCTCGTCCACGCTGTGCGTGACGAACAGGACTGTCTTGCCCGTCGCCTGCCACACCCGCCGCAGCTCCTCCTGGAGCCGCTCGCGGGTGAGCGCGTCGAGCGCGGCGAACGGCTCGTCCATGAGCAGGATCGCCGGGTCGGGCGCGAGCGCGCGGGCGATCGCCGCGCGCTGCTGCATCCCGCCCGACAGCTCGTACGGCTTGCGGCCGGCCGCGTCGGCGAGCCCGACGAGGTCGAGCAGCTCCGCCGACCGCGCCCGCCGCGCCGCCTTCGTCCCCTTCAGCCCGAACTCGACGTTCCCGCGCACCGAAAGCCACGGGAACAGCCTCGGCTGCTGGAAGACCACGCCGCGGTCCGGGCCCGGGCCCGTCACTGGCTTGCCGGACACCGCGACCTCGCCGTCGGTCGGCCTGGCGAACCCCGCGACGAGCCGCAGCAGCGTGCTCTTGCCACAGCCCGACGGGCCCACGATCGCGGTGAACGAGCCGGGCGCGAGGTCGGCGTCGATGTCGGCGAGCGCCGTGACCGGGTCGCGGCGTCCCCCGTAGACGAGGGAGACGCCGCGCAGGGTCACCGCGCCGCCGGACTCAGCCGGAGAAGGCATCGGAGAGCGCCTTGGTGGCCAGGCCCTTCTGGAACACCGACAGCTCGGGCACCGCGTCGATCTGGTTCTGCGACTTCAGGAACTCCGCGGCGCTGAACAGGTTGTCGGCGAGCTTGCCGGGCGCGTCCGGGGTGCCCAGGTACTCGGCGCCCTTCTGCTCCGCGCCGTCGAGCAGGACGAGCTGGTCGAGCTGGCGGCCCGCCTCGGCCGGGTCGAGGTTCAGCTCCTGGCCGATCGCGGCGGCCGCGGCGGCGTGGTCGGAGCGGACCAGCTTGACCGCGCGGTCCTGCTGCTGCAGCCAGGTCTTCAGGGCGTTCGGGTACTTGTCGGCGAACTCGGTGCGCACCACCGCGAGGTCGGCGGTCACCTTGCCCTTGGCCGCGAGGTCCTTGCTGGAGATGAGGACCTTGCCGTCCTTCTCCAGCTCGCCGAGGACCGGGGTCCAGACGTAGGCGGCGTCGATGTCGCCGCGCGTCCAGGCCGCCTGGATGTCCTGCGGCTCGAGGTCGATCAGGGTGACGTCGGACTCCTTGAGGCCCGCGTCCTGCAGCGCCGCGAGCAGGCTGTAGTGCGAGGTCGAGGAGAACGGCGTGGCGATCTTCTTGCCCTTGAGCTCGGCGACGGTCGCCGCGCCCTTGGCGACCAGCGCCTCGTTCTCGCCGATGACGTCGAAGATCCACGGCACCTGGTAGGGGATGTTCAGCGGCGCGGTCAGGCCGCGCGTGACCGGGCTGCTCCCGGCCAGGCCGATGTCCACCGAACCCGCGATGATCGCGGTGTTGACGTCGCCTCCCGAGTCGAACTTCGACCAGGTGATCTTGGTGTCGGGCAGCGCCTCCTCGAGCCACTTCTGGTTCTTGACGATGAGGTCGCCGTTCGGGATGAGCTGGTAGGCGATGCGCAGTTCCTTCGGGGTGCCGTCGGTGTTCGCGCCGCCGCCCTCCTCTCCGCTTGAGGAGCAGCCGGCAAGGCCGAGCAGCAGCGCCGCGGCAGCCGCGACGAGCGAGGTGAGCTTCATGGTGTCTCTCGACTTTCGGGGGAGGGTCATGCCCGGCCGCGCCAGGGCACGAGCTTGCGTTCGCCGTACTGAAGGAGGGCGTCGATGATGAGGCCCGACGCCCCGATGACCAGCAGTCCGAGGACCACCACGTCGGACTGGTTGTAGCGCTGGGCGTCCCGGATCATCCCCCCGATTCCCGGGACCCCGTTGACGGTCTCGGCCGCCACCACTGTGGTGTAGGCGACGCCGACCGCGACGCGCACGCCGGTCATGATCTCCGGCAGCGCCGACGGGAGCACGATCCGCCAGGGCAGCGCCCAGCGGCTCGCGCCGAGCGAGCGCGCGGCGTTCAGGTAGTCCTCGTGCACGCCGCGCACCGCGTCGGCGGTGGCGACCGCGACGGGCGGCAGCGCCGCGACGAAGAGCAGGACGACCTTGGGCGTCTCGTCGATGCCGAACCAGATGATGAGCAGGCTGAAGTAGGCCAGCGGCGGCAGCGTCCGCACGAACGTCACGAGGGGCCCGAGCAGTGCCCGTACCGTCGGGACGAGCCCGATGAACAGTCCGATGACGATGCCGCCGACGATTCCGTACAGGCTGCCGAGGATGATGCGCCGCAGGCTGATGCCCAGGTGCTCCCACAGCAGGTACCCGGCGTAGCCGCGTTGCCCGTTGTCCTGCACGGTGGAGGTCTCGATGAGCGCGTGCCAGACCGACGACGGGGACGGCACGAAGACCTCGGGCCACACCCCCGCCGCCGCGACGGCCCACCAGAGCGCGAGCAGAGCGGCGACTCCGCCCACCCGCAGCGCCAAAGCACGCGACACCGCGACCTTCTTCCTACAAAACCAATCAAACAGGTCGGAAAAGAAGATAGAGGGAAGCGTCCCGCTTTGTAAAGCGAAGCCCTTCCGGCCGAGAGGGCCGGAAGGGCGGTGATACGCGCGGTTCTGTGGGGAGTGCCGGGTCAGCGGGTGAACTTCAGGAGGAACTCGACGTGGCCGTCGTCCTCCACCTCGATGCCGGGGAAGAAGGGGTTGTCGATGCCGTAGTCGGTGAACTTCACGGGGATCTGGCCGCTCACCTCGAACGTGTCGGCGCCGGTGCGCGACGCCGTCACGGGGAAGGTGACGGCCTTGGTCTGGCCCTTGAGGGTCAGCTCACCCGTTGCCTCGGCCTCGGCCTGCGCCCCGACGGCCGGGACCGTGCCGAGCTCGATCGGCGCGGTGAGCCTGAACGTCGAGGTCGGGAACTGGGCGACGTCCATGATGCGGCCGCGGAACTGGTCGTCGCGGCGGTTCTGGTCGCTCGTGACGTTCGCCATCTGCACGGTGAACTCGCCTTCCGTCACCGAGCTTCCCGCGACGGTGAGGTCGCCGCTGATCTCGCCGGTGCGGCCGACCGCCTCGACCTTCTGGCCGAACAGCACCTCCTTCACCCGGTACCCGGCCTGGGAGTCCGCGCCGACCTTCCAGGCCCCGTCGGCGGAGACCGACTCGCCCGCCGCCGCGGACGGGCTCGCGGTCCCGACGGTGAGGCGCTCGGGCGCGTCACCCTCGATGAACCGCGTGTAGACGAACGGGGCTACGACGAATCCGAGCAGGAGGACGCCGACGACGCCGACGACCCACCATGTCCACTTCTTCACTAAGGCTCTCCATCAGGCGAGGGCGTACACTGTCGTTCCAACGATCCGCTGGGGGCTGTAGTTCGCCGCGACCCAGTCGGCTATCCGCTGGGCCTCGGTGCTGCCATTCTGGGACGTGCCGAACATCGAACTCTCGATGAAGTAGTGCACACGTCCCTCGGCGACGAGCTTCTGGAACCGCGCGAGCGTCGGCGCGGGGTCGGTGCCGTTGAACCCGCCGACCGCCATCACCGGCGCACCCGTCGCGAGCTGGTAGCCCGCCGCGTTGTTCGACCCGATGACGGCGGCGGCCCACGTGTACCGGTCGGCGTCCGCCCGCAACGCCGCGACGACCTCGGCATCAGGCTCAGGCGCGGACAGCAGCCCGGCCCCACCGCGCATGCCGCCCCCGAACCCGCCCCCACCGAACCCGCCCCCGGGCCCGCCGCTGGCGGACGCACCGCTGGACGCCGCGTTGCTGTTCGACGCACCGCTCGGCGCGTTGCTGTTCGACTTGCCGCTGGGCGCGCCGCCGTTGGAAGCGCCGCTGGACGCGTTGCTGTTCGATGTGCCGCTGGGCGTGCCGCCGTTGGAAGCGCCGCTCGGCGCGTTGCTGTTCGATGTGCCGCTGGGCGCGCCGCCGTTGGAAGCGCCGCTCGGCGCGCCGCCGCCGGACGTGCCGTCGCCGCCGTCGAACCCGCCGCCGGGCGCGCCGCCGCCAGGGAGGGAGACGCCGGGGCCGAAGCCGCCGCCGCCTCGGGGGCGGAAGCCTCCGGAATCCGTCGCGGGGCCAGCCGTCGGGATCGCGCCGGTGTGGGCGGTGGCGGCGGTCTCCAGGGCGTAGGCGGCGGGTCCGGCGAGGCCCGCGACGAGCGCGGCGGCGGCTCCGACGGCGAGGGCGCGCCCCCGTCCGAGCAGCAGCAGTGCCGCGACGAGGCCCGCCGCGACGACCGCCCAGCGCAGCCAGGGCACGAAGTCGGGGGTACGGCCGAGCAGGACATATCCCCACACAGCGGTCACCGCAGCCGTCGCAGAAAGCACTTCACGCCGACGCGCGCACACCGCGACCCCGAGCCCGACCAGGGCCGCGACGGCGGGGGCGAGCGCGACCGCGTAATACGCGTGGAAGATCCCGCGCATGAACGAGAACACAAGGCAGGTCACCACGAACCAGCCGCCCCACAGCGCGAACGAGAAGCGCGCAGCCCCGCGCGTCACGAGGAGGCCGGTGACCAGCAGGATGAGCGCGGCCGGGACAAGCCAGGCGATCTGCCCGCCGAGCTCGGACGCGAAGATCCGGCTCCACCCTGCCTCCTGGTCGAGGTTGCCGAGGCCGCCGTAGTCCGCGCCGTTAAGGCGGCCGATCCCGTTGTAGCCGAGGGCGAGTTCGAGCACGCTGTTCCCCTGCGAGCCGCCGATGTAGGGGCGCGCCGACGTGGGCGTCAGCGCGACCGCCGCGATCCACCAGCTGGCGCCCGCGACCACCGCGAGGCCCGCGCCCAGCGTCTGCATGAGCCGTCGCCGCAGCGTTCCCGGCGCGAGCGCGAGCCAGGCCGCCGCGAAGCCGGGCAGCACGAGGAACGCCTGGAGCATCTTGGCGAGGAACGCCAGGCCCACCAGCGCGCCCGCGACCAGCACCCAGCGGGTCGAGCCCTCGGGGAAGGCGCGGACCAGCGCGTAGGCCGCGCCGACCAGCAGCAGGACGAGCAGCGCGTCGGGGTTGTTGAAGCGGAACATCAGCGCGGCCACCGGCGTCGTCGCCAGCGCGGCCCCGGCCACGAGGCCGCCCGCGACCGCCGCGCGCGGCCCGGTGGTCCCGTCGAGGCCCCTGCGGACCGCCCCGTACAGCAGCGCGACCGCCCCGACGCCCATCAGCGCCTGCGGGACCAGCACGCTCCAGGAGCTCAGCCCGAAGATCCGCGCCGACAGCGCCATCGGCCACAGCGCGAGCGGGGCCTTGTCGACGGTGATCGCGCCCGCCGCGTCCGTCGCGCCGAAGAACATCGCCTTCCAGCTCTGCGCCCCGGCCTGCGCGGCCGCCGAGTAGTAGGCGTTGGCCCACCCCGACGCGCCGAGCCCCCACAGGTAGAGCGCCCCCGTGGCGGCCAGCAGGGCCGCCAGGGCCGGGAGCGCCCACCTTGGCCCGCCTGCACCTTTGTCCATGGGGCGCAGCGTAGGCACCCGGCATGAGAGGCCGATGAGACGTCCGTCACCCGTTTCTCACGCTCGGGCCCCGGCCCTTCTCACCCCGGTCTCACCCGGTTCTCACGGACCTGCCTGACAGTGGAAGTCGGGCAAGGAGGGGAGAACGCCATGAGGCTCATGCAGGCGGCGGCCGGAAGCGGCTGGCGGGACCATGTCGACCTGGTCGGTCCGGCCCGCGGGCTCGCGCTCGCCGAGGTCGAGCGGTCGGGGCTGCGGGGACGCGGCGGCGGCTGGGCTCCGGCGGCCGCAAGGCTCAGGGCCGTACGGCACTGCCACACCGTCGTCGTGAACGGGATGGAGGGCGATCCGCTGTCGGCCAAGGACACCTGGCTGCTGCAGCGGGCCCCGCACCTCGTCGCCGACGGGGCCGTGGCCGTCGCCAGGCTGCTGGGGGCGAAGGAGATCTCCGTGGCGGTCCCCGCCGGTTTGGACGGCCTGGGACAGCTCCTCAAGGAGGCGTTCGCCGGACGCGACGCGGGCGAACCCGCCCTGCACGTCGCGGAGGGGCGCGGAGGATACCTCGCGGGGGAGGACACCGCCCTGGTGAGCGCGCTGCGCGGCGGGCCCGCGACGCCGTCGGCCTTCCTGCCCTCGGACGAGGGGTGGTTCGTCGGAAATGCCGAGACCTTCGCCCATCTCGCGCTGATCGCCAGGCACGGGGCCGCGTGGTTCCGTGGCCAGGGGACCGCCGCCGCGCCCGGCACCATGCTGGTGACGCTCACCGGGGCCGTCCCACGGCCCGGCGTGCACGAGGTGCCCGTCGGGACCCCGCTGGCGCGGCTCGCCCACCCGGCCGGGCCGGTGCTGCTCGGCGGCCATCGCGGGCTGTGGCTCGCGGGGGAGGCGGCGCGGAACGTCAACCTCGATCCCGACGTCGTCCCGTGCGACGCGGCCGCCGTGACCGTCCTGCCCTGCGGGGCGTCGGCGGTGGACCGCACCCGTGAGATGACCGAGTGGCTGAAGGCCGAGGGGGCGTCCGGGAAGGCGTCACGCCTGGTCGCCAGCGCGCTTACGGTCGCCGCAGCCGAGGAGGCGGCCGCCCGCCGCCGGCTGCGCGACGACCGCGCCGGATTCCTCCCTGAATTCCCCGACCCGACGGTCTTCGGACCCGCCTACTTCCTTCCGGCCGCATAGCCGGAGGGTCCCCACGGGACGGCCCCGCTCTCCGCGAGAGCGGCTTGGCCCGACCGCGCCGGCCATCCCACTCTCCGGCGCGTTCGAGCGGAGCGGGGCTCCCGTCCACAAGACTCCGGCCGTAAGGAGTTCCGGCCGGAACCAGGCGCTCTCGGTGGCAGGCCCGAGCCACCGGGAGCGCCATTTCGCGTGCTAGAGCGGGCGCAGGACCAGGGACGCGGAGTGGCCGCCGAACCCGAACGAGTTCGACAGAACCGGCGCGGGCGCGATCGCGCGCGGCGCGGTGTGCACGACGTCGATCGCGTCGGCGTCGGGGCCGCCGGTGAAGTTGGCGGTCGGCGGGACCACCCCGCGCGCGGCCGCCAGCAGCGCGAAGACCGCCTCGACGGCGCCGCCCGACCCCAGCAGGTGGCCGGTGACGCCCTTGGTCGCGGTGACCGGGGGAGAGCCGTCGGGGAAGCACGCGGAGATCGCGCGCGCCTCGGCCCTGTCGTTGTAGGTCGTCGCGGTCGCGTGCGCGTTGACGTGGCCGACCTCTTCCGGGCGAACTCCTGCGTCGGCGAGGGCCGCGCGCATCGTGCGGGCGGCGACGCGGCCGTCGTCCAGGGGCTGCACGATGTGGCCCGCGTCCACGCCCGTCGCGTACCCGGCGAGCTCGCCGTAGATCCGCGCGCCGCGCGCCTCGGCGAGGTCAGCGCGTTCCAGGACGAGGAACGCGGCGGCCTCGGCCATGACGAACCCGTCGCGCTCGCGGTCGAACGGCCGGGACGCCTCGTGCGGCGCGTCGGCGCGGCGGGAGAGGGCGTTGATCCTGGCGAAACCGGCGACGGCGAAGGGCGTCAGCATCGCCTCGACCCCGCCCGCGACGGCGGCGTCGATCCTGCCGTGCCGGATCGCGGTCATCGCCTCCCCGAGCGCGACCGCCGCGCTGGCGCAGGCGCACGAGAACGTGAGGCACGGGCCCTGGAGGCCGTGCCGGATGGAGATCCGCGCGGCGGTCGCGTTCGGCATGATCATCGGTACCGACGCGACGGGCAGCTTCTCGCGGGGGAGGGTGCCGAGGTCGGCGATGTAGGAGGTGTGGCCGCCGCCGGTGCCGACGTAGACGCCGGTGCGGGCGTCGCCGTCGGCGTCGGGGTCGCGGTGGTCGGGCAGGCCCGCGTCGAGGCGGGCGTCGGCGGCGGCCGCGACGGCGAGCCGGGTCGGCCGGTCGAGATGGCGCTGACGGGCGCGCGGGAAGTAGGCGTCGGGGTCGAAGCCGGTGACCGCGCACCCGAAGGTCACGGGCACCGCCGCCTCGAGCAGCGCGGGCAGGTGTGCCGCGACGCCCTTGCCCGCGAGGACCGTCGCGAAGGCGTCCTCCGGGGTGTTGCCTGCCGGGCTTTTGAGGCCCATTCCGGTGACGACGACACGGTGCACGGCGGCCTCCTGGGGGGATAGGGCCGGAAAGTACCACGCGTTAGCGAAGCGCTTCGTTTGGTTTCCGTGACAGAAATGACGGATATGTCTGTCACGGAGGAACAAAAACGGGATGCCGGGCGAAGGGGGAGCCATGGCGACGGGACACGACGGCCCGCGCCGCATCAGGCTCAGCCGCAAGCGCGGCTGGCGCAAACCCGAGGGCGCGATCGTGGTCAGCCGCCCCTCGAAGTGGGGCAACCCCTTCCCCGTCGGCAAACGCATGCCCCCCGAATACGGCGGCGAGTACGTCCCCGACCGCGCCACCTCCGTGGCCCTCTACCGCGAAGCCTTCGAAGCCTTCACCGAAGGCACCCCCTACCCCCGCGGCGCCAACCCCCTCTCCGCCCACTGGACCCCCGAGTCCTTCACCGCCGCCCTCACCACCGACCTACGCGGCCACGACCTCGCCTGCTGGTGCCCCCTCCCCGCCCCCGGCGAACCCGACCTCTGCCACGCCGCAACCCTCCTCACCCACGCCAACCCCTAACCACCCCCACCCCCCGCCGGGCAACCCAAACGCTCGGCCCGACGGCCCAACCCGCAGGGCGGGCCGAATGCTCCGCGCGGCGGCCCGGTCCCCTCGGGCGGGTCGAACGCTCGTGCGGCGGCCCGGGCCCGTTGGGCGGGTCGGTGTCGAGGCGTGTTGCTGAACGGGCGGCGTGGGGGGGGTGATCTTGCCTAGGCTTGCGTTTAGGCGGGAGGGAAGGGGGCGCGGGTCGATGGGTGAGCAGGCGGGGCGGGGTGGGGGGCGTGATCCTTATGCCGAGCGGAACGAGAAGCTTGTGCGGGATCGGATTCCTGAGCTGATCCGGGCCTCGGGCGGGCGGCCGGACGTGCGCACCGCCGATCCCGCGGAGATGCGCAGGCTGCTGCTGGCCAAGCTCTGGGAGGAGGCCGACGAGTTCTCCGCCGAGCCCTCAGTTGAGGAGCTCGCCGACGTGCTCGAGGTCGTCCGGGCGCTCGCCGACGGGATCGGGTGCGACGCCGTCGAGCTTGAGCGTGTGCGCGCGGCCAAGGCCGCCGCCCGAGGGGGGTTCGCCGAGGGGCTCGTGCTGCGGGGCATCGCGGGGGCCGAGCGTCCCCGGGTCGTCAAAGCGCGCGCGCTTCTGCTCGACAAAAACGACTCCCTCATCCTGTTCCGCCGTACGCGGGCCGGACGCACCCCGTACTACACGACCCCGGGCGGCGGCGTGGAGGACACCGACGCCGACGTCGAAGCCGGGCTGCGCAGGGAGCTCATGGAGGAGCTCGGGGCGACGGCGGGCCCGGTCAAGCCCGTCTTCACCTTCTCCGAGCACCGCCCGCACGCCACCTACGTGCACCACTTCTTCGTCTGCCGCCTGACCTCGATGGACCTCGCGCTGCGCTCCGGCCCCGAGTTCGCCGACGCGAGCCGTGGCGCCTACGACGTCGAACGCCTCCCGTGCCGGGGCGCGTCCTTCACCGGCCTGCCCCTGTGGCCGAGGGAGCTGCGGGACTTCCTCATCGAGTCCGCCGCCACACTTCCCGCGCTCGCCTAGGCCCTCGGCAGCCAGCCCTCGCCACGGTGCTCGTCAAGGCCGGGCGCGGGCGACGCCGGACGCGGCGACGTCCCCGGAATCAACGACCCCGTGACGGGCCCATCGGCACCCGGCGCGATAACGCCGCGCGCCTGGAAGTGCGGATGGGCCAGCATCTCCCCCCGGTCGAGCACCGCGCTCGCCGGAGCCCCCGCCTTCTCCAGCCTCTCCAACGCGACGTGCCGGGGAAGCTCCTTGAGCGCCAGCCTTATCCGGTCGTCGAACTCCCGTACGCGCGAGATACGCGTCGCGAAAGGCTCCTCGGCGAGACCCGACAGCTCCAGAGCCGCGCAGACAGCCCGCCAAAGGTGGTCCTCCGACACGACGCCCAACGCGACGCGCAGGCCGTCAGCGCAGGTGTAGACGCCGTAACCGGCCACAGGGCCGATCCCGTCACCCCCGGGAAGGGCGGGCGGCGCTGTGGAGACCCAGTGGGCGAGGGTGTCAGCGAGGCCGATATCCAAGTGCGCGCCTTCGCCGGTCTTGGCAGCGCGCAGGCACGCGGCCGTTATCGCGAAGGCGGCGGTGGTGGCGGCGGCCATGTCGGCCAGGGGGAGGTCGACCGCGTCCGGGGGAAGGCCGCCGGGCGGGAGCGCCCCGGCCGTCGCCCGGTAGTTCACGTCGTGCCCCGGGACGCCCGCGAGCGGGCCGCGCTCGCCGTATCCGGTCAACGCGCACGTCACCAGGGCGGGGCGTGCCGCGCGCAGCGTGTCAGGCCCGATCCCGAGCCGTGCGGCGACGCCAGGCCGGAACCCGGTGACGACGGCGTCGGCCTCGGCGGCCAGTTCGAGGCAGCGGGCGAGGTCGTCCGGGGCCTTGAGGTCGAGCGCGATCGCCCGCTTGCCCGCGTTGAGCGGCCCGAAGTGCTTGGCGAACACCCGCATCGGCTCACCGCCCGGGGGCTCGACCTTGAGCACGTCGGCGCCCATCCCGGCGAGCAGGAGGGTGGCGTAGGGGCCGGGCCGCCACATCGTCAGGTCGAGCACGCGCAGGCCGTCGAGCATGCGGCAAACGTATCAAGCGCTTGGTCGGGAGATCCCGCCCGGATTCAGGGTTGGCAAAGTGATATCACTTTGCTAATTTGGAGACATCGCCCCGAGCAAGGAGAAACCCATGAGCGAGACCTTGATGCCCGCCCCCCAGATCCGGGAGAAGATCGCCTTCGGCTCCTCCGGCTGGCCCATCCTCGGCCTGTGCCTGCTCGCCCTCATCGGCGGCTCGGCCGCCATCATCGGCGGGATCGCGATGGCGTCCGCCGCCGGTGTGGCCGTGCTCGTCGCGGGAATCCTCATCGCCCTCGCCGGCCTCGTGTTCATGGTCGGCCTCACCGCGGTCGCGCCCGGTGAGGCCCGGGTCGTCACCCTCCTCGGCCGCTACACCGGCACCGTCCGCACCGACGGCCTGCGCTGGGTGAACCCCCTCACCGACCGCCGCAAGGTCTCCACCCGCATCCGCAACCACGAGACCGACGTGCTGAAGGTCAACGACGCCGACGGCAACCCCATCGAGATCGCCGCCGTCGTCGTCTGGCAGGTCAAGGACACCGCGCGCGCCGTCTTCGAGGTCGACGACTTCGTGGAGTTCGTCGCGATCCAGACCGAGACCGCCGTCCGCCACATCGCCAACAGCTACCCCTACGACACCCACGACACCGGCCTGTCCCTGCGCGACAACGCCGACGAGATCACCGAGCGGCTGTCCACCGAGATCGGCCTCCGCGTGGACGCCGCGGGGGTGGAGATCATCGAGTCGCGCCTCACCCGCCTGGCCTACGCCCCCGAGATCGCCCAGGCGATGCTCCGCCGTCAGCAGGCGTCGGCCATCGTCTCGGCCCGCACCAAGATCGTGGAGGGCGCGGTCGGCATGGTCGAGATGGCGCTCACCCGCCTCACCGACGACGGCATCGTCGAGCTCGACGAGGAGCGCAAGGCGGCGATGGTCTCCAACCTCCTCGTGGTCCTGTGCGGCGATCGGGACGCCCAGCCGGTCGTGAACACCGGAACCCTGTACTCCTGATCCGATGGCCGTAGAGCGCAAGAAGCTCCTGCTGCGGCTCGACCCGGCGGTGCATGACGCCCTGGCCCGCTGGGCCGGGGAGGAACTGCGCAGCACCAACGCGCAGATCGAGTTCCTGCTCCGCCGGGCGCTCGCCGAGGCCGGGCGGCTGCCTTCCGGGGTGTCCCGGATCCGCCGCCCGGGCCGGCCGACCCGGGCCGAACAGGACGAAGCAGAAGAACCCACCGCTCCCGCCTCCCCAAACCCGCCCCCCGAATCGGAGGAAAAGCCATGAAGCAGCCAGAGAGCCTCGCCCAGCGGATGTTCCTGCTCGCCCTCGACCCGGACAAGGGCAGGACCCACTCGAGCACCTACCTGAGGCCGCTGATCAGGTCCGCGGTCCTCACCGAGCTGTACCTTTCCGGCCACCTCCGCGACGACGCGGGCAAGCCCGCCGTCGAGGTCGCGGGGCCGTGCGCCGACCCCGTCCTCGCCGGAGTGCTCCAGGAGATCGGCGAGGGTCGTCCCCGCAGGTGGCAGCACTGGGTCGGCCGCCAGGGCAGGCAGACCACCGACGCGGTCCGCGACCAGCTCATCGACGGCGGTCTGCTCAGGGCCGAGCCGCGCAGGGTCCTCGGGCTGTTCCCGTCCACCTACTACACCCTGCGCGACCCCCGCGTCCGCTCAAGGCTCACCGCGACGGTCTCGGCCGTGCTGCGCGACCCCGTCGGACGCGTCGACCCCGCCGACGCCGCGCTCGTCTCCCTGTCCGTCCTGGGCCAGCTCCACAAGGTCGTCCCCCGGGCCAAGCGCAAGGAGCACAAGCAGAAGATCAAGGCGCTCACCGAGGTCACCGGCCCCGCCGCGCCCGCGCTGAAGAAGACCATCGACACCTACCACGCCGCGGCGGCGGGCTGAGACCTCGACCCGCGCACAGGCGTCGCCCTCCGGCCCGGGAGCGCGACGCCCTCGCCGTGCTCAGCGCTCGGCGTTCGCGCCCGTCGACCGCATCCGCGCAAGGAACTCCGAGGCCCACCGCGACACGTCGTTGTCGACCACCTTCCGGCGCATCGACCGCATCCGCTTCTGCAACTCCCGCGCGTCGGCCCGCATCGCCTCGACAAGGATGCGTTTGAGGCCGTCGACGTCGTAGGGGTTCACCAGGTAGGCGCGGCGCAGTTCCTCGGCCGCCCCCGCGAACTCGCTCAGCACGAGCGCGCCGCGCAGATCCTCATGGCACGCCACGTACTCCTTGGCGACGAGGTTCATCCCGTCGCGCAACGGCGTCACCACCATCACGTCCGACGCCAGGTACAGCGCCGCGAGCTCCTCGCGGCTGTAGCTGGTGTGCATGTAGTTGATCACCGGTGCGCCGAGCGCGCCGAACTCGCCGTTGATCCGGCCGACCTGCAACTCGATGTCGTCGCGCAGGATCTGGTATTGCTCGACCCGCTCCCGGCTCGGCGTCGCCACCTGCACGAACACCGCCTCGCCCGGCTTCAGGGTGCCGTCGGCCAGCAGCTCGCCGAACGCCTCGAGGCGCTGGGTGATGCCCTTGGTGTAGTCGAGGCGGTCGACGCCCAGCAGGATGCGGCCCGGGTCGCCGAGCTCGCGACGGATCTGCGCCGCCCGCTCCCGCACCTCGGGCCGGTGGACGAGGTCGGTCAGCTCCTTGACGTCGACGGAGATCGGGAACGCCTCGGCGAGCACGTCACGGCCGTCCACGTGGACCACCGAGCCGTGCACCCGCACGTCGAGGAGGCGGCGGGACAGCCTGACGAAGTTCGCGGCGGCCGCCGGAAGCTGGAACCCGACGAGATCCGCGCCGAGCAGGCCCTCGAGGATCTCCTTGCGCCACGGCAGCCGGAAGAACAGCTCGGAGGGCGGGAACGGGATGTGCAGGAAGAAGCCGATCCTGACGTCGGGGCGCAGCTCGCGGAGCATCTTCGGGACGAGCTGGAGCTGGTAGTCCTGGACCCAGACGAGGGCCCCCTTGGACGCCACCTCTGCGGTCTTCTCAGCGAAGCGCCTGTTCACGCGTACGTAGGCGTCCCAGGTCGTCCGGTGGTACTCGGGCGGGGCTATCGCGTCGTGGTACAGCGGCCATAGGGTCGCGTTGGAGAAGCCCTCGTAATACAGCTCGATGTCTTCCGACGACAAGGTGACCGGCACAAGGCGCAGCCCGTCCTCGGTGAACGCGTCGGTCTCCTCGTCCGCCGCGCCCGTCCAGCCGATCCACGCGCCGTCCCGCTCCCGCATGAGGGGAGTGATGGCCGTCACCAGACCGCCGGGGCTGCGCCGCCACCCGACCTCGCCCTCCGGTCCGGTCACACGGTCCACAGGCAGGCGGTTGGCGACGACGACAAAATCACTCACAAGATCGAACCTACCCAAATCCCAGGTACGGTCCCACACCCAACACGTGACCGTCACCACGGGAGGCCCGGCGCGTCGGCTAACTTCGACACATGAGAATGGGCGTCCTCGACATCGGATCGAACACCGTGCACCTGCTCGTCATGGACGCACACCAGGGCGGCAAGCCGCTGCCCGCCTACTCCCACAAGGTCGAGCTGCGCCTGGCCGAGCACCTGGACGGCGACCGCCTGTCCGACGAGGGGGCCAAACGCCTCCACTCCTTCATCAAGGAGTCGCTCCAGGTCGCCGAGGACAAGGGAGTGCAGGAGATCCAGGCGTTCGCCACCTCCGCGATCCGGGAGGCGGTCAACGGCGAGGAGATCCTCCAGTGGATCAGGACCGACCTGGAGACCCAGATCGAGGTCCTGTCGGGCGCGGACGAGGCGCGGCTGACGTTCCTCGCCGTCCGCCGCTGGTTCGGCTGGTCCTCCAACCGCCTCCAGGTCTTCGACATCGGCGGCGGCTCCCTGGAGATCGCGACCGGCATCGACGAGGAGCCCGACGCGGCCGTCTCGGTGCCGCTCGGCGCGGGCCGCCTCACCCGGGCCTGGCTGACGGCCGATCCGCCCGATCCCGAACAGGTGCGGGCCCTGCGCAGACACGTCAGGGCCGAGATCGCCGCCCAGGTCGCCGGGTTCACCCGTTACGGCCGCCCGGACCACGCGGTGGCCACGTCGAAGACCTTCAAGCAGCTCGCCAGGATCGCCGGCGCGGCCCCCAGCAGCGAGGGCCCGTTCGTCCGCCGCCTCCTCACCCGCGAGTCCGCCAAGGACTGGGCCGACCGCCTCACCCGCATGCCCATCGAGGAACGCCAGGCACTCCCCGGCGTCTCCGAGGCCCGCGCCCCCCAGCTCCTCGCCGGCGCCATCGTCGCCGACGCCGCCATGGACCTCTTCGACATCCCCGCCCTCGAAGTCTGCCCCTGGGCCCTGCGCGAAGGCGTCATCCTCCGCCGCCTGGACCGCCTCCCCCGCACCCCCTGACCCCCGCCCCTTACCGATGTGCACCCCCGCCCAACCTGCGCTACAGTTAACCCCGTCGCCGAAACCGGGGCCACCCCCCGAACAACGCGACAACCGGGACGTAGCGCAGCTTGGCAGCGCACTTGACTGGGGGTCAAGGGGTCGCAGGTTCAAATCCTGTCGTCCCGACGGTTAACAGCAGGTCGAAGGCCTCATCTCCCTACGGGGAAGATGGGGCCTTGATCATTTGACCGCCATTCGACCGCGTCCCCGCACCTGCCGACCGCCACCACCCGGTACCCACGCACCCCAGCCCCGACCAGCCACCCCCCGGTCAACGCACCAGCTCCGCCTGGCACGTCCAAACGAACCCGTCCGAGGCGCGTCAGGGCAGACCGGATACTGACCGGAATCAAGGCGTCAACGAACTCCATTCGGAGATTCCAAGAGCGACCGGGGCGCTCAGCACATACAGGCACCACATCTACGAGATGCCGACCAGCCACACCTCTCCGACACCAGCCGGGCCCTCTTCGTTTCCAGAAGATACAAGATCGCGACATAACGCCCCCATATAAGCCCAGGTCGCGAAGGTCCGCTCCGCGCAGGCGGAGGTGGGGCAGCCTGTGATCTGCCCAGTGTGTGGAGTCGGCAGGGGTCAGGCGCTCGCATCGTTCAGGTCGGGTTGCATTAACGATCAATGATCATGACGAATGGTTACAAAGAGGTCTCGGTCCATTCGCCTGGCGTGGATCGCTCGCGGTTTTGTCGGTGGGTTGTGTTTCGGTGATGCCGGGGTCATCGACGGGACGGAGAAGGGGCGGAAATGAGCTGCGGGGAATCGGGGGTCGTGGACGTTCGGCAGTGGGGGAAGGATAAGGGGTTGTCTTCGGCGTACCCCGTGGTCTGCCACCTCATGGATGCGGCCGCAACAGCTGGGGTGCTTTGGGAGATTTGGTTTGGGAAGGGTGAACTTGTCCAATGGAAGGGTCTCGTGTCTTTTTGGGCCGGTTTGCATGACATCGGAAAGGTGTCGCCGTCCTTTCAGGTGAAGGTTACTGAGCTTTTCCGGAAGATGGTCGACGAGTCGCCCGAATACGGTGCGGAGGAGGCGGTGCCGTCGCTCGGGCATCATGAGGTGACGCATTGGTCGCTCGTGCAGATTCTGCGGGATTTTGGTTATAAATCGGGCAGTAGCGCGCTGCGGGACGTGGGGCATCAGGTTGCGCAGATGCTCGGAGGGCATCATGGGCGGTTCTGTGCTCCCGTTCCTCAAGGGAAGGACTGGAAGGAGCCGTTGGGGCGGACGGGTGTCGGGGCTGGACGGTGGGAAGAGGAGCGGCGGCGGCATGCGGAGTTGCTTCGGCGGTTGACCGGCGCGGAGGAGGGTCTGGACGAACATCTGCCACCGTCGCTCGTCGTACTCGCTCTCGGTGTGATCGTGGTGGCGGACTGGCTGGTGAGTCAGACGACCTTCATCGAGCCGCGCCTGCCCGGCAAAGGCTGGCGGGCCACCGAGGAGGAGGTGCAGGCCCACTGGGAGCGCGCACTTGCCGACGCGCCTCAGCTGATCGCCGAAGCGGGCCTTGGAGCCGCAGAGTTTCTAGACCTGCCGTTCTCCAGCCTCTTCGGCTTCGAGCCGAACAAGCTGCAGTTGTCCCTCGTCGAGCGGTTGCCGGCGATGGTCGACGGGGCAGGGATGCTCCTGGTGACCGCGCCTCCCGGCGATGGCAAGACCGAGGCCGCGCTCTACTCGGCCGGAATCCTGGGTCGGGCGAGCCGGGCGACCGGGCTCGGCTTCTGCCTGCCGACGATGGCGACGACCGACGCCATGCACAGGAGGGTGCAGACCTATCTCCAGAAGGCCTTCGCCGGGTCTCCCGCGCTGACGAAGGTCCACAGCATGGCCTGGCTGTCTCGCGACGGGGCCGCCGACGCCGCGGCGTCGGCGGCAGAAGCACCTGCCGTAGTGAGCGACCGCGAGGCATCCGAAGAAGCGACGAAGTGGCTGCACACGGGCAAGCGCGGGCTGCTCGCTCCGCTCAGCACGCTCACGATCGACCAGGCGCTGGCGGGGGTCCTCCCCCTGAAATTCAACGTGCTGCGGCTGATGGCCTTGTCAGGCAAGGTCCTCGTGATCGACGAAGCGCACTCCTTCGACGCCTGGATGCATGCGCTGCTTCTGCGCTTCCTGGAGTGGATGGGGGCCATGGGCGCTCCCGTCGTCGTCCTTTCGGCGACTCTCACCGGGGAGACGGCCCGATCCCTGGTCGCGGCGTATCTGCGGGGCTGCGGACACGACCTGGCCGACGACTTCGCTCCGGTGTATCCGGGATGGCTGTTCGTGAGCGCTGCCAGCGGCAAGGTCAGCGAGCCGGTCTCAGTCACCAGCGAGCGTGAGCGCGAGATCGAGTTCCCCGTCCGCGCGGTGCGCCGCGGCGACGACACCACGCACCCCGAGCACCGTATCTCCGTCATCAAGGACCTGCTGCGGCCTCTGACCGACGGGCCGCAGGGGTGCGCCCTCGTCTGCTGCACCACCGTCGGAGAAGCGCAGGAGACCTATGCCGCCTTGGCCACCTGGTTCTCCGAGCTCAGGGCGGCCGGGCAGGAGGTTCCCGAGCTGCGGCTCCTGCACTCCCGGTTCCGCGCGAAGGACAGAGCGGCGATCACCGACGCCTGCGAACGAGACTTCGGGAAGAAGGGGAGCCGGCCCAGCACTGTGCTCGTCGCCACCCAGATCGTCGAGCAGTCACTGGACCTCGACTTCGACCTGATCATCAGCGACCTCGCACCGCTGGCGTTCCTCCTCCAGCGGTCGGGCCGCTGCCGTCGGCACCAGAACCCGAGCGGCGACCCGCATCAGGCGCTCAGGCCGAGCTGGCTCAGCCCGAACCCCCGTGTCGTCGTCCTCGACCCCGTCGACGGCAAGGGCGGCTTCGAGGTGCCTGAGAAGTGGGGGGACGTCTACTCGCATGCGCTCCTGGAGCGGACGAGCATCCTCCTGCGCGAACGCTCGGACGGCCCGGTCGGCATTCCGAGCGACGTGCAGCACCTTGTAGACGAGGTCTACTCGGCGGACTTCTCCGCGGCCCACGAACTCCTGGAGGAGGCTGCGCGCCGACTCGCAAGGAAAGACGGCGAGCAGCTGGCCGCCAACGCCGCTCAGGCACAACTCGCCGGAAAGCTCGTCGCCATCCCGCAGCCCTCACCCCGGAAGCTGCGCGACTTGAGCGTGCTCACCACGCCCTTGGACGGCGTCGACGAGAACCTGATCGCAACTCGTCTCGGCGCCGATTCCGCTCGCCTCGTCTGCGTGTACGAGCAGGACTCCGGCATCTGGACCTTGGATGAAGACGGCGCGATCCCAGTCCCAGGTCTTAACGGCGTGGGGAATGTCTCCCGCGAAGATGCGCGCACGGTCGCCCACCACATGCTTCCGGTACCCGCCCGCTGGACCGAGGGAGGCGCCGATCTCATGGCGTCCCCGACCGCTTGGGAGGCGAACTCGGTTCTCTGCTCATGGAAGCTGCTTCCGATGCGGCGCGTAGATGCAGGTGAATGGGCTGGTCGCCTACAGCCCGGAGTTGTCCGATATCGGACAGAGATCGGGATTGCCCCTCTTTAACACTGCTGACTTTGAAATCCTCGTAGGAGTGGCGAGCGCTCCACCAGCGGAGGCCCGCCCACCCCCGCTTGCGCAGGGAGGGTCTCCTAACGAGCCGCAAGCTGAACACCGCTGACGGCTCACCCCCACTTCCGCGGGGACCCGGCAGCCTGTGGGCATCATCTGCCCTCAGACCTCCGGTCAGGAGCCGTCAGCCTAACGCGACCCCAAGAAAGGAGGCCACGGCCGGTGTCGAGACCCACCTTCGATCTACGGATCACACCCTGGGCTTCCGTACGCTGGAGGAATCCCGGCGAGAAGTCGGAATCGTTGGAACAAGCAGACAAGTTGAGCCTTGAAGACCTGCTCATCAAGGCTCACGAGATCGAGGCGTTGCTCTTCGGTCCTCCCCCAGCGCTCTCGGGCCTGCTGCGTCTTCTGTACGCGCTCACCGCCCGCGTCACCGGGCTTGACGAGGCTCCGGACGACTTCGAGTGGTACGACCGGCGAGCCGACATCCTGGAGAACGGGATCGACGCCGACGATGTCAGGAAGTACTTCGACCGCTTCCCCGGACGGTTCGACCTGTTCTCCGAGCGCCCGTTCCTCCAGGATCCGCGGCTCGCCGAGGAGTCCCCGAAGCGTCCGGGCGTGAACAAGCTCGTCATCGGGCGGCCTGCGGGGAACAACGCCGTCTGGTTCGGCCATCACTGGGACAGCTCGCCCGTTCCGGTCGATTCGGCGGAGGCGTTCGCGCATCTGCTGATGTGGCTCTACTACGGCCCGTCCGGGAGGTGCGCCACTCGGACCCATGGTGCCGAATCCAAGGCCGATGTATCGGCCGGCCCGCTCCGTTCGAGCCTGTCCTACCACCCGGAAGGCAGGTCTCTCCTGGAGACGCTTCTCGCAGGCTTGACCCTGCCCGACGAGCACGTCTCCCGGGAGAACGACCTATGCCCGTGGGAGACGGACGAGCTCCACGACCCCACCGAGCCCGCACGAGCCCCCTCGGGACCGTGCTCCCAGCTGACGGGCGGGTGGCAGCACGCCCTCCTCCTCTTCCCCGACGACACCGGCGACCACGTCGTCGACGCGTGCATCACCTGGGGCCGCAGGCACAAGGCGCCCAGCATGAACGACCCCTACGTGATCCATCAGACCAGCAAGCAGGGCAACGTTTACGCCCGCCCAGCCGATGCGGGACGCGCGCTCTGGCGCGACCTCGACGGCCTCCTGCTCCTGGACCGTACGGGGTCGACCACCGTGCAGCGTCCCGACGTCTTCAAGTACACCGACGAGCTCGGGCTCTTCCACATCCAGGCCCTCGGCTTCGAGCAGGACGGCAAGACGAAGGACGTCCAGTTCGTCTCCTCTCGCACACCGCAGCCGGTCCGCCAGATCAGGGACGACGACCCGAACACCGCCCGCGCCACCGGAGACCTGCGCTCAGCAGGAGAGATGTACGGGCAGCGGGTGGAGTACGCCGTCAAGGTGGCGTGGGCCGGAGCGCTCGACAAGAAGACCGGCCCCTGCGCGTGGCAGGAGGAGGCAGCGGCCCTCTACTGGCCGCAAGCCGAAGACCTCTTCTGGGAGCGTCTGGCCAAGGAGGACTTCACCGAAGCCTGGCGCGACTTCCTGCGGCTGGCGCACGAGACCTTCTCGACCGTCACCGACGGCTACGTCAAGGGCCCGCGGGCGGCACGAGCCATCGAGCGTGCCCGCCTCGAACTCTACGGAGGCCGCCGCAAGAAGCCGAGCACCTCGTCATGACCGCCCGACCCGACCCCGGCAGGATCCGATGACCGAGACATCAGCTCCCCCCAACGCCTACGACCGGGCGAGCACCTACGTCAGCACCGTTTACCGGCTCTGTGAAGACCCCGGCAAACGGGCGGCTCTGCGAAGCGGGCTCGCCAGGCCGATCACAAGCAGTCCCCGGATGCACAGCGTCATCGCCGCCCGTGTTCCGCTCCCCCGTGAGGGTGAGGACAGGGACACCGTCCAGCAGGCGTACTACGCGATCGCTTCCATGATCGCGTCCCTGCCTCCCCAGGCGCGCGGGTTGCCGAGTCCAGGAGCCCGGCGGAACTTCGGCGTGTGCCTCGCTGAGGCCGTCGCCAGGGGGACCATCCGCGAAACGTCCGCGGAAAGCCGCCTGACCCTGCTCACCCGGCAGAACGAGCGCGGCTTGCACCGCCATCTGCCGACGACGGCGCTGTTCATCAGCACCCGTCCCGGGACGCTCGACTGGGCTCAACTCCTGCTCGACCTGCGCAGCTGGGACCGGGAGCGCGAAGAGACCGCCCGCAACTGGCTCCAGGACTATTACCGCACCCGCTTCAAGGCCGAGCGCGAGGCCGCGCGGCTCGCCGACGAGAACGACCACCCGAACGACTGAGCCAGAGATTCCGAGGAGATCCCCCATGAGCACGATCACCGGTTCCTTCCTGGAGCTGCATATCCTCCAGCCCATCCCGTTCTCGACGCTCAACCGAGACGACACCAACTCGGTCAAGACAGTCGAATGGGGCGGGAAGACCCGCACCCGGGTCAGCAGCCAGAGCTGGAAGCGAGCTATGCGCCTCCACCTCCAGAAGGAGCTCGGCGAGTCCGCCCTCCGCACTCGCCGTCTCGTCGAGTGTGTCTCCGACAGGCTCCGTGAGGGCTACGGCTGGGACCCGGAGCTGGCGGTGAAGGCCGGGCGGCACATCGCCGTCGCGAGCAGCGTCGGCGCCGAGCCGCCGAAAGCGCCCAAGGACGGCTCGGCGCCGAAGGGAGAATGGAGCACTGCGGCGATGGTCTACGTTCCCGACAGCGCCATCGGTGAACTCGCCGAGTTGGCCGCGAAGTACGAGGCGGAGTTGGCGGCAGCCAAAGACCTGACGGAGAAATCCCAGCGTAAGGACAGCGTCATCCCCACCGCGGACGTCGACGGCATCCTGCGCAGCCGCAACGGGATCATCAGCCTGTTCGGCCGCATGCTCGCCCAGGTCGACGACGCCAAGGTCGACGGGGCCGTCCAGGTCGCCCACGCCTTCACCACCCACGAGACGAACGTCGAGATCGACTACTTCAGCGCGGTCGACGACGTCAACGACGCGTGGGGCGACAACACCGGAAGCGCCCACATGGGCCACGCCGAGCACTCCGCTGGCGTCCTGTACCGGTACATCGCGCTCGACCTCCGCGAACTCCACAGCAACCTCGGTGGGCAGGACGTGGCGGACACCCGCACTCTCGCCGCCGCGCTCGTCCGGGCCGCGCTCCTGTCCCTCCCCCAGGCCAAGAAGCGGTCCACCGCCCCGCACACGATCCCTCACCTGGCGCACGTCGCCGTCCGCAAGGACCGGCCCCTGTCCTACGCCGCCGCGTTCGAGCAGCCCGTGGCCATCGACCACTTCGGTGGGCACGCCGAGCCTTCCGTCGCGGCTCTGAACGCGTACGCCGACGCCGCTCAGCGTCTCCTCGGCGGCAAGGGCCTCGTCCACGCCGCCCACGCGACGTTCTCCAAGGCCGACACGTCCTCACTCGGTGCCGCCGCCGACTCGTTCGATACGCTGATCGAGGAGGCGCTGGAGGCCGCGCTGTCCGAGGCGTCGGCGTGAGCGGACTCCTCCTGCATCTGAGCGGGCCGCTGCAGTCCTGGGGAACGGGCGACGTCCCGGCGAACCTGCGGGACAGTTCGCGCTTCCCCACCCGGTCCGGACTGATCGGGCTCCTCGCCTGTGCGCTCGGCCGCACTCGCGACGCGAAGACCGATGACCTGCGCGAGCTGCGCTTCACCATCCGCGTCGACCGTCCGGGCACGTTCCTGCGGGACTTCCAGACGGTCGGCGGCGGAATGCCGCGCGAGCTGACGGTGATCACCGCGGAAGGGAAGCGGCGGAGCGCCGAGACCGCGACCGTCGTCTCCGACCGCTACTACCGCCAGGACGCGGCCTTCACCGTCCTCGTCGAAGGACCGTCCGACACGCTCACCGCCTGCGCGGACGCCGTGCGGTCTCCGCGTTGGCCCCTCTACCTCGGACGGCGCTCCTGCCCGCCTGACGCGCCGCTGTTCCTGGTCCTGACCGACGACCCGGAGCCTGCCCGTCACCTGCTCCGGCTTCCTCTGGCGAGAAGGGCGGCGGAAGGACACAGGGTCGAGTTCATCTCCGACCTGCCCTTCCTCGGCTCCTTCTGGCCGGAGGGCCGGGCCGGCGGTCGAGGCGACGTCCCCTTCGCCGAATCGCGCACTGAACCGATCTCCTTCGCCGCCGAGCGCAGGTCCTACGAGATCCGGCGGGTGTACCGCCTGATCGCCGAACTGGACGGCGACCTGTGCACCGACCTCGGCCGCGACTTCCTCGACCGACTCATCTCCTACCTGGCACCGGACCCCTCATGACCTCACCTCTGTGGATCACGCAGCTCACCCCCGACCTCCGATCCCGTGACGCGACGCGCGATCTGCGCGACGCGGTGCGCCTCCACCACCGGATCATGTCTCTCTTCCCCTCCGACCTCGGCGAGCAGGCACGTCACGACGCGGGCGTCCTGTTCCGGATCGAGGAGACCCAAGCCGGCGTCGCCGTGCTCGTCCAGAGCGCGGTGGAGGCTTCACGCGCGGCTCTGCCCGACGGCTACGGCACCGTCCGCAGCAAGACGCTCACCCCGCTGCTCGACGCCTTGGCCCCCGGACGGCGCGTCCGCTACCGGATCACCGCGAACGCAACCCGCAAGCTCGGCCTCAACACCACCGCCGGACGGCCGAAGGAGGTCGTCCCACTCCATGGGGCCGAGGCCGAAGAGTGGTGGCAGCGTCAGGCCGAGTCCTCTGGCTTGAGCCTCCATACGCTGGAGAGCACTCCCCTCGACCAGGCCACCGGTACCCGCCGGGACAAGAACCGCGTCGTCCACGCCCGCACCCGGTTCGACGGCCTCGCCACCGTCACCGACCCGGCAGCCCTCTCCTCGCGTCTGCGGGTCGGCATCGGGCGCGGCAAAGCCTACGGCTGCGGGCTTCTCACGCTCGCGCCCGCATGAGCGGCAACGCCCGGGCACGCCTGGCCACACCCACCGCGGCCATGCTGCCCCGCATCGGCGACTCGGTCTCCTTCCTGTACGTCGACATAGCGCGCATCGTCCAGGACGAGACCGGCGTCAAAGCCCTCATCCAGTCGGGCGACGGATTCCAGCGCGTCGCCCTGCCCACCGCCGCCCTCGGCTGCCTTCTCCTCGGGCCAGGCGTGTCGATCACCACCCGGGCCCTGTCGACCCTCGCCAGGCACGGGACAACGGTCGTCTGCACCGGTAGCGGGGGCGTCCGCACGTACGCGGCTAAGGTGCCGGACTCCCTACCCACTCGTTGGCTCGAACTCCAGGCGCGCTCCTGGTGCGACGAAACCGAACGCGCCGCCGTCGCCCGCCGCATGTACCGCCAACGCTTCGGCGAGACGGCCCCGGCCACCGCGACGATCGCCCAGCTCCGCGGACTCGAAGGCCAACGGATGAAGGCGCTCTACCGGATGCTGGCGCAGCAGCACGGCGTCCGGGCCTTCAAGCGCTCCTACGACCCGGCCGACTGGGACGGGCAAGACCCCGTCAACCGGGCCCTGTCCGCCGCGAACACCTGCCTCTACGGCATCGTCCACGCCGCCATCAACGCGATCGGCTGCACCCCGGGCCTCGGCTTCGTCCACACCGGCACGTCCCACTCGTTCGTGTACGACGTCGCCGACCTCTACAAGGCCGAACTCACCCTCCCTCTCGCGTTCTCGCTCCATGACTCGGCCAATCCCGACTCCCAGGCCCGCCGTTCCTTCCGCGACGGCCTCCGCCTCTTCCGCCTCCTGCCCCGCATCGTCGCCGACATCCAGACACTCCTGTCTCCCGACGACGGAACCCGGCAGGAAGACGCCGAAGAAGCCTCCGAGGAACTCGTCAACCTCTGGGACCCCGACCAAGGCCTCCTGCCCGGCGGCAAGAACTACGACCCCTGGGAGTCCTAAGTGGCGAACCTGACCGTCATCGCCACCACCGCCGTCCCTCCCCACCTTCGCGGAGCGCTCACCCGCTGGATGACCGAACCAATGCCCGGCCTCTACGTCGGGACCCTCTCCGCCCGAGTCCGCACCGAACTCTGGAACGCCCTCGCCGCCACCGTCGAAGACGGCGCCGCCGTCCTCCTGCACCCTGCCGCAACCGAACAGGGCTACACCATCAAAACCGCCGGCACCCGCCGCCGCACCCCCATCGACTTCGACGGCCTCACCCTCATAGCCCTCAACCCCCAAGAACCCGACCCCACCCCCACAGGCCCAGACACACCACCCACCACCACATCCGAGTTCCCACTCGAACCAGGCCAGTGGTCTCAAATCAATAGCCCACCAGAATAACCCCAGTTCGCAAAGGGTCCGCCCCGCACAGGCGAGGGTTACCCGGGGACGGCGATGACGGCACAGCCCATCGGCTCGTCCGCCCCGCGCAGGCGGGGGTTACCCGTACACGTACGCGCTCCGCTGGCCGGACGGTGAGTCCGCCCCGCGCAGGCGGGGGTTACCCAACCGCGCTGGGCACCCCGCTCGTGCCGATGGGATCCGCCCCGCGCAGGCGCGTCCGGGCGGGCCTCCTGCGGGACCTGAGGCCGTCCCGCGCAGACGCCTGGTCCTGCAGCGCCGATCAGTTTGCCCGCTGATTCCGCCCAGCCCACCAGCGGGGTTACCCCGTAGGAGCCCACGCACCATGAGTGCGTCCACCGGAGGTGGGGGTTACGTGGTTGCGGCGGTCCGCCGCCGATCGCGTTCGGCGTGGGTGGCGACCGAGCTAAATGATCGCCTCTGAGGCGTCCGACGTCGAACGCCACCCTTTCGGCGGCCAGGTCGCCACACCCTTCCTAGCTGGCGTGAGCCGTTCTCGAACGGGAATAGAACGCAGGCGTCGGGCACGTATGGGCGGGCCACTACGCGGGGCAAGACATAGATAAAACTGGCTTAAGACTCTGAACCGCGCGTGGTTCAAAAATCGAACCGGGCGCGGTCCGAAGGGCGTCGAGATTAGGGACAGCGTGCTTTTCAATCAGGTTGCCGCCCGACTGATCACAACGGGCGAGTGGAGTGAGGTAACCGCTGCCTACCGCGCTGCTGCGGCCGGCCGATGCGACTTTTCGATGAGGCCGCCGAGTATGTTCGGAGCCGCCTCCCATTATCGGCGAAGTACTGCAGTTAGTCTTACACGTGTACAGTCTGACACCCGGAGAGAGCACGAGTGCCCGCGCATCGTCGCGGTCTTCCGGAACTCGGCGAGGACCGAGCCCGAACTGCTCGCCAACAGCCGACTGGCTTTCCGGACCCTCGAGGCACTGATGGCCCAAATCTGGGCACTGCTCGACCCTTTGAGTGGCATGTGCCGACCAATCGGGCGCTATTGGATCTGAGCTCATCCGGATGATCCGGCGCACTCAGATAAGCAGCGGGCGAAGGCAACGCGGGAATTTGCTCGCCCCGGCCGCTCAGTTCCTCGTCATGGCCAGCCCATTCCGGTGGGTGGCCATGGGCACGACTGGTCCCTGCGGACGTCCCGCGCCCCTTCGCTCCTGCCGTCCGCTGTCGCGGAACCTGGCTCAGGCGGGGCTATCTGGCCAAGGACCCTGTTGCGAATCTAGTCACAAATCGACATGTTCAGTACCGTTCCAGGCACTTGACCACATGGCACCACCCAGCTTCCGAGAGTTACGGTAGAGCGCATGCCGCACAGCAACCAACCAATGTCTCAAAACTATAACGCACTCGCTTAGTCCCAGGTCGCGAAGGGTTCGCTCCGCGCAGGCGGAGGTGGTCCGGGATGTCGAGAGCTTCGAGCAGGCCGCGGAGGGTTCGCTCCGCGCAGGCGGAGGTGGTCCGTGCTGAAAGTCGATCCAGGCCGCGTCTCTCGGGTTCGCTCCGCGCAGGCGGAGGTGGTCCGGCCGAGGCCGAGGCCGAGGCGAGTTCGGCCGAGTTCGCTCCGCGCAGGCGGAGGTGGTCCGTACGTAGAGCTCGCTTTCGACGGGCCCTCGGGGTTCGCTCCGCGCAGGCGGAGGTGGTCCGACCAGGGCCGCGGCGAACGCGGCGACAGAGCCGTTCGCTCCGTGCAGGCGGAGGTGGTTCGGTGCTGACCGAGGAACTCGCGAAGACCCGCACGTTCGCTCCGCGCAGGCGGAGGTGGTCCGGTCGAGAGGATCGAGCCGAAGGACGTTGCCGCGTTCGCTCCGCGCAGGCGGAGGTGGTCCGGCCGAGGTGACGACGCCGATGACGCTGATCTGGTTCGCTCCGCGCAGGCGGAGGTGGTCCGGTGGGCGCGGTACGACTGCTGGAGGCGCAGGGGTTCGCTCCGCGCAGGCGGAGGTGGTCCGGAGGTCGGGGTCGGCTCCCCGGTTCTGGCCCGGTTCGCTCCGCGCAGGCGGAGGTGGTCCGGTGGGCGCGGTACGACTGCTGGAGGCGCAGGGGTTCGCTCCGCGCAGGCGGAGGTGGTCCGCTGTTGATCAAGTTGAAGACCCGGGCGGATGCGTTCGCTGCGCGCAGGTGGAGGTGGTCCGTGGCCCGTGGCCTGGTTCTCGGACCAACAGATGATCAAGCGCTCTGCCTGCAGTTTCTTCCGAAGTTGGCGATTGCTCAAGGTGGGTGATGAACCACACCGAGCGACTGGGGGTTGAGGGGTCGTAGGTTCAAATCCTGTTGTCCCGACGGTTAGAAAGCCCGTTGATTGGGAATCTTTTCCCAGCTCAGCGGGCTTTTTCTGATTCTTGGATCTTTCTGACTGGCTGTCGGTCTTGATCTTTGTTGGGGACTATCTGGGGGCCACCGGGGGACCAGGAGGTTCGGTGAAGGAGAAAGAGCTGTGGCTCGTCGAGGGCGGGTGCGGCGAGGGGGTGGTTGTTGGGGTGGGGGTGTGGCGTCAGGCCGGTGGTGGGAAGGGTGTTGATGTGTGGGAGGGGTGCTGTTTGGGGGGTTTGTTTGTGGGCTGTGGGGTGGGCTTACAGGTTGACGGGGATCTCCCCGCGGTGGACTCGGGCGAGGAGGGTGCCGACCTCGGCGGCGGTTCTGGCGGACGGGGCCGGGGTGTGGATCCGGATATCGCCAATGCCGGTCACGCAGCCGTCCGGTACGGTCCGCGAGAGATACCAGGTCCATGGTCCCGGTGGCTGGGTGCCGTAGCCCGATCCGCTGCTCATTACCGCGGCGATGACCGTGTTGTCTGGTTTGCCGAGGATGAGCACGAGAGGTTCGTCGGTTGCGTCGTGGCCGCGGGGCAACGTCACGTAGGCGGCCTCGGTCGAACACTGCGCGAGGACGGGCCGGGGAGCGGAGTCCGGGTCGACCGCGCCGTCGAGCCGGTCAGTGAAGGTTGTGACCGCGATGTCGAGCAGTGCGAGAGGGTCGAATTCTTCGCAGTACAGGCAGTCGAACCGGTGGTTCTGGGTGATCTCGTCCAGCACCTGGGCGGCGACACTGCGACCTTCGTTCTCGAGGACGCGGCGAAGGCCGTGCTTGCGCAGCGCCGTCTGGAAGTCGTCGACGGCGACCGAGACCTCCCGCAGAACCGACTCCACATGAAGCGACTGTGATCTGCGCCCGGCGATCACCCGCTTTACAAGGCCGTTGATCTCGTACGCGGCTACCTCGGAGACTTCGCTGTCGGTCATCCTGCGTCCTTCTTCGCGGGGAGCTGACGTAAGCCATGTTGCTCCACCCAAGCAACCCAGCGTGGCCGTTTCGCTGAGATCCGTCATGACTCCGCTACCGAAGACACGGTCGTCTTGGGCGATGACCCGGACGGAGCGGCCCGCGGCCGTCTCGATCACCGTCGCCTGGCACTGCGGACTATGACGCCGACAGGGTGAACCTGGTCCTGCGTGAGGGCAGCATCATCCGGGTGAGCATGTTCTAAGCGGCCACACGCACAGGCAGAAGCTGTGCGGGGACTTTTCGGGGGGTGTTAGTCGGCTTCGAGGAAGAGGTCTTCGATGGTCAGGTTGAAGAGTTTGGCGAGGCGGAAGGCGACGGGCAGGCTTGGGATGAACTTGCCGGTTTCGATCGCGTTGATCGACTGTCGTGAGACGCCGACGCGCTGGGCGAGGTCGGCTTGTGTCCGGGCGTGTTCGGCTCTGAGGGTCGCGATCCGGTTCCTCATCGGTACCTGATCCAGCCGACGAGGACGGCGCTCAGGTAGACGACGCCGAGGAGGGCGGGGAGCAGCGCGATGTTGAGGTCCGCGGTGACGAGGCCCGCGGCGTCCGAGACGAGGTAGTCGAACCCGGCGACCCAGCCGATGCCCGCGAGAACGTGGCGGTGACGGCCGCCCGGCTCACGGTCTGTCGCGCGTCCCACACGGCCTCGGGGCCGAACCTCGCCGCGGCGAGCGTCGCCGTCCAGGCGAAGGTCCAGAGCGCGAGCTGAGCGGCCGCCCTGTTCGAACCCCGGTAGCTCACGACCTCATCGTTTCCCCGCATGGCCGACCTCCCTCGACGTTGCTGTGTCAAGTGAACTTGACATGAGGACGATCGCGTAACGACGGTGCGGAGAGCTGAGCGGATGGGCGGTGGTGTGCTTTGACCCGGTCCTCAGGCGGGCGTCGTTCGGGAATTGCTGGATCTTGGGGTGGGGGTGTCCTTACAGTGGGGGCACTAGGCGACAGAGGTTCTGGGGGTCGGGGTGGCTGCGGTGTTCGTCGATCGGCTCGAAGACATGAAGGCCCTTGTGGAGTTGGCGGGGCGCGGCGTTGTCGTCGAGGGAGATCCGGGGGCGGGCAAGTCGCGGCTGCTCACCGAGTTCGTGCAGCGGGCCTCGGGCGGGCAGCGTGTGGTGTTCATGCAGTACCCGCCCGTTGTGGCGTCGCGGCTTCCGTACACCGCGATCGCGGATCTCGTGCATGAGCTGGCGGAGCCGCCGAGCCGAGCCCGGCGTGCGCTGACGTTCACCGGGCAGGCGGCGCTGCGGTCGGGGCCCGAGGTGCTGTCGTGGCTGATGCCGCCGGTCGGTGCGGCCTTCAGGATCGGGCAGGCGGTGACGCAGGCCGCGGTCCGCTCGGGTTCGGCTCCGCTGGACAGTCTGATGACCTTCCAGCAGGCATCGGTCGTCCAGATCGCCGGCGGGATCATCGATCTCGTGCGGCAAGGGCAACCGGTGCTCCTGGTCATCGATGACGTCCAGCATCTGGACCCGGACAGTCTCCATGTGCTCGATCGCGTGCTGCGTACGCGCGAGGCGGATCTGCCGCTCGGGGTCGTGGTCAGCCACACCACCGGTCCGGAGGCCGACCGCCGGACGACGGGCCTCGTCGACGAGTGGGTCAGGCTCGGGTTCCTGCGGCATCGGCGCCTGGACGGGCTGCCGGTGGACGCGGTCGCGGAGCTGGTGCGGTATCGCCATCCCGCCGCGCGTCCGGGGCTGGCCCGCATGCTGTGCACCAAGACGCGCGGGCACGCCGGGTTCATCGAGGCGTTCCTCGACGAGTGGAGACCGGGAGACGACGAGTCGGCCATCTCGGACTCGATGCGCAAGCTGGCGGACCGGCGGCTCGACCATCTCGCCGAACTCGACAGACGGCTGATCATGGTCGCGTCGGTCCAGGGGCCGGTCTTTCTCTCCTGGGTCGTGGCGAAGGTGGCAGGTCAGCCGCACGACCTGGTGATGGACCGGCTGAGGGCGATCGCGGAGAACTACCGGCTCATCGTGCCTTACGACGAGCTCAGCTGGGCGCCGGGGATCGACTGCTACCGGTTCCAGCACCACGCGTTGGGCCAGGCGGTCTACGAACTGCAGAGCCCCGGCCAGCGGTTCGAACGGCACGGCGGGATCGCCGACGTCCTGCTGACCCTCGGCGATGAGCCGCGTTCGTCGATGCAGAAGGTGGAGATCGCACGCCATCTGGCGAGCGCGGGCCCAAGACGGCGGGTAGAGGCCGGCATCGCCTTTCTCGAACTGGCCAGGGAGGCGGCGTTCAACGGCATGTCGGCGGTCGTCGCCGACCGGCACCTGACGATCGCGGTCGAGTGCCTGGCCGGACGGGACAGGGAACTGTTCGAGGCGATCGAGCTCCAGCTGTCGCTGACGGAGGAGCGGTGGCGCGGCAAGCATGTGGAGACCGGGCCGCCGCACGACATCGACGGACTCGCGGCCAAGGCCGAGGCGGCGGCGGTCCGCTCCGGTGACGACCATCTGATCGTCCGCAGCCTGCTGCTGCGCGGCAAGACCCTGCTGGTGACCGAGGGCCTTGAGCCGTCCCTGGTGAAGCTCTGGGCGGCCGTCGAACGGGCCGAGCAGAGTGCGGACAAGGTCGCCCGCTTCATCGCGAACGTCGAGTACGGCCGTCAGATCTCCAAGATCGACCTTGACAGGGGACTGCGTCATCTGCGGGAGGCGGAGGAGCTGTACCTGTCGTCGGCCGAGCCGCTTCCGCGCGACGCGGTGCTGCAGCACATCTACAACCTTGGCGAGATGCAGTTGGGCATCAGCCTATTCGACAGTGGAAAGCTGGGCGAGGCGCTGCGCCGGCTCACCGCCTGCGTCGAAAGGCTGCGGACAGAGCCCCTCAACGTCGAGCTGCCGATCGCGCTCAACTATCTGGCGCAGATCCAGCGGGCCCTCGGCCTCGATGAGGAATGCCGCAGGACCCTCACCGAAGCCCGTGACTTCGAGGCGCGCAGAGGGGGGAAGAGCGGCTGGCACGCCTACAACACCGCGCTTCTCGCCCTGCTCGTCGCCGACACCGATCCCGGCCGCGCGCAGGAACTGATCGAACATGCCTGGCAGGAGACGACGGACACGTGGTTGCTCAACCTCGTCCCGATCGTCCGCAACCTCTACGCCGAGGTCCTCCTCATCACGGGCCGTGACCTTGACGAGGCCGACCGGCTCGCCGGGGGCACCTACAGCGAGACGGGACGGACGAAGATGGTCCGGAGCCGGATCGCGGCGCTGATTCTGCGTTCCAGAATCCAACTACTCCGGGGAGATCCGGTCATGGCCCACGAGTACGCGTCCGAAGCCGTGCGTCTTCTCGACGCCCACGGGGATCTTCCCGCCCTCCGCACCGAGGAGGTGCTCTTCTACGCGTCCGAAGCCGCGCACCACGCCGGAGAGCCGTCGTCGGAGGCCCTGCTGGAGCGCGCCCGCGAGGTCGTCGTCCGGAAACTCGGCACCATCCCGGACGCGGCCCACAGCAGGTCGTTCCGCACCGCCGTCCCGCTGAACCGCCGCATCCTCAGCGACGACCCGTTCACGGACCTGTGAGAATGGACCTGCGATGCTGAGTATCACCAAGGACTTCCACTTCTCGGCCAGCCACGTCCTGGACACGCTGCCCGAGTGGCACCCTTGCGCCCGCATGCACGGCCACAACTACATCGTCCGTCTTGAGCTGTCCGCGCCGCGCGAGGCCCTGGACGCCAACGGCTTCGTCCGCGACTACCGCGACCTCGACCCCTTCAAGATCTGGCTCGACAAGACCCTCGACCACCAGCACCTCAACGAACAGATGAGCGACGGGGGACGGGCGCCGTCAGCGGAGAACCTCGCCCTGTGGATCTACGACCAGTGGAAGGACCACTACCCCGAGCTGACAGCCGTCTCGGTCTCCGAAACCCCCAAAACCTGGACCACCTACCGCCCCTGACCCCCACGTCGGCCTGTGCGTGCTCGCAGGCCGACGGCCGACCTTCCGGGCATGGGCGAAGGCCGCCGCCCTGAGGGGTGGCGGCTTTCGGCGCTCGGGGCTATCGGGTGCGGGGACGCAGGGTGATGAGGCGGGCCCGCCACAGGCTGAGGAGTTCGGCCCTGAGGGCATCGGTCAGCCGGGCTTCGCGGGCTGAGACGGGCGCCCGCTCGTCCACCTGACGGAGCAGGTCGAACATCTCGGGCGAGATCGCCGTTCCCGGGCCGTCGACGTAGTCCAGGTGGATCTCGTGGACCACGGATTCCGCGGCGCGCTGTCCCGGTTCCCCGCGTTGGACGAGCCGGGCCATCGGAGGGAATCGGAGGGTCAGGTGGTCGATTCCGGGGGGAGTTGAGGTGCGGCGGATGAGGAAGTTCTCGATGACGACGTAGTCGAGGTCGGTGGTGAGGTAACAGGTGAGGATGTCGTCGACCGTCTGGACGATGGGTTCGGCGTTGTTGTTGAACGAGGTGTTCAGCAGGACAGGGGTGCCCGTCAGGTCGCCGAAGGCGGAGACCAGCCTGTGGTACTCGCCGCCGGTCTCCTCGTCGACTATCTGCAGGCGGGCGGTTCCGTCGATGTGGGTGACCGCGCCGAGTTCCTCTCGCCGCTCCTCGCGTACGGGCAGGACGAAGGACATGAACGAGTAGTCCGCGGCGGTCTCCGGGATCTCGAAGTATTCGGGGGCGGCGGCCGCGGTGACCACCGGGGCGAAGGGGCGGTAGGATTCGCGGCTTTTGATCATTTTGTTGATTCTTGTCTGGTTGTCCGCCGGGCGGGGGTCGGCGAGGATGCTGCGGTGGCCGAGGGCGCGGGGGCCGAACTCCGAGCGGCCCCGGGCCCAGCCGATGACGTGGCCGTCGGCGAGGAGCCGGGCGGCGCGGGTGGTGATGTCCTCGACGTACTCGAAGTGGATGCAGGGGCTCCAGGCGGTGAGGCGGCGTTCGATTTCGGCGGGGGAGCCGAGGTCGGGGCCGAAGTCGGCGCGGCTCAGGCGGCGGCGGGGGAGGGGGGACGCGGTAAGGCGCTGTTCGGCGAACAGGGCGGCGCCTTCGGCGGCTCCGGCGTCGTGGGAGGCGGGGTGGACGTACACCTCGGCGAAGAGGCCGGAGCGCAGGATGCGGCCGTTGAGGCTCGAGTTGTGGGCGACGCCGCCGCTGAGGACGGCGTTGCGCACGCCGGTCGCGCCGACCCAGTGCCGCAGGATGTGCAGGACGATGTTCTCCAGCGTCTCCTGGAGGCCGGCGGCGAGGTCCATGTGGACCTGGGTGATCGGCTGGTCGGCGCGCCTCGGCGGGATGCCCTTGGTGAGGAACGCCGGGCCGAGGACGTTCTGGCCGTGGCCGCCGGGAGCGAAGTCGTAGTCGCCGTCGGGAAGGAGGGTGTACAGCGACTCGAAGACGTCGCGGTAGACCTCGGGACGGCCGTACGGGGCCAGGCCCATGACCTTGTATTCGTCGCCGAACCCGTAGCCGAGCTGCATCGTGCCGTACAGGTACAGGTAGCCGAGCGACTTGGACAGGGGATAGTCGGCGAGGCGCTTCAGCTCGCCGTCCTTGCCGAAGAAGACGGTGACGCACTCCTCCTCGCCCTGGCCGTCCACGACGAAGACGAGCGCCTCGTTCATTCCGGAACGGGCATAGGCGGACGTCCCGTGCGTGGTGTGGTGCGGTGCGAAATGCAGTTCGTCGGCGCGCAGTCCAGTGCCGTACTGTTCCTCAAACCATCCGCTGATCAGTTCGCGTGAATAGCGCGTCGGCGTCTGACGGTGCTGCAGGTAAAGGTGGTTGAGGGAGTCGTCCACGAACTTCTCGGTGAAGTAGTAGCCGACGGCGTCGATCTCCCGGACCGAACGTCCGGCGAGTTCAAGGCAGGCGCGAATGGCGTTCGCCGGGAACTTCGTCGTCTTCTTGATGCGGTTGAACCGTTCCTCCTCCGCCGCGGCGAGGAGGACGCCGTCCTCGATCAGGCAGGCCGCGGCGTCGTGGAACTCGCCCCAGTGCAGCTGTGGGACGAGGTCGCGGTCCTCGGGGGAGAAGTTCCCGCTCAGGCCGAGGGTCAGCATGGCGTCGCCTTTCCGGTGGTCGGCTTGTCGAGGGTGAGCACGCGGCGGCGGTGCTCGGGGCTGAGCCGGTCGTGGGCGTCCGGCGCCCAGCCCAGCAGGAGGAGGCCGGTGGGCCTGGTCACCAGTTCGGCGACCCGCCAGCGCAGCTCAAGGGGCAGGTCCCGGTACAGCTCCGCGACGGCGTCGTCGGCGGTGTGGTCGGCGATGTCGAAGGCCGGGAGGCCGCCGACGCCGTCGAGTTCGAACGCCGTGAGCGCGTGGTCGGGCACCGACATCCCGGCGAGCTGCACGTGCCGCCACCCGCCCTGCCGCAGCAGGTCGAGCATTTCCGTGAGCCGGTATTCGCGCACGTACGGGGTCAGGAGGGCGTCGGCGAGGATGGAGTCGTAGGCGGCGGGGGAGATGTCGCCGAAGTCGTGCCGTTCGTCGGCGTACCAGCCCTCGCTCAGCGACGGGCACACGCGCTTGGCGAGGTCGAGCCGCCGATCCGGGGGAAGGCCGCGGCCCAGGGTGATGACGAGTTCGCGCTGGAGGCTCTCGTTGATCGTGCCGATGCTGTCGTACAGCCACAGGATCAGCAGCCCGGTGTCCGCGAGCGCCGAGCGCAGGTTGGCGAGGGCGGGGAGCGGGTCGGGGATGTGGTGGAGGACGCCGGAGCACCAGATGAGGTCGTACGGGCCGTCGAGGGGCGCGGTGCTGAGGTCGCCCTGGCGGACCGTGGCGTTGGTGACGCCGGTCTCGGCGAGGTAGCGGCGGGCCAGGTCGAGCGCGCCGGGCGCGAGGTCGATCCCGGTGACGTGCGCGTCGGGGAACTCGCCGGCGAGGCCGAGGAGCCGGTTCCCGGTGCCGCACCCGGCGTCAAGGACGCGCCATCCCGCAGGGTCGAGCCCGTGGGAACGGATGAGCCCGCCTATGGCCTCCATTCCGCTCGACGGGTGCGCGGCGTCCGGGAGCGGAAAGGGAAAGCGCGTGTAATGCTCGGCGACCTCGGTTGAGACATCATTCAGCATTTCCGGAATCTCCTCCCCGTCGCCGCGCTCGGCGGTCTCCGACATTAGGCGGCCCGACGGCACGTCACGGCGGCGCGTCCGGCCTTTTGCGCGTTCTTGGGAAGGGGGTGGGCTCTTTTGGGAGTGCGGATATCGACGCGCCGACCCCGGCGTCCCCGCCGCCCGGCGCGGCACTTCCTACGCTGGGCGTGATCATGGGATTCGACGCGGGGAGGGGTTTCTGATGCGCGGTGGGAAGGTACTCGAGCGGTTCGGGCTCGCGGGACGCAAAGCGCTCGTGACGGGCGCGTCGCGGGGCATCGGCAGGGCGGTGGCGGTCGCGTTCGCCGAGGCGGGGGCCGACGTGGCGCTCGCCGCGCGCGACGTGGAGGCGCTCAAGCGGGTGGCCGAGGAGGTCGAGGGCCACGGCCGGAGCGCCGTCGTGATTGACTGCGACCTCGCCGACGCCGCGCAGGCCGAGGCGATGGTGAAGACGGCGGTCGACGGCCTCGGCGGGCTCGACGTGCTCGTCAACAACGCGGGGGTGATGCGCTGCGTGGGCCCGTTCACCGACCTCGACGAGGCGGACTGGGCCGCGACCCTCGGCGTGAACGTCGGCGGCGCGGTCGCGACGTGCCGGGCCGCCGCCCCGCATCTGAAGGAGGGCGGCGCGGTCGTCAACGTCGCCTCGATCATGGGCCTCGGCGGTATGCCGTTCGCGGCGAGCTACGCGGTCAGCAAGGCGGCGCTGATCTCCCTGTCGCAGGCGCTGGCGATGGAGTGGGCGGCGCACGGCGTCCGGGTGAACGCGCTGGCCCCGGGGTGGACGCACACCGCCAAGACGGACGCCGTCAGCGGCGACCCCGCGGCGTTCGACGTCGCGGTGGCGTCGGTCCCCGCCGGACGCTGGGCCGACCCGGACGACATCGCCGCGGCCGCACTCTTCCTCGCCTCCGACGCCGCCTCCTACATCACTGGGCAGTGCCTTGCGGTGGACGGCGGCTGGAGCGTCGACCTCGCGGGTCCCGGGCTGCGCGGCATGCTCGCCTCGCTCGGCGGCAGGACCCCGGTCGGCGACGCCTGACGGACGCCGGGGCGGACCGGAAAGCGATGTGGAAGCGCCCCATGCCGTCGTTTGACCGGTCAGGTGATCTTGATGTGGTGCAGTCGAGTCCGGCACACGGACGAGGAGGCAGGCATGACGCATCAGGATGTGCTCGACGACAGGCCGGGGGCTCTCGCGGACCCGGGCGGCGCGCCGGTGCTCGAGGTGACGGGCAGGCTGACGCCCGCCGCGCTGGAGGCCGCCGCGCGCGGTCCGGTGCGCGTCGCGATGGCCGATGGCACCGCCGAGCGCGTCGCGGCCGGACACGCCTACATGCTGGCGTGCGTCGCGGAGGGACGCGACATCTACGGCATGACGACGGGGTTCGGCAACCTCGTCGGCTTCGTCGGCCGCGCGACGGCGCACGAGCAGAGCGAGGGTTTCCTGAACTTCCTGACCGCCGGGCACGGCCCCGACCTGCCGCCGGAGGTCATGCGCGCGACGCTGCTCGCCCGCGTGTGGTCGCTGGCCAAGGGCCGCTCGGCGGTGTCCCCGGACGCGCTGCGGACGCTCGTCGCGGTCCTTGAGACGCCGTTCGCCCCTGCCGTGCCCCGGATGGGCTCGGTCGGCGCGAGCGGCGACCTCATCCCGCTCGCCTACGCGGTGCGCGCGATGCAGGGACAGGGCAACGCCTACGTGGACGGCGTGCGCGTGCCCGCCGCCGAGGCGCTCGACCGCTGCGGGATCAGCCCGCTGCACCTCGCGGGGCGCGACGCCGTCGCGCTGGTCAACGGCACTTCGGTGACGGCCGCCGCGGCGGGCCTCGCGCTGGCGAGCCTCGCCCGCTCGGTGAACACCGCGGTCACCCTCACCGCGCTGCTCGCCGACCTGCTCGGCAGCGACCCCGGCTTCGCCGCCGCGCCGACCCTCGCCGCGTTCGGCCACCCGCACGGCGAGGACGTCGCCGCGGGGCTGCGCGCGATGCTCGACGGGACGACGCCGACCGGCACCCGTCCGCTCCAGGAGCCGTACAGCATCCGGTGCAGCCCGCAGCTCATCGGCGCGGCGGCGGGCGCGCTCGACTACGCGGCGACGGTCATCGGCGACGACCTCAACGGGATCAACGACAATCCGCTGTTCTTCGCCGAGGACGGGGTGGTCACGCACGGCGGCAACTTCTTCAGCCAGCCCGTGGCGTTCGCCGCCGACGCGATGTCGACGGTCGCCGCCCAGCTCGCCAACCTCGCCGAACGCCAGCTCGACCTGCTCACCGACACGCACCGCAACAGCGGCCTGCCGCCGATGCTGGCGACCGAGCCCGGCAGTCAGCACGGGGTCGTCGGCATGCAGATCGCGGCGACCGCGACGGTGGCGGCGATGCGCCGGGCCGCGACGCCGATCTCCGACCAGAGCCTGCCGACCAACGGCCACAACCAGGACGTGGTGCCGCTGGGCACCCAGGCGGCGCTCACCGCGCTCGAGCAGGCGGGGCATCTGCGCTGGGTGCAGGGCGCGCTCGGCGTGGCGCTCCGGCAGGCGGAGTACCTCAGCGCGCGGGGGGCGACCGCGCCCGCGTGCGCTGAGGTACTGCGCGAGCTCGGCGCGGAGGTCGCGCCGATCGACCCGGACCGTCCCCTTGACGTCGACGTCCAGCGCGCGGCGGCGCTGCTCGACCGTCTCGCCGCCAGGCGCGCGCCCTGGCGCGGCGCGCCAGCCGGTGCTTGAGAAGTTCAGCGAACAGTTGTTACATGATCACTGTACGTGGTCGGACGTCCGTCCGGCCATAGCCGATCGGCCTCCCATGGGCCGCGAGGGAGATCCACCGTATGAACGAGACCCAGCGCCAGCGGTTCAACCGCCTCTTCGACCACCTGGACGCCGACGGCTCAGGCGCGATCGAGTGGCAGGACTTCGAGATCCTGGCGGGGCAGATCCTCGGCCGCACCGAGACCGCGCCCGGCTCGCCGAGGGCCCGCGCCCTGCACGACGCCTACCGGACGGGCTGGGAGGCCCTCACCAGCACGGCCGACCTCGACGGCGACGGCCGGGTGACCCGCGAGGAGTTCCTCGCCCGCCTCGACGACGCCGACGAGGGCCCGCACTCGCTCCGCGCCGCCATCCATGAGGTAGGCAAGGCCGAGTTCCAGGCGATCGACGCCGACGGCGACGGCAAGGCGACGCTCCCGGAGATCCTGCGCGTGCTCGACGCCCAGGGCGGCGACGCCAAGCGCGAGGCCGTCGCGGCCTTCGAGGCGCTGGACGCCGACGGCGACGGCTCCATCTCGCTCGATGAGTACCGCACAGCCTGGGAGGTCTACTACCGGGCCGACGACCGGGACCCGGCACACCGTGAATTGAACGCGATCTTCGCCTGATCCGGCGCGGGCGTGGCGCGGACCGCGCCGCACCGGCCGGTCCGCGCCACTCCCGGCACGGCGCACCACAACCCGAGCAGAGGAGCCGTATGACCGCCGCAGTCCAGCCCATCCGATCTGACTCCTTCGTGCGCGGGCCTTCGGCGGGGCACTTCTCGTCCTACGTCGTCGCGGACGCCCTCTCGGCGGGTTGTGAGCTCGGGATCCTCGACGTGCTCGCCGACGAGGGCGCCTACCACCTCGACCGGGACGACCGGGAACTCGACCCGGTGGTGGTGGAGCGGCTGCTGAACGGGCTCGTCTGGGGCGACGTCGTGCGCGTCGAGGACGGGGTCGCGCGGCCCGGTCCCGGGTTCGCCGACGCCTACGCCGCGCGCGGCTACTTCTACTGGATGGTGCGCGGCTGCGGCGCGCTGTTCAGCGACGCGCCGAGGGTGGCAAGGCGCGACCAGCGCGACGGCGCGTTCTACAGCCGCGACATGCGCGCGGTCGCGGTCGGCTCGCACCTGATCGGCGACACCGCCGTGGAGGGCCTGTACGACGCGCTGCTGAACGAGCGGGAGTTCGGCACCCTCGCCGACCTGGGGTGCGGCTCAGGACGGCGGCTGACGCGCGTCGCGGCGGACCGCCCGGGCGTCCGGGGGATCGGCGTGGACATCGCGCCGGCCGCCGTCAAGCTCGCCGCCAGGTCGATCGAGGACGCGGGGCTCGCCGACCGGATCACGGTGTGCGAGGCCGACGTGCTCGACCTGCCTGAGATCCCGGGCGGGACGAAGGTCGACGTGATCACCTGCTCGTTCATGGGGCACGACTTCTGGCCCTACGACAGGTGCGTCAGGACGCTGCGCGGGCTGCGCCGCGCGTTCCCCAACGCGGGCCGCCTCCTGCTGTGCGACGTGGTGCGCTCCACCGCGCGGCCCGGCCCGGACACCCCGATCTTCACGCTCGGGTTCGAGCTGGTCCACGCGCTGATGGGCGTCTATGTGCCGACCCGCGAAGAATGGCATGACGCGTTCGCCGCGTCCGGCTGGCGCTGCGCCGCCGCCCACGAGGTGACGGCACCTCCCGGCGGCGTCATGTTCGACCTTGAACCCGTCGCGGCGCATGGCTGAGCCCGTCGCGGTCCTCGGGCTCGGCCTGATGGGGTCCGCGCTCGCCGGGGCGTTCCTGCGGTGCGGGCATCCGACGAAGGTCTGGAACCGCTCGCCGGAGAGGGCGGCACCGCTCGTCGCGCTGGGGGCCGTGCGGGCGGGGACGGTCGCCGAGGCGGTCTCGGCGGGCGGCCTCACGGTGGTCTGCCTCAGTGACAACGACGCGGTACTGCGGACGTGTGAAGCCGCGGGCCGCGCGCTGGACGGCCGGACGCTGGTGAACCTCACCTCGGGCACGTCGCGGGAGGCCCGTGACCTCGCCGCCTGGGCGGCGGACCGGGGCGTGGACTACCTCGACGGCAAGCTCCTGGCGACCCCCGACACCATCGGCGCGCCAGAAACGACTGTCCTTTACGGCGGGCGGAGCGAAGCGTTCGACGCCCACCGCGCGGCCCTCGGCGCGCTCGGCGGCGGCGTCATCCGGCTCGGCGACGATCCCGGCCTTCCCGCGCTGTACGACGTCGCCCTCCTTGACATCCTGTGGGCGAGCCTGAACGGGTTCCTGCACGCCTCCGCGCTCGTCGCGACGGAGGACGTCAAGGCCGGGGAGTTCGCGCGGTTCGCCGACCTGCTGTTCGCGGGCCTGCTCGCCTTCGTCGCCCGGTGCGCCCGGCAGATCGACGAGGGCGCGTACGCGGCCGAGGACTCGACGTTGGAGACGCACCTCCCGGCGACCGGGCACCTCATCGCCGAGTGCCTGGCCAGAGGGGTGGACGCCGACCCGCCCAGGCGGATCAGGGCAGTCATCGAGAGGGCGATCGCGCAGGGCCACGGCAAGGACGGCTATGCCGGCGTGGTCGAGCAGTTCAGGAAGGCTCCGGCCGGCGCACAGGACCGGGGGTGACGGCCACATGGCCGACGAGGAACGACTGCGCAGGTACCTCAGGCGTGCCGTGGCCGACGCGGTGGAGAGCCGACGCGGCCTACGCGAGCTCAGGGACAGGACGTGTGGGCCCGTCGCGATCGTCGGGATGGCCTGCCGGTATCCGGGCGGGGTGACCTCGCCCGAGGAGCTGTGGCGGCTGGTGGCCGACGGCGTCGACGCGGTGTCAGCCTTCCCCGACGACCGGGGCTGGCCGCTCGCCGACCTGTACGACGCCGACGCCGACGCGCCGGGCAAGTCCTACGTCCGGCACGGCGGCTTCCTCACCGGGGCCGACCTCTTCGACCCCGCCTTCTTCGGCATGTCGCCGCGTGAGGCGCTGGCCACCGACCCCCAGCAGCGGCTCCTGCTGGAGACCGCGTGGGAGGCGTTCGAGCGGGGCGGGATCGTCCCGGACTCCCTGCGCGGCAGTCAGACCGGCGTCTACGTCGGGGTCATGTACAACGACTACGGGTCGCGTCAGTTCCCGCCCGCGCAGGGGTATGAGGGCCACCTTTTCAGCGGCAGCGCGGGCAGTGTCGCGTCCGGGCGGCTCGCCTACACGTTCGGGCTTGAGGGCCCGGCCGTCACCGTGGACACGGCGTGCTCGTCGTCCCTCGTCGCGCTGCACCTCGCGGTGACGGCGCTGCGCCGGGGCGAGTGCGACCTCGCGCTCGCGGGCGGTGTGACGGTGATGGCCACGCCAAGGCCGTTCGTGGAGTTCTCGCGGCTGCGCGGCCTCGCGCCCGACGGCAGGTGCAAGCCGTTCGCGGCGGCCGCCGACGGCACCGGCTGGTCCGAGGGGGTCGGCCTGCTCCTGCTGCAACGGCTGTCCGACGCGCGCCGCGACGGCCGCCGGGTGCGCGCGGTCGTCCGGGGGAGCGCGGTCAACCAGGACGGCGCGTCCAACGGGCTGAGCGCGCCGAGCGGACCGGCGCAGGAGAAGGTGATCCGCCGCGCGCTGGCCGACGCCGGGCTTGACGCCGCCGACGTGGACGCCGTCGAGGCGCACGGCACGGGGACGCCGCTGGGCGACCCGATCGAGGCCCGCGCGCTGCTGGCGACCTACGGGGTGGGGCGTCCGGCGCCGCTGTGGCTCGGGTCGTTGAAGTCGAACATCGGTCACTCGGCCGCGGCGGCGGGGGTGGGCGGAGTGATCAAGATGGTCGAGGCGCTGCGGCACGGGGTGCTGCCCGGGACCCTGCACGCCGCGGAGCCGACGCCCCGCGTCGACTGGGCCGGGGGCCCGCTGTCGCTGCTCGTGCACGCGCGGGACTGGCCGAGGGACGGACGGCCCCGCCGCGCGGCGGTCTCCGCGTTCGGGTTCAGCGGCACGAACGCGCATGTCGTCTTGGAGGAGGCGGACGAGGTCGAGGTGCCCGCGCCCCGGTCGGCGGCGGGTGCGTTCCCGGTGCCGTGCGTGCTGTCGGCGAAGTCGCCGGAGACGTTGCGGGAGCAGGCGCGTCGGCTGTCGGCGCGGCTCGACGCGGGCGTCAGGCCGCTGGACGCGGCGTACTCGGCGGCGACGACGCGGGCCGCGCTGCCGCACCGGGCCGTCGTGGTGGCGGCGGACCGGGAGGAGCTGCGTCGGGGGCTCGTGGATCTTGCCGAGGGCGGGTCGGGTGCGGTGCGGGGGGAGCGGCAGGACGGGAGGCTCGCCTTCATGTTCACCGGTGGGGGAGCACAGCACGCGGGGATGGGCGGGGAGCTGCGCGCGGTCTTTCCGGTGTTCGCTGCGGCGTTCGACGAGGTATGTGCGGCTTTGGACGTGCATCTGCCGGGGCCGTTGCTTCGGGTGGTCGAGTCCGGGGACGGGCTTGATCGGATCGACTACACCCTTGCCGCCACTTTCGCGCTGGAGGTGGCGCTTTATCGGCTTCTTGAGGATTGGGGGGTGCGTCCGGATCTCCTGGTCGGGCACTCCCTGGGCGAGATCAGCGCGGCGCATGTCGCCGGTGTGTTCTCCCTCGCCGACGCCGCGGCGCTCGTGACCGCGCGGGGACGGATGATGCTCGCGCTGTCCGAGGGCGGGGCGATGGTCGCGGTGCAGGCCGCCGAGGACGAGGTGCGGCCGACGCTCGACGCGGCGGGCCGCGCGGTGATCGGCGTGGTCAACGGGCCGCGCGACCTCGTCGTCTCCGGGGACGAGGACGCGGTGCTCGCCGTCGCCGCGCACTGGGCGGACCGCGGCAGGTTCACCCGGCGGCTGCCGATCGGCTGCGCCTCGCACTCGCCGCGCATGGACCCGATGGTCGAGGAGTTCCGCGCGGTCCTTGGCCGCCTCGCCTTCGAGCCGCCGCGCGTTCCGATCGTCTCGACGGTGAGCGGACGGCCGGACGACCGGTGGACGTCGCCGGACTACTGGGCCGAGCAGGTTCGGCGTCCCGTGCGGTTTCTTGACGCGGTGCGGACGCTTGAGTCGCTGGGCGCGACGACGTTGCTGGAGATCGGGCCCGGGGACGTGCTTGCCGCGATGGCCGCGACCGGGGTCGAGAACGCCGTGGCGATCCCGTCGCTGCGGCAGGGGGAGCCCGAGGCGCGCTGCGCGGTGAGCGCGCTGGGTGCGTTGCATGTGCGTGGGGTGGACGTCGACTGGGAACGGCTCTTCGGCGGGACCGGGGCGCGGCGGGTCGATCTGCCTACGTACCCGTTCCAGCGGGAACGGTACTGGCTGCATCCGGCCGCCCGCCCTGCGGAGAGCGGTACGCATAGGTTCCTCGGCCCGGCCGTCGCCCTTGCCGGGCGTGACGAGACGATGTTCACCGGGGCGCTCTCCTTGCGGGCGGCACCTTGGCTCGCGGCCCATGTTCGGTTCGGTGTTCCGGTTGTGCCGGGTTCGGTGCTGCTCGATCTGGCGCTGTGGGCGGGCGGCGAGGCGGGCTGCCCGGTCGTGGAGCGGCTGACGGTCCATGTGCCGCTCGCCCTTCCCGACGACGGCGAGGTGCGCCTTCAGGTCGCGATCGGCGCGGCGGACCCGACGGGAGGGCGTTCCCTCACCGTCCACGCGAGGCTCGGGGACGGGTGGACGGTGCTCGCCACGGGTGTGCTGCGCGCTGATGACGGCGGCGTCGCGTCTGTCGAGGGAGCCCCTGACGCCCGGGAGGTCGTGCTCGTGGAGAAACACGCGGCGGAGGCCGGGGGCTTCGCCGTTCATCCGCTGCTGCTTGCATCCGCCGACGGGGATGCGCCGCGCCTCGCCGTGGAGTGGCGCGGGGCGCGGACGCACGGCCCGGGCGGCCGGGCGGTGCGCGCCCTGCTCGGCCAGAGCGGTGGGGGAGCGGTGTTGACGGACGGGGACGGCGTGCCTGTCGCGTCGGTCGCCTCGGTTGAGGTCCGGGAGTTCGTCCGTGCGGAACTCGTCGGGGCGGCGCGTTCGCTGCACCAGCTCACCTGGGCCGCGCGACCGCTGCGGCGGCACGACGCGCCAGTCGTCTGGTCGGCGCTCGGTCCGCATCCCGATCCCGGCGTCCGGAGCCACGCGGATCTCGCCGCGCTGCGTCGGGCCGTCGCGGCGGGCGAGCCGGTGGACGCGGTCCTCGCCTGCCAGCCGCCTGGGCGGGGCACCGACGTCGTCGCCGAGACGCGCGAGGGGATCGGCCGCTGCCTGGCGCTGCTGCGCGACTGGACTGCCGACGACGCCCTCGCCGAAGCCCACCTGGTGATCGTCACCCGGCGGGCGGTCGCCGCGACCGACGCCGACACGCCCGACCCGAGCGCGGCAGCCCTCTGGGGCCTCGTCGGCTCATTCCAGGCCGCCCACCCAGGCCGGATCATCCTCGTGGACGCCGACACCGACCACATCACGCCGGACGCCCTGTCTCCCCTCATCAGCTCCGCCGAACCCCAAGCCGCCCTCCGCGACGGCCGTCTCCTCCTCCCCCGCCTGACCCGCGTCACCACCCGCCGAACACCTCCCCGACTTCCCGGCCGAGAGGTGCCGCCGGAGTGGGCGGGGCACGGGACCGTGCTGGTCACCGGTGGCACGGGGGTGGTCGGGGCGGCGTTCGCGCGCCATCTGGTCGCCGCGTACGGGGTGAGGCGGCTGCTTCTGGTCGGACGGCATGGTGAGGGGGCTCCGGGCGTCGCGCGGTTGTGCGGCGAACTCGCTGAGGTCGGGGCGGTGGCGCGGGTCGTCGAGTGCGATGTCGCGGATCGGGAGGCGCTTGCCGGGTTGCTCGGTGAGGTGCCCGCGGCCCATCCGCTCACCGCGATCGTGCACATGCCCGACGGTGGGCCGTCGCCGGGCCTGGAGGGTCTGAACCCCAGCGCCGAGGCCGCCTGGCATCTGCACGATCTCACCCGTGACGCCGACCTGAAGGCGTTCGTGCTGTTCTCGTCGGTCTCCGGGCTCCTCGGCGACCCGGGCCGGGTCGGCGACGCGGCGGCCGACGCCTTCCTCGACGGTCTCGCGCGGCATCGCAGGGCGCTTGGGCTGCCCGCGACATCGCTCGGGTGGGGGCCCTGGGATCTTCCGGACGGTCCGCGCACGGCCCACCGGGCCGGGCTGCTGCCGGTGGGCGTCGCCGAAGGGCTCGGGCTGTTCGACGCGGCGCTGGCCGCCGACCTGCCGTCCCCGGTCGTCGCCGCGTTCGACCTCGCGGCGCTCGCGGCCGATCCGCCGCGGCTGTTCCAGGATCTCGTCCCGGCTCCGGCCGCCCCTGCGGAGCCGTCCGGTTCCGTGGTGTCCCGGTGGCCGGCCGAGATGACCGACGCCGAACGCGAACGGCGTGTGCTCGATCTCGTCCGCGCTGAGGCCGCCGCCGTGCTCGGGCTGCGCGATCCGGCGGCGGTCGACGTCCGGCTGCGGTTCCGCGACCTCGGGTTCGACTCCCTGACCGCGGTCGCCCTGCGCAACCGGCTCGGCGCGGCCTGCGGCTTCCGGCTGCCGGTGACCGCGGTCTTCGACCATCCGACGCCCGCCGCGCTCGCCGACCTCCTCCTCACCAGGCTCGCACCCCGCGCGGCACCGGTGTTCGCCGCGCTCGACCGGCTCGAGGAGGCGCTGGCGGCGGCGTCGGAAGCCGACGGCAGGGCCGTCGCCGACCGGCTCAGGGCGCTGCTGCGGGAGGCCGAGCCGGACGACCCCGACCTCGCCGCGGCCTCGGCCGACGAACTGCTCGCCCTCATCGACCGCGAACTCGACGGCACGCCGCACCCGCCGCACTAGGTAAGGACACGAGGCACCCACATGGCCGACGACGAGAGGCTGACCGACTACCTGAGGTCGGTCACCATGGAACTGCGCAAGGCGCGCGGCCGCATCGCCGACCTTGAGCGACGCGAGCCCGTCGCCGTCGTGGGCATGGCGTGCCGCTACCCGGGCGGCGTCGCCTCGCCCGACGACCTCTGGCGGCTCGTCGTCGAGGGCCGTGACGCCATCACGGGGTTCCCGACCGACCGCGGCTGGGACCTCGACGGCCTCTACAGCGCCGACCCCGACGAGCCCGGCACCTCCTACACCCGCGAAGGCGGCTTCCTCGACCACGCGACCGAGTTCGACGCCGCCTTCTTCGGCATCTCCCCGCGCGAGGCGCTGGCGATGGACCCGCAGCAGCGGGTCCTGCTGGAGACGGCCTGGGAGGCGCTCGAACACGCGGGCCTCGACCCCGAGACGCTGCGCGGCACGGCGGTCGGCGTGTTCGTCGGCGCGTCGGAGCAGTCCTACCTGGGGTTGCGCGGGCCCGCCGAGCTCGAGGGCCATCTGATGACGGGCAAGTTCGGCAGTGTCGCGTCGGGCCGGATCTCCTACACCTTCGGCTTCGAGGGACCGGCGATCACCGTGGACACGGCGTGCTCGTCGTCGCTGGTCGCGGTGCACCTCGCGGCGCGCTCCCTGCGCGCGGGCGAGTCGTCGCTCGCGCTCGCCGGGGGCGTGACGGTGATGGGCTCGCCCGGCGGGTTCGTGGACTTCGCGAGACAGCGCGGGCTCGCCCCGGACGGCAGGTGCAAGTCGTTCGCCGCCGCGGCCGACGGCACGAGCTGGGCCGAGGGGGCGGGCCTGCTCGTGCTGCGGCGGCTGTCGGACGCGCGGCGTGACGGGAACCGCGTCCTCGCGGTCCTGCGCGGGTCGGCGCTCGGCCAGGACGGCGCGTCCAACGGCCTCGCCGCGCCGCACGGGCCCGCGCAGGAGCGGGTGATCCGCCAGGCGCTCGCGGACGCGGGCCTGGGCCCCGGCGACGTCGACGCGGTCGAGGCGCACGGCACGGGCACCCGCCTCGGCGACCCGATCGAGGCGGGTGCGCTGCTCGCGACCTATGGGGCTGAGCGTCCGACGGATCGGCCGCTGTGGCTCGGTTCGCTGAAGTCGAACATCGGCCACTCGGCGGCGGCGGCAGGGGTGGGCGGGGTGATCAAGATGGTCAAGGCGCTGCGGCACGGCGTCCTGCCCGGCACCCTGCACGTGGACAGGGCGACGCCGCTGGCCGACTGGGCGGCCGGATCCGTCGAGCTGCTGACCGAGCGGCGGCCGTGGCCGGACACGGGACGGCCGCGCAGGGCCGCGGTGTCGGCGTTCGGGGTGAGCGGCACCAACGCGCACGTGATCCTGGAGGAAGCACCCGAACCCGACGCGGACGCCGAGGCGGGTCCCGTGACGCGCCTTCCGGTGGTGCCGTGTGTGCTGTCGGCGAAGTCGCCGGAGGCGTTGCGGGAGCAGGCGCGTCGGCTGTCGGCGCTGCTCGACGCGGGCGTCGGGCTGCTGGACGCGGCTTTCTCGGCGGCGACGACGCGGGCCGCGCTGTCGCACCGGGCGGTCGTGGTGGCGGCGGACCGGGCTGAGCTGATCGACGGGCTCGACGGGATCGCCGAGGACGGCACGGATGCGGTGCGCGGGCGTGAGCGGGACGGGCGCTTGGCCTTCATGTTCACCGGCGGGGGAGCGCAGCACGCGGGGATGGCCGGGGAGCTGCGCGCCGCCTTTCCGGTGTTCGCCGCGGCGTTCGACGAGGTGTGCGCGGCGCTGGACGTCCATCTTCCGGGGCCGCTGCGGCAGGTGATCGAGTCAGGCGACGGGCTCGATCGGATCGACTACACGTTGGCCTCCACGTTCGCGGTCGAGGTCGCCCTGTACCGGCTCTTCGAGAGCTGGGGGGTGCGTCCGGACTTCCTGGTCGGGCACTCCCTGGGCGAGATCAGCGCGGCGCATGTCGCGGGAGTTCTGTCCCTGCCCGACGCGGCGGCGCTGGTGACGGTCCGGGGACGGCTGATGCTGTCCGTGTCCGGCGGCGCGATGGTCGCCGTCCAGGCCGCAGAGGACGAGGTGCGGCCGACGCTCGACGCGGCGGGCCGCGCGGTGATCGCCGCCGTCAACGGGCCGCGCGACGTCGTCGTCTCCGGCGACGAGGACGCCGTGTGCGCCGTGGCCGCCCACTGGGAGGCGCGCGGCCGCCAGGTCAAGCGGCTGCCGATCGGCTGCGCCTCGCACTCGCCGCGCATGGACCCGATGGTCGAGGAGTTCCGCGCGGCCCTGCGCCGCCTCGCCTTCCACCCGCCGCGCGTCCCGCTCGTCTCGACGGTGACCGGGCGGCCGGACGACCGCTGGACCTCCCCGGACTACTGGGCCGAGCAGGTCCGGCGTCCCGTGCGTTTTCTCGACGCGGTGCGCGCGCTGGAATCCCTCGGTGTGACGACGCTGCTGGAGATCGGGCCCGGCGACGTGCTCACCACGATGGCCGCGACCGGTACCGAGAAGGCTGCGGCGATCCCGGCGCTGCGCTACGGGGAACCCGAGGCACGCTGTGCGGTAAGCGCGCTAGGCGCGCTGCACGTACGCGGCACGACTGTCGACTGGCCCGCGTTCTTCGCCGGGACCGGCGCTCACGCGGTGGAGCTGCCGACCTACCCGTTCCAGCGGGAGCGCTTCTGGCTGCGTCCGCTCGCCGAGGGACGGGAGGGCGCGCACCCCTACGCCGACCCGCCCGTGGTCCTGGCGGGACGCGACGAGGTGGTCTGCACCGCGACGGTCTCCGCGCGGTCCGCGCCCTGGCTCGCCGACCGGACCCTGTTCGGCGCGCCCGTCCTCCCGGCCGCCGCGCTGCTCGACCTCGTGACGTGGGCGGGCGACGAGGTCGGGTGCGGCGTCGTTGACGAACTCGTGCTGACGGGCCCCGTCGTGCTGCCCGAACGCGGGGCGCTCCGCCTCCAGCTCGTCATCGGTCCGTCGGACGAGACGGGCGGACGAGCGTTCACCGTCCACGCGGCGGTCTCCGAGGACCGGCCGGAATGGGCGGAATGCTCGTCCGGCACGGTACGGCGCGGCGTCGGCGCACCCGTCTGGGACCTCACCGCCTGGCCGCTCCCCGGGGCCGAGCCCGTCGCGCGGGGGACCGACCAGGCAGTGGGGCGCGACGCCTGGCCGCCCCCCGGGAAGGACCGGGCCGTGTGGCGCGCGGACGGCGACCTGTACGCCGAAGCCGCCCTGCCTCCCGGCACGCCGGTCGACGGGTTCGGGTTGCACCCCGCGCTGCTTGACGCCGTCCTGCGCCTCGCGGACCCGCCCGGCGAGGTGGACCGGCTCAGTGCCGTCCGCCTGCACGCGGTCGGCGCGACCGCCGTCCGGGCCAGGCTCGCCGCCGACGGGACGGTGCGCGTGGCGGACGCGGCGGGACGGCCCGTGGCGTCGATCGGCGGCGTCGGCGTCCGCCGGGTCACCGCGGAAGACGTCGCGACGGCGCGGTCGCGGGCCCGTGACGCGCTGTTCCGGGTCGCGTGGCGTCCCGCGGCCCCGGCCCCCCGGGCGGGCGGCGGGCGCTGGGCGCTCCTCGACGTCGCGGGCGACGCGGCACTCCCGTGCCCGGAGGTGCGTGCCGCGCTGGGCGACCCCCCGGTGTTCGGCACCCTTGAGGCGGCGCTTCGCGCGACCGAAGCGGGCGCGTCCCTTGTCATCCCGTTCCTGTATCCGCCGGGCGGCGACGTCGTGGCCCGCGTCCACGACGCGACGCGCCGGGCTTTGGAGCTGGTCAGGGCGTGGGCCAGGGACGACAGGGCAGCCGACCTGCCCCTCGTCGTGGTGACGCGCGGCGCGGTCCCGACGGAACGCGGCGGCGTGGCCGACCTTGTGGCCGCCCCGATCTGGGGGCTGCTGCGCTCGGCGCAGACCGAGATGCCGGGCCGCGTCACCCTTGTCGACCTGGACGGCGATCCCGCGTCGGCGGAGGCCCTTCCCGCGCTCGCGGCGTCCGGCGAGCCGCAGGCGGCCGTCCGCGCGGGCAGGGTGCTGGTGCCGCGCCTCGCCCGTCTCGGCGCCGCCGCCCCCGCGCGCGCCGCGTGGCGGCGGGACGGCACAGTGCTGATCACCGGGGCGACCGGGGCCCTGGGCAGGCTGTTCGCCAGGCACCTGGTCAAGGCGCACGGGGTCGGCGGCCTCCTGCTGGTGAGCCGCCAAGGCGCGGACGCGCCGGGCGCGGCGGCCCTCGCGGCCGAGCTCACCGGGCTCGGCGCTGCGGTGGCCTTCGCCGCCTGCGACGTCGCCGACCGCGCGGCGCTCGCGGCGGTCCTAGCCGCGGCCCCGCGTCCGCTCACCGGGGTCGTGCACACCGCTGGCGTCCACGACGACGGGCTGATCACCGCGATGAGCGCCGACCGGCTCGCCGCCGTGCTGCGGCCCAAGGTCGACGCCGCCTGGCACCTGCACGACCTCACGCGCGGCGACGATCTGTCGGCCTTCGTGCTGTTCTCGTCCATCGGTGGCGTCCTCGGCGGCGCGGGACAGGCCAACTACGCGGCGGCCAACACCTTCCTCGACGCGCTCGCCGAACACCGCGCCGGGCTCGGCCTGCCCGCGACATCGCTGGCCTGGGGGATGTGGGCGGACGCGGGCGGCATGGAGAAGGGTCTCGGCGAGGCCGACCGGACCAGGATGCACCGCTCAGGTCTGACCCCCGTCACCGCCGACCTCGGTCCGCGCATGCTCGACACGGCGCTCGGCGAGGAGCACGCCGCGCTCGTCGCGACCCCGATGGACCTCGCGGCGCTGCGCGCCGGGCGCGGCACGCCGTCCCCGCTGTTCGGCGACCTCGCCGGACGCACCGCCCTGCGGGACGCGCTTGACGACGCCGGCGGCGCGCGTTCGCTCGCCGAGCGGCTCACGGACCTGCCCGAGGAGGGTCGGCACGCGCTCGTGTGCGGCGTCGTCCGCACCGAGGCGGCGCGCGCGCTCGGCCACACCGGCCCCGACGCCGTCGGCCCGGGCAGTCACTTCGCCGATCTCGGGTTCGACTCGCGGATCTCCGTCGATCTGCGCAACCGGCTCGCCGCCGCGACCGGGGTCAGGCTGCCCGCGTCCGTCGTCTTCGAGCACCCGACCCCCGCTGAGCTGGCCGACCGGCTGTGCGCCGAACTCCTCGGCACGGCGTCGGCCCGCGCGGTCGACTTCACGGCCGGGGTCAGTCTTGACGAGGATGTGCGGCCCGCCCCCGTCACGGGCGACGCGGTCGCGGAACCTGGCGAGGTCCTGCTGACCGGCGCGACAGGGTTCCTCGGCGCGTTCCTGCTCCGCGACCTGATGCGCACGACCCGCGCGCGGGTGCACTGCCTGGTGCGCGGCGCGGACCGCGCGGACGCCGAGCGGCGGCTGCGCGAGAACCTCGCGTGGTACCGGATCGGCGACGAGGTCGATCCGGGGCGGCTCGAGGTCGTCGTCGGCGACCTCGCCGCGCCGCGGCTCGGGCTCACGGAAGCGGAGTTCGACGACCTCGCGCGGCGTGCCGACGCCGTCTACCACGCCGGGTCCGTCGTGAACTGGCTGCTGCCGTACGCGGCGCTTGAGGCCGCCAACGTCGGCGGGGTCCGCGAGGTTCTGCGGCTCGCCGCGCTGCATCGGACCGTCCCCGTGCACTACGTGTCGAGCACCGGGGTGTTCGCCGACGGCCCGGGCGGCGGCGCGCCGTTCGCCGTCGACGCCCCGACGGGTCCGCCGGAGGCGCTGTCCAACGGGTACCGGCAGAGCAAGTGGGCGGCCGAGCGGGTCATCGGGATCGCGCGCGAGCGTGGCCTGCCCGTGACCGTCTACCGGCCCGACTTCCTGTGGGGCGACCGGGTGGGCGGCGCGTGCCAGACGCGCGACTTCGTGTGGCTGAGCCTCAAGGGCATGATCCAGGCGGGGGGAGCGCCCGCCGGCTTGTCGGGGACCGTGCACATGGTGCCGGTGGACTACGCCTCGGCGGCGATCGTTGCGCTGTCCCGCAGGCCGGAGGCCGTCGGCGGGACCTTCCACCTGTACGGCAAGGACGGTGTTGAGTACCGCGACCTCGTGGAACGCCTCAGGGCGGCGGGCTATCCGCTGCCCGAGCGGGACCCGGAATCCTGGCGGGCCGCCGTGCTCGACGATCCGGGCAACGCGGTGCGTCCCCTGCTCGACGTCTTCCTGCGCATCCTCGACGGGGGCATCGGCACCCCGCCGGTCGACGTGACCGAGACCGAGGCCGCGCTCGCGGGCAGCGGCGTCGTGTGCCCTCCCCTCGACGGCGAGCTGTTCGCGAAGTCCGTGGACTTCTTCGTGGAATCGGGCTATCTGCCCTCGCCGCGCCGTGCCGACCCGGCGCGGGAGCGCGCCGCGGCCCTGTGACCGACCCTGTGACGACCCTGGAGACGGCGATGCGTGTGGATCTCAGCCCCGTGGGCGCGGTGCTCGGGCAGGCGGACCGGCCCTGTGCCGGTCCCGCGCTGCGGTATGAGGGCACGGAGATCGGCTATCCGGCCCTCGCGGACCGGGCGGGGCGGCTCGCCGGGGTGCTCGCCGCCGGGGGCGCGGCGCGGGGCTGCCGCGTCGCCTACCTCGGGCGCAACAGCCCGGCCTTCCTCGAGACCTACCTTGCCTGCGCGTGGCTCGGCGCGGTGTTCGTCCCGGTGAACCCGATGCTGCGGCCGGACGAGCTGGGGGAGGTCCTTGCCGACTGCGACCCGCACACAATCGTCGTGGAGCCCGGGCATGAGGTTGTGCGCGGGCATCGGCGGCTGTTGCTTGTGGACGACGACCCGGTGACGGAGTCCGTCGGCTTGCCGGGGTCGTCGCTGAGCGCCGCGCTCGCCGAGGCCGAACGCCCGGAACCCGTCGCGTGCAAGGCCGACGACCTCGCCATCCTGCTGTACACCTCGGGGACGACCGGGCGGGCCAAGGGCGTCCGGCTCACCCACGGGAACCTCTGGTGGAACTGCGCGAACGTCGCCTGGGCGACCGGCGTGACGGGCCGCGAGGTCAACATGGCCGTCACCCCGCTGTTCCACATCGGCGCGCTGAACTCCTTCACCCTGCGCACCCTCGCGCACGGCGGGACGACCGTGCTGCGCAGGGCGTTCGATCCCGACGTGATCCTCGCCGACCTCGTGGCACACCGGGTCGGCACGCTCCTGGGCGTGCCGTCGGTGTACGCGGCGCTGGCCAGGACGCCGGGGTTCGCCGAAGCCGACCTGTCCGGCCTGCGCGTCGCGGTGGTGGCGGGCGCGCCGGTGCCGCCCGCGCTGGTCGAGCAGTACGCGGCGCGGGGTGTGCCGCTGCGGCAGGCGTGGGGGCTCACCGAGACCGCGCCGTTCGCGACGCTCCTGCCGGTCGACCAGATCCCGCGCAAGCCGGGATCGGCGGGCGTCGCGATGCCGTTCACGCGGGTCCGGCTTGTCGATCCGGCCACGCGCGCGACGGTCACCGAGCCGGGGGTGCGCGGCGAGGTCTGCGTGCGCGGGCCGAACGTCACGGCGGGGTACTGGCGCGCGCCCGACGCCGACGCCGCGGCGTTCGCCGACGGGTGGTTCCACAGCGGGGACATCGGCGAACTCGACGCCGACGGTCACCTGTACCTCGTTGACCGCCTGAAGAACATGGTCATCACCGGTGGGGAGAACGTCTATCCCGCCGAGGTCGAGCGTGCGCTCGCCGGGTGTCCCGGGATCGTGGAGGCCGCCGTCACGGGGGTGCCGCATGAGACGCGGGGGGAGGCTGTCGTCGTCGTCGCGGTTCCGGGCGAGGGCGCGCGGCCCACGCTCGACGGGGTCCGCGCCCATCTCGCGCTGCGGCTCGCCGCCTACAAGCTGCCGGTCGGCCTGCATCTGGTCGGCGCGCTGCCGCGCAACGCCACGGGCAAGATCGACCTTGCGGCGCTGCGGGCGCTGCTGCCGGTCGAGCCGTCGGCGGCTTTGGGCCTTGAAGGACGGCGGCTTGAGGACCTCGTGGAGGAGGCGACCGCCGCCGCGCTGGGGCACACGCCGCCGGGGCTGCGCACCGGCGCGACGTTCGCCGACCTCGGCATTGACTCGCTCGCCGCCGTCGACCTGCGTGACAGGCTCGCCGAGGTGACGGGGATCGCGCTGCCCGCGTCCCTGGTCTTCGACCACCCGACGCCCGCCGCCGTCGTAGCGCACCTTCGGGAGCGGCTTCGGGGCGGGTCGGTCCGGCGTGAGCGGCCGGCCGGCGAGTCCGTCGAGCCGATCGCGATCGTCGGGATCGGCGTGCGGCTGCCGGGCGGGGTGCGCGGGCCCGGGGAGCTGTGGGAGCTGCTGACGCGAGGGGACGACGGGATCTCGGAGTTCCCGGTGGACCGGGGCTGGGATCTTGCGGCGCTGCACGGCACGTCGGCGACCCGGCACGGCGGGTTCCTGCGCGACGCCGCGCTGTTCGACGCCGAGTTCTTCAAGATCGCGCCGCGTGAGGCGCTCGCCATCGACCCGCAGCAGCGGCTGCTGCTGGAGACCTCGTGGGAGGCGCTGGAGCACGCGGGGATCGACCCCGCCGCGCTGCGCGGGCGCGACGTGGGCGTCTACCTCGGCGTGTTCGCCAACGGGTACACCGAACGGCTTCCGGCCCGCACCGACCTCGACGGCTACCGCACGATCGGCGGGCTGACCAGCATGGCCGCCGGGCGGCTCGCCTACGTGCTCGGGCTGCGCGGCCCGGCCCTCGTGGTCGACACCGCGTGCTCGTCGTCGCTGGTCGGGCTGCACCTCGCCGTCCGGGCCCTGCGGGCGGGCGAGTGCACGATGGCGCTGGCCGGGGGCGCGACGGTGATGGCCGGCCCCGAGGGCTTCGTGGAGTTCTCGCGCCAGCGCGGGCTCGCGCCGGACGGACGGTGCAAGTCCTTCGCCGACGCCGCCGACGGCACGGCCTGGGCGGAGGGCGTCGGCGTCCTGGTGCTGGAACGCCTGTCGGACGCGCGCCGTGCCGGGCACGACGTGCTGGCGGTCGTCCGGGGCTCGGCCGTCAACCAGGACGGCGCGTCCAACGGGCTCACCGCGCCGAACGGCGCGGCACAGCAGCGGGTGATCCGGCGCGCGCTCGCGGACGCGGGGCTGTCGCCCGGCGACGTCGACGCGGTCGAGGCGCACGGCACCGGGACCGTCCTCGGGGACCCGATCGAGGCAGAGGCGCTGCTCGCCGTCTACGGGCGGGAGCGGAGCGCGCCGCTGTTCCTCGGGTCGCTGAAGTCGAACGTCGGCCACACCCAGGCGGCGGCCGGGGTCGCGGGGGTCGCGAAGATGGCGCTCGCCCTGCGCCACGGCGTCCTACCCCGCACCCTGCACATCGACCGCCCATCCGAGAAGGTCGACTGGTCAACGGGCTCGCTCACCCTGCTGACCGAGCAGACCGCCTGGCCCGACTCCGGACGCCCCCGCCGCGCGGCGGTCTCATCCTTCGGCATCAGCGGCACCAACGCCCACATAATCCTCGAACAGACCCCAGAGGAACCGACAAAGACCCTGGAACAGGCCCCGGAGGTTGCGGTAGGGATCCTGGAACAGGCCCCGGAGGATCTGGCAAGGCCAGAACCCGAGAGGGCGGACGGGCCGCTTCCGGTGGTCGTCTCGGCACGGTCGGCCCGCGCGCTCGCCGAGCAGGCCGCGCGGTTCGCAGCGGCCCTCGCCGGGGGCGTCGAGCTCGCCGACCTCGCCAGATCCGCGATGGCGCGGACCGCGTGGGAACACCGCGCGGTCGTCGTCGCGGCCGACCGCGAAGAGGCACTCGACGGCCTGCGCGCCCTCGCCGAGGGCCACCCCGCCGCATCCGTGGTCGGCCCCGCCGAGTCAGGCCCGATCCGAACAGTCTTCGTCTTCGCAGACGACACCGCGACGCGTCAATCAGACCCGCCATGGTCGACCGACCCCGCCTTCACCGCCCACCTGACCGAATCCCGCACCGCCCTGACCCCCCACCTCCCGGGCTCCACCGACCCAACCTGGTGGAATTCCCCCCAAAACACCCGCCCAAGAAACTTCGCCGCGATGCTCGCCCTGGCCGCCCTCTGGCGCTCCCACGGCGTCCACCCCGACGCCGTCATCGGCGCCGGAACCGGCGAACTGGCCGCAGCCCACCTCTCCGGCGCCCTCCCCCTCCCCGCCACCAGCCCCCTCCTCACCACCCAACCCCCACTCCCAAACCCCACCCCCACCAACGGCGACCCCCTGGACGAGCTGGGGAGTGCGGCGCGGGGGCTTGCGGCGCGGGGGTTCGGGGTGTTCGTGGAGATCGGGGTGGGGCGGGGGGTGTCGGCCGTGCGGGAGTTGCTTGGCGGGACGGGAGCCGTTGTGTGCGGGGGAGGGGAAGGTGGGGCGTTTGTCAGCGCGCTTGCGGAGGCGTTTGTGTTCGGTGCGAAGGTGGACTTCACGCCGGTGCTCGGTGGTAGGGGGCGCAGGGTGTCGCTGCCGACCTATCCCTTTCAGCGAACCCGCTATTGGTGGGATTCCGCGGGCCCCGACACCGACGCGCCTCGGGCCGACGACGACGCTCCGGCGCTCTTTCACCTGGCCTGGACACGCCTCGCGGCATCCGTCGGCGACCCGCGAACTGCCCTTGGTGGCGGGCCGCAGGTGGGCGTGGTGATGCGGGCGGAGGATCTCTCGGGGGTCGGCGAAGGGGTGGTGCCCGTGGTGATGCCGGAGGAAGGCGGGGTGGCGGGTCCGGTGCGGGTGCGGGAGGCGGTCAACCGGGTCCTTGACGTGGTGCGGGCGTTCCTGGCGGAGCCCGGGTGGCGGGGGCGGCGTCTCGTCGTGGCCACCCGGGGTGGGGTGGCCGTGGTCGAAGGGGAGGCCGTTGATCCCGTCGGGGCCGCGGTTCGGGGGGCGGTGCGGGCGGTGCAGCGGGAGCATCCCGGGCGGTTCGTGCTCGTTGATCTTGAGGACGGGGCTGAGGCTGGCCTTGGGGCCGCGGCCTTGGGGGAGGAGCCGGAGATCGCCGTGCGCGGGGGTGAGGTCTGGGCTCCCAGGGTTCGGCGGGTCGCGCGTGTGGGGAGTCCGGGGCGACTCGATCCGGGGGGCACTGTGCTGATCACGGGGGGTACCGGGGCGTTGGGGGCGCTTGTGGCCCGGCACGTCGTGGGGGTGCATGGGGTGCGCAGCGTGCTGTTGGCGTCCCGCAGGGGTGCGGGCGCGCCGGGTGCGGCGGAGCTGCGGGCGGAGCTGGGCGCGGTGGGGGCGCGGGTCGAGGTCGTCGGCTGCGACGTCGGCGTGCGCGAGGAGGCGCGGGCGCTGCTCGACCGCGTCCCGCGCGACGCGCCGCTGACCGCCGTCATCCATACGGCGGGCGTCCTCGACGACGCGGCCGTCGGCGCGATGGACGCCGACCGCGTCGACCGGGTCTTCCGCGCGAAAGCCGACGCCGCGGTGTGGCTCGACCAGCTCACCCGTGACCTGCGCCTCGACGCGTTCGTCCTCTTCTCCTCCGTCGCCGGCATTCTGGGCACCGCAGGACAATCCAACTACGCCGCCGCCAACGCCTTCCTCGACGGGATCGCGCACGCCCGCCGCGCCCAGGGCCTGCCCGCGACCTCCCTGGCCTGGGGCCTCTGGGACGTCGAGGGCGGCATGGGCGGCCGGCTCGGCAAGGCCGACCTCGACCGCCTCTCCCGCACCGGCCTACGCCCAGTCACCGCCGCAGACTGCCTGCGCCTCCTCGACTCCGCACTCTCCCCCGACACACCCGCTCACCCGGTCCTCCTCCCACTCGCCCTCAACCTCAACGCCCTCCGCGAGCAGGCAGACGCGGGCCGCTCCCCAACCGCGTTCGAGGACCTGATCCCACCGCGCCGCGCCACCCCGACCGCGCTCGGGGACCCGGTCCCGGCGCGCCGCGACACGCCGACCGTGTTCAGTGACGCGGTCCCAGGGCGTCGCGACGCGCCGACCGGCGATGAGTCGGGTCGTGCTCGTGACCTTCTTGAGCTTGTGCGGGGGGAGGCCAGTGCGGTGCTCGGGCGGGAGGGGGGTGAGTTGATCGGGGCGGAGCGGTCGTTTGAGAGTGCGGGGATCGACTCGATCACCGCGCTGGAGCTTCAGGAGCGCCTCAGTGAGGCGACCGGTGTTGACCTCGTGGAGACGCTGGTGTTCGATCACCCGACGCCCGCGGCCGTCGCCGCGCACCTGCGGGCCAGGCTCGCCGCCCGCACGCGGCTGGCCGCGCTCGGCGCGCTGGAGGACGCGCTCGCCGAGCCGCCCGCCGACGAGGCGGAGCGCGGTCTTGTCGCCGAACGCCTGCGCGCGGTCCTCGACCGCCTCGGCGCGGCCCGCGCCCCCGCGACACAGTCCGCCGCACCTGCCGATCTTGACGCGGCGAGCGACGACGAACTGTTCGCGTTCATCGAGCAGAGCCTGTGAACCGCAGCGCGAAGGAGCCACCACCATGTCATCCGCCGTCATCACGGCCGGGGCCCACCCGGCGCAGACCGATCTCGCCGAGCCGCACATGGCCGAGACCCTTGCCCTTCTCGGCCTCGCCGTCGAATACGTGCGGGCGGAGGGCGACACCCTCTACCACCGCGACGACCAGGGCGGGGAGCGGGCGGTCCTCGATCTCGTCGGGGCCTTCGGCGCGACGATCCTCGGCCACCATGACCCCGACGTCGTCGCCTACGCCAAGTCCCTGCTCGACGCGAGGCTGCCGGTGTACGCCCAGTTCTCGCTCCACCCGTACGCCGACGCCGTCGCGCGGCGGCTCAACCGCGTCCTGGAACGCGAGTTCGGCGAGGCGGAACCCTACTTCGCGGTCTTCGCCAACAGCGGCGCGGAGGCCAACGAGATCGCCCTCAAACACGCCGAACTCGACAGGGTGACGCGCCTCGCCGACCTGCGCGAGTCCCTGCGCGCGAACCGGGCGCGGGCGCGGACGGCGCTGGCGGAGGGCCGCGCGGCCCTCGCCGACGACGCCCTCGCCGCGTTCGGCGTCGCTGACGCGGACGCTCTCCTGGAGGCCGCCGAGCGGGCCGAGGCCGAGCACCTGTCCGCCCCTCCCGTCCTGCTCGCGTTGGAGGGCTCCTTCCACGGCAAACTCGTCGGAAGCGTGCAACTGACGCACAACCCGTCATTCCGGCTCCCCTTCAGCTCGCTCGCCGCGCGCTGCGAGTTCGTCCCGGCAGACCGTCCCGACGAGCTCGCCCGGATCGTGCAAGGCGCGCGCAGGACAGTCTTCGACTTCGCCCTCGACGCCCGAATCATCCGGCTCGTGGAACGCGATGTGCCGGTCTTCTGCGCGTTCGTCCTGGAACCCATCCAGGGGGAGGCGGGCATCAGGGCGCTCACCGAGGAGGCCGCCCGGACCATTCAGCGGGTCTGCGCTTCGGTCGGCTGCCCGATCGTCGTCGACGAGGTGCAGTCCGGCATGGGCAGATCGGGGTCCTTCTTCGCCAGCGCGGGGATCGGCCTGCGCGGCGACTACTACACCCTCGCCAAGAGCCTCGGCGGCGGCGTCGCCAAGGCCGCGGTGACGCTCGTGCGCGCCTCGCGCTACCGCCGTGACTTCGACCTGATCCACAGCTCCACCTACGCCAAGGACGGGTTCTCCACCCGGATCGCGGGCAAGGTCATCGACCTCCTCGAGGCGGACGGCGGCGCTGCCTACCGCGTCGCGGCCGAGCGGGGCGCGGCGCTGATGACGGAACTGCGCGCCGTCCAAGCCGAGTACCCGGACGTCGTCAAGGACGTCAGGGGCCGAGGGCTGATGGTCGGCCTCGAGTTCCACGACCAGACGGAGTCGGCGGCCCCGGAGATCCGCGAGCGCGCCGATATGTTCGGCTACTTCGCCTCCGGATACCTGATGCGCGCCCACGCGATCCGCATCTTCCCGACGGCGAGCGCCGTGCACACCCTGCGCTTCGAGCCGTCGATCCGGCTCGCCGACGCCGACATCGCCCGCACCGGCGCGGCGCTGCGCGACCTCTGTGGCGTCCTGCGCGCCCAGGACGCCGCACGTCTGCTCGGTCTGTAGGACGCGGCGGCCTGCCGCTAAGGCGAGCAGGCCGCCGTCCACGACATACCCAGCCCCCGTGACGAACCGTGCCTCATCGGACGCGAGGAACAGGACGACGGCGCTGACCTCCTCCGGCGTGCCGATCCTGCCGAGCGGCGACATCTCCTTCATCATCAGCACCGCCTCCTCGCTCCCCGGCGCGTCGTGCAGCATGCCCGTGTCGATCGGCCCGGGATGCACCGAGTTCACCCGGATGCCCATGGGCCCGAACTCCTTGGCCGCGACCCGCGTCATCCCGTGCGCGGCGAATTTCGACGCGGTGTAGCCGACCGCGCCCGCCTCGCCGACCAGCCCCGAGATCGAACCTATGTTGACGATCGAGCCGCGCCCGGCGCGCCCCATCGGACCGGCGACCGCCTTCATGCCGAGGAAGACCCCGAGCGTGTTCACCTCCCACTGGCCCCGGAACCGCTCCTCGCTCATGCTGACGATCGGCTCGTGGACGGCGGTGCCCGCGTTGTTCACCAGGATGTCCACCGCCCCGAACGCCTCCTCGGCCGTCGCGACGACCCGGGCCCAGTCGTCGGCTGACCGCACGTCGTGCCGGACGAACACCGCATCGCCCCCGATCCCCGCCGCGACCTTGGCCCCGCCCTCGTCGACATCGGTCACCACGACCCGGGCTCCCTCCCGCGCCAGAGTCCGCGCATGACATGCCCCCATGCCCCGGGCCGCCCCGGTCACGATCGCGACTTTTCCCAGCACCCTGTCCATAACGCCCCCCGTTCCCCTGCCCCCCGGCAGGCCGACCCCCACATCATCCCCCGCCCCACCGACAAAACCACGGTGTCGGTGGGGTGGGTCGTTGTGTGGTTGGGGGGTGCGGGTCAGGGGGTGGGGACGCGGACGATCAGGGCGTCGCCCTGGCCGCCGCCGCCGCACAGGGCGGCCGCGCCGGTGCCGCTGCCTCGGCGGCGGAGTTCGAGGGCCAGGTGGAGGACGATCCGGGTGCCGGACATGCCGACGGGGTGGCCAAGCGCGATCGCGCCGCCGTTGACGTTGACCTTGGCGTCGTCAAGGCCGAGGTCGCGCGCCGAGACGATGCCGACGGCGGCGAACGCCTCGTTGAACTCGACGAGGTCGAGGTCGGACGGGGCGATGCCCTCCTTCGCGCAGGCCCGTGCCGTCGCGGCGGCGGGCTGGAGCTGGAGGGTGGAGTCCGGTCCCGCGACCTGGGCGTGCGCGCCGATCTCGGCGAGCCACTCAAGGCCCAGTTCCTCGGCCTTGGCCTTGCTCATGACGATCACGGCGGCCGCGCCGTCGGAGATCTGCGAGGCCGAGCCCGCGGTGATGGTGCCGTCGGGGGAGAACGCGGGCCGCAGCCTGCCGAGCGAGTCGGCCGTCGTGTCGGCGCGCACGCCCTCGTCGGCGGTGAACATGACGGGGTCGCCCTTGCGCTGCGGGATCGCCACCGGGACGACCTCGTCGTCGAAGACGCCGCTCTTCCACGCCAGCGCCGCCCGCTGGTGGGACCTGGCGGCGAACTCGTCCTGCTCGCGGCGGGTCAGGTGGTCGGCGGCGGCGTTGCGCTCCTCGGTGAGCAGGCCCATCGCCTGGGTGGTGAACTGGTCGAACAGCGCGTCGTAGGCCATCGAGTCGACGAGTTTCACGTCGCCGAACTTGATGCCCTTGCGCGAGTCGGGCAGCAGGTGCGGGGCGTTCGTCATCGACTCCATGCCGCCCGCGACGACGACGTCGGCCTCGCCGGCGCGGATCATCTGGTCGGCGAGGGCGATCGCGTTGAGCCCGGAAAGGCACACCTTGTTGATGGTGATCGACGGGACGCCCAGCGGGACGCCGCCCTTGACCGCCGCGACGCGTGCCGGGTTCTGGCCCGCGCCGGCCTGGATGACCTGGCCCATGATGACGTAGTCGACCTGGTCGCCCGCGACGCGGGCCTTGGCGAGGGCGCCCTCGATGGCGATGCCGCCGAGCTCGGCCGCGGAGAAGCCCGCGAGGGCTCCGGACAGGCGGCCGATCGGGGTGCGCGCCCCGGCGACGATGACGGATGTGGTCACCGGTACTCCTTCCGTGGTGCGGATCAGTCGGTGCCGTCGATGACCGGCGCGCCGGTCGCGGCGCGCAGGGCGTCGAGCGTGACGCCGGGCGCGAGCCTGCGCAGCACGAGGCCGTCGGAGGTGACGTCGAGGACGGCGAGGTCGGTGATGACGCGGTCGACCACGCCCGCTCCGGTCAGGGGCAGGGTGCACTTCTCGAGGATCTTGGGCGAGCCGTCCTTGGCGACGTGCTCGGTGATCACGACGATCCGGCGGGTGCCCGCGACGAGGTCCATCGCGCCGCCCATGCCCTTGACCATTTTGCCGGGCACCATCCAGTTGGCGAGGTCGCCGTTGGAGGCGACCTGGAGCGCGCCGAGGATCGCGATGTCGATGTGGCCGCCGCGGATCATCGCGAAGCTCTCGGCCGAGTCGAAGAACGCCGCGCCGGGCACCGCCGTGACGGTCTGCTTGCCCGCGTTGATGAGGTCGGCGTCCTCCTCGCCCTCGTACGGGAACGCGCCCATGCCGATCAGGCCGTTCTCGCTCTGGAGCATGACGTTGACGCCGTCGGGGACGAAGTTGGCGACGAGGGTGGGAATGCCGATGCCCAGGTTGACGTAGTCGCCGTCGCGGAGCTCGTGGGCGGCGATCGCCGCCATCTCCTCACGTGTCCAGCCCATGTCAGACCTCCTGTCCCACCGTCGCGGGCCGAGGCCGGACGGTCCGCTGCTCGATGTCCTTGGGCGCGTCGCCCGCCTTGACGACGTGGTTCACATAGACGCCGGGCGTCATGACGTCGTCGGGGTGCAGGAAGCCGTCAAGGATCACCTCGGCCTGGGCCACGCACACCCTGCCCGCGGTGGCGGCCAGCGGGTTGAAGTTCCGCGCGGTGTACCGGTAGCGGAGGTTGCCCTCCTGGTCGGCGGTGTGCGCGTGGACGAGGGAGAGGTCGGCGACGATGCCGCGCTCGAGCACGTAGGTCTGCCCGTCGAACTCCTGGTGCGGCTTGCCTTCGGCGACCTGCGTGCCGACGCCTGTGCGGGTGTAGAAGCCCGCGATCCCGGCGCCGCCCGCGCGCAGCCGTTCGGCGAGCGTGCCCTGCGGGCAGAACTCGACCTCGAGCTCCCCGGCGAGGTACTGCTGGGCGAACAGCTTGTTCTCGCCGACGTAGGAGGAGATGACCTTGGCGACCTGGTTGTTCTCCAGCAGGAGGCCGAGGCCCTTGCCGTCGACGCCCATGTTGTTGGAGACGACGGTGAGGTCGCGTACTCCGGAGTCGCGCACCGCCTCGATGAGGTCGCGGGGAATGCCGGAAAGGCCGAAACCGCCGACGGCGATGGTCATCCCGTCCCTCAGGGACGGGTCAAGCGCGTCCCGCGCGCTCTTCCGTAGTTTGGGCATGAGCGTTCCTCAGATCAAGTCGTCTGCTCAGCGGTCGTCACCATTTATCGGACAATGGGTGCGACACCGTCAATATGGCCGGGAACTCCTCTCGCACAGCAGACGGGGTGGTACTCTCGCGTCCACTGAGTGGACACCTAGGGGGCTGGGGTGAGTGAGGGGCCGAGCGTCGTGGGGCGGTCCGCGGCGCTGCTGCGCGAGCTGTCCCGGCACACCGCCGACGGCGCGACGACCACGACCGCCGCGCGCGGGGCAGGGGTGCCGAGGGCGACCGCGCACCGGCTCCTCGAGGCGCTGGCCGTCGAAGGGCTCGTCGACCGTGACGCGCGCACCGGGCACTGGTTCCTCGGTCCCGAGATCTACGTTCTCGGCAGGGCCGCCACCGCGCGCTACGACGTCACCGAGGAGGCGCGGAGCAGTGTGCTCCGGCTGGCGCGGGAGACGGGTGAGAGCGCCTTCTTCTCGGTGCGCCGGGCCGATGAGGTCGTCGTGCTGCTGCGCGAGGACGGCGACTTCCCCATCCGCTCCTACGTCCTCTACGAAGGCGCGCGGTTCCCCCTCGGGACCGTCTCCGCGGGCATCGCCGTCCTCGCCCACCTCCCCGACGCGGAGGTCGACGCCTACCTGGCGCGCGCCGACCTCGTCGGCAGGTGGGGGCGGGAGTTCTCCGATGACGCGGTGCGCGGCCGCCTCGCCGCCACCCGCGAGGACGGCTGGTCACTCAACCCCGGCCTGATCGTCGAGGGGTCGTGGGGTATGGCGGCCGCGGTCTTCACCGCCTCGGGCACCCCCGAGTACGCCCTGACGATCACCGGCATCGAGCCGCGCTTCCGCCGGGAGCGGCAGGCGGCGCTCGGCCGTCTGCTGCTCGAGGAGACCCACCGGCTCACCCGGTCGATGCGCTGACGGGCGCGCCCGCCGGCCGGTCAGGCCGGGTAGTCGCCGGAGTTCAGGTCGGTCAGCAGCGAGGGGTGGGTGGGTTCCCAGCCGAAGGCGGCGCGGGTCCTCGCGCTGGATGAGGGCTGGTCGAGGGCGAAGACCGAGCCGAGGAAGCCGAAGTCCTCGGCGGCGACCGGCTTGACCGGCGTGTTGAGCTGGTGGCCGATGGCCTCGGCCAGGGCGCGCATGGGGTCGCCCTCGTCGGCGACGGCGTGCGCGACGGTGCCGGGGGCGGCGTCCTCGAGGACCAGGCGGAACAGGCGGGCGGCGTCGCGGCGGTGGACGGCGGGCCAGCGCTGGGACCCGTCGCCGACGTAGCCGGAGACGCCGGTGCGGCGCGCGGCGTCGATGAGGATCGAGGAGAAGCCGTAGCCCTCGCCGCGTTCGTGGACCGAGCGCGGCAGGCGCACGACGGCCGAGCGCACCCCGTCGGCGGCGAGGTCGAGGACGGTCTTGGCGTTGCGGCCGCGTCCGCCGTTGGGGCCCTCGGTCGGCGCGGGGTCGTCCTCGGTGGAGGTGCGGCCGGGGATCGCGGGGGTGCCCGACGCGGTGACGAGCGCCTTGCCCGTGCCCCTGAGGACCGCGGCGAACGTCTCGATGACGGCGGCCTCCTGGGCGGTGGCCTCGGCGAACTTGGTGAAGTCGTGGCCGAAGGCGAGGTGGATGACGGCGTCGGCGTCGGCCGCGCCGGCGCGCAGGGCGTCGGCGTCGTCGAGGTCGCCGCGCAGGACGTCGGCGCCCATCTCGGCGACGGTCTGGGCGGATGTGTCGGACCTGGCGAGGCCGACGACCTCGTGGCCCGCGGTGATCAGTTCGGGCACGACGGCGGAGCCGATGAGGCCGTTGGCGCCGGTGACGAAGACGCGCATGGGAGAACCCCCGGGTGATGGGACAATGGTCTCATCACAGTAGCACCGGTGACGGGACAAAGGTCCCATCACCGGCGTCGGCGTCCGGGGTCGGATAGGTTGAGGGGGTTTGGGAGGGGAAAATGCCACGCTGGGAGCCTGACGCGCGCGAGCGGCTCGTCGCCGCCGCACTTCACCTGTTCACCGAGCGGGGCTACGACAACACGACAGTCGCGCAGATCGTGGCACGCGCCGGGCTCACCAAGAGCACCTTCTTCCGTCACTTCCCGGACAAAAGGGAAGTGCTCGCGGCGGGCCAGGAGACGATGGCGCGGCTGCTCGCCGAGGGCGTCGCGGCGGCCCCTGACGACGCCGCGCCCCTCGACGCCGTCGCCGCGGGCCTCCAACGCGTCGCCGACGCGATGACCCCGTTCAACCGCGAGCTCGCGCCGCGCCTGCGCGCCGTCATCGCCACGAGCGCGGAGCTTCAGGAGCGCGACCAGCTCAAACAGGTCGGCCTCGCCGCGGCCCTCACCGCGGCCCTGCGCGCGCGCGGCGTCCCCGACCCCACCGCGACCCTCGCCGGGGAGCTCGGCATCCTCGCCTTCAAGGACGCCTACGCCACATGGGCCGCCCCGGACGGCGACGAGGACCTCGCCGTCCTCTGCCGCACCGCCCTGACCCGCCTCCGCACCGCCCTGACCACCCTCGCCTGACGGCGGTTTCCGGCCACGGAACCGACGTTGCTTTACTGGTGGAATCGGGTGATGTGGTGGGGTTTTGGGCGTTTTAGGGGATTGGCGGTGTGCGGGATCGTGGGTCAAGATGGCCTGTGTGAGCGCCAACGCCTATGACGGTTCGGCCGGGACCGTGCTCCAGGTCGGCACGCTCAACGGGTCGGTCGAGCTCGGCCAGCGCGCGAGGACCGTGCGGATCGTGCCGACGGTCACGTCGGTCTACCGCGACAGGGTTCCGGAGTTCGGCGCGCTCAGCGCGTGGGCGGAGGCCGCGCTCGACGGCGGCCCCCAGATCGTCAACATCGTCGGCGCGGCCGGGGTGGGGAAGACGACGCTCGCGTTGACGTGGATCAACGCGCATCGGGAGCGGTTCGGACACGCCCAGATCGCCATGGAATGCGGGGGTACACGGGGGCAGGGGCGCAGTGTCGAAGAGGTCTGCGAAAGCTTTTTTGTGCTGAAGAAGGTGACGCACGGCGCGACGACGCTCACGGCGAAGGTCGACCTGATGCGGTCGCTGATCGAGGGGGAGCGGGTCGCGCTGCTGCTCGACGACGTCCAGTCGGCCGCGCAGGTGCTGCCGTTCCTGTCGAATCTGCCGGGTCTGCTCGTTTTCCTCACCAGTCGTACGCCGGTGCCGGGACTCGCGCAGTATCGGCCTCGGCGGCTGGCCCTTGAGCCGCTGCCTTCCGACGCGGTGCGTGAGCTTTTCGCGGAGATCGTCGGGGATGAGCGGGTGTCGGCGGAGCCTCAGGCGCTTGACCGGCTTGTTGAGATCTGTGCCGGTTCGCCGCTTTTGGCGAGTCATGCGGCGGGACTGCTGCACGATGACGAGGAGATGCGGCTGGCCGACCTCGCGGAGCGGATGGCGGAGCGGGGGCGTCTCGCGGCGCTTGAGGCGGTGCATGACGACGTCGCCAGGCCGTCGGCGGTCTTTGAGGTCGTCTACCGGGAGCTGGGTCCGGCCGCCGCGCGGCTGTACCGGACGATCGGGCTGCACCCCGTCCGTGACTTCGATGACGGGCTCGTGGCGGCCCTCGCCGTCGATGATCCTGACGCTTCCGCCGGTCTTGAGCAGCTGGTGCGGCGGGGCGTCGTGCGCAGGGACCGGCGTGGGCGGTATGTCATGGACGACCTCACCCACGAGCACGCGGGGCTCGCCGCGGCCCGCGACCTTGAGCCCGGCGCGCGGCGGTCGGTGCGGGAGCGGATAGGGGACTACTACCTGCGGACGGCGATCGCGGCGGACACCGCGCGACGCTGGAAGCTCAGCCCGCTCTACGCGCAGGAAGCGCCGTTCCCGGTGCCCGAGGGGATTCGGGAGCAGGAGCCGATTTCGTCCTGGTATGCGGAGAACATGCCAGCGATCCTCGCCTGTGTGGAGCGGGCCGGACGCGTCTGGGAGGGCGCGGCCCCCGGGTACGGGTGGCAGATGGCCGAGGCGACGAATGCGTATTTCACCGCCGTCGGGCACGGCGACGAGCGCGCGACGCTCCTCGGCCTCGCCGAACGCGACGCCGACGCCTGCGCCGACCCCGACGCGCAGGCCCGCGTCCAGGCGCAGTGGGGCGAGATGCTGCTCGGCCAGGGCAGGCTCGCCGAGGCCGCCGAGCGGTTCGCGCGCTCGCTCCGCGCGGCCGAGGCCGGGACTGAGCCGCGCGGCCGCGCCGCCGCGCTGGAATGGCTGGGCATCACCGCGCGGCGTCGCGGCGACGCCGTCAGCGCGCTTGAGTACTTTGACAGGGCGCTGCCCTACCTCGACCCGAACCGGCCGCGCAGCCGCGCGCTGATGCACCTGCACCGCGCCGACGCCCAGGCCGTCATGGGCGACGTCGCGGCGGCGCTGGAGAGCTACCGGGCGTCGGCCTCGGTGTTCCGGCAGCTTGCGGAGAGCGGCGAACGCGACGAGACGAACGAGGGCAAAGTCCTCGTGGGGCAGGCCGAACTGCTCGCCCCCACCCACCCCGACCAGGCACGCGCCCTCTACGAGCAGGCGCTTACGCTCTTCAGCGCGGACGGCCGCGGCTACCAGGAGGCCAAGGTCTGGGAGGCCCTCGGCGACCTCGACACAGACCACGCCGCCTGGCACAAGGCCCTCGAGCACTACGAACGCCTCGGCGTGGGGGATGCGGCCGAACGCGTCAGGGCGAAGTTGGGCTGACGGCGTTCAGCGTGGGCGGCGTCGCCGTGCGCGTCGGGGTGAAGCCGCGCTGACGGCGTCGGCGTGGGGATGCGGCTGAGCGTGGCAGGGTGAAGCTGGGGTGATCAGGTTGGGGTTGTGCTGAAGGTTGTGGTGAGGGTCTGGGTCGGGCCTAGGTGCAGGGTCAGGGGGTTCAGGGTGGTGAGGTCTTGGGTGCCGGAGATGAGGCGTTCGGCGAGGACTGCGAGGGTGAGGTCGGCGGATTCTGGGTCGGTGACGGTGATGTCGGTGATGTGGTTTTCGCGGGTGTGGAATCTTGCGGTGGGGCCGTCCTTGACGAGGGTGAGGGTGAGGCCGGGGCGGTGTGCGAAGACGGTTGCCGACCAGGTTGGCTCGTCGGCGGGGAGGGCGTCGCGGGTCGTCCAGATGACGTCGGCCTTGGCGGCGAGGTGGTGGTCGAGTTCGCGGTCGGCGACGATGAGGACGCCGGGGCCCGCGCCTTGGATTGCGGCGGGGCGCCGTTCGACCTCGAACTCGTTTCGGGCGGTCTGGCGGACGTTGGTCCAGAGGGATGCGGGGGGTGCGGCGTCGACTTCGGGGTTCTCGACGGCGAAGGCGGGCGGTTCCGTGACGGGAGGCGGCTCGCCCATCATCGTGTAGAGGCGTTCGCGGATGAGGTGGAGGGCGCGTCCCGGCGCTGAGCTGACCAGCGCGGACGCGATCGTGTGGGTGCGGTCGCGGGCCTCCTCGGCGCGGCGCAGCTGCGGTTCCAACGCGCTGTGCGGGTCGAGGGGCGGGGCGGCGTCGAAGAGCATGCCGATGCCGGAGCGCGGGTCGATCATCGCCGCGCCGGACTGCTCGAGGAGGACCGGCCGTCCGACGGCGGCCGCGTACACGCCCACCGATCCGTGGTCCGAAAGCACCCAGTCTGCGGCGATGACGGCGGCCCGCCAGCCCTCCTCGGGCGGCAGCAGGATCAGTCCGGCGCGCAGCGCCTCGGCGAGCCAGGCGCGGATCTGGAAGGCGCTGTGCGACGCCCAGATGTTCGGATGCAGGACCAGCGCGACCCGGTACCTGTCGAAAGGCAATTCGGCGAGCAGCCTTGAAGCGAGCAGCGGATCAATGCCGAAAAGCGAATCCTCACGCCACGTCGAGGCGATGGTGATCAGTTTCTGGCCGGGCCGCAGTCCAAAAGCGTGCCGGTAATTCAGCCGACGGGAAAGGCTTGCGAGCATCCTGTCATAACAGGGATCACCGGCGACAAAAGCGAGGGGGACGGCCTCCGGGCAGCCCTCGGCTAGCCTGCCGAGCTGCTCGTCATGGGAAAGCCCGATCGCGGCGGGCACAAGCCTGCCTTCGTGCTTGAGGGTCTCCTCCGACAGCCCGAAGACCGATCCGCCGATCCGCCGATCCGCCGATCCGCCGATCCGCCGATCCGCCGATCCGCCGATCCAGCGCTTATTGTATCCATTTCCGTGGGGAATTCGCAATATCGGGCAGGTGATCTCGTGGAGGTTGTCGCCGAGGCTTGCGGTGATGGCGGCGTCGAATTCGAGTGCCGTTGCCTGTTCCCAGGTCAGTTGGTCGATCTCGTGGGTCCGTAGGAATCTGTCTATTCTTCCTGGGAAGACCGAATCGCTGGTGCAGGCGCAGAACAGGTGAAGGCGGGGGTCTTGGAGGGCGGGGATCAGGTCGGCGATGCGCGCGGCCGCCGTGGCGCTGTGGAGGACGAGCAGGACACGTCTCGGTGTGTCGACGGTGCGCCACCCCGGGAGAATCGCACTGATCCGCCGGATCGCCGGGGAAACGTCCGCATCCGTCATGATCGGCCAAGCATAGTTCCCGGATACGGAAGCGCGATCACCGTGCTCCGCGCGGGTGCTCTGTGGCGGCGCACAGAGATGCGGGCTGAGCCTTTGTGGTTCGGGGACGGGTCCCTAGGCTCGGGGGAGTCGGCGAAGGCGGAGGTGCGGGCGTGGGCGTCAATCCCCGTGGGGAAGATCTGCAGAGGCTGCTCGCGGAGGACCCGGGCGGTCCCGTGGTGATGCTCTCCAAGCCACCACCCCCGGCCTCCCCAACCCCTAGCGCCCCACCCCTGCACGCCGTGAGTTCCCGGGTGGCGGGGTGGCGTGGTGGGGGAAGGTGGTGACGGCGAGGACGACGAGAGTGAATGACAGCGCTCGCAGGGCGAGCGGGGGGTAGGTGGTCGGCCAGGGCTCGGCGAACAGGACGGTGCTGGCCGGCAGCATCGTCGCGCGGCCGCTGATGGCCATGACGACCGAGACGACGATCACCCTGCACCGTTGCAGGGCGACCTGGAGCTGGATGAGGGTGATCCCGGCCATGCCGAGAACGAGCAGCGGGTACGGCGACAGCAGTGCCGCCGTGACCGACTCCTCGCGCCACCACACCGCCGACATGCCGCGGACGCCCGCTTCGGCGACGCCGGCGCACATGCCCGCGCTGATGCCATAGGCGATGCCGGAGAGCGGCAGGGCGTGCCGTCCTCCGGCGCGGCGGTCGCCGACGTGCCAGACGAGCCACGCCGCGAGCCCGGGCGGCGCGATGACGAGGAGGAGGGGCGCGAGGGTCATGGCGTCGCCGGTGCGCAGGTCGGCGACGCTCGAGTCGGCGGACAGGCCGAGCAGGACGATCGCCAGGACCGCGAGGCCCGACGCCGTCCACTCGCGGAAGCTCAGCCGCTCGCCGAGGACGCCCGTGGCGTAGGCGGCGAGCGGCAGCAGGCTGGCCCCGAGGAGCGGCTGGACGACGTTGGACGGCAGCGCGCCGAACGCGGCGAGCTGGCAGAGGAGCCCGACGAAGAGCAGCAGCCCTCCGGCGAACCAGAGCGGGTCGCGGACCATCGCGAACGTCGCGCGCACGGGGCGCGAGCCGCGTAGCGGGGGCATTCGCCGCGCGGAGCGCCGGAACAGCACGAAGGACAGGAAGTACACGCTCGGACCGGCGAGGGCCACGAGCACCCAGGACGGGTGTGCTCCGTACACGGCCGAGGCTCCTCACTCAGCGACGGACATGCCGCTTGGGGAACGGGCGGGTGCGGCTGGATCGGCGGCGGGCATGCCCGTTGGGGGAAGGTTTGGTGTGGCGCGCTCCCGGGGTGGGTGGGAGCGCGCCGGGGCCTTCAGTAGTTGGGGTTGTTGGTGTGGGGGATTTCGATGCTGATGGGGAATTTGGCGCCGGAGAGTAGGAGGAGGACGCCTAGGCGGAGGACTTCGTCGAAGGCCCAGTAGGTCTGTTGGAGGATGCCGGGGGCCTTTTCGAGCTTGAGAAGGCCCTCGCGGACGGCGATGAAGGGCTCCCAGGCGGTTTCGAAGACGCCGTCCCAGAAGGGGGTCTTGCGGATCTTGAGCCAGTCGGCGATCTCCTCGCCGAGGACGTAGCGGGTGAGGGCGGACAGGATCGGCTTGGTGAGGACGCTGCCGTCGATGAAGGAGCCGAGGCCGAGCAGGGTGTCGGCGAGCTTGATGCCTTCGGGGGTGGGGGCGAGGATCGGGGTGAGGACCTGGGCGGCCTGGGCGTCGGCCTCGGCCCAGGACGCGGGGATGTACTCGTCGAGGATGCCGAGCATGTGCGCGGTGAGCTGCCAGGAGTGCAGGAACGCCGCGGACTCGGCGGCGTCGATCGGCACCTTCCACCCGGTCAGGTTCTGCATGACGGTGGTCGGCAGGCTGTGCCAGGTGACCATCATGTCGGCCTGGGAGATGGGGATCTGCTCGTCGGCGGCCTTGCGCCAGTAGATGGACTTCGGCAGCAGGTGCCTGACCCCGGCGTGCGCGAGCCGGGTCTTGACGCAGGTGACGATCATCTCGCCGTCCGGCGCGAAGGCGTTCCTGCTGCCGACGTCGTAGCCGAGCTTGGCGGTCTTGGTGATGCGGTCGCGCATGTCCGCGCCGCCCTTGGAGTAGTAGACGGCGCGGGCCTCCCGGGGGATGACGGTGCTCATCATGCCGCTGGCGAACCCGTAGGTGACGCCGAGGTACAGGCCGCGCTTCTCGTTGAAGTCGACGGCCTTGCGCAGCTTTTCCTGGTCGGTCCAGGCCGGGAGCCGCCGCGCGTGCTCCATGAACTCCCGCAGGTCGGCGGGCAGCCCGGCGGGCAGCGCCTGGCCGTTCTTGCGCCAGGTTCTGAGCAGCTTGTTCACCTCGCCGACCTGGCCGCGCTCCACGACGGCGGCGACGACGGGGTCGGCCTCGGCGTCCCACACGTTCCTCGGGTCGAGGCCCGCGCCCGCGCCCGCGACCGACCCGAGGGGCGACCACGACCACGCGGGCACCGCCGACGCGAGCGCGCCGACCGCGCCGAGCGCGCCGCCCGCCGCGAGCACATCACGCCTACTGCGCTCCATGTCCATTCCTCCTGCAGCTGGGGGTGGATTGATACGGTGAAACGCTTCCTGCATCTCCGTACCATCACTGCGGTCCCCATCACAGCACACAACCCGACTTGAGACAACCCCCGTTTCCCGTCTCGCCCCGGTCTGCCCGGAAAGTCAGGGGGCCCAGCGTGCCGCCCGACTATTTACAACGTTGTTCCAACGTTGTAAAAATGCGGCAGCACCCGCGCAGAGAAGGAGATCCGCACGACCGGCCGCACTCGGAGCGCGCGGTCGGCCGCCGCATCACCCCGCACAGGCGGCACACCTCCCACTCGTCTCATTTCCACCCCCCAACACGAGAACGAGAGAGCACATGCCCCACCTCGCCCGTGTCCGTCGCGCGCTCACCAGACCCCTCGGGGCGCTGGTCGCGCTCCTGCTGACGGTGACGCTCGCCGCCGTCCCCTCCGCCGCCCAGGCCGTCTACCAGCCGAAGACCCCGCCGCTCACCACCCCGTGGACCGGCCAGGTCTCCACCACCAACCCGCTGCCCGAGTACCCGCGCCCGCAGCTGACCAGGCCCGACTGGCAGAGCCTGAACGGGCAGTGGCAGTTCGCCGCCGCGCCCAACCTGAACACCCCGCCGACCGGCCAGAACCTCGCCGAGACGGTGCTCGTGCCGTACCCGATCGAGTCGGCGCTGTCGGGCATCATGCGGCACGAGGACACCATGTGGTACCGCCGCACGTTCACCGTCCCGTCCGGGTGGAGCGGCCGCCGCGTCCAGCTGAACTTCGGCGCGGTCACCCACCGCGCCCAGGTGTGGGTCAACGGGACGTCCGTCGGAAGCCACACCGGCGGCTTCGACCCGTTCTCTTTTGACATCACCTCCGCGCTCCAGTCCGGCGCGAACGAGATCATCGTCGGGGTCCACGCGCCGGTGGACGCGGCCGACATCGCCGTCGGCAAGCAGCGCCGCAACCCGTCCGGCATCTTCTACACGGCCGCGAGCGGCATCTGGCAGACGGTGTGGATCGAGCCGACCCCGGCCGCGCGCATCACCCGGCTGGACACCACGCCCGACCTGTCGGCGGGCGTCCTCGACCTCGTCGCCCAGGTCGCGGGCGGCGCCCAGGGCGTCCGGGCCGAGGTGCTGCAGAACGGGAACGTCGTCGGCACCGCGACCGGCGCGCCCGGCTCCCACCTGCGGGTTCCCGTCCCCAACGCGCGACTGTGGACGCCCGACGACCCCTACCTGTACGACCTGCGCGTCACGCTGACCGGAACCGGTGGCGGCGACGTCGTCGGCGGCTACTTCGGGATGCGGTCGATCGGCAAGGCGATGGTCGGAGGGGTCCTGCGGCCCGTCCTGAACGGCGAGTTCGTGTTCCAGCTCGGCACCCTCGACCAGGGCTACTGGCCCGACGGCGTCTACACCGCGCCCACCGACGCCGCCCTCAGGTTCGACCTGGAGGAGCAGAAGGCACTCGGGTTCAACATGGTCCGCAAGCACATCAAGGTCGAACCGGCCCGCTGGTATTACTGGGCCGACAGACTCGGCCTGATGGTCTGGCAGGACATGCCGTCGATGGCCCGCGTGCCCAACTCGTCGGCCGCGCGGACGGCGTTCGAGGGCGAGCTGCGCGCGATGGTCGACCACCTGAAGGGCATCACGTCGATCGTGCTGTGGGTGCCGTTCAACGAGGGCTGGGGCGAGTACGACCCGGCCCGCATCGCCGACCTCGTCAAGAGCTGGGACCCGAGCCGTCTGGTCACCAACAACTCGGGCTCCAACTGCTGCGGCTTCGACGGCGGCAACGGCGACGTCATAGACGACCACATCTACGTCGGGCCGGGGTTGACGAACCTGCCGACGGCGAGTCGCATCGCCGTCCTCGGCGAGTACGGCGGCCTCGGCTTGCGCGTGCCGGGCCACGAATGGTCGCCGGGCAACGGGTTCGGCTACGAGATGCTGCCCAACTCCGCGGCCCTCACCCAGCGGTACGTGGGGATCACCGCGCAGCTCCGCGACCTCATCAGCACCCGCGGCCTGTCCGCGTCGGTCTACACCGAGCCCACCGACGTGGAGAACGAGCTCAACGGCTTCTACACCTACGACCGTCAGGTGAAGAAGATGGACTTCCCGCAGGTCCGCGCAGTGAACGAGAGCGTCATAGCCGCCGCGCAAGGCACGTACCTGCCTGTGCACTCGTCGGTGTCGTTCAAGGTGACGACCGGAGGGTTCACCGACAGGTCGCTCAGCCTGTCCGGCGCGCCTGCGGTGACGTCGGTGGTGACCGGCTCCAGCGGCGAGACCGCCAAGAAGGAGGCGACGTTCTGGGTGCGTCCCGGCCTCGCGAACGGCTCGTGCGTCTCCCTTGAGTCGCGCGCGTACCCGGGCGAGTACCTGCGGCACTCCGGCTACCGGGTGCGGCGCGACCCGAACAACGGGACCGCGCTGTTCGCCGCCGACGCGACGTTCTGCGTCAGGCCGGGCCTGGCCGGAGGCGGCAGCAGCCTCGAGTCCTACAACTTCCCCGGCAGGTACCTGCGCCACATCCAGAGCGAGGTCTACATCTCCAACAACAGCGGCGCGAACGCGTGGGACAACCCCGCGAACTTCGCCGCCGACGCCACCTGGGGGCCGACCACGCCCTGGTGGAAGTCCGGCGCTGACCTGCCCGTCGGACAGGCGCGCTCCTTCCAGGTGGTCACGCCCGGGTACACCACCCGCCACCTGCGCCACCAGGCGAGCCTCGCCCGCACCGACGTCGTCACCTCGGCCAGTGACGCGACCCTGAAGGCCGACGCGACATTCGTCATCAGGCCGGGCCTGGCCGACCCGACCTGCTACTCCTTCGAGTCGCGCAACTTCCCCGGCCACTACCTGCGCCACTCCGAGTACCGGGTGCGCAAGGACCCGCGTGACGGCGGCGTCCTGTTCGACCAGGACGCCACATACTGCGCCCAGCCAGGACGGTTCGGTTCCGGCGACGTCACCCTCGTCTCCCTGAACCGCCCCGACACCGCGCTGCGGCACTACGACTCCGAGGTGTGGATCGCCGTCAACGGCGGCGGCAACCCCCGGGACACCACGACCAACTACGACGCCGACACCACATGGCGGCTCGTCCCGCCCTGGACCCCGTGACCCAACGACGCCCATGACGGCCCCGTCCCGCCCGCGCGGGACGGGGTCCCGTCTTTCCGGACGCGCCTTAGGGACGGCAGACGGGGTCGGTAGCGGGAAGGACGCCGGAGGCAAGATAGGCGTTCACCTTGGCGTCCACGCACGGGTTCCCGTACTCGCCGTAGATGCCGTGGGCCGTGGTGTCCCGCAAGGTGAGCAGGCGGGAGCCCGTCAGCGCGCGGTGCATCGCCCGGCTCCCCTCGTAGGTGGTCGCGGTGTCGCCGGTGGCGGCGACGATCAGGGCCGGGGTCGCGTTGCCGATTCGGGTCAGCGGCTCGCGCGGGGACCCCGGCCAGAACGCGCAGGGCCAGATGTTGTTCTTGAGCGGGCCGAACAGCGGGTGGCGGGCGCGGCTGCGCTGGACGTCGGCCCAGTAGGCCGCCGGGTCGCGCGGGGCGGCGCGGTCGCCGCAGGTGATCGCGGCGGTGGGGGAGGCCAGGGGTGAGCCCGCGCCGGTGAGGACGAAGGTGAGGAGCCCGTCGAGTTCGGGGCCGGGCTCGGCGGGACGGCGGTGCGCCGCCTCGTTCAAGGTCCGGACCGTGGCGGCGAAGGAGGCGCGCGCCTCAGGCCGGTCGTCTCCGGAGCCGGTGGACAGCAGATACGGGACAAGCTGTTCATCGACCTTGTACGGGCCGATGTCCAGCGGGCGTTCCCCGGCGGCGGCGACGATCGCGTTCACCGTGCCGAGCACCCGCGAGGGGGTCGCGCCGAGGCGGTACTCCCGATCCCGTTTCGCGGCCCAGGACGCCCAGCCGCGTAGCGCGCGGTCTGCCTCGTCCTCGGTGCCCTGGGTCGCCCTGGGACCCCACATGGCCGGGTCGCCCGCGCTGTCCAGGACGACGCGGTCGGTACGGCCGGGGAACATCTGCGTGTACATCGCGCCGAGATAAGCCCCGTAGGAGTAGCCGAGGTAGGAGATCCGGGGTTCCCCGAGGGCGCGGCGCACAAGGTCGACGTCCCGTGCGGTGTCGCGCGTGTTCGCGTACGGGAGCACGTCGGCGTGGCGCTCGGCGCACCGCTCGGCGAGGTCGCGCTGGACCTCGACCTGCCGGTCGAACCGCGCGCGGTCCGGGCCCGCCGAGCGGAGCCACAGGCCGAGGGGCCAGCCGCAGTCGAGCGGGGTGCTGCGGCCGACGAAGCGCGGATCGAGGCCGACGAGGTCGTAGCGCGCGGCGACGTCGCCCATCGCCGCGCCCACCCGCAGCGGCATGTCGAGCGTGGGTTCGCCGGGCCCGCCGCTGTTGAGGACCATGACGCCGATCCGGCGCGCGCGGTCGGCGGCGGGCAGGCGGGACAGCGCGAGCGTGATCTTGCGTCCGTCGGGCGCGGCGTGGTCGAGCGGGACGGCGAGCTCCGCGCACCGCGCGCCGGCCTTGTCGAGTTCGGCCCCGACGGCGTCGTCGGGCCCCTGGGCGCAGGCTTTCCAGACGAGCGGCGGCGGCGTGTCGCCGTCCGCCCTGGTCAGCGGCACGACGGCGGCGGCAGCGGCGACCAGGGCGAGGACGGGCACCAGGGCTTTGCGGACCCGGAGAGATGTCGGTTTCATGGCCCCGGACGCTAAATCGGCGGGACGCCCCGGCACGATACAGCCGGCCGCACGTGCGGTGGTACAGCCCGCTGTAGTGCCTGTCCGGGGGTTTCGCTCGACAATGAGCCCTTTGCCGGTGTTGAAAGGAGACGCCCATGCGTGACCGTGTACTGCCGGGTTGTGGCTACCTGCTGGGCACGCTGGCGACCGCCGTCGGCACCCTGCTCGCGCTGCCTGTGCTGCTCGTGCCCCGGCCGGCGCGGCGCTGGGCGGACCCGCACCGGCGGCGGGCCGGGCGGCTGCTCGGCGTCCCGACCGCGGCCCGACGCGACGGGCGGCGCGACCTCCCCTGGGCGCTCGCGCACGTCGCGGTGGGGCTCCCCTTCGGGCTCGCCGCGCTGCTCTGCCTGGGCAACATCGTCGTCGCCGCGGTCGCGCTGGGGTTCTGGTGGGTGTTCCCCGCCGACGCGCGCCCCACCCTGTTCTCGCTGCTCGACGTGCACGTGGACGGCTGGGGCACCGCGCTCGTCGGCGGCTCCGTCCAGATCGCGGTCCTCGGCGCGGCGGCCTGGTTCGTGCTCCCGGCGCTCGCGCGGCTCCACGCGCGGCTCTGCCTCGCGCTGCTCGCCCGGTCGGCCGAGGACCGGCTCACCGAGCGGGTCGACGCGCTGACCAGGAGCCGGGTCGGCGTGGTCGACGCGCACGGCGCGGAGCTCCGGCGCATCGAACGCGACCTGCACGACGGCACCCAGGCGCGCCTCGTGGCGATCGCCATGCAGCTAGGCGTCGCCCGCGAATCCCTCGCCGACGACCCGGAGGCCGCCGCCGCGCTGCTCGCGCGGGCGCACGAGACGACCGAGGAGGCGATGGCCGAACTGCGCGCGGTCCTCCAGACGATCTACCCGCCGATCCTCGCCGACCGCGGCCTCGACGGCGCGCTGACCGCGCTCGCCACACGGTCGAACGTGCCGGTCGCCATCGACTTCGCCGTCTCCGGCCAGCTCCCGGCGACAATCGAGGCGGTCGCGTACTACGTGATCGCCGAGGCGCTGACGAACGTCGCCAAGCACGCGTCCGCGACCCGGGCGTCGCTGCGGGTCGGGCGCGCCGACGGAGAGCTGTCCATCGAGGTCGCCGACGACGGCAAGGGCGGCGCGGACGAAGCGCGCGGCACGGGCATCGCGGGGATACGCCGCAGGGTCGCCGCCCTCGACGGCGTCGTCCATCTCGTCAGCCCCCCGGGCGGCCCGACGACACTTCTCGTGCGGGTACCGTGCGCTTCATGATCGTCCAGGGGGTGCCGTGCGCGTCGTGATCGCCGAGGACAACGTGCTGCTGTCCAGCGGCCTCGAACTGCTGCTCGCGGCCAAGGGCTGCGAGGTCGTCGCGATCGCCGGCGACGCCCCCGCGTTCCTCGACGCCGTCGCCGCGCACCGCCCGGACGTCGCCATAGTCGACGTGCGGCTGCCGCCGTCGTTCCGCGACGAGGGGATACACGCGGCGCTGCGGGCCAGGCGTGAGCACGGCGCGCTGCCGGTCCTCGTGCTGTCGCAGTACGTCGAGCGCGAGTACGCGGGCGAGCTCCTGTCCGACGGCCGGGGCGGCATCGGCTACCTGCTCAAGGACCGCGTCGGCCGCGTCGCGGAGTTCGTCGACGCGCTGCGCCGCGTCGCCGCCGGGGGCACCGCGATGGACCCCGAGGTTGTCGCCCAGCTCCTCGCTCGGCGCGGCGGCGACCCCCTCGACGCCCTCACCCCGCGCGAAAGGGAGGCCCTCGCCCTCATGGCCCAGGGCCACGACAACACGACGATCGCCGAGCGCATGCGCGTCTCCGACAACGCGGTCCACAAGCACATCGGCAACATCTTCGCCAAACTCGGCATGTCCCCGGACGACTCGGGCCACCGTCGCGTCCGCGCGGTCCTCGCCTACCTCAACGGCCCCTGATCCCCCGGGAATCCGTGCGGGGTTCAAGCCTCGGCGGGCGGCTGGTCGGCGGCGAGGGTCGAGGCGGCGAGGATGGTCTGGGTGCGGTCGATGTGCGCCTCGAGCAGCCGCACCGCGAGGCCCGCGTCGTGGGCGAGCGCGGCGTCCAGCAGCTCCTTGTGCTCGGCGGTTATGTCGCGCTCCCTGCTGCCCGGCCCCGACCACGCCCGGTAGACCTCGCCTGAGTCGGTCAGGCGCGCGCAGATGTCGAGCAGCACCGGGTTGCCGCAGGCCGCGATGAGCCTGTGGTGGAAGTCCATGTGGGCGAGCGCCCACTCCTCGCTGCGCACCGTCGGGTCGTCGGGCAGGTAGATCGGCAGGCTCGCCATCCGGTAGTGCGCGGCGATCAGCTCGGACTCCCAGGTGAGGCCGCCGCGCTCGACGGACATCCGCAGCGCCGCGCCCTCGGTGATCTTCCGCGCGGCGTTCAGGTGGGTGAGCGCCTCGAGCGAGAGCGACATGACGTGGCAGCCGCGGTTGCGGTCGATGCGGACCAGGTCCTTGGCCGCGAGCAGCCCGATCGCCTCGCGCATGACGCCGAGGCCGACCCCGAACTGCCCGCTGAGCTCGGTCGGCCTGAGCCGCTCGCCCGGCTTCAGCCTGCCGCTGAGGATGCCGAAGCGCAGCTCCTCGTAGACGCTCATCGCCAGGGTCTCGCTGCCCGCTCTCTTCGCCACGGCAAGAATCCTAACATCCGCCGATTATCGAAAATCCATTGACAATCGATAATCAGTGGGCGAAGTATGGCCCGAGTCACACCTGAGAACCGCCACCCACCGCGCCGCCACCCCGGGCGGCCGGACGTTCGAGACCAGGAGACTCCAGTGAGACTGCCCAGCAAGATCGGCATCGCGGCCGCGGCCTGCGTCATGTCGGTCGCCGGTACCGCGGCCTGCGGATCCTCCGGCACATCCCCGTCGTCGTCGGCGAAGGACGTCCTCACCATCGCGCTCGGCACACCGCCGGTGAGCCTCGACCCGAGCCGAGGCGGGAACGGCCCGACGGCGATGTACCAGGCCCCGGCCTACCAGAGCCTGCTGCACCTCGAGGGCGACGGCGGCACCGAGTCGCCGAGCCTCGCCGAGTCCTTCAAGTGGGTGGACGCCCGCAACACCGAACTCCAGGTGGTGCTGCGGCCCGGCCTGAAGTTCTCCGACGGGACCGCGCTCGACGCGGCGGCGGTGAAGGCGTCAACCGCGCACTTCGCCACGAACGGCAGCGCCTTCGCCTACGTGGGCCAGCGGGTCGCGTCCGTCGACACGCCGGACGCGCGGACCGTCGTGTTCAAGCTCAAGGAGCCGGACCCGACGTTCCCCAACCAGCTCGCCGAGACCAGCGGCCTCGGCATGATCATCAACCCCAAGGCCATCGCCGACAAGGCGAACCTGGGGACGAGCACCGCGGGGGCGGGCCCCTACGCGCTGTCGACCGAGCAGACCGTCGTCGGGACGACCTACACCTACCTCCCGAACCCGCACTACTACGACAAGTCAGCGGTCAAGTACCAGAAGATCGTCATCAAGGTCATCGCCGACCCCAACACCGCGCTCGCCGCACTCCAGTCGGGCCAGGTCCAGGTGGCCTACGCGACCCCCGCGGGCTTCGCGCAGGCCAAGGCGGCGGGGCTGAACACCGCGGCGTTCCCCGGCGCGACGAACGGCTTGTTCTTCCAGGACCACGGCAAGCTCGTGCCCGCCCTGGGCGACATCGACGTCCGCCGCGCCATCAACTACGCGATCGACCGTAAGTCCGCCGCGGAGGCGGTGACGCTCGGCACCGGGAAGCCGACCGTGCAGCTCCCCGTCGCGGGCAGCCTCGGCCACGACCCGGCGCTGGAGGACGTGTACCCGCACGACCTGGCCAAGGCGAAGGAGCTGATGGCCAAGGCCGGATACGCCGACGGCTTCACCCTGCCGACGCTGGTCCCCGCGTTCGTGCCGACGTCGAGCAACCTCGCCCAGACGCTCGCGGACCAGCTCGCCAAGATCGGGATCACCCTCAAGCTCGAGTCAGTCACCACGATCGGCGCGTACGCCGCAGCCCAGGGCACCGCGAAGTTCGGCGCGACGGTGTTCGCGGTCGGCTTCCCGCTCGGCGTGCCGAGCGCGGCGTCGGTGCTCTTCGGCCCGACCGCGCAGGGCAACCCGCGCCGCGAGGAGTTCCCGACGGTGATGCCCGCGATCAAGGCGGCCTCCGCCCTGTCCGGCGACGCCGCCGCCACGGCGTGGCAGCGCATCAACAAGACGATCGTGGACGAGGCGCTCGAAGCCCCGATCATGACCGAGGTCTACGGCTACTTCTTCTCCAAGGACGTGCAAGGCGTTGACGAGTCCATCGCGGTGAACCCCGTCTACATGGCCCCGACGCCGTGACAAGGTTCCTCGTCCGCAGGATCGCCGTCTCCGCGCCGCTGCTGGTCATGGTGTCGTTCCTGACCTTCGTGCTGGTCAGCCTGACGCCGGGCGACGCCGCCTACACGGTGCTCGGCGCGGGGGCGACGTCCGAGCAGCTCGCCCAGCTGCGCGACCAGATGGGACTCGACAGACCGCTGCTGTCGCAGTACACGACATGGCTGGGGCACGCGCTGAGCGGCGACTTCGGCGCGTCGCTCATCTCCGGACAGCCCGTCGGGCACGCGATCGGGCAGCAGCTCGCCTCGACCCTGTCGCTCGTCCTGCTGTCGGTGCTGGTCAGCACGTTCTTCGGGGTCATGATCGGCGCGTGGAGCGCGGCGCGCGGCGGCAGGCTCGCCAGGCTCGTCGACAGCCTCAGCTTCGCGGCCCTCGCCGTCCCCGGGTTCCTGCTCGGCCTGCTCCTGATCCTCGTGTTCGTGCTCGCGGTTCCGGTCCTTCCGGCGAGCGGCTATGTGCCGCTGCTGGAATCGCCGTCCGGCTGGCTCCGCTCGCTCGTCCTGCCGGTGGCCGCGCTGTCGTTCGGCGGGATCGGCATCATCGCCAAGCAGAGCCGGGCGGCGATGGAGGACGTCCTCGGCAGCGAGTTCGTGGTCGTGCTGCGCGCCAACGGGTTCCGGCGCGGCTCGATCATCTACCGGCACGGCCTCAAGGCGGCCGCGGTGCGGATCCAGTCGGTGGTCGGCGTCATGTTCGTCGGCCTGCTGAGCGGTTCGGTCCTCATCGAGTCGATCTTCGCGCTGCCCGGTCTCGGCAGTCTCGCCGTCCAGGCGTCGGCCCAGGGAGACCTGCCGCTGATCCTCGGCGTGACCGTCGTGTTCACGCTGCTTGTCGTCGCCGCGAACCTCATTCTCGACAACCTCTTCCTGTTGGTGAACCCGAAGGTGGTGCACCGGTGAAAGTCATGGCTGAACCCGCGCGGAAGGCGCCCGTCGCGACGGCCGAGCGCGCGGCGGTCAGGAAGCCGCGCGTGTGGCGGCGGTGGGCGCTGCTCGCGGTCGCGCTCGGCTGGCTCGCGCTCGTCCTGACGGCGACTTTCGCCGCACCCCTCATCGCCCCGTTCGGGCCGAACGAGCAGGACGCGGCGGCGCTGCTCCAGGGTCCGTCCGCGGAGCATCTGCTCGGAACCGACAACCTCGGCCGCGACCTGCTGTCCCGGCTGCTGCTCGGCGGCCGGGTGACCATGACCGGGGTGCTGCTGGCGACCACCGTCGCGGTGGTGCTCGGCAGCCTGATCGGGGTGACCGCCGGATACCTGAGCGGGCTCGTGGACTCCCTGCTCGCGGCGGTCGCCGACATCCTCATGTCGATCCCCGTGGTCGTCATCCTCGTCTCGATCGCGGCGGTGACGTCGCGGAACGTCACGGTGCTCATGCTCACCGTGGGCGTGCTCGGGTCAGCGGGGGTGTTCCGGGTGTTCCGCGCCGCGACGCTCGAACTGCGGCAGGAACTGTTCGTCACCGCGGCGCGCGCCTCGGGGCTGAGCGGCTTCGGCATCCTGCGCCGCCACATCCTGCCGCGCCTCGGCGCGCTGGTGTTCATCCAGGCGGCCGTCATCGCCTCGCTCGCGCTCGTCACCCAGGTGGGGCTCGGCTTCCTCAACATCGACGTGGCACCGCCCGCGCCGAGCTGGGGGAACATGGTCGCGACGGCGTCGCAGACGATCTACGCGAGCGTCTGGCCGCTCGTCGCGCCCGGCCTGGCCATCGCCCTCACCGTGCTGGCGTTCTCGCTGGTCGGCGACATCGCGCAGCGGACGCGCACCGGGCACGCCCGTCAGGTCGGGCTCGGCAAGGTCAGGCGCAGGGCTAGCGCGCCGGAACCCGCGAAGACCGACGACGGGTCCCGCGTGCTCGTGCTCGACGGGGTGTCGGTCTCCGTCCCGACCGCCGACGGCGGCGCGGTGACGCTCATCGACGACGTGTCGATCGACGTGCGGCCGGGCGAGATCGTCGGCCTGGTCGGCGAGTCGGGCGCGGGCAAGTCAGTCACCGCGCGGACCGTGCTCGGGGTCGCCGCGGGCGACGCCCGCGTGTCCGGCTCGATCAGGTACCGGGGCGTGGAGCTGCTCGGCGCCGACGAACGCGCGCTGGCCAAGGTGCGCGGCGGTGAGATCGCCTTCGTCGGGCAGGACCCGATGGTGTCGCTCAGCCCGACGATCAGGGTCGGCGCGCAGCTCGCCGAGGCGGTCAGGACCCACCGGGGCGTGGGCCGGAAGCGCGCCGCCGAGATCGCGCTCGACCTGCTGGCCCAGGTGCGCATCCCCGACCCGGCGGCGGTGGCGGCGCGCTACCCGCACGAGATCTCCGGCGGCATGGCGCAGCGCGTGGTCATCGCGCTCGCGCTCGCGGGCGAGCCGTCGGTGATCATCGCGGACGAGCCGACCACCGCCCTCGACGTGAGCGTCCAGATGCAGATCCTCGACCTGCTCAGGTCGCTGCGCGAGGAAAGGTCGCTCGCGATGGTGTTCGTGACGCACGACTGGGGCGTCGTCGCCGACCTGTGCGACCGCGCGGTCGTCATGTACGCGGGCCAGGTGGTCGAGACCGCGCCGGTCGCCGACCTCTTCCGAGGCTCCCGGCACCCCTACTCGGCGGCGCTCCGCGAGGCCGATCCGCACCTGCAGCAGCCGGGGACGAGGCTGCGCACGATCGCGGGCCAGGTGCCCGCGCCGGGCAGCTGGCCGACCGGGTGCCGGTTCGCCGGCCGCTGCCGCCACGCGGCCGACGTGTGCGCGGCCGCGCCCATCACCCTGACCGCGCACGAGCCGGGCCGCGAGGTCCGGTGCGTGCGCGCCGACGAGATCGGACCCGGCAGTGACTGAAACCGGAGCGCTCCTGCGGATCGAGTCCCTTGCCGTCGACTACGCCGCGCGACGGCGTGGCCGGGCGTTCCGCGCCGTCGACGGGGTGTCCCTCGACGTCGGCGCGGGCGAGACCCTCGGCCTCGTCGGCGAGTCGGGCTCGGGCAAGAGCACGATAGGCAAGGCCGTACTCGGGCTCGTACGCGCCGCCGAAGGCAGGATCGTCTTCGACGGCGAGGACATCACGCACTGCGGCAGGCGACGCAGACGTGAGCTGACCCGCGAGATCCAGGTGGTCCACCAGGACCCGTACGGCTCGCTGAACCCGGTCCGGACGATCGGCGCGACCCTCGCCGAGCCGCTGTCGGTGCACGAGCCGCGGCTGCGCCGGCACGAGGTCGAGGCGCGGGTCCACGACGCCCTCGCCCAGGTCGAGATGGCGCCGCAGGTGGCGCAGCGGCTGCCGCGCGACCTGTCGGGCGGCCAGCGGCAGCGCGTCGCGATAGCGCGCGCGCTGATCGTGCGGCCGCGCCTGATCGTCTGCGACGAGGCGGTCAGCGCGTTGGACCTCTCCGTCCAGGCCCAGGTCCTTAACCTGCTCGAGGACTCACGGGAACGGCTCGGCGTCGGCTACCTGTTCATCTCGCACGACCTCGGCGTCGTCCACCACATCGCCGCACGGGTCGCGGTCCTGTACCGGGGCCGTCTTGTCGAGACCGACGAATCGGCGCGCATCCTCGGGAATCCGGGCCATCCGTACACCGCGATGCTCGAGGCCGCCGCGCCCGTCCCTGACCCGGTCAGGCAGCGCGAGCGCAGGGCGGAGTTCGCACGGCGGCACAGGGAGTTCACCGCCGCCGCCGACGCCGCGCGCTGACGAAAAACCACACCAACACCGAAACAGAAAGGCATGAGCCATGGCTTGTGTGTCGACCGCACTGATCGTCGGCGGCGGGATCGCCGGTCTCTCGGCCTCGATCGCGCTGTCCAACGCGGGGGTGCGCTGCGACGTCCTCGAACTCGCCGCGGAACCGCTCGGCGCGTCGCTGGGCATCTCCGGCCGCGCCGCCGAGGCGCTCGAGGAGCTCGGCGTCTACGACGCGTGCTTCGCGAACGCCGCGCCGTTCACCCCCGGCTCGACCGCGCTCACCCAGATGGCCGCCGACGGGACGGTGCTCAGCGCCGAACCCGTGCGCCCCCCGGCCTGGCCCGGCGCGAAGACCGCGATGGGCATCTACCGGCCGGTCCTGCTCGCGGAACTGGAACGGCACGCCGAGAGCCTCGGCGTGCGCATCCTCAGGGGCGTCACGACCGAGACGATCGAGAACGGCCCCGACGCGGCGTTCGTGACCCTGACCAACGGCGAGCGCGGCTCCTACGACCTCGTCGTCGGGGCCGACGGCATCGGCTCGGCCACCCGCGCCGCGGTGTTCCCCGAGGCCCCCAAGCCGTCCTACGCGGGCCAGCTCAGCCTGCGGTGGATGGCCCCGGGCCCGGCCGTCCAGCCGGAGGGCTGGTACATCGGCGAGGTCGGCAGGCTCGGCTTCTACTACCTGCCGCAGAACCTCGTCTACATCCCCGCGGTCGTGGACTCCGCCGAGCGGGTCAGGCTCAGCGACGCCGAGGCGAACGCGCTCTTCGGCAAGCTGCTCGACTCCTACACCGCGCCCGCCGTGGTCGAGCTGCGCAGCCGGTTCACCCCGGACTCCGAGGTGATCTGCCGCCCCTTCGACTGGATCTTCCTGACCGCGCCCTGGCACCGGGGCAGGACGCTGCTGATCGGCGACGCCGCGCACGCCACCACCGCCCACCTGGGCCAGGGCGGCGGCATGGCGATGGAGGACGCCGTCGTGCTCGGGCAGTGCGTGGCCAAGGCCGCGACGCTGGACGAGGCGTTCGCTGAGTTCATGAGCCGCAGGTACGAGCGGACCCGCACCGTCGTGGAGACCAGCGTCGAGCTGTCCCGGCTGGAGAAGGAGGGCGCGCACCCCGAGGAGAACATGGCGCTGATCAAGACCGCACTGCTGACCCTCGCACAGCCGTACTAGGGAAGAAGCCCATGGCCGACACCACAGTGCTGCGCGCGGACCCGAGCGCCCCGGGCGCGATCGACGTGCACGCGCACCTGCTCACCGAGACATACCGGAACGCGCTCCTCGCCGCGGGCCACGAGCTGCCCGACGGGTCGCCCGCGCTGCCGACCTGGTCGGCGGCGGGGGCGCTCGCCCTCATGGACGACGTCGGCATCGACGCCGCGGTGCTGTCGATCTCGTCGCCGGGGGTCTACTTCGGCGATGCCGCGGCCGCCGTCGGGCTCTGCTCGACCGTCAACGACGAGGCCGCCCAGATCATGCGGGACAGGCCAGACAGGTTCGGTTTCGCCGCGAGCCTGCCGCTGCCGGACGTCACCGCCGCGATCGCCGAGGCGAAGCGCGCGCACGCCGACCTCGGCGCCGACGCGATCGCGCTGCAGACCAACTACGGCGGTTGCTACCTCGGCGATCCCGCGCTCGATCCGCTGCTCGCGGCGCTCGACGCGCTCGACGCCGTCGTCCTCATCCATCCGGCGTCGCCGCCCTGCTGGGAACAGGTGTCCTTCGGACGGCCGAGGCCGATGGTCGAGTTCCTCTTCGACACCACCCGCGCGGTGTTCAACCTCGCGCTCGGCGGGGCGCTGCACCGCTACCCGGGCATCCGCTGGGTCGTGCCGCACACCGGGGGAGCGCTCTCGGTGATGGCCGACCGGGTGCAGGCGTTCGCGGCGGCCTGGGCGCTGTCCGCTGACGACGAGGCCGACGTGGTCGGCGGCCTGCGGCGGCTGTACTACGACGTCGCAGGGGTGCCGACGCCGCGCGCGCTGCCCGCCCTGCTCCAGCTGGTGAGCACGGGCCAGATCCTCTACGGCAGCGACTACCCCTTCACCCCGCAGCCGTTCGTCGAGCGGTTCGCGCGCGAACTCGTCGACGCCGACGTCGCCGAGCTCAGGCCGCTCGGCGAGACGCTGCGCCGCAACGCGGAGACGTTGTTCCCCCGTTTCGCCACAGAACGCCGGGCTTAGGCCCGGCGGAATCTCGGAAGGTCCCATGAAGAAGACAAAGAAGGTCATCATCAGCTGTGCGGTCACCGGTTCCGCGCACACGCCGAGTATGTCCGACTACCTGCCGGTGACGCCCGACGAGATCGCCACGCAGGCGATCGACGCGGCACAGGCCGGCGCGGCCATCGTCCACCTGCACGCCCGTGATCCCAGGACCGGCGAGCCGACGGCCGATCCCGCGGTGTTCAAGCAGTTCCTGCCGCGCATCAAGGAGGGCACCGACGCCGTCGTGAACATCACGACGGGCGGCTCCACGACCATGACCATCGACGACAGGCTCGCCGCGGCCCGCTGGGCACAGCCCGAGCTCGCCTCGATGAACATGGGGTCGATGAACTTCGGGGTGTTCCCTGCCGCCGACGTCGAGCGGGTCTGGAAGCACGAGTGGGAGCTGAAGTACCTGCGCGCGACCGAGTCGGCGATCTTCGCCAACACGTTCGCGCAGATCGCCACGACCCTGCGCGAGCTGGGCGACGGCGCGGGCACCAGGTTCGAGTACGAGTGCTACGACGTCGGGCATCTGTACAACCTCGCGCACATGGTCGACCGGGGCCTGGCGAAGCCGCCGTTCCTCGTCCAGTGCATCTTCGGCATCCTCGGCGGCATCGGGGCGGACCCGGACAACCTCCAGCACATGGTGACGGTCGCCGACCGCCTGTTCGGCGACGACTACCACCTGTCGGCCTTCGCGGCGGGCCGGCACCAGTTCCCGTTCGCGACGAGGTCGGCGCTGCACGGCGGCCACGTGCGGGTCGGCCTTGAGGACAGCCTCTACATCGGCAGGGGAGAGCTGGCCACCTCCAACGCCCAGCAGGTGGCCAAGATGGCGCTGATCCTCACCGAGCTGGGCAAGGAGATCGCCACCCCCGACGAGGCGCGCGCGATGCTCGGCCTGAAGGGGGCGGAGAACGTGAACTTCTGAGCCGCCTCACCCCTCGGCCTGGATGCGCGCGCCGACGTCGGCGATCAGCCGGCGCAGCCACGCGTGTCCGGCGTCGCGGGTGTGCGCCGGGTGCCACCACATCGCCTCGGTGAGGGGGACCGGGTCGAACGGCGGGTCGAGGGTGCGCACCGGGGCGATGCCCGTGAACCTGCGCGCGAGGCGCTCCTGGATCAGCGCGACCCGGTCGGTGCCCGCGATGAGGAACGGCAGCGACTGGAAGATCTCGACGACCACCTCGACCTGCGGTTCGATGCCGAAGAGGCCGAGTTGCCTTGAGGCATGGGTGTAGGTCGGCCGGTGGTAGAGGTCGACCCAGGGCAGCCTGGCCAGGTCGGCCACGGACAGCTCGCTGACGGGGCTGTCCTCGGCGATCATGCACAGCCAGCGGTCGGTGAACAGGTCGACCGCCGGGTAGCCGCCGATGATGCCGTGCGGGGCGAGGAGTCCGTCGACCGCGCGCAGTGTGGTGTCGAGGTCGTCCACGGCGGGTGCGGTGAGCTGGGGGAAGCGCAGCCGCACCCCGGGCGCCTCGGCGCGCACGGCGCGCGACAGCTCCTCGCCAAGGACGGCGAGGGCGTAGTCCGAGGTCAGGAGGACGAACTCGCGGTCGGCGGTGCGCGGGTCGAAGTCGGGCTGCGCGGAGAAGACGCGTTCCAGGATCTCGCACGCGGCCTGCGCGGGTTCCAGGAGCGTCAGGCCGAGCGGCGTGAGCTCGTACTCCTTGCGCACGCGGACCAGGAGTTCGTCGTCGAAGTGGCGGCGCAGCCGGGACAGCGCGGCGCTCATCGCGGGCTGGCTGAGCCCTATTCGCTCCCCGGCGCGGGTGACGTTGCGTTCGCGCAGCAGCGCCCGCAGCGCGATCACCAGGTTCAGGTCGAGGTTGGCGAGATTCATCTCTTGATCATCCAAGTCATGGATTCATCCTATAAGAACTATCTATTGTACAAATCCAGTGACCCGGGCCACATTGGAGCAAGGCATCACGGAAGGAAACGTCATGGAAACATGCGCGTCATTCGCGGGGCGGTACGCCCTGGGGACGTTCTCCGGCGCGGACGGCAGGCGGTTCGCCGGGCTCGTCGCCGAGGACAGGGTCCTCGACCTGGGCCGCGCCGGGATCGCGGACACCACACGCGCGGTCCTGGAACGCTGGGACGAGCTCAGCCCCGAGCTCGGCGCCCTCGCGGCGGGCTCCGGCGACGGTTGGACCAGCCTCGCTGATCTTCGGGTCCACGCCCCGATTGAACCCCGGCAGATCTTCCAGTCCGGGGCGAACTACCGCACCCACGTCATCGACCTCATGGTGGCGCACCGCGAGGACGGCGACCCCCGCTCCGAGGAAGAGGTCAGGGCGGCGACGGGGGCCCTGATGGACAGCAGGGCCGCACACGGCACGCCGTACGTCTTCGTCGGCCTGCCGACGGCGATCACCGGGCCGTACGACGACGTCGTCATCCCCGAGTGGTGCACCAAGCCGGACTGGGAGCTGGAGCTGACCGCGGTCATCGGTCGTGAGGCCCACCGGGTGTCGGTGGAGGACGCGCTCGACCACGTCGCGGCCTACACGATCGCCAACGACATCACGGCCCGCGAGGTCGTCTTCCGGCGCGACATGCCGGAGATCGGCACCGACTGGCTCCAGTGCAAGAACGCGCCGACGTTCACCCCGCTCGGCCCGTACCTCGTCCCGGCCGACGCCGTCGGGGACACCGCCGACCTGCGGGTGACGCTGACCGTCAACGGCACGACCTACCAGGACGAGTCGACCAAGGACATGATCTTCGACGTCGCGCGGCTGGTCTCGCACATCTCGCAGAGCGCGCGGCTGCTGCCCGGCGACCTCGTGCTGACCGGGAGCCCTGCCGGGAACGGCCTGCACTGGGGGAGGCTGCTCACCGACGGCGACGTCATGGAGGGGTCGGTCACCGGGCTCGGCACGCAGCGGAACCGGGTGGTCCGATGATCGACAGGACCGATCCGGAAGGTGCGATCGCCGAGGCCGCCCGCGCGTTCTCGAATTGGGGGCGGTGGGGTGCGGATGATGTGCTCGGGACCGTCAATTTCCTGACCGAGGCCAAGCGGCGTGAGGCCGCCGGGCTTGTGCGGCGTGGTGTGTCGTTCTCGCTCGCGCAGAGCTTCGACATGAACGGGCCGCAGAACGGCTGGCGGCGGCGCACCAACCCGGTGCACACCATGCTCGACACCGGGACCGACGCGGCCCTGGGCGTTCAGGGCTTTCCGCACGGGTTCAGCGGCGCGGACGACGTGATCGCGATGCCGTTGCAGTGCTCGACGCAGTGGGACGGGCTCGGGCACATCTTCGACCACGGCAAGGCGTGGAACGGGCGTCCCGCCGAGCAGGTCGTCACCAGCGGCGGCGACCGCGTGACCGGGATCGAGACGCTCGCCGCGCCGGTGTGCGGACGCGGTGTGCTGCTCGACGTCGGCCGGGTGATCGGCGACTCCGGGGAGCTTCCCGACGGTTTCGCGATCACCGAGGAGCATCTGGAGGCCACGCGGGCGGCGCACGGTGTGGAGATCGGCACCGGCGACATCGTGCTCGTCCGGACCGGTCAGCTCGCCCGTGCGCGGCGCGACGGTTGGGGCGAGTATGCGGGCGGTCCGGCACCCGGCCTGTCGTTCACGACGGCCGGTTGGCTGCACCGCAGTGAGATCGCCGCGATCGCGACCGACACGTGGGGTTTTGAGGTGCGTCCGAACGAGTTCGACAACGCCTTCCAGCCGCTGCACCAGGTCGTCATCCCCAACATGGGCCTGCTCGTGGGCGAGATGTGGGACCTCGACGCCCTCGCCGCCGACTGCGCCGCCGACGGCGTCCACGAGTTCTTCCTTTCCGCCGCGCCCCTGCCCGTCACCGGCGCGGTCGGCTCCCCGATCAACCCCCTCGCAGTGAAATGAGCCGCCCCATGAACAGCGTCCTCATCGTCGGAGCCGGCGTCGCGGGCTCCGCCCTCGCCATCCTGCTGCGCAGGGGCGGAGTCGCCGTGGAGATCGCCGAGATCAACCCCGACCTCACCGCCCTCGGCTCGGGCATCACCCTCCAGGGCAACGCCCTGCGCCAGCTCCGCGACCTCGGCGTCTGGGACAGGGTGCGGGCCGCCGGATACGGCTTCGACACGTTCGCCGTGCGCGCGCCCGACGGAAGCCTCCTCGCCGAGATGTCCGACTACCGCACCGGCGGCGACGACCTGCCCGCCACGCTCGGCATGAACCGGCCCGAGCTCGCCGCGATCCTGCACGACGCCGTCAAGGAGTCGGGCGCGACCGTGCGCTTCGGGCTGACCGTCGCGTCGCTCACCCAGAGCGGCGAGCGCGTCGACGTGCGGTTCTCGGACGGGTCGGCCGGAACCTACGACCTCGTCGTCGGCGCGGACGGCGTCCGGTCCCACATCCGCGAGCTCATCGGCATCGAGACCCGGCCCGAACCCGTCGGGATGGGGATCTGGCGGGTGCACACGCGCAGGCCCGCGTCGGTCGAGCGCACCGACCTGGTTTATGGCGGTTCGTGCTACATCGCCGGATACTGTCCGACCAGCGACACCGAGATGTACGCCTACCTCGTTGAGGATGCCAGGCCCAAGGGGGCGGTCGCGCCCGCCGACATGGCGGCGGAGATGCGCCGTCTCGCGGAGTCCTACGGCGGCGCGTGGCGGGAGATCGCCGAGGACCTCACCGACTCCGCACGCATCAACTACACGTGGTTCGAGTCCCTGCTGGTGGACCGGCCGTGGAACCGTGGCCGCGTCGTCGTCATCGGCGACGCCGCGCACGCCTGCCCGCCCACCCTCGCGCAGGGCGCGGCGATGTGCCTTGAGGACGCCGCCGTCCTCGCCGAACTGATTCTCGCGGGCGGGCCCGACCTCTTCGCGACGTTCATGGACCGCAGGTACGACAGGGTGAAGCGGGTCGTCGAGGCATCCGTCCAGCTGTGCGCCTGGCAGCTCGCGCACACCCGCGACGCCGACGTGCTCGGCCTGATGGGCGAGGTCGCCGCCCTGCTGACGGAGCGGCCGTGATCACCGTCGACGTGCACGCCCACCTGCTGATCCCCGAGGTGGAGAACGCGGTCGAGGGACAGCCCGGCCTCGCCGAGCACAGGGAACTCGACCTGCGCCGCAACGGGGCGGCGTCACAGGCGGCCAACGGCCCGATGGTCGCGGCGCGGGCGGCCAAGCTGACGCGGGTTTCCACCCGGCTGGCGGACATGGACGCCCAGGGCGTCGATGTGCAGGTCGTCAGCCCGTCCCCGTCGCACTACCACTACTGGGCCGACCCCGAGCTCGCCCTCCGGGTGTGCGACCTGGCCAATGCCGCGATCGCCGCGCACTGCGCCGAGGCGCCGGACCGGCTGCTGGGCCTCGGGCTCGTGCCGCTCCAGCACCCCGACCTCGCGGTGCGGGCCCTGGACCGGGCGCTCGGCCTCGGGCTGAAGGGCGTCGAGATCTCGTCGCACGCGCCAGGCGTCGAGCTGTCCGACGCGCGGCTCGAACCGTTCTGGGCGCACGCCGCCGCGACCGGGGCCGTGGTGTTCCTGCACCCGCTCGGCTGCACGCTGGACGAGCGGCTCGACCGCTGGTACCTGGCCAACATCGTCGGCCAGCCCGTGGAGAACGCGGTCGCGCTCTCCCATCTGATCTTCGCTGGGGTGCTCGACCGGCACCCCGCTCTGCAGGTCGTCGCCGCGCACGGCGGCGGCTACCTGCCCACCTACCTGGGCCGCGCCGACCACGGGTGGCGGGTCAGGCCGGAGGCGAGCGACTGCGCGGAACCGCCGAGCCGGTACCTGCGCAGGATCTGGTTCGACTCCCTCGTCCACGACCCAGCGGTGCTGCGCGGACTCGTCGCCGCCGTCGGCGCGGACCGGATCGTGCTCGGCTCGGACTACCCGTTCGACATGGGCGTCGACGACCCCGTCGAACGCCTCGCGGCGGCGGGCCTGTCCGCCGCCGACCAGCAGGCCGTCAAGGGCGGCAACGCCGCACACCTCTTCGGAATCAAGGAGCACGCATGAGCCGTCTCATCACCCATCTGCGGCACGTCGACCTCGCCGTGCCGGACTACGACAGGCAGCGGGAGTTCTACGCCGGGGTCTGGGGCCTCGAGGAGGTCGCCAACGACGGCGGCGTCTCCTTCCTGGCCGCCGCCGGCTCGCCCGAGCAGTACGTCGTCCGCATCCGGAAGTCCGCCGACAAGCGCCTCGACCTGATCGCCTACGGCGCGGAGACCCCCGCCGACGTCGACGCGCTCGCCGAACGGCTGCGCGCCGACGAGGTGCAGCTGATCAGCGAGCCGGGCGCGCTCGACACCCCCGGTGGCGGCTACGGCTTCCGGTTCTTCGACGGCGACGGCCGCGCCATCGAGGTCTCCGCCGACGTCGCGCACCGGGCGCACCGCAAGCTCGAGGAGAAGGAGTCGGTGCCGGTCCGGCTGTCCCACGTGGTGATCAACACGCAGAACCTGAACGCCACCCGCGCCTGGTACGAGCGGCACCTCGGCTTCGCGCTGTCCGACACGCTCGCCCACCCGCACATGGGCGAGATCATGCACTTCATGCGCTGCAACCCGCGCCACCACAGCCTCGCCATCTCCCAGGCCCCGCACGCCTCGCTGCACCACATCTCCTTCGAGATGCGCGGCATCGACGAGTACATGCGCGGCAGCGGCCGCGTCCTCCGCTCGGGCGCCCGCCAGCTCTGGGGCCCCGGCCGCCACACCGCCGGCGACAACACCTTCAGCTACTTCCTCGACCCCCACGGCAACACCATCGAGTACACCACCGAACTCGAACTCCTCGAAGAAGACACCTGGCACCCCGGCATCCACGACGCCTCAAACCCCGACGTAGCCGACCAATGGGGCACCGCAGGCCCCCTCACCGAAACCATCGCCGCCGAATCCTTCAACGACCCCGACCCCGGCCTCCACACCGCCCCCCCAATCTAACCCCCACCCCCGATCCCCACCCCCCCCGCAGTCCCTTCGGGACTGCGGGGAACAAACCCAAACCGACCCGGGCAACGGGCCCGAACGGACCCCGGGGGACGGGCCCGAACGGACCCCGCGCAACGGGCCCGAACGGACCCTGGGTAACGGGCCCGAAGGGACCCTGAGGGACGAGCGCGACGCGACCTCGGGGGACGGGCCCGAAGGGACTGCGGGAAACGAGTCCGAAGGGGCTGCGGGGGACGGGCCCGAAGGAACCCCGGAGGGGACGGGACCGACGGGCCTGCGGGGACGCGTCCGAAGGGACCCCGGGGGACGGGAGTGCGGGGGACGAGTCCGAAGGGGTCTCGGGAGCGGGCCCGAAGGGCCTCCCGGTCCCGCATCGCGGGGGTTAGGGGTGGGTGGGGTGGTTGCTTTGGAAGAGGTGGGTGGGGTCGTGGTGGGATTTGGTGGTGCGGAGGCGGGTGAGGGTGGGGGTGGGGAAGGTGTGGGAGAGGGATTCGGTGGGGTTTAGGTAGGTGAGGGGCTTTAGGGGGGTGGTGGGGAGGGAGGCGGCGAGGGTTGTTTGTTTTGTGGTGATGGCGGTGGCGGATTGGGGGGTGGTGGGGGTGCCGAACATGTAGAGGGCGTAGGGGGCGGTTAGGGGGCCGTGGGGGGAATCGGAAGGTGCTGTGAAGGCTGCGCCTAGGTGGCGGATTTGGAGGGTTAGGAGGGGGTGGAGGGGGGTGGTGAGGAGGGTTTTGGCGGTGACGTCGTCGAGGGTGGTGAGGAGTTCGCCTTGGGAGATGCCGGGGCCCGGGGTTGTGGGTTCTGCGGTGATGGAGCCGACGTCGGAGACCTGCATGGGGCGGCGGGTGTCGGTCAGGGGAGTGGGGAGGGCTTTGAGGGGGGTCAGGAGGCTTTCGGCTTCTGGGCGGGGGCCCAGGTGGGTGATGTCCAGGGCGATTTTGGGGGTGGAGCCCGGGAAGTGGAGGAGGTCGAGCCAGAGGGTGAGTTCGGGGGGTGCGGACTCGGTCAGATGGCGGAAGGCGTCCATGACGGCGGGGGCGTGGTGGGCGGGCCAGAGGATGCGGCCGCCGTAGAGGTGGGGGGCGGGGTGCAGGGTGAGTTCGAGGGCGGTGACGACGGCGAAGTCGCCGCCTCCGCCGCGCAGCGCCCAGAAGAGGTCGGGGTCGGAATCGTGGGTGATGTGCCTTTCGCGGCCTTCGGCGTCGACGACGTCGAAGGCGCGGACGCTGTCGGCGACCCAGCCGTACTTGCGGCCGAACCAGCTGAGGCCGCCGCCGAGCGCGACCCCCGCGACGCTGACGATCGGGGAGCTGCCGGGCAGGCCCGTCAGCCCGTGCGGCGCGGCGGCCTCCTGGAGCCGTCCGGACGGGACGCCCGCGCCGATCCAGGCGACCCGCGCGACGGGATCGACGGACACGGCGTCGAGGCGGCCAGTCCGCAGGACGATCGCGCCCTCGGTCCGGCCGGTCGCGCCGTGCCCGTTCGGCTGGACGGCGATGCGGAGCCCCGTCCCCCGGACGAACCGGACAAGCGCCGCGACATCCGCGGCGTCGGCGGCCTCCACGACGGCCTCCGCGTGCTGCTCGACCGCGCGGTTCCAGGGCTTGCGCGCCTGGTCGAAGCCGGGTTCGCCGGGCAACCAGACCCGGCCGCGGACGACGGAGCGCAGGGTGTTCAGAACGTTCATGACGCCAACTCTGTTCCGGTGCGGGAGGCCGATCAACGCGCGCGTGTGCAACGATCGTGAAGTCAGATTCAACGATCGGGGGATCAGTGCTCGAGCGGTACGAGATCGACGCGTTCCTCACGCTCGCCGAGGAGCTGCACTTCGGCAGGACCGCCGCGCGCCTGCGCGTGTCGACCTCGCGGGTCAGCCAGACGATCGCGCGGCTCGAGCGGCGGATCGGGGTGCCGCTGTTCAACCGGACGAGCCGCCGCGTCGAGCCGACGGCCGTCGGACGCGAGCTGTACGAGGCGCTGCGGCCGGCGTGGGACCTGGTGGGGGAGGCGGTCGAGCGTGCCGTGGCGAGCGGACGCGGGCTGGGCGGGGTGCTGCGCGTCGCGTTCGTCGGCGCGGCGGGCGGGCAGTTCCTGGTCGGGGCCGCGGACCTGCTGCACAGCAGGCTGCCCGACTGCGAGGTGCGGTTGCGCGAGGCGCAGATGGTCGACCTCATGCCCTGGCTGCGCGACGGCGAGGTCGACGTCGCCCTCGGCACCTTCCCGATGGACGAACCGGGCATCGAGTGCGGTCACGTCCTGATGTCCGAGGCGAGGCTGCTCGCCGTCCCCGCCGGGCATCCGTTCGCCCGCAGGAAGTCGGTCTCCCTCGAGGACCTGTCCCGCACGACCCTGCTGCAGCTCCCCGACACGCTGCCCGAATCCCTGCGCCGCGACCGCACCCCTGCCGTGACGCCCTCGGGACGCCCGATCCCGCCGGGCCCGTCGGCGTCGACGTTCAACGAGATGCTGACGCTCATCGGCGCGGGCCGCGGCGTCTTCCCGGTCGGCGCGCAGACCAGGCGCTACTACCTCCGCCCGGACGTCGCCTACGTCCCCTTCAGCGACGCCCCGCCCCTGCTCTGGGGCCTCCTGTGGCGCACCGACGCCGCCTCCGCCCGCCTCCGCGCCTTCACCACCGCCGCCCACGACCTCCTCCCCTGACCCCCTCCCCGACGCGCAGCCAGGTCCACGACGACGCCAAGGCCGCCCCGCTCGGCCAAGCGAACCGCGTCCGCTGAACGCCCCCGGCGCGCTCCGCATGCATCTCGGCGATCCCCCACACGCACAAGGCCGCCCCGCTCGGCTCCGCGTGCGTCGCGGCGATCCCCCACGCGCACGCGGCCGACCCGTTCGGCGGTCCTGCCAAGCGGTCCCCGCTGAAGCCGCCCCCGCGTCCGTCAGGGTGGGCGTGGGGGCGGCCTCGCCGGGGGAGGTCAGGAGGCGATGACGGCCGCGCCGACACGGCCGCCGTCGACGTCGAGGACCGTGCCGTACACGAACGACGCCTCGTCGGAGGCGAGGTAGAGGGCGGCGTGGGCGATCGCGTCGGGGTGGCCGGTGTGCCCGGCGGGGGTGCCCGCGGTCATGACCTCGCCCGGGTAGTCGATGTCGGGCGCGAGGTCCGGCGGGCGGATGACGCCGGGGGACACCGCGTTCACCCGGACGCCCAGCGGCGCGAACTCCGCCGCCCAGGCCCGCGTGAGGGTCTCCACCGCACCCTTGGTCGAGCTGTACAGCGCGCCGATCGGGATGCCGAGCCTGGCGACCCAGCTCCCCAGGTTGACGATCGAGCCGCCGCCCTCGGCGAGCGCGGGGACGAGCGCCTGCGTGAGGAAGAACGGCGCCTTGACGTTGACGGCGTAGACCCGGTCGAACGTCTCCTCGTCGGTCGCGAGCGTGGTGTCGCCGGGGAAGATCCCCGCGTTGTTGACCAGGATGTCGAGCCGCCCGCCGAGCACGCCGAGCGCCGCCGAGGCGAGTTCACGGCTGGCCGCCGAGCTCCCGTCGAGATCGGCCCTGACGAACTCGGCGCGCCCGCCCTTGTCGCGGATGCCGGACACGACGGCCTCGCCCCGCGCGGCGTCGCGTCCGGAGACGACGACGTGCGCGCCCTCGGCGGCGAAGACGCGGGCGATGGAACGTCCGATGTTGCTGGTGGAACCGGTGATGAGCGCCGTCTTTCCGGCGAGTCGCTGGGTCATGGGTGCGAAGCTATGCGGGGGATTTTGGACTGGCAAGTCCAAACACGCCGTACGCTTGAGGTATGACGTTCACGGCCAAGGGGCTGGCGACCCGGCAGCGGATCATCGAGGGCGCGGCCGCCCACCTGCGCGCTGACGCCCCCGGCGACGTCACCCTCGACGACATCCGCCGCGCCACCCGGACCAGCAAGAGCCAGATCTTCCACTACTTCCCCGGCGGCAAGGAGGAGCTCTTCCTCGAGGTCGCCCGCTACGAGTCGAACCAGGTCATCGAGGACCAGCAGCCCTATCTGGGCGCGCTGGACTCGTGGGAGGCGTGGGAGCTGTGGCGGCAGGCGGTCGTCGCCCGCTACCGCGCGCAGGGTCCGCGCTGCCCGCTCGCCTCGGTCCTCGACCAGGTCGGCGGTGTGCCCGGCGCGGCCGAGGTCGCGACGGTCCTGCTGCACAAGTGGCAGGCCCACATCCACCGCGGCATCGTCGCCATGCAGGCGCGCGGCGAGATCCGTCCCTCGCTGGACGCTGCGCAGACCGCGTCCGCGTTCGTCGCGGGCATCCAGGGCGGCGTGACCATCCTCCGCACGACCGCGCAGACCGCGCACCTCGAGTCCACCCTCGCCCTCCTGCTCGCCCATCTGCGCTCCCCGGAGCCCGGCGACTGAACATCGTCTGGTTCGTTATGTGTTGGCTTATGTTTGCTCTTGTGGGTCAGGTGTGTGAGAGGCTGTGTCGGAAGGCGACAGGGGAGGGCGGGGAATGCTTGCCACGCAGCGCCAGCGGTTGATCGTCGAGCTCGTGCAGAAGAACGGGTCGGTGCGGGTGTCGGAGCTCGTGGAGCGCTTCGACGTGTCCGACATGACGATCCGGCGCGACCTCGAGGTGCTCGCGGGCCGCGAACTGCTGGTGAAGGTGCACGGCGGCGCGACCGCGCTCGGCGTCTCCGCGGTGGACGAGCCGGGCTTCACCGCCAAGCTCGTCGTGCAGCAGGAGGAGAAGGAGGCGATCGCGAGCCGCGCGGCCGAACTTGTCGAGCCGGGGTCGGCGATCGCCATCTCGGCGGGGACCACGACCTGGACGCTCGCCAGACATCTCACCTCGGTGCCGAACCTGACCGTGGTGACGAACTCGCTGCAGGTCGCCGACGTGTTCCACGCCGAGGGCAGACAGGACCAGACAGTCGTGGTGACGGGCGGCGTCCGCACCCCGTCCGACGCGCTGGTCGGGCCGGTCGCGGTCGCCGCGATCCGCTCGCTGCACGTCGACGTGCTCCTGCTCGGCGTGCACGGCGTCAGCACCCGCGCCGGTTTCACCACCCCGAACCTGCTCGAGGTCGAGACCGACCGCGCCCTCGTCGCCGCCGCGCGCCGCGTCGTGGTCCTCGCCGACCACACCAAGTGGGAGCTCGTCGGCATCAGCACGATCGCCGAGCTCAGCGAGGCCGACGTCCTGGTCAGCGACGCCGGGCTCGACGAGAACGCGCGATCGGTCCTCGCCGAGCACGTGGGCGAGCTGATCATCGCCTGACGGGCCCGCCCCCCGAGGACGGGCCCGTCGTCAGACCCTGCCCGCGCCGGGCCCCGGCACCGCCTCGAGGAACGTCGGACGCGTCCAGCCCCGCTCGGCGTAGGCCGAGGCGACCGCGGTCCGCACGGAGGGCAGCGCGTCCCGGTGCGCGAGCGCGATCACCGACCCGCCGAACCCCCCGCCGACCATGCGCGCGCCGAGCGCCCCCGCGTTGACGGCGGCGGCGACCGCCACGTCGGCCTCCGGCCACGACACCTCGTACAGGTCGCGCAACGACAGGTGCGAGGCGGTGAGCAGGTCGCCGATCTCGGTGATCGCGCCGAGCCGCAGCAGCTCGACGACGGTCGTGACCCGCCGGTTCTCCTCGACGACGTGCCTGACGCGCCGGCGCAACCGTGGGTCGTCGAGCGCGGCGAGCGCGGCGGGCAGGTCGGTGACGTCGCGCAGCGCCGCGAGCCCGAGCCGCCGCGCCGCGCGCTCGCACGAGCCGCGCCGCTCGGCGTAGTCGCCGTCGCCGAGCCGGTGCGGGCTGCGCGTGTCGACCACGAGGACGCGGTACGGGCCGAGGTCGACCGGGATCTGGGTGACCCCCTGGTCGCGGCAGTCGAGCAGCAGCGCGTGGCCCTCGCGGCACAGCATCGACGCGGACTGGTCGAGGATGCCGCAGGGCACCCCGGCGTACACGTTCTCCGCCTGCTGGGCGATACGGGCGAGCGCCCCGTCGTCTATCGGGATCGCGTACATGTCGCGCAGGGCGACGGCGGTGGCGCACTCGAGGGCGGCGCTGGACGACAGTCCCGCGCCGATCGGCAGGTCGGAGCTGAAGTGCAGCTCCGCGCCCCCGACGCGGTGGCCCGCCGCGCGCAGGCACGCCGCGACCCCGACGACGTAGGCCGCCCACCCGCTGACGGACCCCGGCTCGGCCTTGGCGAGGTCGACGGACGCCGAGTCCTTCCCCGAGTACAGCTCGAGGACGTCGTCGGCCCTGGCCTCGCCCTCGACCGTGATGCCCTGGGGGAGCGCGAACGGCAGGACGAACCCGTCGTTGTAGTCGGTGTGCTCGCCGATGAGGTTGACGCGTCCCGGCGCGCGCCACGCGCCCCTCATCGCCGCCCGCCGAGCGCGAACTTCCACGCGTCCTCCACCATCGCGGTGAGGTCGTGCTCGACGGTCCAGCCGAGGTCGTCCCTGATCGCCTCGGACGACGCCAGCAGCGTGCCCGGGTCGCCCGCCCTGCGCGGCAGGACCGTCATGGGGATCGGGTGGCCGGTGACCGCCCGGCACACCTCGACGACCTCGCGGACCGAGTACCCCGCGCCGCTGCCGAGGTTGTAGACCCGGTGGACGCCGGGCGCGCACGCGTCGAGCGCGAGCAGGTGGGCGCGGGCGAGGTCGATGACGTGCACGTAGTCGCGGACGCAGGTGCCGTCGGCCGTCGGGTAGTCCTCGCCGAAGACAGGCACTTCGTCGCGCGCGCCGAGCGCCACGCCGAGCACGGTCGGGATCAGGTGGGTCTCGACCGCGTGCCGCTCGCCGAACCCGCCGAACGCGCCGGCGACGTTGAAGTAGCGCAGGGACACGCCGCCGAACCCGTGCAGCCGCGCGTACTCCGCGAGCACGTTGTCGATGGCGAGCTTGGTCGCGCCGTAAGGGTTCGTCGGACGGGTCGGCGAGTCCTCCACGATCGGGACGGTCTCGGGGTCGCCGTAGACCGCGGCCGTCGAGGAGAACACGATCCGCGCGACGCCCGCCGCGCGCATCGCGTCGAACAGGGCGAGGGACTCGCCGAGGTTGCCGTCCCAGTACTTGGCGGGGTCGGCGACCGACTCGCCGACCAGGGACTTGGCCGCGAAGTGCAGGACGCCGTCGTAGCCGCCCTCGGCGAGCACGTCGTGCGCCCTCTCGCGCAGCGTGCCCTGGACGAGCCGGACGCCGTCGGGGCAGGCGTCGGCGTGGCCGGTGGACAGGTCGTCGAGGACGACGACCTCGTGGCCGGTCTCCCACAACAGGGCGGCGACGACACTGCCGACATAGCCGGCTCCGCCCGTGACCAGGAGTTTCATTAGACCGTTCCTTCCATGCGTCAGATGCGGACGGCGCGCAGCCGTTCGGCGGCGGCCTCGGGGAGCACGTCGTTGATGAACGCGCCGGCGGCGGACTCGCTCGAGGCCAGGAACTTGTACTTGTCGGCGCTGCGCCGGGTGGTGAAGACCTGGCCGTAGAAGTGGTCGAGGTCGGCCCGGTGCCGGACCGGGGCCTGGTGCCAGCAGGCCATGTAGGGCGTCGGGTTGGTGAAGAGCCCCTCGAAGCGGCGCAGGACCTCCGCGTACAGGCCCATCAGCTCGGTGATCTCGGCGGGGGCGAGCGCGGCGAGGTCGCCGACGCACGAGCGCGGCGCGAGGTGCACCTCGAACGGCCACCGCGCGCTCTCCGGGACATAGGCGACGAACTGGGCGGTGGCCGCGACGACGCGCGGCCCGTCGGCCTCCCGGGCGACGGTGTGGCACAGCAGGCATGACCCGTGTTCCGTCCGGTGCGCGCGCGCCGACCTGAGGACGGAACGCTGCACCGGCGTCAGATACGGGTAGGCGTAGATCTGCCCGTGCGGATGTGCGAGCGTCGCGCCGACCTCCGCGCCCCGGTTCTCAAAAACGAACACCTGCTCGACGCCGGGCAGCCGGGTCAGCGCCGCGGTGCGGTCGGCCCAGGCCCGGCCGATGGTCGTCAGCCGGGCGGCCGGCAGCCGGGACACCGACTGGTCGTGCTCGCCGGAGAAGCAGACGACCTCGCACCGCCCGCCCGCCTGCCCGCCGAGCGACGGGAAGCGGTTCTCGAAGACCGCGACGTCGTAGTCGGCGGCGGGGATCTCGGTGGGGCTGCCGGGACGTGACGGGCACAGCGGGCATCCGGCGCGCGTGCTGTTCACCGTGCGGGTCTGCCGGTGCGCCGCGATGAGGACGGGGTCGCCGGTCAAGGGGTCGTGCCGCAGTTCGCCGCGGGGGGCGAAGGCGGTGAGCGGTCTCGTGTCGCGTGCCGACCGATCGCGTCCCGGTCGGTCGTCGTAGTAGACGATCTCCCGGCCGTCGGCCAGCAGGCCATGCACTGGATGTGGCAGTACGTCACCGTAGGTTCCGAGGTCGCGGGCTTCCAACATTTTCCTAACGGTTCATAAGTTCACTGGTCAGGCCCGCCAGTGTGGCATGCCGCAGGGGTTCTGAGCTAGGGAGATCAAACATATTCAAACAGAATCATGTTGGGTCTTGTGTGATAAAGGTCTCTCGCGGTACTACTGCTCTTCATACGAACGAAACATCCGGATGACGCCGAGTGAGTGCGCGGCCGGGGCGTCCGGAGACCGAACGAAACCTTGAAGGAGCAGTCATGACCCAGCGACACGGCCGGACCGGCAGAACCACGATCGCCGTCACGGGCGTCCTGGCCGCCGCCGCGCTCAGCCTGGCCGCGTGCTCGTCCGGGCAGGATGACGGGACGGGCAGCACGCCCAAGGCCGCCGACGGCAAGATCTCGATCGTCTACCTGCAGAAGCAGGGCGACCAGTCGTACTTCATCGGCGAGGCCGAGGGCGCGAAGGCCAAGGCCGCCGAGCTCGGCATCGACCTGAAGGTGGTCAACCTGGGCAGCGACGCCAACAAGGCGGTCAGCGAGACCCAGGCCGCGATCGGCCAGAAGGCGTCCGGCGTCATCGTCGTCGTGCCCGACCCGGCCGTCGGGCCGCAGCTCGTCGAGCTGACCAAGAGCGCGGGCGTCGAACTGCTCACCTCCGACGACCAGATCTGTGTGGACAACCCCGACCCCGCGCAGTGTGCGAAGGAGAACCTCGTCCCGCGCATCGGCTTCAGCGGCGCCCAGATGGGCGAGGAGGTCGGCAAGAAGGTCTCCGAGCTGTACAAGGCGGCGGGCTGGAAGCCCGAGGAGACAAGGATCATCGCCGCCTGGAAGCAGGACGTGACCGTCTGCACCGACCGCGTCACCGCCGCCGAGAGCTCCTTCAAGGCCGAGTCCGGCGCGGACATCGAGATCATCAAGGTCGGCACCGACAACACCCCGCCGGACGCGCAGAACAAGGTCGGCGCGACCGTCACCGCGAACAAGTCGGTGAAGAACTGGATCGTGTGGGGCTGCAACGACGAGAACGTGACCGGCGGCGTCCTCGCCCTGGAGAACGCCGGCTTCAAGCCCGACAACATCATCGGCGTCGGCATCAACGGCGACCTCGCCTGCAAGGTCTGGCAGGGCGGCAAGCCGACCGGCGTGAAGGCGTCCCTGTTCCTCAACGGCGCGGAGGTCGGCGCGCTGTCCGTGCAGAGCATGTACGACAAGATCAAGAACGGCAAGGAGTTCCCCGCTGAGGGCTTCGCCAAGACCACGATGGTCGACGCCTCCACCTACGAGCAGGCCGGCCTGAAGTGCAGCTAGGTTCCACCGATGGCGCCCCGGCGAAGCCCGCGCTGGCCGTGACCGGCCTGAGCAAGGGCTTCGCCGGAGTCCGGGCGCTCCAGGGCGTGTCCCTGGAGCTGCCCGGCGGGCAGATCACCGCCCTGATGGGGGAGAACGGCGCCGGAAAGTCAACCCTCATCAAGATCATCAACGGGGACTACCAGCCCGACGACGGCGTCCTCACCCTCGACGGCCAGGTCCGCGACTGGCGGGACTGGCAGAGCCCCGCCGACGCGCGGCGCGGCGGCGTCCGGGTGATCGCGCAGGAGCCGGAGATCATCCCGTACGTCTCGGTCGCCGAGAACATCTACGTCGGCGCGCTCCCGCACGGCGCGACCCGGCGGCTCGACTCCGCGGCGCTCCGCCGCCGCGTCCGCGACGACCTCGACCGCTACGGCTTCACCGGAATGCTCGACCCCGACGCGCGCGGCGACCAGATCAGCGCGGCCCAGCGGCAGCTCGTGGAGATCCTGCGGGCGCTCACCGACACCGACCCGAACGGCGGGGGCGGCCCCCGGGTCCTCGCGTTCGACGAGCCGACCTCGTCGCTCGGCGACCGCGAGACCGAGGCGCTGTTCACCCTGATCCGACGGCTGCGCGACGAGGGCAGGGCGATCCTCTACGTGTCCCACAGGATGCGGGAGATCCTCCAGCTCGCCGACCGGGTCGCGGTCCTGCGCGACGGATCGCTCGTCGGCGTCCGCGAGGCCGCCGACGTCACCGAGGGCGAGATCGTCAGGATGATGGTCGGCCGCGACCTGTCGGCGATGTTCGAGCGCGAACGGCTCGAACCCGGGCCCGTCGTGCTGTCCGCGCACGGCGTCAGCACCGACGACGTGCACGGGATCGACCTCGAGGTGCGCGCCGGCGAGGTCGTCGTGCTCGCCGGGCTCGTCGGCGCGGGCCGCTCCGAGCTGGTGTCCGCCCTGGTCGGCGACGTTCCCCTCCGGGAGGGCGAGGTGCGGGTCGACGGCAAGGCCCTGCGGCTGCGCCATCCCGGTGACGCCGTCAGGGCGGGCATCGGGTACGCGCCCGAGGAGCGCAAGAAGCAGGCGCTGTTCATGGAGCGCAGCGTCCGCGACAACGCGTCACTGGCGATCCTCAAACGGCTGCGCCGCCTCAGGTTCGTCAGCGGGTCGGCCGAACGCCGCGCCGTCCAGGAGTACGTGACGCGCATGCGGGTGCGCACCCCGTCGATCGAACAGCACGTCGGGAAGCTGTCGGGCGGCAACCAGCAGAAGGTCGTGCTGGCCCGCTGGATGGCCCGCAACCCCCGGGTGCTGATCCTCGACGAGCCCACCCGCGGCGTCGACGTCGGGGCCAAGGCCGAGATCTACGACCTGATCGCCGGGCTCGCCAAGGCCGGCGTCGCGGTCCTCGTCGTCTCCTCAGAACTCCCCGAGGCACTCGGCCTCGCCGATCGGATCGTGGTCATGCAGAACGGCCGGGTCACCGGCGAGCTCGACCGCGCCGACGCGGGCGAGGAAGCCGTACTCGCCCTCGCCATGTCCCATGACCTGACCTCGAGCAGCACCGGAGACACTCCGTGACCCCTACAACCCTGAGCCCGTCCACCGGTGAGAAGGATCAGGTCAGGCCGCCCTCGCCCGTCCGCCGGGTGCTGGAAGCGGTCGGGCCGCAGAACGTCAGCCTGATCCTCGCGCTCATCGTCGTCGTCGCCATCTTCGGCTACCTCGACTCCAACTACCTGTCGCTGTCCAACATCGAGGTGATCGGGCAGACCGTCACCGTGATGGGGCTGCTGGCGATCGTGCAGACCGTCGTCATCATCTGCGGCGCGCTTGACATCTCCGTCGGGTCCCAGGCGGGCGTCGCCTCCGTGGTGAGCGCGATGGTCTTCACCTCCGCGGACGGCAACCCGCTGCTCGGCATGACCGCGGCGCTCGCCTTCGGCGCGGTGCTCGGCGTCGTCAACGGGATGATCATCATCTACGGCCGGGTCAACGCGGTCGTCGCCACCCTCGCGACGCTCGCCGCCTACAAGGGCCTGGCCCAGCTGCTGTCCGGCGGCCGCGCCCAGGGCTACGTGCTCGGCGACGACGTGTTCGTCTTCATCGCCCGCGGCAAGATCGCGGGAATCCCCACGATGATCTGGATCGTCGCCGTCGTCGCGCTCGCCGTCCACCTGATGCTCAAGTACACCGACGTCGGCCGCAACATCTACGCGATCGGCGGCAACGACACGGCGGCCCGCCTGGCGGGCATCAACATCAACAAGTATCTCGTCGCCGTCTACGCGCTGACCGGGATCGTCGCGGCGCTCGCCGGGATCATCCTCACCGCGCGCACCGGCTCGGGCCAGCCGACGTCGGGCAGCGAGGGCCTCGAGCTCAAGGCGATCACCGCGGCGGCGCTCGGCGGCTGCGCGCTCACCGGCGGCAGGGGTGCCATCACCGGAACCCTCCTCGCCGTCGTGCTGCTCGGCGCGCTCGACAACGGGCTGAACGTCGTCGGCGTGAACTCCTTCTGGCAGAACGTCGCCCAGGGCACCCTCCTGGTCATCGCCGTGGTCCTGCAGCAGCGAAGGGCGGGCGAGCGCCGGGTGGGCCTGCCGACGTAGCGCCACCACAGACCTGACAACCATCCACCCCCCCGAAAGGTCAGGTAATCCATGTCCCTCATGTCCAAGATCGACCCGAGGCGAGGCTCGCCGCGCGGATCGCGGATCGCCGGCGTCGGCCTCGCCGCCGCGCTGGCGTTCGCGGTCGTCCCCGCGTTCGCCGCGCCGGCCGCGGCCGCGCCGGGAAGCTGGACCTCGGTCCAGCCCGGCGTGCCCGCCACCGGCTGCGACGGCGTCCGCGCGACGGTCGCCCTCGACGCCAGCGGCAACCTCAGCCTCGGCGCGACCTGGAACTGCCGCCAGGTGCTCAACCCCGCGCCGATCGGGCTGCTGACCAGCACCGTCAACTACAGCACCGGCCTTGAGTTCGTCAGCCGGGCGGACAGCACGCAGAACTACACCTACCAGGTCAAGGCGGGCAAGTCCCTGAACCGGACCCGGACCGCGACCGAGACGCGGCTCGTGTTCTCCAAGGGCAGTTCCCAGATCACCGTCTACGTCCGCACGTCGGCCGACGGCGTCGCGGTGCGTTACGGGCTCCCGTCCGGCGCGACGGTCACCGGCGAGGCCACGTCGTTCTCGCCGCAGAGCGACGCCCAGCTGTCCCGCGTCAACTTCGGCGTCGTCCACGAGGGCCAGTACGTCACCTCGCCGCTGTCGCAGGTCGCCACCGGCGAGTACAGCATGAGCGTGTACGCCCAGAACGGCAACGGCTCGCGGGTCCTGCTCGCCGAGTCCGGCGTCGACGGCGGCTACTCCGGCGGCCGCTTCACCCACACCCAGGGCAGCGGCCGCTTCACCCTGAAGCTCGCCGACGCCCAGGTCGTCAAGTCCGGCGCGTTCACCACCCCGTGGCGGACCGCGGCGATCGGCACGACCGCGACCGTGGTCGAGTCGACCCTCATCGACGACGTCGCGCCGGCGTCGCGGATCGCGGACACGTCGTGGATCAGGCCGGGCTTCGCCGCCTGGCCCTGGCTCGACGGCGGACACGCCACCCAGCGCGACCCCGTCCGGCTGCGGGCGTGGGCCGACTACGCCGCCTCGCAGGGCTGGCCCTACCTGCTCGTGGACGACGGCTGGAAGGACAACCAGTCGATCATCCCCGACCTCGTCACCTACGCGCAGGCACGCGGCGTCCAGGTCATGCTCTGGTACCCGTGGGGCGACCTCGACACCGCGGCCAAGCGCGACGCCGAGTTCACCAAGATCACCGGCTGGGGCGTCGTCGGCGTCAAGCTCGACTTCATGAACTCCGAGTCCCAGGCCCGCCACCAGTGGTACGACCAGGCGCTCGAGCACACCGCGCGCTACCGGCTCATGGTCGACCTGCACGGGTCGCGCCTGCCGGTCGGCGTACACCGCACCTGGCCGCACGTCCTCACCTCCGAGGGCATCCGCGGCGAGGAGTACCCCGGCGGCCGGACCATCGAGCACGTCGCGGCGCTCCCGTTCACCCGCGCCGCGCTCGGCCCCGCCGACTACTCCCCGATGGGCTTCCAGCAGCGCAACCCCAACAGCGACGCGGGCGAACTCGCCCTCGGCGTCCTCTTCGAGAGCGGACTCCAGCTGCCCGGCGGCCGGATCTCCGACTACCAGGCGCGGCCCGAGGCCGAGCGGGTCATGCGGCAGCTGCCCGCCGCGTGGGACGAGACCAAGTTCGTCTCCGGCGACCCGCTCACCGGCTCGGTCATCGCCCGCCGCAGCGGCGACCGCTGGTTCGTCGGCGCGCTCCGGCGCGGCGGCGCGGGCACCATCTCCTACCCGACGTCCTTCCTGCCCAGTGGAACCTGGCACGCCGAGATCACCACCGACGGCTCGGGCGGCCTCCAGCGCACCAGCCAGGTGATCTCCGCCGGGGCCACGCTGAGCGTGCCGACCGTCGCCAACGGCGGCCACGTCGTCAAGCTGACCAGGGTCGCCACCGCGCCGTCCGGCTACCGCAAGGTGACCGTCGCGGGCAGCGGCCACACCCTCGACGTGGAGGCCGCGAGCACCGCCAACGACGCGCGCGTCATCCGCTGGCTTAGCAACGACGGCACGAACCAGCGCTTCGAGTTCCGCTCCCTGGGCGACGGCTACGTCCGCATCGTCAACCAGAACAGCGGCCGCGACGTGGTCGTCTACCACGCCTCCCGCGACGCGGGCGCGCCGATCATCCAGTACCAGTACGAGGCCAACACCACCACGAACGACGAATGGCTCCTTGAGGACGCGGGCGGCGGCACGGTCCGCATCCTCAACCGCCACAGCGGCCTCTACCTGACCGCCAACACCGCCCAGGGCTCCCAGTTCGACCAACGCCCCTTCAACGGCACCGACCGCCAACGCTTCACCCTCTCCTAACCCCCCGACCGCGGCTCCCCGGGCAACCCCCCGGGGAGCCGCTTCCCCATTCCCCCCGAGGGTCAGGCCCTACGAGGAAGGCCGCCGCTAGCGGTCGCCCGAACAGGAACGCCCAGTGGTTTCGTGGCGTGGGCGACGGGGGTGTAGCCGTCAGGTTCTGCGTGCGTCCGGTCCGGCTGGCGGTCATTCGAGTTTCACGGGATGTGTCGGCTGGCCGGACTCGGAAGTGTCCATACCGAGCACGCGGGATGGCCTTGACTCTGTAGCGGTCCGACCACAGTATGCCGCCTATGGGGCGGAACCGTCTGGGCGAGGAGATTCGTGCGGCGCGGCGAGACCTCGGGTGGACTCAGCAGCGACTTGCCAAGGCGATGTTCTGCTCGCGCTCTCAGGTCGGCCGGTGGGAGTCCGGCCAGGGCACGCCTCCGGATCTCGCGACCCTGGAGCGGCTGTCTTCTGTTCTTTGCCTTTCGCCTGAGACCCTGCTGGGGGCGGAACTCCCTGCCGGACTTCAGGACGGAGATGATGTGCGACGGCGTGAGCTGCTGGCACACCTGGCGGTGTCCACGACCGCGGCAGCAGCACCGAGACTCGCGGCCGCCGCCGACCATCTGGCTGCGACCCGGCCCGCTGACGCGCTTGCGAGCGTGTTGCAGCGCTGCCTGCTGGTGGGGGTGCCTGCCGCGCCCGGACCGGTCGCCCCGGACCGGCTACGGCAGGCATTGTCGATGGCGATGGGTGATTTCCACGCGTGCCGCTACACCGAGCTTGCCCGCAGGCTGCCGGGTCTCCTGAGCGCCGCCCACACTGTCGCGGTACGGGACACCCCCGCCGCCTCCGCAGTTCTCACGCAGACGTACATCCTGATCTCCAGGATGGCAGTGAAGCTGAACCTCAACGACCTCGGGCTGATCGCCGCGGACCGCGCCAGGACCATCGCGCCCGGTGCCGCAGATCCGGTCCTCGCGGGGGAGGCGGCGCGCGACATGGCGGTCCTGGTGCGCAGGTCCGGCCTGAGCGACCGAGCCGCATCGATCGCGCTGGACGCCGCAGACCAGCTCTCCGGCGGCGGCCTGGCCGTCCGCGCTCAGCGCGGGCTCCTCGTGATGTCCGCGGCCTACACCGCGGCACGCAGCGGGGACAGCCGCATGATGCGCACCCTGACGCGCGAGGCCGCGTACCTGGCCTCGACGCTGGGGGACCGTGTGCTCCTGCCCGCACATGGCGGAGGGTTCGGCGTGCCGGTCGTGCAGCTGCACCAGATCTCGGGCCTGGCGGCGGCGGGCGAGCCCGGTGCCGCGCTGAACGTCGCCGACTCGATCCGGCCCTCTCAACTGCCTACGACTGAGCGCAGGGCGCGGTACTGGACGGACGTCGCGGCGGCGGCCTCCCAGTGCGGCCAGCACGACCGGGCGGCCCAGGCGCTGCTGGCGGCTGAGAAGGAGGCACCCCAGGAGGTGTACTCGCGGCCGGCGGTCCTCGACCTGACGCGGTCGCTCGTGCGGGCCGGGCACGGACCGCGCGACCTCCGCGTCATGGCCGCGCGCATGGGCTTCTCCCGCTAGTCAAGGCTTCCACGGGAATCAGGGCATTTCCGCGCGCCGAACGCAAAGCGCTCGTCCTGCCTGGACGTCGGCGCAGTCTGGTGGTGCGGCCCCAACCCGGGAGGATCGGATCGTCAATGTGCCCTGGCCTTTCCCCGCTCCGCAGCATCGTCATGACCTGGATGGCGACCGGTGCCGGCGGCGCCGAGCAGTCCACCATGGAGGTAGCCGAGGGCATCGCGGAAACCGACGTGCCCGTCACCGTTCTCTGGCGCGCCGCCGGGTCCGCTCCCACCCCCACCTCCCTGCACTCCGGCGTAGCCGTAGAGGTCGTGCCCGACCATCGCGGCTATCTGGCCGCGCTCGCCCGCTTTGCCCAGCCAGGTGCCGTCGTGCTCAGCAGCCACCGCACCATGCTCGTGGACCTGGCCCACGTCCGCGCTGTCCCCGTCATCCCGATCGTGCGGGGCATCTTGGTGGCCGGGGAGCCCATCCGGATGATCGACCCGACCGGGGGCGACCTGTTCGGGCACACCCCGGAGCAACTGCCCTGGGACCATATGTCTCCCTACGCCTGGGTCGGGATCTCCCGCGCGTCGGCCTCCGCCATCACGGCGTTCTCCGGCTGTCCGGACCGGGTCCGGGTCGTGTACAACGGCGTCCGTCAGCAGGCCGAGGCGCTGCGCTGGCGCGTCCGCGATGACGTCCTACGACTCGCGGCCGTCGGCCGGATCATCGCGTGGAAGCGCCTCGACCGGATCATCGCGGCCCTCGCCGCTCTGCCGCCCGCCCTGCACGGCACCGTCGCCCTGGACGTGTACGGCGACGGACCATCCTTGCCCGAACTCAGGGCGCGCGCGACGCGATGCCCGGTGCCCGTCGCTTTCCACGGCCACGTTGACGACCTCCAGGCTCGGCTCGTTGGCTCCGACGTCCTGGTGACCGCCGCAGTAACGGAGGGATTCGGCCGGGTCGTCGCCGAGGCCGCGGGGCTCGGGAAGCCCGCGATCGTGCCGCGCGGCGGTGCCAGCGCCGAGCTGGTTCTGCACGGGCTGACGGGCTTGGTGTACGACCCTGACGACCCCACCGCCCTCACAGACGCGATCGAGCGGATAGCGCAGCTCGGCCAGGGAGAGATGGTGGCGATGGGCTGGAGGGCCTACCGCCGGTTAGCGTCCTGGTTCACGCCCGGACGTGCCGCCGCCGAGTACCTGACCCTGTGTCACGAGGCGGCCTCAGCAGCTCAGCCCACCGGGACCGTGTCGACCTGACCGCCCATCGCGGTCAGCCGGGACACCGGGTCCTCGTAGCCGCGCTCCAGGTAGCGCGTCCCGCTGATGGTGCTGGTGCCGTCGGCGACGAGGGCCGCCAGCACGAACGCGAAACCAGCCCGCAAGTCCGGGATCTCCAGCTCACGCCCGGACAGCGGCGTCGGCCCGGAGATGACGGCGGAGTGGGCGTGGTCGCGGTTGGCGAACCGACAGGCGTCCCCGCCTAGGCACGCGGTGGACAGCTCGATCCGGGCGCCCATCTCGCGAAGCTGCAGCGTGTACCCGAACCGGTCCTCATAGATCGTCTCGTGCACGACGCTGGTCCCCGCCGCCTGGGTGAGCAGGAGCACGAGGGGCTGCTGCCAGTCGGTGAGCAGGCCCGGGTGGACGTCCGTGCGGAACGAGGTGGCGGTGAGGTCGCGGGCCCGGTAGAAGGTGAGGCCGCGGGACGTCTCGGCGAATCCTCCGCCGATCCGGTGCAGAGTGTTGATCAGGCCGGTCAGGTCCGCCTGGCGGGCTCCGATGACCTCCAGGCTGCCACCGGTCGCTACTGCGGCGGCGGCGAAGGACGCGGCCTCCACCCGGTCGGTGATCGCGGAGTGAGTCGTGCCGGTGAGCCGCCTGACGCCCTCGATCACGATCCGCCGGTCCGTCTGGACCTCGATGAGCGCGCCCATCTTCTGGAGCATCAGAATCGTGTCGATGATCTCCGGCTCCACGGCGGCGTTGTGGATCACGGTGGTGCCACGGGCGAGCACGGCGGCGAGGACGATGTTCTCCGTCGCGCCCACGGACGGGAACGCGAGCGTGATGTGCGCGCCGACCAGGCCGGTGGTCTTCACGTGCACCGCAGTCGGCTGCTCGGTTACCTCCGCGCCCATCTGGCGGAGGGCGTCCAGGTGGTAGTCGATCGGTCGCTTGCCGATCTGGCAGCCGCCCGGCAGGGGGATCACGGCCTCCCGGACGCGGTGCAGCAGCGGCCCCATCATCAGGATCGGGATGCGGTTCGCACCGGTGTACCGCTCGGCAAGGCCGGAGTCCGCGATGGCACCAGCCTCCACCCGGATCTCGTGGTCGCCCGTCCAGTCCACGTCGACGCCGAGCTGCCGAAGCATCCCGACGACGAGATCGACCTCAACGATCCTCGGCACGTTCGCGATCGTGACCGGCTCCTCGGTCAGGAGCGCCGCCACCATCTGCTTGGTGACGGCGTTCTTCGCGCCGCTCACTGGGACCTCGCCCTTCAGAGGGGCGCCGCCGGTGATGCGGTACAGGTGCCGGTCCGTGGTCATGGCGTCCGTGCCGGTCATGGAGCTGCTCCTCTGGGTTCGGGGTTCGCTACGCAAGGCTACGGGCGTCGGAGCCGTTCACGGCTCCGATGCCCGTAGGCGGATCGTTCTGGTTAGACGGCCTGAACCGCCAGTCCGTTGACGTCGGCGCCGGTGAGCTGGAGCACGGCGACGCCGAGCGCCGTTTCGCACGAGGACTCCATCGCGGTGGCGTCCTGGACCGCGCGCTCCAGGCTCGGCGAGACGACGACGAGGCCGTGTCGGTACATGGTGTAGCCCAGCCCGTGCCAGGCGAACTGGTCGCGCCGACCGTCCAGCAGCTCGATCGCGCGCTCGGCGATCGCGGCGTTCACCGCGGCGATGTCCGGCCGGGAGGTGTTCATGGCCTCGGGCACGAACGTCACCCAGGGCGCCTCCCTGTAGCGCGCCTTCAGGACGTGCTCGTCTATCCGGATGCACGGGACGTCCCCGTACCGGTCCATGCTGGTGATGGCGGGAGGCAGGCTCAGGCCGGCCGCGGCGTAGACCCGGGACCACCTTGCGTGGGTGTGGATCACGGCGTTCACCTCGGGGAACGCCTCCAGGAGCATCAGGACCTGCACGGTCGACGCGGCGGAGGCGTACCGGCCGCGCTCCACGACCTCGCCGCGTGGGGTCATGACGACCAGGTCCTCCGGGGCGACCCGCCACCGGTTGTCCCGCACAGCGGCACCGGTCGGCGTCATCAAGGCTCATGCCAGCCCAGAGTGCCGGCGATGAAACGTCGTACCGTCGGGCTTCGGCGAGGATGCGCCCGGTGTCGGCGAGGAACCGCGGCCAGGCGCGCCGAGTCGGGCAGGTAGGTGTAGGAGTGGCCGTGGGGCACTTCAGGGTCCTTTGTGGAAAGCGAAAGGACCCCGAGGACTTTCTGGGGGTCAGGGGAGGAGGTGGTTGAGGAAGGTGCGGGTTTGGGGGTGGTGGGGGGATTTGAGGAGTTGGGAGGGTGGGCCCTGTTCTAGGAGTTCGCCGTTGGAGAGGAAGCAGACGGTGTCGGCGATCTCGCGGGCGAAGGCGAGTTCGTGGGTGGCGAGGAGCATGGTCATGCCCTGGGAGCGCAGGTCGCGGATTGTTGTGAGGACTTCGCCGACTAGGGCGGGGTCTAGGGCGGAGGTGACCTCGTCGAGGAGGATGACCTCGGGGCGGCAGGCGAGCGCGCGGATGATCGCTACGCGCTGCTGCTGGCCGCCGGACAGGCGGTCGGGGTAGTCGGCCGCCTTGTCGGCGAGGCCGAAGCGGGCGAGGAGGGCGCGCGCCTCGTCCACGGCCTCCGCGCGCGGCCGCCCGTGCACCTTCACCGGGGCGAGCGTGATGTTGTCCAGGACCGTCATGTGCGGGAACAGGTTGTAGGACTGGAACACCATGCCGATCCTGCGGCGGACGGCGTCCTCGTCGGCGTTCACCGCGGTGATCTCGACGCCGTCGAGGAAGATCGCGCCGTCGTCCACGGTCTCCAGCAGGTTGACGCAGCGCAGCAGGGTCGACTTGCCCGACCCGGACGGCCCGATGAGGCAGACGACCTCGTGCCGCGCGATCTCCAGGTCGATCCCGCGCAGCACGGTCCGGTCGCCGTAACGCTTCCACAGGCCGTCGACGGTGAGCAGCGGCATCAGCGGTCTCCGGGGGAGCGGCGGCCGTCGGCGCGGGCGGCGAGCCAGTCGGTGAAGCGGGCGAGCGGCACGGTCAGCATGACGAACAGGGCGGCCGAGGCGAGGTAGGGCGTGTAGTTGAAGGTCAGCGCCGAGTGGATCTGCGCCTGCCGCAGCGCCTCCACCACGCCGAGGACGGCGACGAGCGCGGTGTCCTTCTGGAGCGAGGCGAAGTCGTTGAGCAGCGGCGGGACCACGTTGCGCACGGCCTGCGGCAGCACCACGTACCGCATCGCCCGCGCCCTGCTGAGCCCGAGCGAGCGGGCCGCGGCGAGCTGGCTCGGGTGCACCGAGGCGATGCCCGCACGGAACACCTCGGCGACGTAAGCGCCGTACGACAGCACGAGCGCGATGATGCCGAGCGTCATGGGGCTGTTCGGCGCGCCGGACAGGTTCAGCGCCGGGATGCCGAAGCCGACGAGGTACACGAGCAGGATCGTGGGGATGCCGCGGAACACGTCGGTGTAGGCGACGGCGAGGGCACGGATCGGGAAGAACGCGGGCGATTTGACGCCCCTGGCGAGCGCCACCGCGAGCCCGACGGCGAGCACGATGGGCTCGGCGATCAGGAAGATCTGGACATTGGTCCAGAAACCGTCGAGGACGTCGCCGAGGGAGCCGGTGAACTCCGACCAGGAGAAGAACGTCGCCCGGACCGTCGGCCAGCCCGGCGACGCCACCACGAGCCAGCCCGCGATCCCGAGCAGCGCCACGGTCGAGCCCGTCGCGACCGCCCCGGACCGCCGCGCGGCGCGCCGCCGCAGCCGTTCGCGCTCCCGCTGGCGGTCGCTCTTGACCCATGCGGTCTTGTCCGTCACTTGAGCACTGGCGCTCCGGCCGCGGCGGCGAGCCACTGGTCCTGGATGCGCGCGAGGTCCCCGGACGTCTTCAGCTCGCCGAGCGCCTTGTTGAGGCAGCCGACGAGCGCGCTGCCCTTCTCCAGCACGAGCCCGAACTGCTCGGGCGCGCCGCCGACGGAGGGGAGCTGGCCGATGATCTTCGAGCCCTCGATCTGCGCGGCGGTGACGTAGAACGCGGTCGGCAGGTCGACGACGATCGCGTCGACCTGCTTGTTCTTCAGCGCGTTGACCGCGTCGATCTGGTTGTTGAACACGCGCGGCTGCTTGGTCGGCTTGATCTGCTCCTGGACGGCGGTCAGCGACGTCGTCCCGACCTGGACGCCGATCGAGGCGTCCTTCAGGCCCGCGACGTCGGGGACCGAGGCGAACTTGCCGTCGGAGAGCCCGACGACGGCCTGGGCGACGTCGTAGTAGCCGTCGCTGAACGTCACAGCCTTGGCCCGCGCCTCGCTGATCGAGACCTGGTTGATGTCGAAGTCGAACGTCTTCGCGCCGGGCGCGTAGGAGGCGTCGAAGCTGACCGTCTCCCACTTCACCTCGGTCTTGGCGAACCCGAGCTTGTCGGCGAGCGCGTAGGCGACGGCGGACTCGAAGCCCTGGCCGTTCGTGGGGTCGTCGCCGGAGAACCACGGCTCGTAGGCTGGCTTGTCGGTGCCGACGGTCAGCGTCCCCGGGCTCTTGAGCGGCAGGCTCTCCTTCGCGCACTCCGCGGCCGCCGACGGCGCGGGCGCCTTCGCCTCCTCGGCGGGAGCGCATCCCACAAGCGCGACAAGCGCCACAACCCCAAGCCCGACACGGCGCACGATGGCGACCCCTTCATTCCCGACATTCCCGGCGTAAATGGTGCGATCTTATCCCAACTGTCCCACGGCACGCAGTACTTCCGGCAAGGAAGGACCCGGCTACGGGCAGGTGGGGGCGAGGGTGAAGCGGGCGAGGAAGGAGGGCCAGGAGGGGGAGAGACGGTAAGGGAACGCGGTGAGGGAACCGGGGAGGGTGGCGCAGAGGGAGGGGAGAGTCTGGCTCGGGTCGAGGTTCCAGGTGCGGGTCGCGCCACTGGCGTCGCCCGCGAGCAGGGTTCGGCTATCGGGGCTGAAGGCGAGGGAAAGGACCTCGCCCCGGTGGCCGTGCAGGGTGGCGACGGGACGGAAGGTGACGGCGTCGAGAAGACGGATCGTCCGGTCGGTGCCGCCCAGCGCGAGGATGCGGCCATCGGGGCTGAACGCCACGGTGTTGGCGTCCACCCCGGTCAGCAGCGAGGAGCCCGCGCCCGTCCGTCTGCCCTTATAGATCTGGGACGCGGGCCAGCGGGTGACGCCGCCGTCGGCGTCGGCGCTGACGATGACGCGCCCGTCGGGGCTCGTCGCGACATCCCTGATCCGCTTGATGAAACCGCCGAAGTTCGCGAGCAGTCCGTGATGGCCGGCGTCGTCGAGCGGGACGAAGTTGATCGCGCCGCCCGCGCCCGCGCCGACGAGGGTGTGGCCGTCCGGGCTGAACGCCACGGACGACAGGTCAAGGGGCCATCCCCAATTGGAGAACGCGGACTTCAGCTCGCGGAGCTTGCGGAAGGTGCGGGCGTCCCACAGGACGGCGTTGTCGGAGGCGTCGGCGGTGACGACGGTCGAGCCGTCGGGGCTGAACGCGACGGCGACGACGGGTTCGTCGTGCGCGGACAGGGTCGCCTTCGGGCTGCGGCCGGAGAAGTCCCAGACCTTGGCGGTCCTGTCGTTGCCCGCGGTGACCATCACCGTGCCGTCCGGGCTGACGGCGACGGCCCGCACGCCCCTGCGGTGCGCGTTCACCGTGACCGATGCCTCGGTGGGCGCCGCGGGGCGCCACCAGGTGACCGTGCCGTCGGAGCCCGTGGCGATCGCGATCCGGCCGCGCGCGGCGAAGGCGACGGTGTTGACCGCGGTGGGCGGGACGGATCCCGACCTCGGCCGTCCGGTGTCGAGCAGGGCGACGGCGACGGAATCGCGCTCGGAGTGCGCGTCGGTGACGGCGATGACGCGTCCGTCGGGGCTGAACGCCGTCACCTGCGCCGACTCGCCGAACCCGCCGACGGAGCCGAGCGGGTTCCCGTCGCGGACCGACCAGAAGGAGACGGGTGGGCCGCCGAACGGGAACTCGTCGGACAGGGCGATGACGTCGCCGGACGGCGAGAACGCGGGCGACCCCCCGGTGAGCCGCATCTCGCGGACCCAGTCCCCGGTGTCCCACAGCGTGGTGCTCAGCGCGCCGGGCCGCAGGCTCAGCTCGGTGACCGCCATGCTCTGCCCGTCCGGGCTGAAGGACAAGGTCCGGGGTGACTGGCGGTCGAGCCGCACTGTCCTGACGTGCCGCACCGAGGGCAGCGCCGAGGTGTCGAACACGTCGATGTCCTCGGTGAGGACGGCGAGGACGTCGCGGCCGGGGACGAGCGCGGCGTCGACGACGCGACCGGTTGCCTTGACCGTGCCGGCGAGGCCGCCGCCGTCGGTCCGCCAGAGCCGCACGTCGCCCCCGGTGCTGACGAGCGTCTTCGAGTCGCGGCTGAACGCGACGGAGTCCACGATCTGCGGGTGCCCGCTCAGCGTCGCCACAAGCGCGCGGTCGGCGACCCGGCGCAGCCGCACCGACCTGCCGTCGGCGACGGCGAGCAGCCTGCCATCCGGGCTGAACGCGACGGCGTGGCCCGCCACGGTCGCGGTGAGGGTGCGGTTCATCGTGTTCCACAGCCGCACGGTGGGGGTGTCGTAGGCGACCGTGGCAAGGAGCCCGCCGTCGTGACTGAAGGCGAGCCCGGTGGCTCCGTCGGACACCGGGATCCAGTCGTTGCGCAGCCCGCTGTGCGCGCTGAGCAGGGCGGAACGCGCCTCGAAGGTCGGCGCGACGGTCCACGCGGCGAGCGCGAGGGCGACGGCGTCGCGGGGCGAGGAGGTGAACCTGTCGAGCGACTGCGCGGCGAGATCCCTGGACAGGTCGACGTCGTCGCGCTCGCGCGCCGCGCCGACCTGCTCCACCAGAAGGACCACGACCACCGAGGCGACGAGGACCACCGACGTGAAGGCCGCGAGCACGGTGCGCACAGGGTTCCACCCGTAGAGCGCGCGCCGCGCCCTGGCCGCCGTCGGGACCCAGATGACGTCGCGGGGCGGCGGGTCCTCCTCATTCGCGGTGGGCGCGACGAGGATCAGGCCCTCGGCACGCGCCCGGGCGAGCTTGGCGGGCAGGCCGCCGACGCGCAGCAGCTCGCCCCGCTCGGTGACGTCCCCGGTGACGGCGTGGCCGTCATAGGGGCGGCGGAGCGGACCCGTCATGACGCGGGCGGCGGCGACCGCGCGGGAGGTGGGCGAGCCGAGCAGCTCGCGGAGCAGGACGGCGAACGCCGCGCCGAGCGACGCCCCGACGATCCGCTGCGGCGGGTACCCGGCGATCTTCAGCCGCCACACCACACACGGCACACGGCCGCGCGTTCCGGTCTGGTAGACCCACGCGTCGGTCAGCGCGCTCTGGAAGTCCTCGTCGGCGGTGAACAGGCTCATCGTCCGAGGGTCGGGGTACAGGCCGCGCGGGCCGTCGGGCAGGATCTCGAGTTCGAGCCTGCCGACCAGCCCGGTGTCCCGCGGCCGCTGCGGCGCGAGCACGATCGCGACGTGCCGGGTGCGCTCCGGCCGCGCCGGGCGGGCCTCGGCGAGGGCGAGCGCCTGCATGAGCACCATCGCGCGCGCCGCGCCGCCCGACATGGGCGACAGCGCGTCGGCGAGCCACTGGAGACGGCGCAGCCCCGGATGCCCGGCCGGATCGGCGAACGGCCCGCGGGTCGGCAGGGTGTGCGCCCGCGACCAGGCGTCGACCATCGCCTGCAGGTGCGCCGTTGCCTCCTCGTCAGCTTGCTCGGTCTCCTCGGCGAGCAGGGCGGCGAGGCGCGCGACGGCACGGGCCCGTGACGCCGTCGGCCGGAGGGCGCCGTCACGCGGGGCCGGAATCTCCCTTTCGTCCTCATGCAGTCGGCGCAGGGCCCAGCAGGAGGCGGGGTCGTCGGCCCACGCGCGCGGCAGGTCCTGACGGGTGCGGACCGCCGCGCGGCAGGCGTCCCACCACATGCCGTCGGTCAGCCGCCGCCACGCCTCGTCCTCCTCGATCCTGTCCTCGGGGGAGTCGGCGAAGCCCTCGGCGTCGTCCTGGAGGCGGCGGAGCGCGGTGAGGGGGTCGTCGCGCCGCCGTCCCAGGAGCGAAAGCGCGCGCGCCATTATTGTCACGGCCGTTAATCCGCCCTTTCCTTGGCCGTTATGGGAAACCGTTGGGGCGTTGCGGAGAATCGAAGGGAAATGATCGCCGAACCGTTGTTCCCGGCGGGCGGCGATATTGTAGCCTTCAGCCATGTCGACGCCGCCCCCCGATGCGGGAACGGGAGTTGATCTGCCGCCACCGCGTCCGGAAAGGCCGCACGAGGCGCTGCGGAGAAGATGGCGTTCCATCGCCCGATACCGGGGGCTGCGGCACTGGCTGCTCACCCGGGGAAGCGTCGTCGCCGTCCTGTACACCGGGCTTTTCGTCGGCAACGGATTCGCGATCGGCTGGCGGCACGCCTATGACGTGAGCGTCGGCATCACCTCGCCGGCCGCCACGTCCGCGCCGGTCGTCGCGTGGTTCCTGTCGGTCGCCGGGTGGCTGCTCGCGCCGGGGATCGCGGGTGCCGTCGCGGGTTACGCGCTGAGCCACGCGATCACCTCGCGGCGCAGTGTGCCGTTCGAGGAGATCTTCCCCCCGGACGCCGATGAGTAATCTCATCCCGCGCCTTTCCGACCTGCTTTTCCGGCACTGCGGGTTCTCCGTTCCGCAGGGATTCGCCGAGTCCTATGTGAAACTCCACGACAGCGACTGGTACCGGGCACAGGACCACTGGGAACGTGTCGTCGTCCGCGTGCTGAACAGCACGGCAGTTCCCGAGTCCGCCGACGACGAACAGGCGATGCGGATCGCGGTGACGGCGGCGGCCACCGGCCTGCACAACAGCCCGCTGCGGACCCGCTGTTCGCTGTGCGTGAGCGAAGGGAGACCGTCATGACCGACGACTTCGCGCGCGTCTACCGGGAACTCCTCGCCACCGCCTACCCCGAGGCCGAACCGGGCTGGCTCGACGAGCACACCGCGCACACCCTCACCGAGGTGGACCGCGCGGTCGCGCTGATGGCGGACCGCGACGAGGCGCGCAGGACCATCGTCGCCGCCGTGCGCGAGGCCCTGGGACGGTTGCGCAGCCACGGCCTGTCGCCGGACGAGCCGACCGCGCGGATCGAGGCAGGGGGCGTCCGGCTGACGGCTGAGGCACGTCCGGAGGGGGCGCGGTTCGCGGTGACGCTGACCGTCGCCGCCGAGCACGTCGAGCGCCTCGCCGGGCTCTGGCTGACCGCGCGGGCGACCGGCGCGCGGACGGCCCGGCTGCGGGTGCGTCACCTTGGGGTGTTCACCGAGCGCGGGGTCGTCGCGTTCCCGAGCCTTCCGGCCGGGCGCTGGACCTTCGACGTCGTCGCGCACTCCTGGCCGGCAGGCCGCGGGGAGGTGTTCCCGATGCCGTCGGCGGAGACCGCGACGGCCGCCGCCGACACCGGCTCCCTCGCGGTGCTGGCCCCGAACGGCGTACTCCTCGTCCTGCACAACCTCGCCGACGGCACCCCGATCCTCGAGGTCACCGCGGCCCTCGACGCCCCCCGCCTCGTCCCGATCCGCTACCAGGACGAAACCGGCATACCCCACGAAATTCTTGTCCCCCTCGTCCCCTCCGGCCCCGCCCCCGCCTCCTCAAGAACCGCCCTCCCCGCCTTCGCCCCCGACCTCCCCTGGCAAGTCGACGGCGTCAAGGACCTCGCCGCCCTCTCCACCACCGACCCCCACCTCATCGAACACTCCATAGCCGCCGCCAGCGGCACCTCCGCCCTCGCCGCCTGGCAAGCCCTCCTCCCCCTCCTCCCCCCCACCCCCGCCAACCTCCTCCAAGCCTCCCTAACCCGCCACACCCCCTTATTTTTCCGCCCCGCACGCGCGGGGGCGCTCCCCGCGCACGCGGGGATCGAGCGTCGAAGCCCCGCCCCACGCGCGGGGCGGGGCGGGGCTCGGGGGCGATACGGCAGGAAGACTCCGGGTTCGCGCACCGGCGGATCTCGGTGCGGGTCTGGTCGGGGAACCGATCAAGCGCTGCGGCACGACAGAGCCCCGCCGTATCCGCGCTGCGGCGCGGCAAGGGCACGGCGTGCCCGGCTGGCCGTGCCGTGGCGGCGTCAGTCGTTTGTGGGGAAGGCGAGGGTGAGGCTGGTTGGCGGGGTGGTCCAGCGGGTGGTGACGACCTTGGCGCGGGTGAAGAAGCGGACGCCCTCCATGCCGTGCGCGTGGGTGTCGCCGAACAGGGAGGACTTCCAGCCGCCGAAGGCGTAGTAGGCGGTCGGCACCGGGACCGGCACGTTGATCCCGACCATGCCCGCGGTGACCTCGAACTCGAAGCGGCGCGCCGCGCCCCCGTCGCGCGTGAAGAGGACGGCGCCGTTGCCGTACTCGTTGGCGTTGACCAGCGCGAGCGCCGCCTCGTAGGTGTCGACCCGGACGACGCTGAGCACCGGCCCGAAGATCTCGTCGGTGTAGACGGTCATCTCCGGCGTGACGTGGTCGAAGAGGGTCGGCCCGAGCCAGAACCCGTCGGGCCTGTCCTCGACGCGCAGGTCACGCCCGTCGATCACCAGCTTCGCCCCCTCCGCGACCCCCGCGTCGACGTAGGCGGCGACCCTGTCGCGGTGCTCGCGGGTCACCAGCGGCCCCATGTCGCAGCCGAGCGTCCCGTCGCCGACGCGCAGCGAGGCCACCCGTGCGCCGATCGCGCCGATGACGTCGTCGGCGCACGGCCCCACCGCGACGAGCACGCTGACGGCCATGCACCGCTCGCCCGCCGAGCCGAACGCCGCGTTCACCGCCGCGTCCGCGACGAGGTCGAGGTCGGCGTCCGGCAGCACCACCATGTGGTTCTTCGCGCCGCCCAGCGCCTGCACCCGCTTCCCGGACGCCGCGGCGCGCTCGTTCACATAACGGGCGATCGGGGTGGACCCCACAAAACTCACCGCCTGCACGTCGGGCGAGTCGAGCAGCGTGTCGACGGCCTCCTTGTCGCCCTGCAGCACGTTGAAGACGCCGTCGGGAAGCCCCGCCTCGCGCCACAGCCGCGCGATCCACAGCGCCGCGCCCGGGTCCTTCTCGCTCGGCTTGAGCACGACGGTGTTCCCGGTGGCGATGGCCAGGGGGAAGAACCACATCGGCACCATCGCCGGGAAGTTGAACGGGCTGATGACCGCGACGACGCCGAGCGGCTGCCGCTTGGAGTGCGTGTCGATCCCGCCGGAGACCTGCTCGGAGAACTCGCCCTTGACCAGGTGCGGGACCCCGCAAGCGAACTCGACGACCTCGAGTCCCCGGCTCACCTCGCCGACGGCGTCATCCAGCACCTTGCCGTGCTCGGCGGTGATGATCGCGGCGAGCTCGTCCTTGCGTGCGGCGAGCAGTTCACGGAAGCGGAACAGCACCTTGACGCGCTTGGCGAGCGACGTCGTCGCCCAGCCGGGCACGGCGCGCTTGGCCGCGGCGATGACGGCCTCGGCGTCGGCCGCGCTCGCGAGCCTGACCTGTCCTGAGACCTTTCCCGTGGCGGGGTTGGTGACGTCGGCGGTGCGCGCGGAGGTCCCGGTGTAGGGCGCGTTGTCCAGCCAGTGCTCGGCGATGTGCTCGGTCATGCGGCTCATGCTGGGGGAGGCGACGGCCCGCGACAACAGACAGACTGTCAAGCCGGACCGCCCGCGCTCGAACAGTCTGTCAAGCCGTCAGCCCGCGAAGGTGAGGTACAGCAGCACGACGTTGAGCGCGATCACCAGCACCGCGACGCAGCTCGCCGCGACGGTCGTGCCCGGCCGGTTGACGTGCGCGCCCATGAGGTCGCGCCGCGCGGTGAGCCAGACGAGCGGCACGAGCGCGAACGGGATGCCGAGCGACAGAACGACCTGGGACATGACGAGCGTAGCGCTCGGTTCCGCGCCGAGCGCGAGGATGACGACCGCGGGGATGACGCTCACGACACGCCGCGCGAACAGCGGGACCTCGCGGCGCAGCAGCCCGCGCATCACCTCCGCGCCCGCCGCGCTGCCGACGGACGTCGAGGCCAGGCCCGAGCCGAGCAGCGCGACCGCGAACAGCATCGCGACGCCCGCGCCCAGCTCGGACGTGACGACCTCGTACACCCCCTGCAACGTGTCGGTGCCGGGCGCGCCGTGCAGGTTGGCGGCCGCGACGACGAGCAGCGAGAGGTTCAGCACCCCCGCCGCGAGCAGCGCGGCGGCGACGTCGAGGCGGGTCGCCGACAGCAGCGTCCGCACCGAGAGCCCCTCGCCGCGCCGGTCGAGCCGGGTGACGGTGAGGCTCGAGTGCAGGTAGATGACGTGCGGCATCACCGTCGCGCCGATGATCCCGGACGCGAGCAGCACGCTCTCGTTCCCCGCGAACGAGGGCACGAGCCCGCGCGCCAGCTCGCCAGGGTCGGGCGGCCCGACGAGCAGCCCGGCGAGGAACCCGACCGCGATGAGCGCGAGAAAGCCCATGATGAGCCGTTCCAGCGCGCTTTGTCCGCGTGCGTCCCCGACGCGCAGGATGACGAGCGCGACGGCGGCGGTGAGCACCGCGCCGAGCACGAGCGGCACGTCGAACAGCAGCCACAGCGCGATCGCCCCGCCGACGACCTCGGCCATGTCGGTCGCGATGACGACCGCCTCGGCCTGCAGCCAGTAGGCGATCCGCGCGGGCCTCGGCAGCCGACGGCCGAGCTCGCCCGCGAGCGAGCGGCCGGTGACCATGCCGAGCTTGGCCGACAGGTACTGGACGACGACCGCCATCACGTTCGCGAGCACGACGACCCACACGAGGGTGTAGCCGTACTTCGCGCCCGCGGTGACGTTGGTCGCCACGTTCCCCGGGTCCACATAAGCGACAGCGGCGATGAAGGCGGGGCCGAGCAGGGCGAAGCCGCGCATTCGTCTTCCCATGAGCATGGGGGCACCCTAGCCTGATACCAACTATTTGCTCCACATCTGGGTTTGGGATACCGTCGTGACGTGCCTACCGCAGTGATCAGGGTGATCGTCGACGCCGCAGGAGTGCTCACCCCGGCCCAGTACGACGCGGGGATCGGGCGGCTCACCGCGCGCGGCCTCGAGGTGATCGCCAGCACCGGCGCGCACCTCGCGGAATGCCGCCGTGAGATCGAGATCATCGCCGACGACCTCGACCACGGACGCTCCGCCGCCGACTACGCCGCCCTCTGCGAAGCGTCCTTCGGCCTCTCCGCCGAACTCGGCGTCACCACCTTCATCAGCCGCGGCACCGACGAGGACGCCCTCGGCGTCCTCACCCGCTTCGGCCTCGCGGGCGACGTCACCCGCACCGACGACGGCGACGAGGAACTCGTCACCGTCACCCTGGCCCGCGCCGACAGCCGCAAAGTCCCGGAAAGCCGCCTCCACACCGCCCTGGAAGCCGCCCTCAACTGCAAAGTCCACCTCAACTACACCTGACCCACCCCCCAAAGCACGCCCACAAGCCCCCGCCCATGCCGCGCCCACAAAGCCCGCAAGGCCAACGTCACCCCGACGCACCCACGACACCCCGCCCACAAGCCCACTTCCGAGAGGCCAACGTCACGCCGACGCGCTCACGAGGCCGTCGTCGGGAAAGCGCGTCCACGAAGCCGCGTTCGCAAGGCCGCGTTCGCAAGGCGGAGGTCACGCTGACGCGCCCACAAGGCCGCGCCCACGACGCCGCGCCCACGAGGCCGCGCCCACGAGGCCGCGTTCGCAAGGGCGCGCCCACGAGGCCGCGTTCGCAAGGGCGCGCCCACGAGGCCGCGTTCGCAAGGGCGCGCCCACGAGGCCGCGTTCGCAAGGGCGCGCCCACGAGGCCGCGTTCGCGAGGCCGCGTTCGCGAGGCCGCGTTCGCGAGGCCGCGTTCGCGAGGCCGCGTTCGCGAGGCCGCGTTCGCGAGGGCGGGGTCGGGAGGGCGCGGTTGGGAACGTGCGTTCGTGAGGCGCGTTCGCCAAACGTGCGTTTGCGAGGCGCGTTCGCAAAGGCGCGTTCGTGAGGCGCGTTCGCAAACGTGCGTTCGTGAGGCGCGTTCGCGAAGGCGCGTTCGCAAAGGTGCGTTCGTGGGGGTGCGGGTGGGGAGTCGGGGTCAGGTGGGGGTGAGGAAGCCTCGGAGGAGGGAGGTGCGGAGGAAGGTGTGGGTGCGGGGGGCGCTGGCGCGGCCGAAGTCCTGGTAGGGGAGCCAGACGACGGCGCGGATGTGGGGGCCGAGGCTTTCGGTGGCGGTGAAGGGACGGACCGAGGAGTCCGCGATGCCCTGGGCGAGCAGGCTTTCCAGGAGGCGCAGACGGGACTGGGTCTGCTCGAAGTACTCCTGGAACGGGCCGCCGGTCGCGCCGAGGCCGCGCGAGCTGAACTTCACGATGTCCGACTCCTGGCGGAAGCGCCGTTTGCCGTTGACGAAGACGAGGCCGAACGCGTCGAGCGAGGCGGCGACCGAGTCGCCGGTCGTCAGCGCGCCGCGCAGCGCCTGGTCCATGCTCGCGGTGTAGCCGTCGAGGATCTCCTTGAGGATCTCCTCTTTGGAGTCCACCCGCCGGTAGAGGGTGCCCATCCGGACGCCCGCGGCCTCGGCGACGTCCCTGATCGTCGTCGCGCTGTAGCCGCGCCTGGCGAACTCGGCGCGGGCCGCGGCGATGATGTCGTCGCGGGTGCCGGTGCCGGCCGGCTCGTGCGGCGGCCGCCAGTCGGCCATCGCCGCGCGGGCCGCGCGCATCGCCGCCGAGCCGTCGAGGTCGCGGTCGTCGGGGCAGTCGGTGATGAGGCCCTTGAGCAGCAGGTCGCACGTCTGCCGCGCGATGTTCTCCGCCTCGCCCTGGCACGGCACGTTCAGCGCCGCGTTCAGCGTGAGCTGGTGGAACGCGAAGCGCAGCAGCCCGAGATCACGCGACCGCGCGACCGACGGCGGGACGAGCCCGTCGAGCGCGCGCTTCCACACCTTCTCCAACGCCGGGGCCTGGAGCTTGAGCGCGGAGCGGAACCGCTCGGTCGCCGCGCTCGGGGCCTCGTAGGAGTACAGGCGCAGCGCCGCGCTGTTGCGCACCGACAGCGTGGTCACCTCGCGCGCCAGGTACCGCAGCCGCTCCTCGGGACCGCCGTCGATCTTGGCGAGCCGCCGTGACGTGGTCGCGGCGAGCGCGCTCAGCTCCTGGTCGAGCTCGCTCAGGATCTCCACCGCTATCTCCTCCTTGGAGGTGAAGTGGTGGTAGAGGCTGCCCGGCAGGATGCCGACGGCGTTGGCGATGTCGGTCATCGTGGTGGCCGAGTACCCGGACACGGCGAACAGGCGCGCGGCGGTCCTGCGGATCTCGTCGGTCCGCTGGCGCGCCATCGGGGGGATGGCGGCGTCCACCATCCGAGACGACGTACTCACGCGACCAAGTATGCCCTCTTCCCGCCGCGCGGCGGCCCCGGGTGCCCAAGCGCCCGACCAAACCTTAGATCGGATCAACTATTTGGTCCACACCCCTGTCGGAGCCGAGGTCCCGGGCGTCATACTCGGTGATCGGGGAGCCGATCGGCTCCCACGGGACAGTGTGAGACGCGGAAGGGAGCGCACGTGAGCGAGGGCGCGACGGTGCTCGCCGACGCCGCGGCGGACCGGCTCGGCTCCCTCACCATCGCCGACTTCCTCGCGATGCCGCTGACGCGGGAGGGGATGCCGTCGGTCCTCGCGGGGGCGGACCGGCTCGGCAGGACCGTCAGATGGGTCCACGTGATCGAGCTCCCCGACACAAGGGGCCTCCTCCAAGGAGGCGAACTGATCCTCACCACCGGGATCGCCCTGCCCAGGGAACGCGCCGAGATCCGGTCCTACGTCGACGGCCTCGTCGCGCAGGGCGTCGCCGGGCTGGTGATCGAACTCGGCGGCCGCCACCCCGAGGCCCCGCTCGCGCTGGTCCGCGCGTGCGAGCGGGCCGGCCTGCCGCTGGTCGCGCTGCGCCGCGAGGTCCCGTTCGTCCGCCTGACCGAGGCGGTCCACTGCGCGCTCATCGACGGCCAGCGCGAGCTGCTGCGCACCACCGCCGCCGCACACGAACGCTTCACCGCGCTGACGCTCGCCGAGGCGTCCGCCGAGGAGATGGTCCGCGCCACCGCGGAACTCGCCGGGGGACAGGTCGTCTTCTCCGACGGCTCCCTGCGCCCGCTCGCGATGGACGCCCGCGACGGCTCCCCCGACCTGCTGCTGCGCCGCTGGCGGCGCGGCGCACGCGCCCTGGCGAGCGGCCTCGACGCCGAGACCGGCGCGGTCACCCGTCCGGTGGAGGCGCGCGGCCGCCGCTGGGGACGGCTCACCCTGTTCACCGCGCGCACCCCCAGCCAGGCCCAGGTGACGGTGGTCGAGCGGGCGGCCGCCGCGCTGGCGATCAGGCTGCTGATCGAGGGCGAGGACGAGTTCGTCGCCAAGGCCCGCCGCTCGGTGTTCGCCGACATCGTCGCCGCCCGCTACGCCTCGCCGGAGTCGGTGCACGCCCGCGCCGAGGCGCTCGGCCACACCACAAGGGGCCGCAGATACCTGCCGCTCGTGGTGCTCGACGCCGTCCGCGACCTCACCGGCCCGGTCCGCGCCGCGCTCGCCGACGCGCGCCTCGACGCCCTGCACGGCCCGCTGGTCGCCGACCGGTGGGGCGTGCTCGTCCTGCTGCGCGACGACCAGCAAGAGGACCTCGCCGAGGAGTTCGCGCGCCGCCTGCACACCAGATGCGACGCGCTCAGCATGCCCGCGCCGACCGTCGCCGCCGGAGGCGCGGTGACCGAACTCGACGGCGTGCGCGCGTCGCTCGCCGAGGCAGTCGACGTCGCGCTGGCCGTCCGGGCGGGCGGCCCGCGCGCGGGGGCGCGGCACTGCCACCGCATCCAGGACCTCAAGCTCAGGGGCCTGCTGCACACGCTGCGCGACGACCCGCGAATCCAGGCGTTCGCCGAACGCACGCTCGGCCCCCTCGTGGTCAGGGACGCGCGCGACGGCGGCGACCTGGTCCGCACCCTCGCCGCCTACCTCAGGCTGCGCGGCAACAAGTCGCTCACCGCACAGGAGCTCGGCATCTCACGCCCGACCCTCTACGAGCGGCTGGCGAGGACGCAGCGGCTGCTGCGCGTCGACCTCGACGATCCCGAGACGAGCACCTCGCTCTACGCGGCGATCATGGTCCTCGAAACCGGCGCGATCGAGCCGATCGAGACATGACACATCGAGACATGACACATCGAGACACGACAACAGGAAGGAGAAAGCGCATGGCGGAACTCGAAGTGAACGGCGGCGTCGTCGTTTACGAGCTGATCGGGCCTGAGGACGGGGAGGTGCTGACCGTCACCCCGGGCGGCAGGTTCAGCAAGGACTACCCGGGGGTGCGCCCGTTCGCCGAGGAGCTCGCCGCGCACGGCAAGCGCGTGCTGATCTGGGACCGGCCGAACACCGGCGCATCGGACATCCAGCTGTACGGCGCGTCCGAGTCGCACATGCGCGCCGCGACCCTCGCGGGCCTGGTCACCGGGCTCGGCCTTGGCCCGGTGGTCGCGCTCGGCGGCTCGGGCGGCGCGCGCGACTCGATCGTCTTCGCGATCGAGTACCCAGAACTCGTGCGCAAGCTCGTCGTGTGGTCGATCGTGGGCGGCGCGTTCAGCTCGATGAGCCTCGCCAGCGTCTACGTCCTTGACGAGATCAGGACGATCCGCAGAAGCGGCATCGACGGCATCCTCGACCTCGTCGGCAGGGCGGGCAGCTGGTCGGACCTCGTCAAGGCGAACCCGCGCAACGAACAGCGGCTGCGCGACCTCGGGGCCGAGGAGTTCGAGCGGGTCATGTGGCGGTGGTTCGAGGCATATGTGCCCAAGCCGAACGAGGCGATCCCCGGCGTCCCCGACCATCTGATGCGCGGCATCGACGTGCCCACCCTCATCGTGCGCGGCGGCGAGGAGGACATCGACCACCCGAAGCGCACGTCGTTCGAGGTCCACGCGCTCATCAAGGGCTCGCGGCTGATCGAGCCGCCGTGGCCGGAGGACGCCTGGGAGCGCGCGCAGGAGGCGCGCGACGCGGGCCGGGGGAGCATCTTCGACCCGTGGATGAAGGCGGTCCCGACCTTCCTCGACTTCGTGGCCGAGCCCGCGCGCCCGACGGGGGTCTTCCCGTCGGACCCGGCTTGAGCCATACTGAGCGGAGCAATAATTTGGTCCAGCACACCGTACGGACGACACCACAGACGAATGAGGCAGCCATGAGCAGTGAGGCGGGCCATCCGAAGGTCGACGCGAGCGTCCACCCGTTCTTCAGGTCGGACGCCGACCTGCGCGAGTACCTCGGCCAGCCGTGGGCGAGCCGCGGCTTCCCCACCCCCGACGTCACGTTCACCGCGCCGCTCGGCAACAGGTACGCCCCGGGCACCAAGCCCGAGGACGGGAACCACCCGGGCTCCGACCCCGACCTCACCGGCCGCGCGATCTTCGAGGAGCGCGGCTTCGACTACGCGATCCTGCACCCGATGACCGTCGGCGTCCTGCCCGACTGGCACCTTGAGTCGGCGATCCTCGAGGCCACGAACCGGATGCTTGTCGAGCGCTGGCTCGACTCCGACGCCTACGGCAGCAGGTATTTCGGGACGATCCGGGTCAACCCCAACGACCTGGACTCGGCGGTCAAGGAGATCCACCGCTGGAAGGAGCATCCCCGGGTCGTCCAGATCGGCCTGCCGATGCAGACCCAGGCCCCCTACGGCCGCCCGCACTACAAGCCGCTGTGGCGCGCGGCCGTGGACGCCGGCCTTCCGGTGGCGATCCACTGGGAGATGGGACAGGGCATCACCCACCCGCCGACGCCTTCCGGCCCCGCCCGCACCTACCAGCAGCTCGTCGGGTTCCAGCCGCTGACGTTCGTCTACCACCTGATGAACATGATCGCCGAGGGCGTCTTCGAGGAGTTCCCCGACCTCAAGCTCGTCTTCGCCGACGGCTCCGCCGACATGCTCACCCCGATGATCTGGCGGATGGACACCTTCGGCCGCCCCCACCTCGAGCAGACGCCCTGGGCCCCCCGGATGCCCAGCGACTACCTGCCGGGCCACGTGTACTTCGTCAACGGCCTGCTCGACACCCCCGGCGACACCGAGTTCGCGGGGGAGTGGCTGCGCATGACCGGCAAGGAGGACATGCTCATGTTCGGGTCGAGCTACCCGGACTGGCAGCTGGCGACCGTCGAGTCGCTGCCGTCCGGCTGGAGCGCCGAGCAGCGCGCGAAGGTCCTGTGGCGCAACGCCGCCGACCTGTACCGACTTCCCGTCCCCGCGAACGCCTGACCGGACCGCCTGACCAGAGAGGCATCACCATGACGCAGATGGACATCCGCCAGCTGTCCAGCACCGAGATGTCGCCGGTACGGGTCGTGGACTGCGACGTCCACCCGTACCCGCGCCGCGGCGTGCTGCACGAGTTCCTCGACCCGAAGTTCGTCAGGGAGCAGCGGCTGCGGGGCGAGGGCGCGAACAACGGCATCTTCTACGACGCGCCCGACTTCAACTTCGCCAAGGCGATGCGCGTCGACTCCTTCCCCGGCGACGGCGAGTTCGCCTGCACCGACCCGCACATGGCCTTCCGCCAGCTCGTCCTCGACTCCGGCTCCGACGTCGTCATGCTCGGCCCGACCTCGGGCGGCGCGGGCGACACCGACGAGGAGGTCTCGGCGATGGCCGCCGCGACCAACCTGTGGCAGGAGGCGTGCTGGCTCGACCCCGACAGCAACTGGCACGGCCGCTACTTCGGCTCGATCTGCGCCAACATCGCCGAGCCCGACGTCGCCGCCCGCGAGATCGAGAAGTGGGCCGGGCACGAGAAGTACAAGCAGGTGCTCATCCACGCCGAACCGCGCCCGGCGTGGGGCCACCCCAAGTACGACCCGGTGTGGGCCGCGGCGGTCAAGCACGGCATCCCCGTCGCCTGCCACCTGGGCCGCGGCAAGCACAACCTGCTGCCGATGAGCCCGGTCGGGTTCATGTCCTACAACCACGACTTCATGGTCACGTACTCGATGCTGGCCGCGAACCAGATCATGAGCCTCGTCTTCGACGGCGTCTTCGAGCGGTTCCCGACCCTGCAGATCGTGTTCATCGAGCACGCCTTCACCTGGATCCTGCCGCTGATGTGGCGGATGGACGCGATCCACGAGGCGCGCGGCAACGAACTCGGCCTTTCGAAGAAGCCTTCGCAATACGTCAAGGACAACATCTGGTTCACCACCCAGCCCCTCGACTACCCCGAGGACAAGCTCGAGCTGACGAACGCGCTCGAGTGGATGGAGGCGGACAAGATCATGCTGTTCTCGTCCGACTACCCGCACTGGACGTTCGACGAGCCGCGCTGGCTGGCCAAGCACCTGCCCGAGCGGATGCGCGACGCCGTCATGTTCCAGAACGCCGTCGACCTGTTCAAGCTGCCAAGCCGCCTTCCGGCCCTCGCCGGGCAGGTCAGGGCGTACTGATGACCGAAGCACGACGGCCCCGGACGCCCCGGGGCCGGGAGCACATCGTCGCGACGGTCGACGAGATCGGCCCCGGCGACCACAAGGTCTTCCCGATCGGCCGTTACGGCGTCGGGGTCTACAACGTGAACGGCAGGTTCTACGCGATCGCGAACTACTGCCCGCACGAGGGCGGCCCGCTGTGCGTCGGCAGGACCAAGGGCCAGACCGTGGCCGACCCCGACCGGCCCGGCGGCGCGAAGGAGATCCGCGCGGGCGAGTTCATCTACTGCCCCTGGCACCAGTGGGGCTTCGAGCTCGCGACGGGCACCACGGCGGTCAAGCCGGAATGGAGCATCCGCACCTACCCGGTCCGGGTGGAAGACGACAAGGTCATCGTGACGGCATGACGACAGCAACCGACATCACCCTCGGGATCACGACCGCCGCCTACCCGGGGGCCGAACCGCGCATGCTCGGCACGGATGTCCGCGAGGACGTCGAGGCGTACCTGGCGCGCGGCGGGTACGCGCCGCTGCGCGACCCCGAAGCGCTGCTCGCCGAGGTCGAGCGGGCTGGCCTGCGCGGTCGCGGCGGCGCGGCGTTCCCGTTCGCGCGCAAGGCACGGGCCGTGCGCGCGGGCGAGGCCGCGCCCGTCCTGGTCGCCAACGGCGAGGAGGGCGAGCCCGCCTCGGTCAAGGACCGCTGGCTGATGCGCACCCGCCCGCACCTCGTCCTCGACGGGGTGCGCCTCGCCGCCGCGCTCGTCGGCGCGCAGGACGTCTACCTCTACGTCTCCGACCCGGCAAGCGCGGCGAGCCTCGCCGACGCGCTCAGCGCCTTCCCCGCCGAGGGCTGGAACGAGATCTCGATCCGGGTCCACCGGGTGGAGCCGTCCTATGTGGCGGGGGAGGAGACCGCGGCGGTGCGGTCCATCGAGGGCGGGCCCGCGCTGCCGCAGGACAAGCCGCCGCGCCCGTTCGAGGCGGGGGTCGGCGGCAGGCCGACCCTGGTCAGCAATGTGGAGACCCTGGCGAACCTGCCCGTCGTCCACCGGCTCGGCGCGGACGCCTACCGCGCGCTGGGCACCGAGGATTCTCCCGGCACCTTCCTCATGACGCTCTCGGGCACCGCGCACGACGGCCTCTACGAGGTCCCCTTCGGCGTCACGCTCGCCGACGTGCTGCGCTGGCTGGGCGACGATCCCGCGCGGGTCTCCGGCGCGCTCGTCGGCGGCTACTTCGCCGGGGTCATGAACGATCGGGTCCTCGACCTGCCGCTCGCCTACGGCGCGTTCGCCGAGGCGGGCAGCGGCCTCGGCTGCGGCGCGCTCGCGGTCGTCGGCGACGACGGCTGCCCGGTGGCGGTCGCGGCCGCCGTCATGGACTACTTCGCGCGCGAGAACGCGGGCCAGTGCGGCTCGTGCTTCAACGGCACCGCCGCCATGGCCGGGGCGCTCGACGCGCTGCGCGACCACACGGCCGAGGAAGCCGACCTCGACCGGCTGCGCCGCTGGGCCACCGACCTGCGCGGCAGGGGCGCGTGCGGCACCCTCGACGGCGCGACGAACGTCGCCGCGTCGCTGCTGCGCGAGTTCCCGGCGCGGGTCGCCGACCATCTCGCCGGACGGTGTGACGCGTGCCCGGACGCAACGCCCGGCAAGGTCCCGTTCGCCGTGGCAACCGAGCCGAAGGAGGACCTGCCATGAGGATCAAACTCGACAGAACGGTCTGCGACGGTTTCGGCGCCTGCGCCGTCCACGCCCCCGACATCTTCTCGATGGACGACTGGGGTTACCCCTCGCTCGCGGGAGGCAACGACATCGCCCCCGAGGACGAGGCGGCGGTGCGCAGGGCGCTGCTCGACTGCCCCGCGCACGCGATCATCGACCTCGGCGACCGCGTCCCGCTGCTGGCCGGAGGGGAGGCCGCGGTGTCCCGCACGGCACGTCCAGGAGCCGTCGGCGGGCCCCCTGCCGAGGAATAACGGTCAACTCCGAAGCCCTTGTCTTGGGCGTGATCTGGGTCTAATTTGGATCACGGCGGTCCCAAATGGAAGCAAATATTTGGTCCCCAAGCTGCCCTTAGCGGTCCGAACACCGAGGACTCCCCATGTTCACCCAGAACACCTTCCGGAATCTGCGGGTCGACGCGGACGCCGTCCTCGTCAGCGCGCTGACCGAAAAGCTGGCGGACCTCGACGCGCACCGCATCCACGCCACCGACGACCTCGTCGTCCGCAAGGCGGTGTTCGGCCTGATCGAGATCGTCGCGGAGCTCGAACTACGGCTCCGCGAGGTCGAGAGCCCGGACGCGCGGGCGCGGTGGTCGGCACGCCTCGCCGACTCCCTCGGCGGGCCCACCCCCGACCAGGTCAGGCTCGGCGAGTCAGCCGCGCCCGCCGACCGGGTCACCGACGAACCCAGGTCGCCGACGAACCAGGTCACCGATGAACAGAGAGGAGCCGATCAGCGATGACGGTCACTGATCCGCGCCGGACGGGCGACATCGAGGCGGCCCTTGCCCACGGGCCGAACGGACCCGAGGTCAACGCCAAGGTCCCGCACCACATGGACGGCTGGCTGCGGGTGCCCGCCGAGCGCTACCACTCGCGCGAGTTCTTCGAGCTGGAGAAGGAGAAGCTGTGGCCGCACGTGTGGCAGATGGCCGCGCGTGAGGAGGAGATCCCCAACCCCGGCGACTTCGTGGAGTACGAGATCGTCGGCCAGTCGCTGCTGATCGTCCGCCAGCACGACGGCTCGGTGAAGGCGCTGCACAACGCGTGCCGGCACCGGGCGACCGAGCTGGGCAGCGGCTGCGGGCGCTTCCCCGGCGGCCAGATCGTCTGCCCGTTCCACGGCTGGCGCTGGAAGATCGACGGCTCGATCTCGCACGTGTTCGGCAGGGAGGGCTTCGCCGAGGAGACGGTCCGCCCCGAGGACATCGCGCTGCGCGAGGCGAAGTGCGACACGTGGGGCGGCCACGTGTGGGTCAACCTCGACCTCGACGCCCCGCCGCTGCTGGAGGCGTTGTTCCCGGCCGCGAACATCCTCCAGCGCAACGGCGTGCAGCGGATGCGCGCCAAGTGGTGGAAGGAGACCATCCTCAACTGCAACTGGAAGCTCGCCCAGGAGGCGTTCTTCGAGGGCTGGCACGTCAAGCAGACGCACCCGCAGCTCTACACCTACAAGGACGGCCCCGACAACGAGACCAACCTCCAGAACACCGTCTACACGCCGTTCGTCAACGGCCACGGCAGGTTCCAGAGCGGCGACGCCAAGGAGGGCTACGGCGGCAAGCCCGACTTCCTGCAGGCGGCGCGGCTCAACTGGGCGGGCCAGGACGCGATGACGCTGGAGCGTGACATCACCGTCTTCGAGAGCGTCGCGGGCGACATGGACACCAGCGACCCCGCCTACGTCGCGAAGGCGTTCGACGCGCTCTACAAGTTCTGGGAAGGGGCGGGCATTCCCGCGCCCGACCGGACGCCCGAGGTGCTGAAGATGTGGGGCGGCGACATCCACATGTTCCCGAACTACCTGATGCTGCCGATGTACGCCAACGCGCTGTGCTACCGGGTGCGCCCCTACAACGACGACCCCGACTGGTGCAGGTTCGAGGTGTGGTCGCTCACCACCTACCCCGAGAAGGAGGAGCGCGGACGGCTTGAGCTGTCCGGCCGCTTCGACAAGGACGACGCCGACCACTGGGGCCTGATCCCCCGGCAGGACTTCGCGAACCTCGAGCGGATGCAGCGCGGCATCAAGAACAGGTCCCTCACCGAGATCCGCCTGTCGGAGAAGTGGGAGGTCACCATCGCCAACATGCACCAGGAGCTCGACCGCAGGCTCGCGGCGAGGTCCTGAGCCCAGAGCCCACGAAGAACTGACGACAGGGAGGCGTGCCGATGCCCCGGGTCAGGATTCTGCCCGCAGGCGCCGAGTTCGAGGTCGGCGAGGGCGAGGCGGTCGCCGAGGCGGCCTGGCGGCACGGGCACGTGTGGCCCACCCAGTGCTGGGGCCAGGCCGACTGCATGACCTGCTTCACCAGGATCGTCGACGGCGAACTGTGCGCGCTGCCCGCCGAGCGGGAGGAACTCGACGCCGTCAGGGCGAAGATGAGCCCCCGGTTCAGGTCGGACCCGCTGGTCAGGCTCGCCTGCCGGCTGCGCTGCCAGGGCGACGGCCTCGTCCTCGAAAAGCAGGGATTCCGCGCCGCAGAGCCCGCCGAGTCCGGCGGGGCCGACTAGCCCCGCGGGACCGCTCCCCCCGAGCCAGGGGCCCGCACGCCCCGGGCGGAACCAGGAAGAACACCACATGACAGTGACCGAGACCGGAGGGGCGGAGCTGACCAAGGGTCGGCTCACCACCCTCTACGAGACGATGTGCAAGGCGGCCGCGCTCGACACGCGGCTGCTCAACGGCATCAAACGCGGCGAGTTCGCGACGGTGATCTGGCCGTCGCGCGGCCAGGAGGCGATCCCCGCGGCGCTCGGCCTCGCGCTGCGCCGGGACGACCGCCTCGTCACCACCTACCGGGGCCTGCACGACCACGTCGCCAAGGGGGTGCCGCTCACCGAGATCATCGGCGAGGTGCTGGGCACGTCGGTCGGCGCGTCGCGCGGCAAGGGCGGCACGATGCACATCTCCGACCCCGCGCACGGGGTCATGATGACCACGGGGATCGTCGGCTCCGGCGTGCCGGTGGCCGTCGGCCTCGCACTCGCCGCCCAGAAGGACGGCTCCGACCGGGTGACCGTCGTGACGTTCGGCGACGGCGCGACCAACACCGGCTCCTTCCACGAGGGCGTCAACCTCGCGGCCACCTGGAACCTTCCGGTCGTCTTCCTCTGCCAGAACAACCTGTACGCGGAGATGACGCCGGTCGAGGAGACGATGGCGATCCCGCACGTCGCCGACCGGGCCAAGGGCGTCGGCATGGCAGGGGTGACGGTCGACGGCAACGACCCCGTCGCGACCTACCTGGCCGTCAAGGAAGCCGTGGACCGTGCGCGGGCGGGCGGCGGACCCACGCTCGTCGAAGCCGTCACCTTCAGGTTCGAGGGCCACTACGCGGGCGACACCGCCAAGTACATCCCGCGGGACCAGCTCGCCGAGATGCGCGAGCGCGACCCCATGGTGACGTTCCCGCGCGCCCTCCTGGAGGCCGGATTCACCCAGGACGAACTCGACGCGGTCAAGGCGGCGGCCGAGGCGGCGGTGGAGGACGCGGTCAAGGCCGTGGTGTCCGCGCCCGCGCCCGACATCGCCGAGATCCAGCTCGACGTCTACGCCGACGGATTGGTGGTCACCCATGACTGAGCAGAACCTGAGCGTCCGCGAGGCGATCAACCAGGCGCTTGACGAGGCGCTGCGCACCGACCCGAAGGTGTTCCTGCTGGGCGAGGACCTCGCCGACCCGGCGGCCGGCGTCAACGCCGTCACCCGTGGCCTCGCCACCGCGCACGGCCTGGACAGGGTGATGAACACCCCGATCTCCGAGGCCGCGATCGTCGGCGCGGCGGTCGGCGCGAGCATGGAGGGCTACCTCCCGGTCGCCGAGATCATGATCATGGACTTCATCGGCATCGCGATGGACCAGATCGTCAACCACGCGGCCAAGCTGCGGTACATGTCCGGCGGCCGGACCACGTGCCCGATCACCGTGCGCACCGCGGTCTTCGCCGGGACGGGTTCCGGCGGCACCCACTCGCAGTCGCTTGAGTCGTGGTTCATGCACGTGCCGGGGCTCAAGGTCGTCTACCCGGCGACCCCCGCCGACGCCAAGGGCCTGCTCCTGTCGTCGATCTTCGACCCCGACCCCGTGCTGTTCATGGAGGCTTCCCGGCTGTACGGAGTGAAGGGCCCGGTCCCCGAGGGCGACGGACTGCGCATCCCGATCGGCAAGGCGGACGTCAAGCGTGCGGGCCGCGACGTCACGATCATCACCTACGGGCTCGCGCTCGGCCAGTCACTCGAGGCCGCGAAGATCCTCGCCGAGGATGGCATCGAAGCCGAGGTCGTCGACCTGCGCACGCTCCTGCCGCTCGACATGGAGACCGTGCTGGCGTCCGTCGCGAAGACCAGGCGCGCGGTCGTCGCGCACACCGCCACCACCGTGGCCGGTCCCGGCGCTGAGGTCGCCGCGCAGATCTCCGCGAAGCTCTTCCGCGAGCTCGCCGAACCCGTCCAGCGGGTCGGCGGCAGGTTCACCCCCATTCCCTCCCGCGCGTCCGAGGCCGCCGTGACGCTCAGCACGGGGGACATCGTCGCCGCGGCCCGCAAGACCATGGGAGCAGTAGGTGTCTGAACGAGTTCCGGTGGCCATTCCCAAGGTCGCGATGAGCGTCGAGGAGGTCGTCTTCGTGGAGTGGCTCGTCGCGGACGGCGCGAGCGTCCAGGAAGGCGAGAACATCTACTCGCTGGGGACCGACAAGACCGACGTCGACGTCGAGGCCGCCGCGTCCGGCGTGCTGCGGCACGGCGACGTCGAGGCCGAGGGGACCTACCCGGTCGGCGCGGAGATCGGCTACATCGAGAGGTCCGCATGAGCGAGGGCTGGGACCACTCCTTCGACGTGGTGTCCGTCGGCAGCGGCGGCGGCGGCATGGTGGCGGCGCTCGCCGCACGTGACGCGGGCGGTACCGCGCTCGTCCTGGAGAAGCGCGAGCTGCTCGGCGGGTCGACCGCGATGTCGGGCGGCGTCGTCTGGATTCCGAACAACCCGCTGATGGCCAAGGACGGCGTCACCGACTCCGTCGAAGCCGGGATGCGGTACTTCGAGTCCACCATCGGCGACATCGGCCCCGCCTCGACCGTCGCGCGGCGCAGGGCCTTCATCACCGAGGGATCGGCGATGACCCGCTTCCTGCTGGGGTTCGGCGTGCGGCTCGTGCGCTGCCCCGGCTACAGCGACTACTACTCCAACAACCCGGGCGGCAACGCGGCGGGCCGGTCGATGGAGCCGCCGCCGTACGACGGCAAGCGCCTCGGGCCCTGGCTCGCCAAGGTCCAGCCGGGCATGGCCGCCGGGCTCGGCCTTGTGGTGAAGACCAACGAGCTGCGCGACGTGCAGTACTTCAACCGGTCGATCAGGTCGTTCTTCATCGCGGCGCGGGTCCAGGCACGGACCACGATCGCCAAGGTGTTCGGCCGCAAGCTCCTCACCAACGGCACGGCCCTCATCGCCCAGATGGTGAAGGCGGCGGTCGACCGCGACGTCGAGCTGTGGACCGGCGCTGCCTTCGCCGACTTCGTGGTGGCGGACGGCAAGGTCGTCGGCGTCGAGGTCGACCGGGACGGCGAGCGGCTGCGGATCGAGGCGCGCAAGGGCGTCGTGGTCGCGGCGGGCGGCTTCGCGCACAACAAGGCGCTGCGCGAGAAGTACAGCGGCGACCAGAAGGTCACCGGCGAGTGGTCGTTCGCCAACCCCGGCGACACCGGCGACGCCATCGAGGCGGCGGTCAAGCTCGGCGCGGCCACCGACCTGCTGGACGAGGCGTGGTGGCTGCCGGGACCGTCGCCGCTGCTCGGCGTGAACACGCTGAACGCGGCGCGCAACCGGCCCGGCACGATCGTCGTGGACGCGGCGGGCAACCGGTTCGTCAACGAAAGCAACTCCTACGTCGAGGTCGGCAAGGCGATGTTCGCCCGCGACAAGACCGCCAAGGCCGTCCCGGCGTGGGTGATCTTCGATGAGGGGTACCGCAGGAGGTACGCGCACCGGCGTTCGCTGAACGTCGGCAAGCTGCCCCCGGAGTGGCTGGAGAAGGGCCTGATCAAGAAGGCCGACACTCTCCAGGAGCTGGCGCGGATCTGCGGGATCGACGCCGAGGGCCTCACCGCCCAGGTCAAGCGGTGGAACGAGCACGCCGCCAAGGGCGCGGACCCCGAGTACGGCAGGGGCACGTCGGCTTACAACGACTGCCTCGGCGACCCCGGGTACAAGATCAACCCGTCGGTCGGACCGCTGGAGCAGGGCCCGTACTACGCGTTCGAGCTGTTCCCCGGCGACGTCGGCACCTGCGGCGGCGTCGTCGCCGACGAGCACGGCAGGGTGCTGCGCGAGGACGGTCAGCCGATCGAGGGCCTGTACGCCACGGGCAACGGCACCGCGACGGTCACCGGCCGCCACTATCTCGGCGCGGGCGCGAGCATCGCGTACTCGATGGTGTTCGGCTATGTCGCGGCACGCCACGCCATGGGCGCGGCGGCCTGACGGACGGACGCGAAGGGGGGAGGCGGACCGCCTCCCCCCTTCCGTGTGTTCAGCCGCCGGGTCAGCCAGTGAGGTCGGCGGCGAAGTCGGCCTGCTCAAGCCTTGCCTTCACCCACGACAGGTAGCGCGCCGCGTCGGCCCCGTCGATGACGCGGTGGTCGTAGGTGAGCGCGAGATACGCCAGCGAGCGGAGCGCGATCGTCTCCGTCCCGTCGGCGGTCCGTACGGCGGCCGGGCGGCGCACCACCGCGCCGGTGCCGAGGATCGCCGACTGCGGCTGGTTGATGATCGGGGTGTCGAAGAGCGCGCCGCGGCTTCCGGTGTTGGTGAGGGTGAACGTGCCGCCGACGAGGTCGTCGGGGGACAGCTTGTTAGCGCGCGTACGGGCGGCGAGGTCGTCGATGCCGCGCGCGAACTCGGCGATCGACATGTCTCCGGCGTCCCTGAGCACCGGCACGTACAGGCCCTTGTCGGTGTCGACGGCTATGCCGAGGTGTTCGGCGTCGGGGTAGGCGACCGTGCCCGCCTCCATGTCGAGCGCGGCGTTGACCACCGGGTGGACGCGCAGCCCCTCGACTGCCGCCTTGGCGAAGAAGGGCAGGAAGGACAGCTTCACGCCCTCCCGCGCGGCGAACGCGTCCTTGTGCGCGGCGCGCAGCTCGGCGACGCCGGTGACGTCGACCTCGACCACCGTGGTGAGCTGGGCCGACGTCTGCAGCGACGCGACCATCCGGGTGGCGATGATCTTGCGGAGCCGGGTGAGCCGCTCGGTCACCCCGCGCAGCGGGGAGGGCGTGGGGGAGACGGTCGTCGTCATGGTTCCTGTCTTTCCTGGGTGGCCGGCGTGCCTCGTGCGATATATCCGGAACAAATATTAGGTTCACGGCGGGGAAAGCACCAGACACGGCGGCCACCCGGGGCGGACCGCGGTGTGGTTCGGCTTTTCGGATCAGGTCGAGGTGAGCACCGCGAGGCGCTGGGTGGCGCGGGTCATCGCGACATAGCGGTCCACCGCGCCCGCGACGCCGTCGCCGAAGGACGCGGGGTCGACAAGGACGACGAAGTCGAACTCGAGGCCCTTGGCCAGCTCCGGCGTCAGGGAACGGACGCGCGGCGTCGCGGCGAAGGACGGGTCGCCGATGACGCACGCGGTGCCGTCGGCGTGCTCGGCGAGCCACGCGTCGAGCAGCGCTGGCAGCTCGGCGACCGACCCGTACGTGACGGGCACGCCGCTCGCCCTGATCGAGGTCGGCACGTTCGCGTCCGGCAGCGCCGCCCGGATGACGGGCTCGGCCTCGGCCATGACCTCCTCCGGCGTCCGGTAGTTGACGGTCAGCGAGGCCAGCGTGATCCGGTCGAGCCCGACGCGTTCGAGCCGCTCGGCCCACGGCTCGGTGAACCCCTGCCTCGCCTGCGCGCGGTCGCCGACGACCGTGAAGCTCCGGGTCGGGCAGCGCAGCAGCAGCATCTGCCACTCGGCGTCGGTGAGCTCCTGCGCCTCGTCCACGACGACGTGCGCGAACGGGCCGGCGAGCGCGTCGGGGTCGGGCTCGGGGAGCGTGGTCTCGTCCACGAGGCTCACTTCGGCGTCCTGGCCGCGCAGCATCGTCACCAGGCTGTGGCCGTCCTCGGCGGCGTCGTCGCGCTGCGCCGCCTCGATGAGGCTGTCGACCACCTGGGCCATGTGCTCGCGCTGCGCGGTCAGCGCGGCCTCGCGGCGGCGCTTGCGCCGGGTCGTCTCCGGGTCGCCGATCCGGTGCCTTGCCGCGTCGAGGATCGGCAGGTCGGCGACCGTCCAAGCCTGCGCCCGCGCGCGCTGGAGCGCGGCGACCTGCGCCGGGGTGAGCCACGGCGCGCACAGCCGCAGGTAGGCGGGCACGGTCCACAGGTCGCCGACGACGTCGGCCGGATCGAGGATCGGCCACGCCCGGTTCAGGGCCATGTGCAGATCCCGGTTGCGCTCCAGGGACTTGCGCAGCTGCGCGTCGGCGACGTCGCCCTCGTGCTTGTCCACGAGGATGGTCAGCAGCTCGTCCCAGATCCGCTCGCGCGCCTCGTTGTGCGGGGTGCCCGGGTCGGGCGCGTGGAACGCCTCGGCCCAGTCGGCGGCGGTCAGCCTGATGTCCGACCAGTGCGTCTCGACGGTCATGCCCTGCTCGGGCGGCCGCTCGTAGAACCTGACGGCCGCGTCCACCGCCCGCACGAGCTCCGCCGACGCCTTCAGCCCCGCCACCTCGGGATCGGTCTCGGCGGCGGCGTCCGCCCCCTCGGGCACGAGGTCGCGCAGCGTGCAGGTCCGCACCCCCTCCTCGCCGAGGCTGGGCAGGACATCGGAGACATAGGCGAGGTAGGGCTGGTGCGGGCCGACGAACAGGACGCCGCCCTTGCGCCGGCTCAGCCTCGGGTCGGAGTACAGCAGGTAGGCCGCCCGGTGCAGGGCGACGACGGTCTTGCCGGTGCCCGGACCGCCGTCCACGACGAGCGCGCCGGCCGAGCCCGCCCGGATGATCGCGTCCTGGTCGGACTGGATGGTGCCGAGCACGTCGCGCATTCGCGCCGACCTGTGGCCGCCGAGGCTGGCGATGAACGCCGACTGGTCGTCGAGGGCGGCGTGGCCCTCGAACCCGTCGGCGGTGAAGACCTCGTCCCAGTAGTCGCCGATCCTGCCGCGCGTCCAGCGGTAGCGGCGACGGCTGGCCAGGCCCATCGGGTTGGCGTGGGTCGCGCCGAAGAACGGCTCGGCCGCCGGGGACCGCCAGTCGAGCAGCAGCCTGCGGCCTGCGGCGTCGGTGAGGCCGAGCCGTCCGACGTAGACGGGCTCGGGGTCGTCGGCCGCGACCATGTGCCCGAGGCACAGGTCGAGGCCGAACCTGCGCAGCGTCCGCAGCCGCGCGGCGAGCCGGTGGATCTCCAGGTCGCGGTCGAGCGCCGCCTGTCCGCCGCCGCCCGGGGCCCGGCGCAGGGTCTCGAGCCGCTCGGACAGCTCGGCGATCGCCTGCCCGAGGCTCCCGGCGATCTCCGCGAAGTGGCCTTCGTCACCGGCGATCAGGGCGGGGTCGGCCTTGGCGCGGAGGTTGTCGGGAAGGTCGAACGCGCTGGATTTCAGCGAAGTCACTGAGGACGGCTCCGATCTGGGGCTTTTGGGTGTCTCGCCCGGGTCGCGGGCATGCCTGACCCCTGCGGAGCAGGGGAGGAGAGGGCAGGGTCCGCAGGCGCACCGGGCCCAGGCGGACGATTGTGCGGCATCAGGGGGGTCTTGCCGCAAGCCCCCCTGTGCGCTATACGTTGAGAGTGGAGAGGAGTGGTGACTCCCCCTTTCCCCTCTCAAGCGCCCTACTCCTCCGGGTTCTTCCAGACGATGTATTCGAATCCCTGGATGACGTTGGTGGTGAAGGTGAAGACGCCGTAACGGCCCTCGCCCGTGCGCAGACAGTACGTCACCTTCTCCGTCAGCCAGGACATCTCGGGGATCTCCCGCCAGCGGCTCGCGGGCAGCTCCGCGCAGGCCGCGCGGTTCGGCTGGCCGTCCTTCCAGCGGGCGATGCGCGCGCCGTTGGCCCCCGCGGGGCCGGACGGCTGGAACGTCCGGTACTCGATCCGCATGTCCATGCCGGGGCCGTTGCCGCGCTTCGTCTCGCCGGTGTCGAGGTCGATGTGGGTGTCGCCCTCGTCGGCGTCGGGGAACGCGAGCCAGGCGGTGCCCGCCTGGTGGATGACGTCGCTGTCGGCGGCGTCGGTGATGACGATGGTCGAGCCGGGCTCCGCGACGATCTCGATCCTGTCCTTCTCGACGGTCTGGACGAACTTGCCGTCCATCTCGATCCGCAGCTTCCGGTCGGACTTGATCCGAAGGACGGTCACCCTGACCTCGCCGTCGATCGTCTGGCGGACGGTGAGGACCGTGTCGTCGTCGGACTCGAACTCCTTGTTCGCCCGTCCGTCGAGGTACTTCTCCAGCACGAACGTGCCGACGAACACCACAGCCTTGACCCTCGGGTCGGCGATCGGCATGTCCCGCGCCACCTCGAGCACGACCGGCACGAACTGCTCGGTGAACGCCGCCTGCACCTCGGGGTCGCCGGCGAACCGCCCGCACCCGGAGAGCCCCATCACGACCGCGAGCGCGCCCGCCGCCGTCCGCACTGCCCGCATTCCGCCACGCCCTCTCGCCGCGCCCGCAAACCCTCCAAGCCTGACACGTCCGACATCACCGAACCCGCTCGGCGACGTCACGATCCAGCCCCACCCGCGCCCCCGCCGCCTCGGCGGGGGCGCGGCCGGCTTCAGGCGGCGGGGGTGAGGATGACAAGGGGGATGTCGCGGGGCGACTTGGCCTCGTACTCGGTGTAGAGGGGGAAGATCTCCGTCATCACCGGCCAGAGCGCCTGCTTCTCCTCGGGGGTCGCGGTGCGCGCGGACGCGCGGAACTTGTCCGCGCCCACCTGGATCTCGACCTCGGGGTGCGCGGTCAGGTTCAGGTACCAGGCGGGCTGGGCCGCCGCGCCGCCGTTGGACGCGACGACGAGCAGGCGGTCGCCGTCACGGCCGTAGATGAGCGCGGTGCGCCGGGGCGTGCCCGAGCGGCGGCCGCGCGTGGTGATCAGCAGCGTCGGGGAGCCGTGGTACAGGTGGCCGCGCGCGCCGTCGCTCTCCACGTAGGCGCGGATGTGGTCCGCGACCCAGCCGGTGGGGCTGTCGGTCGGTGTCTCGCTCATGCGGCGGCTCCCGGCCGGGCCGTGGTGCGGAGCATGAGGGGGATCAGGACCGCGCCGACGACGAGGTGGGCGAGCGACAGGACGACGACGGTGCCGGTGGTCGCCTCGACCGAGAGGAACGGCAGGAACGACAGCAGCACGACGACCACCGCGACGACCGTCCAGATCGTGCGGGCGCGGCTCGTGAACCGCTCAAGGAGGGCCAGGACGCCCCAGCCCGCGAGGGAGACGCCGAGGGTGATGAAGGTGAAGGCGAAGCCGTCGAGGTTCTGCGCGGACTGGCCGGGCGGCTCGATCACGAGTTCGTGGCCGAGCAGCGGTTCGCCGACGATCCAGACGAGCAGGGCCGCGACTGTCGTGGCGGCGACGGCGACGGCGCGGTCGCGGCGGCGGGTCCCGGTGGCCGGGGCGGCGGGGGCGGACATCGGCGATCTCCTTCATTCCGTGGATTGTTCAATCTCTGAACTATTTTCCCGAAGGTAGCAGAAAGTTCAGTCGCTGAACAGTCGGATCACTGAAGGGAACCTATGCTGGAGAGATGAGCGCAAGGGACGACGCGGTGGCCGCCGAGTTGATCGAACTGTTCCAGCGGGTCGGCCGGAGGATGCGGGACGACTTCGTCACCGCCTCGGCCGACCTCGGCCTCAACATCAGCCAGGCCCTGATCGTCAACGGGCTTGACGACCCCGTCCCGATGCGCGTGCTCGCGGAGTGGCTGTCGTGCGAGCCGTCGAACGTCACGGGCATCGTCGACGGGCTCGAAGGGCTCGGCCTCGTCGTCCGCCGCCAGGATCCCGCCGACCGGCGCGTCAAACAGGTCGTGCTCACCCCCGAGGGCGAGAAGCGCCGCACGCTCCTGCGCGAACGCGTCCTCGCCCGCGCCGACGAGTTCTTCGCCCTCCCCGCCGCGGCCCGGGTCGACCTGCGCGATCTCCTGCGCGGCCTCACGAGTGCGACCCCGGGTCCGGCCAATTCTCAAACTTGCTAAACTTTGCAAGTAAGGGTCGGCGCGGTGCCGGTTCGGGTGGAGGGGAGCGCTGATGGGTGAGCTGGCGACGAGTCTGCGGGAGCGGATCTCCGCGGCGCGCCGGAACCTCGCGGAGGCCCGCGCTTCCGGCGACGGGCACGGCGAGGACACGTACACCGCGGAGCTCGAGGACCTGCGCCGCCGCGCCGAGGACCACGGCGTGGCCGTCGACGACCCTGAGGGGACCGGGGCCTGACGGGCCCCGCTTGGTAATGCTGGAGTAAAGGAGGTCGCGAGGTGGGACGCGGAAGGGCCAAGGCCCAGCAGCGGAAGATCGCACGTGCGCTGAAATACGACGGCGGTAGGGTGGATTTCGACCAGCTCCGCCATGATCTGCGGATCGGCGACGACGAGGAGCGGTCCGATCGCGTCGACAGGGAACACGAGGACGGCTGAATGACCGGCGAGGCCCCGCGCGCCGCGGCGGTGCGCGCGCCGCTGTACCAGGTGAAGGCGGAGTTCTTCCGGACCCTCGGGCATCCGGCGCGCATCCGCGTTCTCGAGCTGCTGAGCGAGCGGGGCCATTCGGCGGGTGAGCTGGCGCGCGAGGTCGGGATCGAGCCGGCGCACCTGTCGCAGCAGATGGCGGTGCTGCGCCGCGCGAGCCTCGTGGTCAGCCGCAAGGAGGGCACCAGCGTGCACTACGAGCTGGCCGACCCGCAGGTCGCGCAGCTGCTCGCGGTCGCCCGCCGGATTCTCGGCGAGGTGCTGTCCGGCCAGGCCGACCTGCTGGCCGACCTGCGCACCCACGCGCCCTCCGCGCGCGACTGAGACCCGGGTAACGCGATGATCCCCTTGTGGATGCGAGTGCTGCGACTTGAAGATATATTCAAGTTGCTATATTTCGCGCCGTAACGGGTAGCCGTCCGACTGAGGCCGGGGGCGGTGCCCAGGGGCCCGGAACACACAGTCTGAGGGGGTCGCCGGGTGGTTCCGGTTCCGCTGTACCAGGTCAAGGCCGAGTTCTTCCGGGTGCTCGGGCATCCCGTGCGCATCCGCGTGCTCGAACTGCTGTGCGAGGGGCCCATGTCCGTGCGCGACCTGCTCGCCGACGTCGGCATCGAGGCGTCGAGCCTGTCGCAGCAGCTCGCGGTGCTGCGCAGACACGGGATCGTGCGCGCGCACCGCGAGGGATCGAGCGTCGTCTACGAGCTCGCCGGGCCCGACGTGCTCGACCTCATGCGCGCCGCCCGCAGAATCCTCACCGAACTCGCCGTCGGGCAGCGGGCGCTGCTCGACGACCTGCGCGAGGCCCCCTGATGGCCTCCCCGCTGACCGCGCGGCTGCGCGCCGCGCGCGCCCTGCTGCCGGGCCGCGCCGACCTCGCCGACGTGCGCGTCTCGCCCCGCCGCGATCTGCTCGCCGGCCTGACCGTCGCGATCGTGGCGCTGCCGCTCGCGCTGGGCTTCGGCGTCGCCTCCGGGCTCGGCGCGGAGGCCGGGCTGGTGACGGCGATCGTCGCGGGCGCGGTCGCCGCGATCTTCGGCGGCTCCAACCTCCAGGTGTCCGGGCCGACGGGCGCGATGACCGTCGTGCTCGTGCCCGTGGTGCACGAGTTCGGGCCGTCGGGGGTGCTGACGGTCGGGCTGCTCGCCGGGGTCGTGCTCGTCGCGCTCGCGCTGCTGCGCGCCGGGCGGTATGTCAGTTATGTTCCGCTGCCGGTGATCGAGGGGTTCACCCTCGGGATCGCCGCGGTCATCGCGCTCCAGCAGATCCCCGCCGCGCTCGGCGTGACCGCGCCGGACGGCGAGAACGTCACCGCGCTCGCGGCGGCCGCCGTCCACGGGTTCGCGGACGCGCCTGACTGGGCCGCGCCCGCGCTCGCCGTCGGGGTCGCGGTGGTGATGCTCGTGGGGCGGCGGTGGCGTCCCGGGGTCCCGTTCTCGCTGCTCGCGCTGGCCGCCGCGACGCTCGCGGCCGAGGCGCTGCACCTGCCGGTGACGAGGATCGGGATGCTGCCGACGACGCTGCCCGCGCCGTCGCTCGCCTTCCTCGACCCGTCGCGGCTCGGCGCGCTGCTGCCCGCCGCGTTCGCCGTCGCGGCGCTCGCCGCGCTGGAGAGCCTGCTGTCGGCGACCGTCGCGGACAAGATGGCCGGCGGACGCCGCCGCCACGACCCGGACCGCGAACTGTTCGGCCAGGGCCTCGCCAACCTCGCGGTCCCGCTGTTCGGCGGGGTCCCGGCGACGGCCGCGATCGCGCGGACCGCCGTCAACGTGCGCAGCGGCGCGTCGTCCCGGCTCGCCGCGCTCTCGCACGCGCTCATCCTCGCCCTGACGGTCCTGGCCGCCGCGCCGCTCGTCGCGCGGATTCCGCTGGCCGCGCTCGCCGGGGTCCTCATCGCGACCGCGATCGGCATGGTCGAGGCCGGGACCATGCGGGCGCTGGCCAGGGCGTCACGGCCCGACATGGCGGTGCTCGTCCTCACCGCCGCCGCGACCCTCGCGCTCGACCTCGTCAAGGCGGTCATCTGCGGCGTCGCCATCGCCGGGGCCCTCACTCTGCGCTCACTGGCCAGGACCGCCCGGCTCGACCCGAGCGGCCCCGCCGACGCCCTCCCCGGCGAGCCCATCGCCGTCTACCGCCTGCGCGGCCCCCTCTTCTTCGCCACCGCCCACCGCCTCCACACCAACCTCACCCACCACCCCACCCCCCAGGCCCACCCAGCCCCCGCCGCCCCCAACGGCCATGCCCCCAACGGACACACCGCCGCCGAGCGGGCCGCTGACGCCCGCGATGCCGCCAACGGTCGTGCCGCCGACGGACACACCGCCGCCGCCGAGCGTGCCGTCGACGCCCGCGATGCCGCCAACGGCCGTGCCGCTGACGGACACACCGCCGCCGACGCCGCCGCCGAGCGTGCCGCCGACGGTCGTGCCGCCGACGGGCACGCTGACGCCGACGCTGAGCGGGTCGCTGATGCTGTGGTGATTGAGATGTCGCGGGTTTCGGCGCTTGATCCGACGGCGGCGCATGCGCTCGGGGATGCGCTTGCGCAGTTGGAGCAGCGTGGGGTGCTTGTGGTGTTCGCCGGGTTGCGGCCGGAGCATGACACGATCCTTGCCCACCTTGGCGTGGCCGACCGGCAGCGGCGGGATGGGCTGCTGTTCCCCGACGTCACCGCCGCGCTCGGGCACGCGCGCCGAGAGCTCGCGCCCACCCCGCACTGACCGCCCCCCGACGAGAAGCGACAACGACCGATGATCCACCGACTCGCCTTCACCATCCCGGCCATGCCCGGGGAGTTCGACCACGACGTGCCCATGATCGTCATCGCCCCGGACACCGTCGAGGACCTCTTCGACATCGTCCTGCCGACGAGCCTGCACCGCACCGACCACAAGCTGACCCCGCTGCCGCCGTCGGCGTTCACCGCGGGCTGGCCCATCGACGTCGACGACGCGTGGATCGCCGCCGCCGAGACCTACGACCCGACGGCCGCCGCCGCGACGGCCAAGGTCGTCGTCGTGCTCGACCCCGTCGCCGACCTCGCCCCGAAGGACGAGCGGACCGCCGAGATCGCCGACCACCTCGGCGAGGACCTGCCCGCGTGGGCCCTGGCCGTCCTCGACCAGCGCACCCGCGCGGCGGTCCGCGACATCTCGGTCACCTCAGGCCGGCCGGCCGGGCACGGGCTCGAACCGATGGCCCCGACGAGCCTGCTCGACTGGGCCGACACCACGATCACCCCCCAGCGCTGACCGCCGTCCCCGTCACGGGCCGGGGGAGCGCGGGCAGGGGCCGCGCGACGACGTCGCGGGCCTCGCCGTCCGGCAGGCCGAACATGCGCAGCAGGTTCGCCGCGAGCTCGTGGGTCGCCGCGCGCGCGTCGAGGCCGGGGTGGGAGTCGAGCGTCTGGAGCAGCCCGAGCAGCGCCCCGCCCACGCACGCGACGGCCACGCGCGGATCGCCGATCCGCAGCCTTCCCGCGCTCTCGGCGGCGGCGAGGTCGTGCATGACGTGCGCGGTGATCCCGTCCTCCCGCGTCAGGTACGGCAGGCCGGTGTGCAGCAGAATCCGCGCCATGCGCGGGTGGCTGTCGCGCAGCCGCCCGGTGAGCCTGACCGACGCCGCGAACACCTCGGCCGGGTCGTCCATCGCCGCGGTCGCCTCCTGGACGAGCCCCGCGTGCTGGTCAAGGGTCTCGGCGATGGCCGCCTCGAACAGCTGCGCCTTGCTGGTGAAGTGGTTGTAGAAGCTGCCGAACCCGACGTCGGCGGCGTCGGTGATCTGCTGGACGCTCGCGTCGACCCGGTTGCGCTCGGCGAGCATCCGCTGGGCCGCGCCGATGAGCGCCGCCCTGGTCCGCGCCTTGCGGCGCACGAGCCGGTTGTCCCGCACGGTGTTCTCGCTGTCCATATGTTGATACTACCCGCCATCAGTTCTGATGAAGTCATCAGAACTGATGGGCGTTGAATCCCCGGGGGAGGGTGCCGACGATGGACGGCGAGAGCGCGGCGGACCGACGTCGCGCGCGACACCGTCCGGAGGACCCTTGAGCATCGCCGTGATCAGGACCCATGACGGCTGGTGGGCCGAGACCCCGCAGGGCCACGTCCGGGTGCCCACCTCCGCGACGACCACCGCAGAACTCCTCGCCGACCGGGCCGCCGTCGAGGCCGCCGCAAGCGGCGAGCAGCCGCCCACCCAACTCGACGGGCAAGAACTCCTGTCCCCGGTGACCGCGCCCTGCCGGGTCGTGGCCCAGATGGTCAACTACCGGTCGCACGCCCGCGACTCCGGCTTCGACCCCGACAAGGTGCCGCCGACCTTCTTCCGCAAGACGTCAGGGTCGATCACCGGGCCGCGCGCGACGATCCTGCGGCCCGAGGGGGTGCGGCTGCTCGACTACGAGGTCGAGATCGGCCTGGTGATCGGCGCGCCGCTCCCGATCGGAACCGTCGTCACCGACGCGAACCTCGCCGAGTACGTCGCGGGGCTGGTGATCGCCGACGACGTCAGCGCGCGCGACCTCCAGCTGCCCAAGACCCAGTTCTACGAGAGCAAGTCCTACCCGACCTTCACCCCGCTCGGCCCCCGGCTCGTCCTCACCGGACCCGCCGACCTCGCGCGCTGGCGTGAGCTGCGCCTCACCCTCGAGGTCAACGGGCGGCCGCGTCAGAACATGACGGCCGCCGACATGCTCACGGGCCCGGCCCGCGCGCTGACCCTGCTCGCCCGCTTCCAGACCCTCGACCCCGGCGACGTGCTGCTCACCGGCACCCCCGGCGGCACCGCGCTGCGCTCGCCGGGCGCGCTCGCCGAGAAGGTCGGCGCGCTGCTGCCCGCGCACCTGAAGTGGAAGACGTTCTTCCGCCGCCAGGAGGCCAACCCCGCCTACCTGCGTGACGGCGACGTCGTCACCGCCCGCGTCCGCACCGACGACGGCCTCCTCGACCTCGGGGAGCAGCGCACGCCGGTCGGCTCAGCAAGGAGTGCCCGATGACCGACCGGCATACCGACCCGCACAAGGACCTGCACAGCGAACATGGCGCGCTGCGCGGCGAGCACCCGGGACGCGCCGCCGACCCCGTGATCAAGGTGGTCGACCTGGCCTGGCTCGAGTTCGCCAAGCCCGACCTTGACCGGGCCGAGGCGTTCGCGCGCGACTTCGGCTTCGCCGTCGTGGAGCGCACCCCCGACGTGCTCCGGCTGCGCGGCGCGCTGCCCGGCACCGCGTGCCTCGTGATCCGCAAGGGAACCGGGAACGGGTTCGTCGGCCCCGCCTTCCAGGCCGCCGACGCCGCCGACCTCACCCGGCTCGCCCGCGCGCTGGACGCCGAGGTGGCCGACCTCGAAGGCGGCGGCCGCCACGTGACGGCGTACACGCCGTCCGGCCTTCGGGTCCAGGTCGTCCACGGCGCTCCCCACCACCCCGGGCTTGAGCTGCAACGGCCCCTCGCCTACAACACGGGCGGCCTGCTCACCCGGATCAACGAAACGCAGCGCCCGGCCCGCGCGCCCGCCCTCGTGGAACGGCTCGGCCACGTCGTGCTGTCCAGCACGGTCTTCCGGCGCGACCTCGACTGGTTCCTCGATCATCTCGGCCTGATCGTCAGCGACTTCCTGTACCTGGACGGCCAGCGCGGGCGCGGCCCGACGATGGCGTTCATCCGCTGCGACCGGGGATCGGAGCCCGCCGACCACCACACCCTCGCGATGCACCTCGGACCCGTCACCGGGTATGTGCACTCGGCCTACCAGGTCGCCGACCTCGACGCCCTGGCCGCCGGAGGCGAGTACCTGAAGGACCGGGGATATGTCCGCTCGTGGGGGATCGGCAGGCACATCCAGGGCAGCCAGATCTTCGACTACTGGCGCGACCCCGACCGGCTCCTGCTCGAGCACTTCACCGACGGCGACCGCTTCGACAGCGCCCTGGAGCCGGGCTGGGCCGCGATGTCGGCGTCCGGGCTCGCCCAGTGGGGGCCGCCCGCGACCGCCGACTTCCTCGGCAACAGACCCTCCCCGGCCCTGCTGCGCGACGCCGTCGCCGCGCTGCGCGCCGACAACGAGATCGACCTTCCCCGCCTGCTCGCCCTCGCCAAGGCGATGGGCAGCTGACCCGCCCCAGGAGACTTCCGATGGTTCCCGCCCCGCACACCCAGGAAGAACGCCCGCTCGTCCTGCTCCCCGAGGACGTCCCCGCGATCGAGGAGACGCCGCTTGAGGCGCGCGACCTTCCCGCGAGCACCTACGCACTGCTGCACCGCACCGCCACCGCCTTCCCCGACCGGATCGCCCTGCACCTCCTCGGCGAGGACGGCCTTCCGTGGCGCGAGGCGACGACCTTGACCTACCGCGACCTGCTCCAACGGGTCCACCAGGCCGCCAACGCGTTCCTCGCGGCCGGGACGCCCGAGGGCGGCGTCGTCGCGCTGATGCTGCCGAACCTCGGCGCGACCTACGCCGCGCTGCTCGGCGCGCAGGCCGTCGGGATCGCCAACCCGGTCAACCCGATGCTCGCCGAGGACCACCTTGTCGAGATCCTGACGCTCACCGGCGCCGACCTGATCCTCGCGCCTGGCCCCGGCCTGTCGCCCGACCTGTGGGCGAAGGCGCGCCGGATCGCCGCCCGGCTGCCGGGACGGCCCGCGCTCGCCGCCGTCGGCTCCCCGCCCGACGCCCCCGACGCGCTCGACCTCACCGCGCTCGCCGCCGCCCAGCCGTCCGACCGGCTGACCACCGCGCGCCGCCCTGGCCCCGACGACGTCGCCGCCTACTTCCACACCGGCGGCACGACCGGCGTGCCGAAGGTCGCCCCGCACACGCACGCCATGGAGGTCTACATGGCCTGGGCGCTCGGCTGCATGGGCACCTACCTGGACGGCTCGGTCGGCCTCGCGGGGCTGCCGCTGTTCCACGTCAACGCCGTCCACGTGACCGGGCTCGGCCCGCTGATGCACGGCTGCCCCGTGGTGTCGCTCGGCCCGCTCGGCTACCGCGACCGCGCGCTGATGGCGGAGTTCTGGCACATCATCGAGCACTACCGGGTGACGAGCTTCTCCGGCGTCCCGACGGTGTACGCGTCGCTCCCGCCCGTCCCGGAGGGGGTCGACCTGTCGAGCCTGCGGGCCGGGGCCGTCGGGGCCGCGCCGCTGCCGCGCAAGGTCAGGTCGACGTTCGAGGAGACCGCCGGGGTCCCGATGCTCGAGGGCTACGGGCTCACCGAGGCGACCTGCGCGACCGCCGCGACGCCCGCGTTCGCGCCGCGCGCGGGCTCGGTCGGGCTGCGGCTGCCCTACCAGCGGGTCAAGGCCGTCACCGTGGGGCCGGACGAGGTCCCCACCGGCGACTGCGCGCCCGGCGAGACCGGCGTCCTGGCGATCAGCGGCCCGAGCGTGTTCCCCGGCTACCTGCGTCCCGGGCCTGACGGGCCCGCGCCCGACCCGTCGGGGAAGATCTTCGACGGGTGGCTGCTCACCGGCGACCTCGGCAAGGTCGACGCCGACGGCTACGTCTACCTGACGGGCCGGGCCAAGGACCTCATCATCCGGGGCGGCCACAACATCGACCCGCGCGCGGTCGAGGAGACACTGCTCGGGCGGCCCGACGTCGCGGCGGCCGCCGTGGTGGGCGCGCCCGACCCGCACTCCGGCGAGGTGCCCGTCGCCTACGTCGTCCTCGCCGACGGTGCGAACACCACCGAGGCCGACCTCCTGGCCTGGGCCCGCACCGCGGCCCCCGAGCCCGCCGCCGCCCCCAAGGCCGTCCGGCTCATTGCCGCGCTCCCGACGACCGCGATCGGCAAGGTCTTCAAGCCCGCGCTGGTCGAGGACGCGGTACGCCGCCTCGTCCGCGACGCTATGGCCGCGCTCGGGCTCGACGGCGACGTCGAGGTCGAGTCGCGTGACGGCCGCCCGCACGCTCGGATCGCCTTGTCCGGGGATTCCAGCGCGCTGGCCGCCGAGCTCGACCGGTACTCCTTCACCCACGAGTTCGCCCGGTGAGCGGCGCGGACGTCCCGGTCCTGATCGTCGGGGCCGGGCCCACCGGCCTCGCCTGCGCGACGCTCCTGGCCCAGCAGGGGGTGCGCAGCCTCGTCGTGGAAAGGCACCGCGACGTCTACCCGCTGCCGCGCGCGGTCCACCTCGACGACGAGGTGCTGCGCGTCCTCCAGCGGATCGGCGTCGCCGACGCGTTCACCGCGATCAGCCGTCCCGCGACCGGCATGCGGCTGCTCGACGGCGACCTGCGGACCATCGCCGAGTTCCGCAGGGACGAGCTGGTCAGCGTGAACGGCTGGCCCCAGGCGAACCTCTTCGACCAGCCCGACCTCGAACGGCTCATGCGCGCCAACCTCGCCGAGTACCCCGAGGCGGAACTGCTCGGCGGGGCCGAGGTCGAGCACGTCGACCCCGGCGACGCGGCACGGCCCGCCCGCGTCACGATCCGCGCCGCCGACGGCACGCGGACCGTCACCGCGCGGGCCGTGCTGGGCTGCGACGGCGCGAACAGCCTGGTCCGTGCCGCGATCGGCGCGGGCGTGCGCGACCTGCGCTTCACCGAGCGCTGGCTGGTCATCGACGTCACCTGCCCGCGCGACCTCGACGGCTGGGGCGGCGTCGACCAGGTCTGCGACCCGCGCAGGGCCGCGACGTTCATGCGGGTCGGCCCCGACCGGTACCGGTGGGAGCTGCGGATGGCCCCCGGCGAGACTGTCGCGGACCTGACGTCGCCGCAGGGGCTGCGCACGCTCCTGGCCCGCTGGACCCGCGACGTGCCCGACGCCGACCTCACCGTCGTCCGCGCCGCCGAGTACACCTTCCGCGCCCAGGTCGCCGACCGGTGGCGGGCCGGGCGGCTGTTCCTGCTCGGCGACGCCGCCCACCTCACCCCGCCGTTCATCGGCCAGGGCATGGGCGCGGGCCTGCGCGACGCGGCGAACCTCGCCTGGAAGCTCGCCCTCGCCGACGCCGACCCCGTCAAGCACGACGCGTTGCTCGCCACGTACGAGCTTGAGCGCAAGCCGCACGCGACCCGGATGATCAGGCTCGCGGTCGCCGCCGGATGGGCGATGACCGGCGGGAACTCCCGGGGAGCGGCGTTGCGCCGCGCGTTCTTCGCCCGCGCGGCGAGGTCGTCGGCGCTGCGGAACTCGATCCTCGCGGGTCCGTCGCCGAGGCTGCGGCCCGGACCGCTGGTCGCCCGGCCGTTGCTCGGCCCGTCGCGCGGCCTGCCGGGCACCCTGATGCCGCAGCCGTCGGTGACGGTCGGGGACGCGTCCCTGCGCCTTGACGACCTCCTCGGCCCGGGCTTCGCCGTCATCACCCGCGATCCGCCCACCCCTGCCCTCATCCGCCTCGCCGCGTCGCTGAACGCGCCGATCCTCGACCCGGCCGCCGCCCTCCTGCACCGCCCCGACGGCACAACGCTCAAGACCGCCCACGTCCCGGACCTCACGAGATGGCTGCACCGCACCCGCACCGTGCTGGTCCGCCCCGACCGCACGGTCCTCACCGCACTCCCGTCCACCCGCCCGCGCGACCGCTGGCGCTCACTTCTGGTCACCTCATGAATCGTTTCGCGAACACGCCGGGAACTGTCGCCGATTCCCCGGTATTCAAGCCGTGCGGACGGCGTCTCCGGAAGGCGACCAAAACCCCGGGATATCCCGTGCCCTGCGGCTCTCCCTGATGTGATCCTGATCACATCACCTGCTCTGGACAGTGTCCTCAGGGCTGGTAAATGATTCCATCCTGGAATTACTGGCTGTGAGATTCGGCGGTGTTCCGCTCTTCCGCCGAGCCCCCGCAAACGCGCGGAGAGCATTTCGCCCGGTGGACCGCATGGTCCCCGGGCCGTCTAGTTCTGGTTGGGGAACCTATGCTCATCAATGGAATCGGTTGGGCGCTCGCGGTCCTCACGGCAGGGCTCGCGGCGGACGCCGTGTTCCGGCGGAGCAGGGCCGCCCGCCTCACCCGGCTGCCCGACGGCGCGGCCCCCGCGCCCGGCGACGCCTACCGGCTCGTGCGCGCTGAGGGCGTCGAGGTGCCGGACGAGGTCTTCGCGCTGGCCGCCGCGCACGCCGCCGAGCAGGGCCTTGACGCGCTCGACCTGGTCCCCGCACACCTTGACTCCTTCCGGACGCTGGAACTGCTGCTCCTGTGCGACCCCGCGCGCTACCGGCGCGACCGCATGGCCGCCGGCGTCACGGCGGGCCACGCGATCGTCGCGTCCGCCGACGTGCTCGACCGCGCGGGGATCACCGACCGCGCCGGCCTCGACGCCGTCGCGATGGACGACGCCGCGATCAGGCTGAAGCGCTACGCCTCGACCGGAACCGACCTCGCCGTCGCCGACGGCATCCAGGTCCGCCGACGCTCGGCCGCCGAGCACCGCGCGATCCTGCGCAGGCGCTACGAGAACTTCTTCTTCATCGCGCTCACCGGCCAGGCGCTGGTCTTCGCGGCCGTCGTGGCGGGGGCCGTCGCGGTCCCGTACCTCGGGCTCGCCGTCGTCGCGGCCGCCGCGCTGCGGCCCGTCCTGGCGACGCTCGGCACGCCGCTGCGCCCGCGCGACAGGCTCTTCTTCGGCTGGGCGCAGCTCAGGTCGGTGCTCGGCTGGTTCGCGCTCGCCGCCGCGCGCGACCCCGAGGTGCCGGGGATCGCCGAGGCGCGGCGGCAGTACCGCGCGGAGATCGCCGAGGGCGTCGGCGGGCTCGTCGGGGAGCGCCGCGCCGACTGCCCGTGGTGCGGCGGCAGCGACCTGCGCCGCTTCCTCACCAGCGGCGACTACCAGCAGGGCAAGCCCGGCACGTTCCGGCTCGAGGAGTGCCGCGGCTGCGGCCACGTCTTCCAGAACCCGCGCCTCACCCTCGACGGCCTCGACTTCTACTACCGCGACTTCTACGACGGCTTCGGCATGGAAGAGCGCGAGACCGCGTTCCGGCTCGTCGGCGGCCACGGGTACGCGGGCCGTGCCGAACTCGTCAAGCGGCACGCCGCGCCCCGGACCTGGCTCGACGTCGGCGGCGGCATCGGCCACTTCTGCGAGTACGCGCGCGACTTCTTCCCCGAGACCCGCCTCGACGCGCTCGACATGGGCGCGGGCATCGTCGAGGCCGAGCGGCGGCGCTGGGTGGACCGCGCCTACCACGGCTACTTCGTGGAGCGGGTCGGCGACCTCACCGGCCAGTACGACGTCATCTCCATGCACCACTACCTGGAGCACACCCTCGACCCGCACGCCGAGCTCGACGCGTCGGCCAAGGCCCTCGATCCCGGCGGCCTGCTGCTGATCGAGCTGCCCGACCCGCAGTCGCGGTTCGGCAGGCTGCTCGGCAGGTGGTGGCACAACTGGCTGCAGCCGCAGCACCTGCACCTGATCCCGCTCGCCAACCTGCGGACGGCGCTGCGCGACCGCGGCTTCGAGGTCGTGGAGTCCGAGCGCGGCGCGGCGCACCAGCAGGCCGACTTCTTCCCCGCGCTCGGCATCGCGCTGAACCGCTTCTTCCCCAACCCCGAGACGCCCTGGCAGTCCGGCCGCCTGGTCGGCCCGCGCCAGGCCCTGCGCACCGCCGCCTACCTCGTCTTCCTGCCGGTGTCGGTCGTGGCGCTCGCGCTCGACCTCGTGTGCGGCGCGGTGATCGCGCGCACCGACCGCGGCGCGAACACCTACCGGGTCCTGGCGCGCAAGGTGTGAGGCGACGCCCCGCCCGGGGCGTCGTGCTCAGTTGATGGTGAGGCCGCCGTGCACGTCGCGCGCCTGGATGACCGTCCTGGCCTGCCCGGTGAAGTTGTTCGTGACCGCGCCGCCGATCCTGTCCCACTCCTCGTGGCACTCGCGCCGGAACTCCGGGTCCTCGGCGAACTCGGCGTCAAGGGCCTCGGCGGCCGACTCGGTGGTCTCCAGCGCGCTCTCGCGGCCGGTGAAACGCGCGCGGATGCGTCCGACGAACGCGGACAGCGCCGTGCCGACGCCCTCTCCCGCGCCGGTGGCCACGCCGGTGGCGACGGCTCCTGCGATGGCAAGGGTCACGGGGTCCATGGGGGGCTCCTCGGTTCTGGGGATTCTCAGTTCATCACGGAGTCGCGGTGGATGGTAGCGGTGTAACGTCGCCTCCGAGACAGCCTTTCCCTTCTGGGTTCGGAGCGCGGGTGAACGAGTTCTCCGGGGAAGCCGACAAAGTCGTACAGATCGGAACGCTGCATGGCGACTTCGTCATCCAGCGGGACCGTCCGCGGGTGCCGCAGGAGATCGACGCGCTCACCGGCGCGTTCGTCAACCGCGAGGACCTGCTCACGTGGCTGCACGCGCTGCTCGCCGAGCCGTCCAAGGCAGTGCGGATCGTCGTTCTGACGGGTTTGTCGGGCGTCGGCAAGAGCGCGCTCGCCCGCAGGTTCGCCGAGCAGACCCGCGACCACTTCACCGGGGGCCAGCTGCTCGGCTCCTGCGCCGACCACGCGACGGGCGGCCTCGTCGACGTCAACGCGATGGTCGGCTCCGCGCTGCACGCCCTCGGCGTGGCCGAGCGGCACCAGCCCGAGACGCTCACCGACAAGGTGAAGATGTTCCGCAGCCGCACCGCCGACAAGCCGTGCCTCGTCCTTGTCGACGGGGCCACCGAGGCCGCCCAGGTGCGCGCGCTCGTGCCGAACGCGCCGGGCAGCGTCGTCGTCGTCACCGCGGCCGCCGACCTCAGCGAACTCGACCTCGACGGCGCCGACTTCCACGAGGTCAAGCGGCTCGACGCCGCGCACAGCAGGCTGCTGTTCACCGAGGCGGCCGCCCACCACCGCGCGGGCGAGCGGGTCGCCGAGGCCGCGGCCGGGCTCGTCGCCTACTGCGACGGCCACCCGCTGGCGATCCTCGTGCTGGCCGGCCGGGTCCGCCGCCTGCACGACCTGACCGTCAAGGACCTGGAAGAGGAACTCGCCGACGAGCGCCGCCGTCTGCACGCGCTCACCCTGGGAGGACGCCGCGTGTCCGCAGCCTTCACCACAGCCTACGAGCGGCTGCCCGCCCCCGCGCAGCACCTCTACCGCAGGCTCGCGCTGCTGCCGGGCGTCGACTTCACCCTCGACGGCGCGGTCGCGGTGTCCGGCGCGGCCCGCGCCGACGCGCGCGACGCCCTCGCGCTGCTCGCCGAGGCGCATCTCGTGGAGCGGGTCGACGGCGGCAGGTTCCGCTTCCACGCCCTGGTCCGCGCGCACGCCCGCGAACTGTCGTCCGGCGACCCCGCCGAGCAGCGCGAGGCCGCGCTGCACCAGGCGGTGCTGCACCGCGTCCGCTGGGCCGCGTTCGGCGACCGCGCGCTCATGGGCGCGCGCTCGCGCGTCGCCGACCACGCCGCGCTGCTCGGCGACGCGCCCGACCCGTTCGGCGCGGGGGCCGACGCCGGGGCCTGGTTCAGGGCCGAGCGCGCGAACCTGTTCGCGACGGTCAGGGCGGCGCACGACGCGGGATTCCACACCGAGACCTGGCAGCTCGCCGAGGCCCTCGTCGCCTACTACCTCAACTACCGGCACCTCACCGAGTGGACCGCCGTCAGCGCGCTGGGCGCGGACTCCGCGCGGCTCGCGGGTGAGCCGCGCGCCGAGGCGCGGTTGCGCATCGGCGCGTCGCGCGCCCACATGGGCCTGCGCGACTCCGCGCGGGCGTGGGCCGAGCTTGAGCGCGCGGGTGAGATCGCCGAGTCCTCCGGCGATCCCGTCCTCGAGGCGTCGGTCTGGGAGCACCGGGGCCGCGTCCTCGACGTCGCCGACCGCGAGGCCGCCCTGTCCGCCTATGACAGGGCGCGCGAGCTGAACGAGCGGGCGGGGGAGAAGCGCGGCGTCGCGCTCGTGCTGTTCTTCCGCGCGCAGACCCTCGCCGAGCTCGGCCGCGCCGCGCAGGCGCGCACCCAGATGGAGGACGCGCTGGCCCGCTTCCGCGCGCTCGGCGACCGGCGGATGGCCGCCCGCGCGGCGGTCGCGCTCGCCGGACTGCTCGGGAAGGACGGCGCAGACGAGGCGCGCGACCTGCTGACCGAGGCCATCGACGAGCTCACCGGCACCCACTACGAGGCGGGCGCGCGCGAACTGCTCGCCGACCTCACCGAGGACTCCGATGCCGCGCTCGCCCACCTGCGCAGGGCCGTGGAGATCTACCGCGCCGAGGGCGACCCGCGCGGCGACGAGGTCGCCGCCCGCCTCGACGGCTCGGGCTGACCTCAGGACCCGTCGGCGAGCGTGAGGGTGTGCACGCGCGGGCCCGTGGTGACCTCGAGCCGTCCGGTGAGCGGCGCGCGGTCACGCAGCAGGGTGTAGACGGCCGAGGCGGCCACCGCGACGTCGGCGTCGGCGCAGCGCACCCGCGCGCCGCGGAACGTGCCGACGAGACAGCCCTCGGGCGTGGGCGCGGCGGCGACCGCAGCGCCGGACAGGAACCTGTCGGCCATCCACTCCTCCACCTCGGCGCGCGGCGCTGGCCTTGAGCGCACCGACACCGAGGCGTTGCCCTCGAAGTGCTTGTCCGTGGGAGGCAGCGTCGGGTCGTCCTCACACCAGCACAGATGCCCCCAGAACCCCTCGGGCGGGTCGCCGTGCTCCCAGCACGCGGGGAACGGGTACCTGACGAGCTCGACCCGCCCCGGACCCGTCACCCGGGAGTGCACGAGGTGGGAGAACGGCCCCCAGACGACGGGTTCGGGGTCGGGCACCCTGCGGCGCAGCGCGGGCCTTGTCGGGACGGGCAGGTCGAGCAGGCCGAGCAGATGGGCGCGCAGCCGGTCGGCCGCCTCGCCGCGGTGGGCGAACATCCGGTCGGCGAGCCGCCGGTGCGCGTCGGGCCGGTGCGCGGCGATGGCCGCGTCGACCTGGGGCCGCAGCGGCAGGTCGGCGTCGAGCAGCGGGGCGACGCGGGCGAGCTCGTCGGGCGGGGTGCCGGGCACGACCCGCGACGGCCGCGACCCGAGCGCGAACGGCAGGTCGAGCGCCGCCGCGTACAGCCCGACCGAGCCGTGGTCGGCGACCACGAGGTCGGACGCGAGCACCGCCGCGTGCCACCCCGACGTCGGCGGCACCTGGACCAGCCCGGAGTGCAGCGCGTCGGACAGCACCTGCCCGAGCCGCGCCGACCCCTCGAACGCCGGGACGTTCGGGTGGACGACGGCGGCGACGCGGTACTCGTCGAAGGGCAGGTCGGCGAGGAGCGTCCGGTACAGCGTGGAGTTGGCCCCGTAGACGCCGTCGGGGGCCCACGTCGAGCTGACGGTCACCAGCCGCTGCCCGGGCAGCACGCCGAGCCGGGACCGGTACAGGCCCCGGTAGGGGAGGCTCGCGGCGAGCCGGTCGAGCGCGAGGTCGCCGATCACCACGCAGCGCTCGGCCAGCCTCGGGTCCGCCTCGGCGACCTGCGCGATCTGCGACGGGTGCGACACGACGAGCGAGACGTCGCGGCGGCCCAGATGGCGTGCGGGGACCATGCCGGAGATCCGGAAGCCGGGGGACAGCGAATCGGGGACCTGCTTGTGGAACCCGATCCCGTGCGGGAGCACCACGACGGGCGCGCGGACGCCGCGCAGGTCGGAGTTCTCGCTGGCGGTGAGCACGAGGTCGTAGTCGAGCCTGCGCACCTCGGGCCACGGCACGACGACCCAGCCCGCCGACCTGATGACGTGTTCGGCCCCGGAGGAGAACGCCGAGCCGTCGTCGCAGGCGAACACCACGAGCACGTCGGTGTCCTCAAAGACGGAAAGCGCTTCCAGCAGCCGGATCGCCGAGGTCGTGGTGCGGGCCAGGGCGAGCACCACGCGGGCGACGGGCGCGGAGCGCCACCGCTCGAACCACGCGCGCGACCACCGGCGCGGAGCCTTGCCGCCGAGCCTCAGCCGCACGGAACCCCCGCATGCTCACGACGCCGCCCCGCGCAGTCTACTCGACCGTGATCCACAGTGAACGCGCGCACCCTCGGGTGGAACCTTGACCTTGAGTGAGCTTCAGGTTCTACCGTTGCGGTGAACCCGCGCGGGAGATCCCTCGCGGGACGGCTGAGAGGGAGAACCCCATGGCGGAAAGCACTTTGCGGCTCGCGGTGATCGTCGGAAGCGTGCGCGGCGGACGGCTCGGGCCGACCGTCGCCGACTGGTTCGTCGGCCGCGCCGCGGCGTTCGGCGGCTTCGACGTCGACGTCGTCGACCTCGCGGAGATCGACCTGCCGCTGGCCGCGCCGGCCTTCGGCGAGGACCCGCCGCCGCACGTCAGGGCGGTGACCGAGCCGCTCGGCGCACGCCTTGACGCCGCCGACGCCTTCGTCGTCATCACGCCCGAGTACAACCACAGCTTCCCCGCCGCCCTGAAGAACCTCATCGACTGGTACCGGGGCGAGTGGTTCGCCAAGCCCGTCGGCATCGTCTCCTACGGCGGCCTGTCCGGCGGCCTGCGCGCCACCGAGCACCTGCGCGCGGTCTTCGCCGAACTCCACGCCGTCACCGTCCGCGACACCGTCAGCTTCCACAGCGCCTGGTCGCACTGGGACGACTCCGGCAGGGGCCCCAAGAACCCCGAGTCCTGCGACCCGGCCGCCAAGACCCTGCTCAACCAGCTCACCTGGTGGTCGCGCGCCCTGCACAACGCCAAGGCCGTCGCGCCCTACCCCGCCTGACGCCGTGGCCGCGCCGTCTCGGGGGCGGCGCGGCTCAGGAGAGTTCGGCGACGCCCGCGTAGAAGTGGACCCGGGACAGGTGGGACTTCGTGGGCGGGATGTGCGGCCGCCAGTTGGGCAGGTGGACGAGGCCGGGGGAGGTGAGGGTGAAACCGTCGAAGTACGACAGGATCTCGGCGTGGGTGCGGGGGACAAGGGGCGCGGTCGCCCTGCTGTAGATCTCGCGCAGGGCCGCGCCGGTCTCGGCGTCGCTGAAGTCGAGGGTGCAGTGGGACAGGACGAGGTGGCTGCCCTTGGGGAGCGCGTCGCGCAGCGCGGTGACGATCTCGCCGGGGTTCTCGGAGTCCTTGATGAAGTGCAGGATCGCCACGAGCAGGAGCGCGACCGGCTCGTCGAAGTCGATGGCCGCCCTGACCTGCGGGTGGGCGAGGATGCCCGCCGGGTCGCGCAGGTCGGCCTGGATGACCGAGGTGGTGCCGCCGCGCCCGTCGGCCATCAGCGCGTTGGCGTGCACCAGGACCATCGGGTCGTTGTCCACGTAGACGACGCGGATCGACGGGTCCACCTCGTGCGCGACCTGGTGGGTGTTGCCCGCGGTCGGGATTCCCGTGCCGATGTCGAGGATCTGCCGGATGCCCGCCTCGGCCGCCACGTACCTGACGGCGCGGTCGAGGAACGCGCGGTTCGCGCGGGCGGTGAACGCCATGTCGGGGGCGGCGGCCAGGGCCGCGTCGGCGGCGGCGCGGTCGGCCGCGAAGTTGTCCTTGCCGCCGAGGTAGTAGTCGTACATCCGGGCCGGGTGGGGACGGGTGATGTCGATGCTGCGCGGCACCCGGTCCGGATCCACCGAGGTCCTGTCCCACTCCGACATCTCAGCTCCCCTGTTATAACGCCGCTAGAAGCGAAGATCATCTCAAATACGGGCGATCTCCGCCATCCGCTCAGCAAATCACGGCTCGGCCCGGCCGTGGCGCGTTTTCGGTGACGGAGAACGCCGTCTTCCAGCGTCAGTCGGACACCGGGTACAGAACCCCCGACACCCGGACGACCCCCGCCCCATAACGCTCGTCGAACGCGCGCCGCACCTCGTCGGTGGCGATGTACACCTCGACGGTCACCTGGTTGCGCACGATGTCGATGCCGCTGCCCAGGACGTCGGGGAAGTCCTTGTGAATCCGGCTCTGCACCCCGTTCAGCTCCTTCTCGGTGCGCTCGGCCGACGAGACGCACAGCGCGCCGCCCCACACCTCGCGCACCCGCTTCTCCTCGGCCGCGAGCCCGCCGGTGAACGCGAAGTTCAACACGAGCCGCTTCGGGTCGTTGGCCTCGGACTCCTTGATCGGCCCGTCGCCGAGGTAGCTCTGGTCCACCCACGCCCCGGCGAACCTGGGCGATTCGCCCGCGCGTTCCATGGCCGCCGTCAGCGTCGCGTCGGTCGCCTTGGCCGGGGCGACGGGCTTCCAGCCGCCGTTCGGCGTCGGGCACGGCGAGACGATGGCGTCGGGCTCGCCGGGGAAGAGCTCGCGCGGCGCGCCCGGCGGCTCGGTGAGGGTGAGCCGGGTCCCGTCCCAGGTCCCGACGACGGTGTACTCGCCCCACTTCACGCCGCCCTGCGACTCGTGCTGAACGGCCGCCCAGTCCCACCCGACGACGTCGGACCCGCCGCACTGCGGCGGCAGCGACTGGAGCACGGAGGTGCAGAACTGCGGCCCGTGCTCGGCGTTCTCCAGGACCGTCCCGACGCCCGTGTAACGCGGCGGGCCCGACGACGCGGGCGCGGCGGTCTCCGTGCCGCACGCGGCGACAAGGACAACCGGGACAAGGGCTGCCAAAAGTGCAGGGGTCGGAAATCTCATACCCCTCAGACGGTTCCCGCGCCGCCCGGCGTTGCTCGGCCTACGCCTCGCCCGGCACACCCGGCTCGACGCCGCTGCCGTCGCAGCGGGTGCACGGCTTGGGCACGCCCGTCTGGATCGGCGTGATCGTGCCCGACCCCGCGCAGGTTCCGCAGGCGTCGGCGGCGACCTCGAGCTGCCTCGGGGAGGTGATCTCCTCGTGCGGCGACAGGCCGGGCAGCAGCTCCCCGGTCTCGGTGTTGCGGGCGGAGACCGAGGCGAGCTTCGCGCTGTCGGCCTTGCGCTCGCCGTCGAACATCGCGATGCAGAACGTCGCCGCGCGCTCGTGGGTGGGGAAGCAGGAGATCCCCCGGTAGCCGGTGTCCCAGGCCCACTTCACCGCCCAGGGGCCTTCGCCCTCGAGGACCCACTCGAGGCCCGCGTCGTCGGTGAAGACCTCGATCAGCCGGTCCTCGTGCGGCGAGTACGCGATGGTCGTGGTTCCCATACCCGCATCGTATGTGAAGCGGGACAGACGGGCGGAAGAACGTGCTCCGCCCGGGCCCTGACGGGGGAGTTCGTGGCGGAGCGAAGAGTATGGGATCGGTCACTTGGCGCGAAAAGGTGCATGAATCTCCAGGAACCAGGGCATTTATCGGCGGTATTTCGCGTACCGATTTCCTTACAGGTCCGCCTACCGATCACGCCTACCGATCACGCCTACGGATGTTGAGAGTTGATGCAGGAGAGACCCGAGTCAGTTGCCGTCGGCGTCGAGGAGGAGTTCCATCTTGTCGATCTGCGCACCCGCCGGCTCGTGCCGCGCGCGGACGCGCTGTTGGGCACGCTGAAAGCCGACAGGTTCTCCAGCGAGCTGCAACGGTCGGTCGTGGAGACCAACTCAAGGCCCTTCGTCGGAATCGCCGACCTCGTGGAGGACCTCGCGGCGCTGCGGCGCGGGGTCGTCGAGGAGGCCGAGCGGTTCGGGCTCGGGGCCGTCGCGGCGGGCACCGTCCCGATCGTGGACATGGAGGCGCTGGACGTCACCCCCGACGCCCGCTACGAGAACATGCTCGAGGAGTACCAGGTCCTCGCCCGCGAGCAGCTGATCTGCGGCGCGCAGGTCCACGTCGAGGTCGCCGACCGCGACCTGGCCGTCCGGGTCGCGCACCGGATCGCGCCCTGGACGCCGGTGCTGCTCGCGCTGTCGGCCTCGTCGCCGTTCTGGCTGGGCGAGGACACCGGCTACGCGAGCGCGCGCACCCTGCTGTGGTCGCGCTGGCCCACGACGGGCCCCGCGCCGCAGGTGGACACCGCGCGGGAGTACGACGAACTCGTCACCAACCTGATCAGGACGGGGGTGATCACCGACCCCGGAATGATCTACTACGACCTGCGCCCGTCGTCCCATCTGCCGACGCTCGAGCTGCGCGTCCCCGACGCCTGCCCCCGCATTGACGACGTCGCGCTGCTCGCCGGGCTCTTCCGCGCCCTCGTCGTCGCCGAACTCCAGGCGATCGAGGCCGACCGGCCCGCGCTCGCCTCCCGGCCCGAGCTGGTGCGCGCGCACACCTGGCGGGCCGCCCGCGAGGGCCTTGAGGGCGAGCTCGTCGATCCCGTGATCGGACGGCCGTTCGCGGCCACCCGCGTCGTGCACGGGCTGCTCGACCGGCTGCGGCCCGTCCTGGAGGAGAGCGGCGACTGGGACCTCATGGCCGAGCTCACCCACGCCTCGCTCGAGCGCGGCAGCTCCGCCGCGCGCCAGCGCGCCGCGTTCGCCGCGGGCGGTCCGGAGGACGTCGTCGACCTCCTCATCGCCGAGACCCGCATGCACACCGACAGCGGCCCGGCGACCGAGCGCACCGAGGTCATGGAGATGCTGCGCGGCTACGACAGCTCGGCCGACGAGGCGATCGTCTTCGACCGCACGGCACGCCGCCACTACGGCCTGATCCTCACCGCGTTCGACAGGCTAGGCCCCGAGGGCGTCGCGGAGCGCGAACGCCGCCGCGACGACGTCCAGCGGCGGCTCGGCATGTTCTTCCGCACCGACGAGGAGGAAGACCGGCTCTTCCCCTTCGACCTGTTCCCCAGGATCGTCGCCGGACAGGACTGGCGCGCGGTCTCCACCGGCCTCGCCCAACGCGCCCGCGCGCTTGAGGCGTTCCTCAACGACGCCTACGGCGACCGCGAGATCGTCCGCGATGGGATCGTCCCCGGCGCGCTCCTGGACACCTCGCCGGGGACACGTCCCGAGGGCGGTCTCGTCGCGCCGGGCACGGTCAGGTGCGCGGTGACCGGCACCGACCTCGTCCGCACCAGCGCGGGCCGCTGGTTCGTGCTCGAGGACAACCTGAGGGTGCCGTCCGGCATCGGGTACGCGATGGCCAACCGCTGGCTCGCCGCGCGGGTGCTGCCCGAGCTCGTCAGGGCCGCGCCGACGTCGTCGCCGCGCCGCGCGGTCGCGGTGCTGCGCGACGCCCTCACCCACCAGTCACGCGCGCTCGCCCTGGTCACCGAGGGGCAGACGGACGCCGCGTACTACGAGCACAAGCTCCTCGCCTCCGAGCTCGGCGTACCGCTGGTCACCCCCGCCGACCTGAGGGTGGACGGCAAGAAACGGGTCTTCGCCGGAGACGCCCCCGTCGAGGTGCTGTACCGCAGGATCGAGGAGCGCGAGCTGTTCGACTCCGTCCCCGGCCTGCGCGACGCCCTCGCCGCGGGCACGATCACCCTCGCCAACGCCCCCGGCAACGGCCTCGGCGACGACAAGGCCCTGTACGCGCACGTCCCGGACTTCATCAGCTACTACCTGGACGAGACGCCCATCCTGGACAACGTCCCGACGTTCCTGTGCCGCAACCCCGACAGCCTCACCGAGGTGCTCGACCGGCTCGGCGAACTCGTCCTCAAGCCCGTCGAGGGGTTCGGCGGCAGGGGAGTGGTCATCGGCCCCGACGCCTCGGCCGAGGAGCTCGCCGAGGTCAGGGCGCTGATCACCGCGGACCCCGCGGGCTGGATCGCCCAGGAGACGATCGAGCTGTCCACCCACCCGACCTTCGAGGGCAAGGCGCTCGAACCGCGCGCGGTCGACCTTCGCGCGTTCGTCTGCATGGGCGCGGAGACCGAGGTGGTGCCGCTCGCCCTGACGCGGGTCGCGCCCGCGGGCAGCAGGATCGTCAACTCCTCGCGCGGCGGCGGCTCCAAGGACACCTGGCTCCTCTCCTGACCTTCGATAGCCCTGACCTTCGAAAGCACTGAAAGGACACAACACCTCATGTGCGGCTTTTGCGGTGAGATCCGGTTCGACGGGCGTCCTGCCGAGGTGGACGCCGTCGCCCGGATGAACGCGTCAATGGAGGCCAGGGGGCCGGACGGATCGGGCGTCTGGGCGTCGGGGAGCCTCGCCTTCGGCCACCGGCGGCTGCGGATCATCGACCTGTCCGACCGGGCCGCCCAGCCCATGATCGACAGCGATCTCGGGCTCGCCGGGGTCTTCAACGGCTGCGTCTACAACTACAAGGAACTGCGCGACGAGCTGCGGGCCGAGGGCTACGCGTTCTTCTCCACCTCCGACACCGAGGTCCTGATCAAGGCGTACCACCGGTGGGGACGCGACTTCGTCACCCGGCTGAAGGGCATGTTCGCGTTCGCGCTGTGGGAGCGGGACACCGGCGTGCTCGTCCTCGGGCGCGACAGGCTGGGGATCAAGCCGCTGTACGTGACCCGTGACGCGCACCGGCTCAGGTTCGCCTCGACCCTTCCGGCGCTGCTCGCGGGCGGCGGCGTGGACACGTCACTCGATCTTGTGGCGCTGCACCACTACATGACCTTCCACTCGGTCGTCCCCGCGCCGCGCACGATCCTGTCCGGGGTGCAGAAGCTGCCCGCCGCGACCGTGCGGACCGTGCGGCCCGACGGGACCTTCGACGATCACGTCTACTGGAGTCCGTCGTTCACCAGGCACGTCGACCTGCCCGAGGAGGAGTGGCCCGCCGCCGTCCTCGAGTCCCTGCGCACGGCGGTCTCGCGCCGCATGGTCGCCGACGTGCCCGTCGGGGTGCTGCTTTCCGGCGGGATCGACTCGAGCCTGATCGTCGCGCTGCTCGCCGAGGCGGGCCAGACCGGCCTGGCGACCTTCAGCATCGGCTTCCAGGCCGCGGGCGGCGAGGAGGGCGACGAGTTCGCCTACTCCGACCTCGTCGCCCGCGAGTTCGGCACCGACCACCACCGCATCCCCATCGGCGACGACAGGCTCCTGGAGGCCCTGCACGGGGCCGTGGGGGCGATGAGCGAGCCCATGGTCAGCCACGACTGCGTCGCCTTCTACCTGCTGTCCCAGGAGGTCTCCAAGCACGTCAAGGTCGTCCAGTCCGGGCAGGGCGCCGACGAGATCTTCGCCGGGTACGACTGGTACCCGCCCCTCGCCGCGACCCCGCGCGAGCTGGCCGCCGAGGAGTACGCCAAGGTCTTCTTCGACCGCCCGCACAGCGACCTCGCGGGCCAGCTGAGCCCCGACTACCTGGGCGAGGACCACAGCACGGCCTTCGTTCAGGCCAAGTTCGCCGAGCCGGGCGCGACCGAGGCCGTCGACGCGGCCCTGCGGCTCGACAGCACGATCATGCTCGTGGACGACCCGGTGAAGCGCGTCGACAACATGACCATGGCGTTCGGCCTCGAGGCGCGCACCCCGTTCCTCGACCACGAGGTCGTCGAGCTGGCCGGGGCGTGCCCGCCCGCGCTCAAGCTCCAGCTCGGCGGCAAGGGCGTGGTCAAACGGGCCGCGCGCGGCGTCGTCCCGGACGCGGTGATCGACAGGACCAAGGGCTCCTTCCCCGTCCCGGCGATCAGGCACCTTTCCGGGCCCTACCTCGATCTCGCCAGGGAGGCCCTGACGGACCCGGCGGCAAAGGCAAGGGGCCTGTTCCGTGATGAGTACGTCACACGGCTCCTCGCCGCACCCACCGCCCACCGCACCACACTGGGCGCGAACGCCCTCTGGCAGCTCTCCCTGCTCGAACTGTGGCTTCAGAATCACGGGATTTAGCTCCTATGCTGCGAACATAAGCTGTCGTCGCAACACACGGGGGAGGCCGCATGTGCCGTCATTTCGCCTGGCTGGGAATCGAGCGCACGGTCGAGGACCTCGTCCTCAGGCCCTCCTACGGGCTGCCCCGTCAGGCGGACCGGCCGCGCTGGCAGCACATCGACCTGATCAACCGTGACGGCTTCGGCGTCGGCTGGTTCACCGCCGACGGCGGGGCCGTCAGCCGCCGCAGGGTCGGCCCGATCGAGGCCGACCCCGACTTCCCCGCGTTCGCCGCGGCGACCCGGGGCACGTGCGTCGTCGGCGCGGTACGCGGGGCGAGCCCCGGCATGCCGATCGAGGAGGCCGCCGCCGCGCCGTTCGCGCACGGCGGGACCCTGCTGTCCCTGAACGGGCACGTCAACGTCGGGCTGACCGCGCCGCTGCACGACCCGTCCTATGTGCCGGAGTCCACCTGCGACGCCGCGTTCCTCGCCCAGCTGCTCTGGCAGCGGCTCGACCAGGGCGTCCCGCTGACGCGCGCGGTCCCCGAACTGGTCCGCGACATCGCCGCCGTCGACCAGCACGCCTGCCTCAACCTGCTGGCCGCCGACGGCTCGGTGATCGTCGCCACGACCTGGGGCGAGACCCTGTGCTACCGGACCACCCCCGAGGGCGTCACCGTGGCCAGCGAGCCGCACGACGACGACGCCGACTGGATCACCGTTCCCGACCGCAGCCTCGTGATCGCCACCCGCGCCGGGGTCACCAGGGCGTCCCTCGACGCCTCCGACACCCAGGTCGCCGTCTGACGGCCCTCAGCCGCTGTTGTTGTTGCGGTGCAGGGCGGGTTCGATGAACCACAGCCAGCTGGCCAGCAGCACGATCCCCGCGGCGGTCAGCGACGGCAGCAGGCCGTCGAACAGGTGGTCGATGACCAGCCAGGCCGCCGTGGTCATCGAGACGGCCAGGGCGGCGGTGCCGATGAGGCCGTACACGTTCGCCCGCTTGACCAGCGGTTCCTTCAGGCCCTGGCGGAACAGGATGCGGTGCTGGGCGACCGGGGCGATGAAGAACAGCGACGCGAGCGCCGCCGAGACCAGCGCGAGGTAGAACAGGGTGCGTTCGCCGTCCCTGACCCCGGCGAACCCGGGGGAGAACGGGACGGTCAGCAGGAACGCGAAGAGCACCTGGACGCCGGTCACGGCGACGCGGATGCCCTGGAGGAACTCCACAAAATTGCGGTCGGCGCGTTCGGCGGGGGTCTCGGTGGCCTTCGCGTCGGCCGATTTGCCGTCGGGGATCTCGAGGGGGTCTTGCGGCACTGGGGCAACTCCCTGGGTGCGTCGGTCCCGCCCGGGTGCGGGATCGGCGCGTCGTCTTCGCGATACTTACCCTTGGGTATTGCCGGAATTTGTGTGAAAGATGCGCTTTAAGCGCCATGTGCTTGGCCGGGGCGTGCGTGCGCCGTCACCGGGCGGGGGAGCGTCGGCCGGTCGCGGAGCAGGGCCGCGGGTTCCGGCGGGAGCCCGGTGAGGACGCGGCGGGCCGCCGCGAGTAGCTCGGCCACCTGCGGGTCCGCCAGCGCGTACCGGACGCCCCCGCCCTCCGCGCGCGCCGTCACCAGCCCCGCCCGCCGCAACGCCGCGAGGTCCTGGGGCAGCCGGTCCGCCTCGACCCCCGCGGCACCGGCCAGCTCCGCCGCCGCGAGATCGCCCTCGCTCAGCAGCTCGAGCACCCTGATCCGCGCCGGATGCCCCAGAGTCCTGAAGAACGCAGCCTTCCGTTGGCACAACGGCCTTCCGGGCACCGCCCCACCCCCACCCGTCCTCGCCCCGACCCTACCCCGGCGGCATCGCGCCGCCGGGCCGCGCGCGGGCGCCCGTCCGGGCCGTCAGGAGGCGGCCTTCAGGGTGTGCGCGACGAGCGCGTTGGCGTGGCCGTGGCCCAGCCCGTGCTCGGCCTTCAGCCAGCCGACCAGCTCGCCGTGCCTGGCGGGCAGCCGCGCGGCGATCAGCGCGAACCAGTGCTCGACGGGCTCGCCGTACTTCTTCTCGATCGAGGGGAAGTAGCTCGCGGGGCCCTTCATCGCTGCGGTCATCCTGATGTCCTCTTCCTGTTGATGTGCTCACCGTTGGTGTGCTCACCCTGACGACGCCGTCACGATGTGACAGGGAATGCAGTCGGATCACCATGAGCGCGGGCCCGTCCCGGTGCGGCGGCCGCGGAACTGCGTCCTCGGCGGGACCGGCGGCGCGTCGGCGAAGACAAGGTGCCGGGTCGGCAGCGGGATCTCGATGTGCTCGGCGCGGAACCTCGCGTGCAGCCGCTTCACGAACTCGTGCTTCACCAGGAACTGGTCGTTGAACTCACGTGCCCGCAGCACGACGGTGAAGTCGATGCTGTGCTCGCCGAACGTGTGGAACCGGACCAGCGCGTCATATCCCGGTATGCCGCCCTCGACCTCGGCCATCACCGCGGCGGCGACCTCGAGCGTCACGCGTTCGACGTGCGCGAGATCGCTCCGGTACCCCACCTTCGCCTGGAGCAGGAGGTCCATCTCCTGGCCCGGCTGGTGAAAGTTGGTGAGGATCGCGTCGGCGAACCGGGCGTTCGGCACGATGACGAGGTTGTCGGTGATCGTGCGGATCGTCGTCTTGCGCCAGTTGATGTCGACCACGTTGCCCTCCTGACCCGTGCTGAGCTGCACGAAGTCACCCGGCTCGATCGTCTTGGACGCGAGGATGTGCACCCCGGCGAAGAGGTTCGCGAGGGTGTCCTGGAGGGCGAGCGCGACGGCCAGGCCGCCGACGCCCAGGGCCGTCAGCATCGGCGTGATCGACACCCCGAGGCTCTGCAACAGCACGAGCGTCCCGAGGACGAGGACGACAGCGCGGCTGATGTTCGCGAAGATCGTCACGGACTGGGCGACGCCCGAACGGGCCAGCGCGATCGCGGTCGCGAGCCCGCCCGCGAGCCGCGCCGTCGCGAGGGACACCGCGAGGATCAGCACCGCGATCAGCGATCGGCCGACCGTCCGCTGCGCGTCCGGCGTGAAGTCAACGACGAGCACGGCGATCCAGACGCCGCCCGCGAGGCACGCGATGATGGCGAGGTCGGCCATGAGCCGCACGACCAGGTCGTCCCAGGCCCAGCGGGTGTGCGCCGCGCGCGGCGAAAGCAGCCGCATCAGCAGCCGCAGCCCGAGCCCCACCACGAACATCCCGGCGACCGCCGCCCCCGCGAGCAGCGACTGATCCCACGTGAGCGACTCCGGCACCCTGCTCCGTTCGCCGGCGGACATACCCGTCGAGCCCGATCGTAGGTCCCGATCCGTCGGATTCACCCGGGATGAGGCGGTGACCTGGGCGGCGAAGCATGACTGTAGCCGTCAGGACACCTTGGGTAGTCGGGTCGGGCCCGTCAGGTGAGGCCGCGCGGGACCGCCGGGTAGGTGAGGTGGCGGCCCTCGGCGGCGATGTCCCGCAGCCGCGACAACCCCGTGTAGACGTCCTCGAACCTCGTGTACAGCGGCGCGAACCCGAGCCTGAGCCGCTCCGGCGGCCGGTAGTCCGGAATCACCTTCGCCGCCTTCAACGCCTGGCACATCTGCCACGCCTGCGGGTGGTGCAGCGTCAGATGCGCCCCGCGCCGCTCCGCCGCACGCGGCGACGCCACCCGGAACCCCAACGGCGTGAGCCACGCGTCCGTCAGCTTCAACGCGAACCCGGTGAGCGCCCGCGCCTTCTCCGCGATCGGCCCGATCCCGACCCGCGCACTGATCCGCGCCCCCTCCAACGCCGCCACCCCCGAAAGGATCGGCGGCGTCCCCACAAGAAACCGCTCAATGGCCTTCGGCGGCTCATAGACGTCACCCATCGCGAACTGATCGGTCTGCCCGAACCACCCATGAATAGGCTGCACAAGCACATCCTGCAAATCCCTACGCACATAAAGAAACGCAGGCGCCCCCGGCCCCCCGTTCAAATACTTATAAGTACACCCCACAGCCAAATCCACATTCGCCTCGGCAAGCCCGACCTCAATCGCCCCCGCCGAATGACAAAGATCCCACAACACCATCCCCCCATGCCGATGCACCACCTCGGTAATTCCCCTGATATCCGCCACAGCCCCCGACCGATAAGCCACATGCGACAAACACACCAACCCCACCCTCCCATCCATCACCCTCTCCACATCCCCAACCCCAACCCCCTCATCAATCCCCCCTTGAACCCACCGCACCTCAACCCCCCGCTCCCGAGCCACCCCCTCCAACACATACCGATCCGTCGGAAAGTCATCCCGATCCACCACGATCACATCCCGCCCCCGCCCCTTCTGCATCTCCACAGCCGCCACCGCCAACTTGTACAAATTCACACTAGTAGAATCCGAAAGCACAACCTCCCCCTCCTCAGCCCCCACAACCCGCCCAATAAATCCCCCCGCCTCCCGCCCAACCCCCAACCACCCATGCCACCCCTCAACCACGTCCCCCTCCCACTCCCCCAAAACCCTAACAACCCCACCCCGCACCCCCGAACTAACCCGCCCCAACGAATTCCCATCCAAATAAACAACCCCACCCCCCACCCCCAAAAACTCCCCCCGAACCCCTTTAACCCCATCCCTCTCATCCAGCCCCCGAGCTTCCCCCCAAAACCCCATCCCCTCACCCATCCCCCCACCCTACCCACCCCCACACCCGCGGTGAGCGGGGAGCAGCACGACTAGGACACCGCGCCGGACGAGACGCCGGGGTCATCCCCGCGTGTGCGGGGAGCAGAAGCGCTGGCGCATCGTCCTCGACGAGGTCGAGGGGTCATCCCCGCGTGTGCGGGGAGCAGACGCCGTGAACCATCCCACGGGCCTCAATTCCGGGGTCATCCCCGCGTGTGCGGGGAGCAGGTGTAGGCGGGGCCCTCGCTGCGGCTGCGCCAGGGGCCATCCCCGCGTGTGCGGGGAGCAGTCCCTCAGTGCGAGGCGGGCACGCGCGAGCTCGGGGCCATCCCCGCGTGTGCGGGGAGTAGAGGAGCTGACCAGGGGGTTTATCGGGCCGGGGAGGTGTTTTTCGTTAGTTCGGGGTTATCGGTCATTTTCGGGTTCTTCGGGGGTGTGGTTCGGGTGGGGGGAGTGGGCTTGGGAGAGGAGGGTGGGGTAGTGGGCGGCGGCACCGCGAAGGAGAAGCTCGATGGCCTGGGTGGCTTCGGAGGCTTGCAGGTGACGGTCACCCACGGTGGAGCGATAGTGGACCAGTGACGCGAGCAGGTCAAGAAGCAGCGTGCGGTCAACGTCAGCCCGCAGATCCCCCCGCGCGGCCGCACGATCAAGCGTAGCCGCGACGGCACGCCGAGCCGGTTCGATGACCGTCGCGAGATACCCGGCCCGCAACTCAGGATCACCGGAACACTCCGCATACAGCGCGGTGAGCACATCCGGCCGCAGCGTCCGATGCGCCGCAAGGAACACATCAAGACTCTCATCAAGATCACACAACGTGCACCCCGTATCCGGCGGCGCAGGCACATCAAGCCGAGTGGCCACGGCCGCGAGCGCCAACCGAGCCCTCCCCGCCCACCTCCGATAAATCGCCGGCCGCGACGTCCCCGCCCGCCGCGCCACCTCCTCAAGCGTCAGCCCCCCATACCCCCCCTCATCAAGAATCTCCAACGCCGCCCCCAACACCGCCGCCCCAATCAACGGATCCCGAGGCCGCCCACCCCCCACACCCCGCCCCTGCCCCATCCCCCCACCCTACCGACCCCCCCACCCCCACCCCCCAAAAACCCCCCTCCAAGCCCCACCCTCCAAGTTCCCACCCCCAAGCCCCCACCCCACCCCCCGAGCCCCACCACCCCACCCCCCGAGCCCCACCACCCCACCCCCCGAGCCCCACCACCCCACCCCCCGAGCCCCACCACCCCACCCAACGCCCCCCGAGGCCCACACCCGCCCAGCGCACCCCCCAAGCTCTTACCCACCCAAAGCACCCCCTGAAGCCACCACCCACCCCCGCCCCGAGACCCCCACTCCGGAACGCCCCCACACCCCCGAACTAAGCGCCCTACCCCGGACCCCCACCCCACCCCCCGAGCCCCTTCACCCCACCCAACGCCCCCCGAGGCCCACACCCGCCCAGCGCACCCCCTGAAGCCCACCCCCCGGCCCCGAGGCCCCCACTCCGAAGCCCTCACACCCCCGAACTAAGCGCCCCACCCCGGACCCCCACCCCGGACCCCCACCCAAGGCCCCACCAGCCCGACCGGACCAAGACACCAAAAACCCGGCCACCCGCTCCGCCTCCAAGCCCCACCCCACCCCCAAACCCACACCGCCCCCCCACACACAGACCAGAAGCACACACCGCGCATCCCGCGCCCACGCCCCAACGGCCCACAGAACACGAGCACAGTCAGACAACCCACGCAGCCCACAAACCCCAAGCACCGAAACCGCACAACACTCAAAACACAAGCCCGCACACACGAAAGCAAGCATGAACCCCACAGCCAGAAATCACGCAAGAAACCCCAGCCACCCCACCCAGCACAGACCCGCACGCAGACACCCCTGCAAGCAGCCGCGCAGCTCCCCACGCAGGCAGCCGTGCAGGCAGCCCACGCAGATCCCTGCGCAGACCCCCGCGCAGGCAGCCCGCGTAGACCCCTGCGCAGATCCCCGCGCAGGCGGGCCGCGTAGACCCCCGGGCAGACCGCCTGCGCGGGCACCCCGCGCAGGTGCGCAGGCAGCGCCGCAGACAGCCCTGTAGGCACCCCGCGCAGATCCCTGCGGCACGCAGCCCGCGGCCCGAAAGTACGCGAGGGCCCGAATCGCGGGCAGGGAGCACGCGGGCGCGGGTCGGCAGCGCGTGGGCAAAACACAAGAGGAACAGCAGCGCAGACAGCCCGCGCAGACGGGTAGCGCCTACGAGCCGAGAACATGCGCGCGAGGCGGAAGTCCGCAGCCAGAGCACACGAACCGCGAGCACGGCCGCCGACCGTCCCGGCGATACCGGCGCGATAAAGGCCGCGCACGCATCAGCGCGCAAGCGGGGACCACAGGCGGAGCGCGAGCGGCAACGCGAGCAGCGCGCACAGCCCGAGCGCACAGCCCGAGCGCACAGCCCGAGCGCACAGCCCGAGCGTGCGCGGTCCGAGCGCGTGCAGTTCGAGCGTGCGCAGCCCGAGCGTGCGCGGGCAGTCCGAGTGTGCGCGGTCCGAGCGGGAGCGGTGGGCCGAGCGTGAGCGCGCAGCGCGGGCAGCGCGCGCAGGCCGCGCGTGAAGGGGCGGGGATACGCGGGGAGCGCGAGGGTGGGAGCGAGCGGGGGGCGCGAAGTCAGGGCGTGCGGGGGCGGGAGCGCGCGGGGAACGCGCGGGCGGGAGCCCGCAGCCACGGAGCGCGGGCAGAGCGTGCGGAGCGTGGCGGGAGCGTGCGGGGGCGCACGAAGTGGAAGCGAGCGGCGAACGTGGGCGGGCACGCGAAGTGGGAACGAGCGGGGAACGTGCAGGCGGAAGTGCGCGGAGACGGAGCGGGCGCAGCGTGCGGGGTAGGGGTGCGCGCGAGGAGGGAGTGTGCGGACACTGAGCGCTGGCGCAGCGTGCGGGGTGTGGGTGCGCGTGGGGAATGTGCGGGTGGGGGTGTGCGGACACGGAGCGCTGGCGCAGCGTGCGGGGCGTGGGGTGCGGGGCGTGGGGTGGGGTGGGGTGAGGGCGGTGGGGCGAGGGGGGTGAGGTGCGCGTGAGGAATGTGCGGGTGGGAGTGCGCGGACACGGAGCGCGGGAGGAGGGTGCAGGGAGTGGGGGAGTGAGCGGGGGATGTGGGGGTGGGAGGTGTGTAGGCGTGGAGGGTGGGCGGAGGGGGCGGGGCGTAGGGGTCTTGGCGGGTGGGGGCTTGGGGTGAGGCTTTGGGTTTTTGGGATTGGGGGTGGTGTTCGGCGGCCGGTTTCGTTACGTTCGGGTATGTAATGGAACTTGGCCTGGGGAGGGGTTATGAGCGTGGGGAACAGGGGCTTGGGGACTAGGGGGTGGTGGGGGTTTGGGTTGTTGGTGTTGCCGATGGTGGTGTTGGCGATGGATTTGACGGTTTTGTTCTTTGCGATGCCCACGGTCAGTGCGGAGCTCAGGCCCAGTGCCACGCAGGCGTTGTGGATCGTGCACGCGTACGGGTTCACGATCGCCGGGTTCCTTGTGACGATGGGGCGGCTCAGCGATCGGGTGGGGCCGCGCAGGCTGCTGCTCGGGGGGAGCGCGGCGTTCGGGGTGCTGTCGGTCGCGGCGGCGTTCGCGCCGAACGCGGAGACGCTGATCGTCGCGCGAGGGCTGCTCGGGGTGGCGGGGGCGACGCTGATGCCGTCGCTGTTCACGCTGGTGCGGGCGATGTTCGCCGACGACAGGCGGCGCAGGTTCGCGATCGCGCTGCTGTTCAGCGCGTTCTCGGTAGGCGGGGCGCTCGGGCCGCTCGTTGGCGGGTGGATGCTCGCGCACTTCTGGTGGGGGTCGGTGTTCCTGCTCGGCGTGCCGCCGGTCGTGCTGCTGCTCGCGGCCGGGCGCGCGCTGCTGCCCGACCCGCGCCCGGGCGGCACTGCCCCGCTCGACGCGCCGAGCGTTGCGCTGTCCGTCGCGGGCATGCTCGCGCTGGTCTACGGGCTGCAGGAACTCGCGGCCGGCGAGTCCGCGCCCGAAGGCGTCGCGTTCGCCGCCGCCGGGTGCGCCGCCCTGCTGCTGTTCGTGCGGCGGCAGCGGAAGCTGCGCGACCCGCTGTTCGACCTCGCGCTGCTGGCCGACCGGCGCGTGTCGGCGTCGCTGACCGCGCTGCTGCTCTCCGGCATCGCCATCGTCGGCGTCTTCTACCTTTTCACCCAGTACCTCCAGTGGGTCGAGGGCCTTTCCCCGCTGCGCGCGGGCTTCTGGACGCTGCCCTACGTCGTCGTGAACGTCGGCGGCGCGCTGCTCGGACCCGGCCTCGCCGGACGGTTCCGCCCCGCCGCCGTCGTCGCCGGAGGGCTCGGCGTCGCGGCGTTCGGCGGCGTCCTGGTGGCCGTCGCCGCGGGTGTGGCCGCGCCCCTGCCGGTGCTGGTCGCCGCGCTCGCCCTGGTCGGGCTCGGCCAGGGCGCGGCGTTCGCGCTGGTGAGCGACCTCATCATCGCGTCCGCCCCCGCCGACCGCGCGGGCTCGGCAGCAGCCGCCCAGGAGGTAGGCGGCGAACTCGGCGCGGCCCTCGGCCTCGCGGCAGGCGGCGCGATCAGCGTCCTTGTCTACCGCCGCTCCCTCGACGGCGCGGGCCTGCCCGCCGACGCCGAACACGCCGCCAAATCAGGCGTCCCCGACGGCCTCGCGGCCGCCGCCCAAGCCGGTGAAGCAGGCCACGCCCTCCTCACCGCCGTTCACAACGCCATCACCCACGGCCTCCAGACCTACGCCGCCCTCGGCGTCCTCCTCGTCACCGCCTCAGCCCTCCTAGTCGCCCTCCACCGCCCCCACCCCAACTAACCCCCCTACCCCAACTAACCCAGTCCAACTAACCCGACAGTCCAACTGACCACCCCACCCCAACTGACCCACCTCACACTCCCCGACTCCCCAGGAGGCACGGCCCCCGCAACCGGAACGCCCTCACCACCGCAACGTCCCGGGCGGCGCGCGCTGCCTGGGCAGGGAACCCGAGACCCGCAACCAGAACGCCCTCACCACCGCGACGTCCCCGCCAAGGGCGCCCCGCACCCCGGACGCGACCTCACGCGCGTCGCCTCCCCCGACAAGAGTCCACACCCGAGCACCCCGGACGCGACCTCACCCGCGTTGGCTTCCCAGACAAGAGTCCACACCCGAGCACCCCGCACCCCGGACGCGACCTCACGCGCGTTGGCTTCCCCGACAAGAGTCCACACGCAAGCGCCCACCTTGATCTCACGGACTTCGCTTCCCGGCCAGCCGAAAGCCCGCTCCCCAAGCCCGTGCGACTCGGCTCGACCTCCCGGACATCGCCCTTCTGCCCGGAGAGTTCGCGCCCAGGGCGACCCGCACCGCCCGGCTCGACCTTGCGCGCGTTGCCTTTCTGCTCAGGGGAGGTCGTGTCAGGGGAGGTCGCGTGGCGGGTGACCCGCATGCCCGGTGGTCACCGGGCGTGCGGCGTGAGCGGGGTCTGTGGTCGCTCGCCGCTGAGGGAGGTGAGCGGTGGGGCGTCGTCGCGGATGAGGGTGTTGAGCTGGGTGGTGATGGCGGTGAGGTCGAGTGCTGTGAAGTCGGTGGTGTCGAGGGTGATGAGGGGGCCGGGGATGTCGAGGGGCGCGTAGGAGCCCGCGAGGAGTTCGGCGCGGAACTCCTCGATGTTCGCGGTGTCGCGGTGGCCCGGATGTCGTTCCGGGCTCGCCGCGCGGGCGGTGAAGCGGTCGAGCAGGACGTCGCCGCGCGCGCCGCACTGCACCTGGACGGCACGCGCGCCGGTCTCTTCGAGCAGGGCGCGGAGGTCGGGGCAGGAGATCGAGCGGCGGAAGTTGGACTCCGCGACGCAGTCCGCGCCCGCCAAGAGGGCTTCGCGGAGCATCGCGAACAGGACGGTGACCGACGCGCGGCCGAGCTCGCGGGAGTGGGCGCGGTCGGACCAGCCGAGGCCGTCGAACAGTGCCTCCTGGATGACGTCGCGCCCGTAGTAGGGCACGGCGAGCCGCAGTGCGAGCTCGCGGGCGAGCGCCGTCTTGCCTGACGCGGGCGGACCGGACACCACGATCAAGGTCGTCATGGGAAGCCTCCTGGCGAATCTGACTTCTGGTGATGACGACGCTACAGACCGGGTCTGACAAAACCAGTCCGGACCGTCCGCGCGCAGGTCAGGACGGGTTCAGCGCGAGGATCCGCGCGGCGAGATCGGCCTCGTCCAGCCGCGTGCTGCGCCCGTCGACGATGACGGCCTCGCCGCCGACCAGCACCGTGTCCACAAGCCGCGGTGTCCCCGTCGTGAGCAGCGAAGCCGACGGGTCCCGTACGGGCAGCACAGCGAAGTCCCTCGGGAACCGCACAAGGGTGAGGTCGGCGGGAGCCCCAAGGGCGACGCCTCCGGACGAGTCCGGGAGCCCGAGCACCCGGTTGGCCCCGGAGAAGGCGATGTCCAGCATCTCCGCCGCAGGCAGGAGGTCGGCCCTCCGGTGGAAGGCACGCTGCACATACGAGCCCATCCGCAGGGACTCGAGCATGTCCTGGGTGTCGTTGCTCGCGGCCCCATCGACCCCGAGCCCGACGCCGAGGCCGGCCGCAAGCATCGCCGGCACCGGCGCGACGCCGCTGCCGAGCCGCATGTTGCTCACCGGGTTGTAGGAGACCGCGACGCCGCGCGCGGCGAGCTTCGCCATCCCCTCCGGGGACAGTTCGACGCAGTGGACGGCGAGGAGCCGGTCCCAGAGGAAGCCGGACGCCTCGAGGAAGTCCACGGCCCCGAGCCCCGTGTGGGCGCGGCACATGTCGTCGTCGGTGGTGGTCTCCAGCAGGTGGATGGAGACGGTCATGTCCCTGGCCTCGGCGAACGCCCGGACCGCCGCCATGCCCTCCGGGGTGAGGCAGCGCGGGTTGGGGACGGCGAGGGCCATGCTGATCCGTCCGTCGCCCTTGGCGGCGCGGGCGGCGAGCTCGTCGGTGTGCGCGAGCGCCTCGTCAAGCGGCTGGACGAGCCGGGGGTCCGATCCCCACTTGCGCGTCGCGTCCACCCGGTCCGTTACGCCGCGCCCGAACACGACGCGTACGCCGACGTCCTCCAACGCCCGCATGACGGCGTCGTGCAGCTCCGCCGAAGGCGACGGCCACATGTGCTCCACAAGGGTCGTCGTCCCGCTGCGCAGCGCCTCCAACGCCCCGGACGCGGCCGCGAGGTATGCCTGCTCAGGGGTGAGCGCGACGGTGTCCTCGGCGACCGACAGAAGCCAGGTCAGCAAGGGCAGCCCCTCGCCCACACCGCGCATGAGCGTCTGCTGAAGGTGCGTGTGGGTGTTCACGAACCCGGGGACGACGTGCGCCCCCGACCCGTCGATCCCGGACGTTCCCGGCACATGGTCGCGGATCTCGCTGACGGTCCCGTCAACGAACAGGATGTCCTGGTGGGGGACCCAGGCGCCGCCGGTGTAGACGGTGGCGTCGACGACGGCGCCCGGGGTTGTCGATGCGGTCACTTCACGCCGATCTTGTGGTCGGTGAACCTGTCGGTGAAGAAGTCCTCGGGCTTCAGGTCGCCGGGCACCTTGACGCCAGCGCCCTTGAGGACCGGGGTCAGCATCTCCACCTGCGCGTTGACGCGTTCGGCGTCATAGGTGCCGAGGGAGCCGTCCGCCTCGTTGGCGAGCAGGCCCTCGTCCTTGAGCAGCTTGGCACTGTAGGCGGCTTCGCCCTCGCTGTACGGGCTGAAGGACACGACGTCGGCGACCATGTCGGTGATGACCTTGTTCACCGCGTCGGGGGAGGTGATGTAGTCCACGCCGCTCTGCTGGATGATCGGTACGAGCTTCTCCAGGCAGGGCGATAGGGCGTCGAGCTTGTCGGCGCGTACGGAGACGTTCGCCGCGTAGGTGTCGTAGCCCGCGTCCTTGAGGAGCTGGTACGCGACCGGCTTGTTCCACGCAGGCGTCTGCTTCTCGAAGGTGTAAGGCTCCGAGTTGGCGTAGCCCTGGAGGGCGATGTCCGGACGACTGGCGAAGCGGGCGGGTGAGCCGTCGTAGCTCTCGTCTATCTGCGACTTCTTCAGCAGTCCCTGCGCGACGAGCCACGCCGGGTAGTACTGGCCCTTGGAGACGACGACGGCCGCGTCGGACTTCCCGATGTCCCCGATGGTCTTCCAGTCGGGGAACGTGGCGGGGTCCCACAGCAGGATCGCGGGGCTGTGCGACAGCAGCGGGCTGACGCCGATGACGCGCTGTTCGCCGGACGCGGCGACGAGCTGGTCGCCGTGGACGAGGCCGAGGGTGATGTCCTGGTCCACGTACATCTGGGACGGCACGGACTGGAAGCCGATGGCGGGTCCGCCCGCGCGCAGCTCGAGGTCGACGCCGGTGTCCTTGCCCTGGGCGACCAGGGAGCCGCTGATCGACTTGGCGTTGGCGTCGACCTTGGCGTCCGGGCCGAGCAGGCCGAACATCGCGCCCATGTCGGACTGCGGCTGCCACTGGAGCTGGACGACGACCTTGGCCGGGCAGGCGCCCGCGAGGTTCTGGGCCTCGGGGGCGGCCTCGAGGGCCGCCGCGGGGGCGTCGTCGGCGGCCTCGTCCGCGCCGCAGCCGGTCAGCGCGAGCGCGCCGACCGCGCCGGCCGCCAGGATCGCCGTGAACCTCTTCATCATGTGCAGCTCGCTCTCTCGCCGCCATCCTCTGCGGGACGGACGCTTTGGCGGGGGTTCTCACGGAGTGGGGACTCGGCGTGAGGTCCGGGTGTGAGGTCCGGTATGGATTGCATGTAAACATGAGTTTGTGTCGCTGCCGTTAAATGTCCGCTCACGAGAAAGATCCCCGGAAAACGCACGCGATCGTAACCTCGTGTTACATGGACGTCATAGAGAGAGCGCAGGCTTCCCCTTGGAAACCGGGATTACATGTAACCCGGATTCCACCGGACCGGGCGCGAGCCGTACCGCCGGACCCCGAGCCAGGACTTCCGAGAAGAAAGGCCGCTTATGTTCGCGGTGCCCGTCCTCGACGTCAGCCCCTACCTCGCGCCCGGCGCCCACGCGGGCAACGACCCCGCGTGCGCCCGCGTCGCCGCCGAACTCGACCGCGCCTGCCGCGAGGTCGGCTTCCTCCAGATCACCGGCCACGGCGTGCCCGTCGCGGCGACCGAAGGACTCGCCGACGCCCTCGACGCGTTCTTCGGCCTCCCCCTGGAGGCCAAGAAGCCCTACCGGCGGCCCGGGGAGAATCGCGGCTACTCGCCCCCCAAGTCGGAGTCCCTGAGCCGCAGCCTCGGCATCGAGACCGCCATGAACGACTTCTACGAGTCCTTCACTGTCGGCAGTGAGCGGTCCTGGTACCCCGGCCTCACGCTGCCCGAGGCGAGCTACGCGGACAACACGTGGCCGGACGCCGCCCCTGACTTCCGTCCTGCCGTCGAAGCCTACTTCGCCCAGGTCACCGCCCTGTCCCGGGTCCTGCTGCGGGTCTTCACCGACGCGCTCGGCCTTCCGCTGGGCTACTTCGACTCCATGACGGGCCACTCCATCGACGCCCTCAAGATGAACAACTACGCGCTGCCCGAAGGCGAGGTCGCCGGGGAGATCCTGGGGATGGGCGCGCACACCGACTTCGGCATCCTCACCGTCTTGTGGGCCGACCAGGTGCCCGGCCTCCAGGTCCTCGACTCCGACGGCGTCTGGCACGACGTACAGCCCGCGCAAGGCGCGTTCCTGGTGAACCTCGGCGACGCGATGGCCCGCTGGACGAACGACCGCTGGATGTCGACGGTCCACCGGGTCGACCCGCCGGTCGTGGACGGCACGATCGTCCGCCGCCGCTCGGCCGCGTTCTTCTTCGACGGCGACCACGACGCCGTCATCGAGGCGCTGCCCGGCTGCGCCGACACCGCGTCGCCCGGCTACCCGCCGATCACCGTCGCGGAGAACATCGCGATGAAGGTCGCCGGGCTGAAGGGCGGCGCGCTCGCCGACCCCGGCCTGCGCGAGGCCGAACGCGTTCGCGCCGCGCGCTAGGCAGGACCCCGCCCATGACCCTCTCCCCGCGCCTCCTCCGCGCGCTTGAAGACCTCCTCGGCCCCGGCCGGGTCGTCAGCGGCCCCGACGACGTCGCCCGCTACCTCAGGGCGTCGGCCGTCGGCGTCACGGAGGCGGCGTTCACCGCGGTGGCCAGGCCGCGCTCCGTCGACGACCTCGCCGGGATCGCCGCCGTCGCCGCCCGCCACCGCGTCCCCCTCGCGCTGCGCGGCGCGGGCACCGGACCCCGCCGCCCGGCGCGGCGGGGCCGCGCGCCCGTGGGACGTGTCGCGGTCGACGTGCGCGGGGTCTCGGGGGTCATCGAGGTCGGCCGGGGCCGGATCGCCGTCCTGCCGGGAACCGTGCTGCGGGCCGCTGACGAGGCAGCTCGCGGCACCGGCCAGGAGCTCGCGGTCCTCCCCGCCACCCGGGACGTCGCGACCGCCTCGGGCTTCGTGAGCGGCGGCGCGGGCGGTCTCGGCTCGGCCTCGCACGGCGAGCTCGCCGACGGCAACGTGCTCGCGGTCGAGCTCCTGACCGTCGAGGAGGAGCCCAGGCTGATCCGGCTGGAGGGCGAGGAGGTCGCCGCGGTGCTGGGAGCGCGCGGCGCGTCCGGCATCCTCACCCGGATCGAGCTGCGGCTCGTCCCCGCGCGCGGCTACACCGCGTTCTGCGGGGTCTTCACGACGTTCGACGCGTGCTGCCGGTTCGGCTGGGACGTGGTCGAAAGCGGCCTCGGCGCACGGATGGTCTCCCTACACGGCGACCCCTCGGACTCGCTGCCGACGTCGGCTTCCGACCTGTGCCCGGACGGGCCCGTCGCGCTCGTGTGGATCGACTCCTCGGCCGTCGACGAACTCCTCGCCCTCGCCGCCCGGCACGGCGGCCTCCTCATGTCCTGGCCCGATGACGACACACGCCTGCCGTACAGCCACCACCATCTGTGGCCTTCGGGATCGCGTAAGCCCCCGTCATGGGTGCGTGCGGAGTACGCGGCGGGGGAGCGGGAGAGGTTCCTCGCGCAGGTGCGGGCGTCGTCGGGCCGTCCTTCGGGCGTCTACCTGAGCCACCTGGAACTCCAGCGCACAAGGCAGGGCGGCGTACGCTGTCTCGGCTTCCCGCCCGTCACCGAGCCGGGCCCGCGTCCCCTGGACGAGCTGCGCACGGTCTGCGCGTCCTACGGCATGACCCTCATCACCGGCGACCCCGCGGACACCCCCGCGTCCACGTCCCTGCGCCGCGCGACCGACCCCCACAACCTCCTCAGCGCCCCGCCCACCCGCTGACCCCCCTCTGGCCCGGCCACCCATGCCGTCGTGGGCTGGTGGCCGAGCTGAGCGGCGTTTGCGGCGGCGTCAGGGCGTCGGGCGGGTGGCGGCGAGCCAGCGCTTCATGCGGACGGTCAGGGCCGCGACGTGGGCCGTCGCGGTGGCCTGCGCGGCGACGGCGTCGCCCGCGTCCAGCGCGGAAAGGATCGCCCGGTGCTCGGCGAGCGCGTGCTCGCGGTTGCGCTGCACCGACCACATGCCCGAGCGGTACAGGTGGGCGCGCGCGTCGAGCCGGTGCAGCGCGTCGCGCAGCGCGGCGTTGCCGGACGCGGCCCGGATCGCGGTGTGGAACTCGAGGTCGAGCGCGGCCTCGGCCTGCGGGTCCGGCGCGCCCTCGAGCAGTTCGCTCTGCCGCTCCACGATCTCGGCGAGGACGCGCAGGCCCTCGTCGCCGATCCGTACCGTCGCCTCCTGGGCGGCGAGGCCGTCGAGCACCTCGCGCACCCGCATGACGTCGAAGATCGACTCCTCGTCCATCGCGGCGACCTTCGCCCCCGCGTACGGGGTGTGCACGGCGATCCCGTCATAGATGAGCCGCTGAACGGACTCGCGTACGGGGCTCCGGCTCACGTTCAGCTCAACCGCCAGAGCCGGGACGCTCAAGGGCGCGCCCGGAGGCAGCTCGCCGGAGAAGATCCGCTCGGCGAGCCGCTGGTAGACGGTGTCCGTGAGCAGCTCGCCGTTGTCGCTAGCGACCACTTCATCCTCCAGACGCGGCGGGCCCCGGCCGCTCATCGTAGTTCGCGGTGACCCTTCGCCTCAGGTACTCCGCCGCGGTGATCGGCTCGTACTTGCGGCCGGGACCCTCGATGAGGACGTCACGGTTGGCCTGCGCGAAGAACGGGATGCTGTAACGCGGCCCCGCGTACTCGCCCTCGACGGGCATGCGCACCCTGTGGAAGTTGGATACGAGCTGGTCGTCGCTCCAGCGCATGAGCATGTCGCCGATGTTGCAGGTGATCGCGTCCGACGACGGCGGTACCGGGGTCCACTCCTCGGCTTCGGCGTCACGGCCGGGGCATACTTGGAGGCCGCCTTGGCCGTCGCGCTGGAACAGGAGGGTGAGGCAGTCGAAGTCGGTGTGGGCTCCGGCCCGCCATACGCGCGGGTCGGGACGGTAGTCCTCGGGCAGCCCGAAGTAGTGGATCATACGCAGCGTCGAGGCGTAGTTCTCGCTCGACGGGTCATGTGCGCCGGCGAAGAAGTCGGTGTCGAAGCCGAGCTTGTCGGCGAAGCAGGACAGCACCCGCATGGCCACTTCCCAGCAGCGCGCCTCGAAGCCCAAAGAGAACTCGCGGAAGCCGGGGAGCACCTCCTCGCGCGGCCACAGCTCGGCCATGTGCGGGCGGGTGATCTGGTAGGACTCCTTGCGGTCCGGCGTGCCGATCGACGGCCGCACCTGCGACTGCGACTCCCAGCCCGCGTTGAACGCCTTCACCAGCGGCACCTCGGCCTTGACGTCCTCGGGCAGGGCGAAGAACCGCTCGGCCTCGGCGAAGGCGCGGTCGATCAGCTCGGGCTCGATGCCGTGCCCGGTGAGCTGGAAGAAGCCGATCTCGGTGGCGGCCCGCCACAGCTCCTCGGTGATCTCGGCCTTGCGCGCGGCGAAGTCGGTGAGGTCGACGACCGGGATCGCCCGGTCGGACGTCTCCACGCCCATGCCGCCCATCCGGGCTTCCTTGTCGAGTTCGGCGAGCGAGTAGTCGGTGGTCAATGCTCCTGCTTTCGTGGGACTTGCCGGGTGAGCGGGCTCGCGCGTCAGCGGGAGCCCGAGGTGTGCCACCGTCCGACGGCCAGGCGCGTGATGAGCGCGAACAGTCCGAAGACGGCGACGCCGAAGAGTGAGGCGAGGAAGATCGCCGCGACCATGTCGTGTGAGCGCAGCTGCGCCTGGAACGAGGCGAGAAGTGTGCCGATGCCCGCTTCGCCCTGGGCGAAGAACATGTCGCCGATGATCGCGCCGACGACCGCCTGCCCGGACGCGACCCGCAGCCCCGTCAGGATCGACGGGAGCGCCGCGGGCAGCTCGAGGCTGATCAGCCTGCGCGGCCCCGACGCGCGGCCGAGCGTGAACATCTCGTGCAGGCTCCGGTCGATCGACCGCATCCCGAAGTGGGTGTTGGTGATGATCGGGAACAGCGAGATGATCGTGCACACGATCGTCCGCGAGAACGAGCTGTAGCCGAACCAGATGCCGATGAGCGGCACGAGCGCGAGCACCGGGATCACCTGGAGCATCACCGCGTAGGGGAACACGACCTGCTCGACGGTGCGCGACCGGCTCATCAGGATGCCCGCGACGACCCCGATGACGGTCGAGGCGGCGAGGCCGAGCGCGGTGTGCCGCGCGGTGACGGCGAGGGCCTCGAGCATCGGCTGGAGCCGGTCGGGGTTCAGCAGCGACTCCGTCAGCACCTCGTGCGGCGGCGGAAGCAGGAACCTGCGGTCCGGCGACAGCAGCAGATAGCTGACGGCGTACCAACCGGCGAAGCCCATCAGCACGGACAGGACGGGTACCAGCGCCCGGCGCAGCGGGCTCCTACCGGCTCGCGGGCCGGACGGGCCCTTGACGGCCGGGACGACCGCGGCCTTGCCCGGGCCGCCCTTGGCGGCGGTGGCGGTGGCGGTAGTGCTCGTAGTGGTCGCCATGGTCAGCCCTTCCCGTGCAGCAGGGCCGAGACCTCGGCGACCCGGTCGGTGAACCGCTGGTCGAAGCGGATGTCGCCGTCGCGGTCGCGCGGAAGGCCCACCTCGACGACGCCGCGGATCCGGCCCGGCCGCGCCGACATGACGACGACGCGGTCGGCCAGGTAGACGGCCTCGGAGACCGAGTGGGTGACGAGCATCGCGGTGAACCGCTCCCTGCGGTGCAGCTCGAGCAGCTGCGACTGCATCTCGTCGCGGGTCATCTCGTCCAGCGCGCCGAAGGGCTCGTCAAGGAGCATCACCTCGGGCTCCAGCGCAAGCGCGCGCGCTAGCGAGACGCGCATGCGCATGCCTCCGGACAGCGCCTTGGGCAGCTGCTTGGCGAAGGAGGTAAGGCCGACGGCTTCGACGGCCGCGTCCACGCGCCGCGCGCGCTCCTCCTTGGGCAGCTTCGCGAGCTGGGTGAGCAGTTCGACGTTCCGCCGGACCGACCGCCACGGCAGCAGCGTCGGGTCCTGGAAGATGAACGCGACGGACTCGGTGCCGAGCGCGACCGACCCGTCCGTCGGCTCCTCAAGCCCGGCCGCGAGCCGCAGCAGCGTCGACTTGCCGCAGCCCGACGGCCCGACGATCGCGACGAACTCGCCTTCGGCGACGCTCAGGCTGACGTCCTCAAGGGCGGTGGTCCCCGTGGCGTACCGCATGCTCACGCGGTCCACCGAGATCTGCCGCCCGTGCAGCAGATGTGCGGCGTCCACGCCGTGCATCGTGTCGATCAGTGACCTCACCGCATCCAGCTCCTTCCGGTGTGACTCCCGGACTCGGTGAGGCCAGTCTGACGGATTACATGTAGACCTTGGAAAGCCCTGCGCCGTAAACATCATGTTTCGCGCGCGACGGATGCGGATTGAGCTGGGACTGTGTGCGGAGGGTCGGTCCGGCTTTCTCGGGCCGTGATCGGCGGTCTGATCCGGTTTCCGGCGCTTCGGAGCCGGAGATTGAATGTAATCCTTGGCCGCTAGCCGACCGCGACGGGGAGCTTGGCCCACCCGCGCAATGCGAGCCCGGACCGCCGCACAGGCTCCCCGGCGAGCGCGATCTCAGGGAAGCGGTCGAGCAGCCGCGTGAAGGCGATGCGGGCTTCGAGCCGCGTGAGGTGCGCGCCGAGGCAGAAGTGCGTGCCCGCCGCGAAAGCCAGGTGGTCGTTGGGCGCCCGGGTGAAGTCGTAGGTACCGGGGTCGACGAAGTGGCCGGGGTCGTGGTTGGCGGCGGCGAGCAAGGTGATGACGGTCTGGCCGGGCAAGAGGTCGACGCCGTGCAGGGTCACAGGGTCGAGGACCGTACGGGCGTCGATCTGGATGGGCGCGTCGTACCGCAGGAACTCCTCGACGGCCCCCGGCACGAGGCCCGGGTCGTCGCGCAGCGCGCGCATGAGCGCTGGGTCGTCCAGGAGGGCGGCGAGGCCGCTGCCGAGGAGGTTCGTGGTCGTCTCGAAGCCCGCCCCGAACAGCAGCAGCGAGGTGGAGACCATCTCGGCCTCGGTGAGCGCGTCGTGCGTCACGAGGCGGGTGAGGAGGTCGTCGCCGGGTTCGCGGCGTTTGCGGGCGAGCAGGCCGACGAAGTAGTCGACCAGCTGGCGTGCCGTGCCGGCGAACTCGGCGAGCTCGTCCGGGGCGACGTCGGGGTCGGTGAACTTCGCGAGGCCGTGGACCAGCGGCAGGAACCCGTCGCGGTCCTCCTGCGGCACGCCCAGCAGGTCGGCGATCACCTCGAGCGGCAGCACGAGGGCGAACGCGCGGACGAAGTCGGCGGTCCCGGCGTCGGCGAGCCGGTCGAGCAGCAGGTCGGTGCGCCGCGTGACGATTCCCGTGAGCTCCTCCACGTGCCGGGGCGTGAACTGGTCGCTCACCAGACGACGGAGCCGCGTGTGCTCGGGCGGGTTGGCGAACAGCATGCTCGCCCCGATCGTGGTGCTGATCAGCGCGCGGACGTCGTCGGCGACGTTGCTGAACTGCATGCCGAGCAGTTCGTCGCCCTTGCCCAGCGCGCGGTGGCGCAGCGCGGCGGAGCAGCCGTCGAAGCCGCTCAGCACGAGCGTGCCGTCGGCGGTGAGCAGGGCGGGCGCGGCCTCCCGCAGCCGCCGGTAGGCCCCGTAGGTGTCGGCGTCGGGCGGGGTCAGCATCGCCTCGAGGAACAGCTGTTCCGCGGGCGGCGAGCTGACGGCTTGGACGGTCATGGCGACTCCCGTTCGAAGGACGGCATTCCCCCGAGAGTGACACTTTTCGGGAATCCGTCAATACCGCGAACAGACCCGGCATATATGTCACGCTGTTATCGTGCGATCCGTGGAGGGACCATCCGATTTCCGGCACCGGGTGCGGCGGCAGCTCCGCGACGACGCGATCGACGCCGCGTACACGATCCTCGTCCGGGAGAGCTGGGCGTCGGTGAGGATGACGGCGGTCGCCAAGGCCGTAGGGGTGAGCAGGCAGACCCTCTACAAGGAGTTCGCCACCAAGGAGGAGATCGGCCACGCGCTCGTCCAGCGCGAGGCCGGCAGGTTCATCGACGGGTTCACCGCGCAGACCGCGCGGGTGGACGCCGTCCCCGACCTCGTCGAGGCGGCCGTCAGGTTCGGGTTCGAGCACGGCCCGTCGCACCGGATGCTCGTCGCGATCCTCGCCGAGCAGCGCGGCGAGAGCCTGCTCCCGTTCGTCACCACCGACGCCGGAGCGCTGGTCGCGCAGGCCGCTGAGGTGCTCGCTGCGCCCATCCGAGAGCTCGCCCCGCACCTTGACGCCGCCGACGTCACCGAGACCTGTGACGCGCTGATCAGGCTCATGGTGAGCCATCTGCTCCAGCCGCGCGGCGACGCCGAGGCCGCAGCCGCCGGAATCGTCCGGCTCGCGCTGCGCGGCCTCGGCCTGTGACGGACGTCTAGCGCGCCAGGTGCCGGGAGATGACGAGCCGCTGGATCTGGTTCGTGCCCTCGAAGATCTGGGTGATCTTGGCCTCGCGCATGAACCGCTCGACCGGGAAGTCCCTGGTGTAGCCCGCGCCGCCGAGCACCTGGACGGCGTCGGTCGTCACCTTCATCGCGTTGTCGGTCGCGGTGAGCTTGGCGATCGACGCCTGACGGCCGTACGGGCGGCCCGCGTCCTTGAACCGCGCGGCCGACAGGTAGGCGGCCCTCGCCGTCTCGGTGGCCGCCGCCATGTCGGCGAGCAGGAAGCCGAGGCCCTGGTGGTCGATGATGCGCTTGCCGAACGTCTCACGCTGCTTGGCGTACGCGACGGAGTGGTCGAGCGCCGCCTGGGCGATGCCGGTGGCGACGGCGGCGATGCCGAGCCGTCCCGCGTCCAGGGCGGCGAGCGCGATGGCAAGGCCCTGGCCCTCGGCCCCGATCAGGTGGTCGGCCGGGACGCGCACGTCCTCGAGGCGGACGGTCACCGTCGCCGAGCCGGTGAGGCCCATCTTCTCCTCCGGCCTGTCGAACGCAAGGCCGGGGGTGTCGGCGGGGACGTGGAAGCAGGAGATGCCGCGGCCGCCGTCGTCGCTGGTGCGGGCCATGACCGTGTAGAAGTCGGCGTGGCCGCCGTGGGTCGTCCACGCCTTCGCGCCGTTGAGGACGTACGCGTCGCCGTCACGGACGGCTCTGGCGCGCATGGCCGCCGGGTCGGAACCGGCGTGCGCCTCCGACAGGCAGTACGCACCGAGGAGTTCTCCCGAAAGCATGTCCGGCAGCCAGCGCGCGCGCTGGGCGTCAGAGCCGAACGTGTACAGGGGGAAGCAGGACAACGCGTGCACACTGACGCCCACCCCGACGCTCGCCCACGCGGACCCGATCTCCTCCAGTACCTGGAGGTAGATCTCGTAGGGCTGTGCGCCTCCGCCGAACTCCTCGGGATACGGGAGCGACAGCAGTCCCGCGCGGCCGAGCACGGTGAAGACGTCGCGGGGGAACACCTCGTCGCGCTCGGCTTCCGCCACGCGGGGCAGCAGTTCCTTGGCGCACAGCTCACGGGTGAGGCTGATCAGGTCCGCGGCCTCGGGGGAGGGAAGCAGGCGTTCTGCGGGCATCTGCGCTCCTTTCGCTGCCTCGGACGGTACCACTATCAGTACTGAGGAATCGTATCCGGTACTGGTCGTGGTACCTTCCGACCCATGGAGACGCAGGCCAGGGCGCGCAGACGCGAGGAACTGACGGGACGGCTCATCGACCTGTTCCTCACCCGCGGCTTCGCCGACTTCGGCGTCGCCGACCTTGCGCGGCTCCTGCGCTGCTCCAAGACGACCCTGTACGCGGTCGCCGAGAGCAAGGAACAGATCATCACCGCCGTGGTGCGCGCGTTCTTCCGGCGCGCTACCGAACGCGTAGAGGCGAGACTTGCCAAGGAGAGTGATCCGCGTGCCCGGGTCGAGGCGTACCTTCGTGCGATCTCCACCGAACTGTCGGCCGCGTCGCCCGCCTTCTTCGCCGATCTGACGGCCTTCGCGCCGGCCCACGAGATCTACCGGCGCAACACGGCGATCGCCGCCGAACGCGTCAGGGGACTTGTGCTGGCCGCCGTCCCCGGCCGGGACGCCGCCTTCGCGGGCGCGGTCGCCGGACTCGTCATGGAGGCGGTCCATCGGGGCGACATCAAGGCGGCGACCGGCCTTGACGACTCCGCCGCCTACGCCGCCCTCGCCACCCTCCTCGTCGGCCCGAACAACCCCGCCTAGCGCGCTGGGGAGGGGCGTCCGGGCCCCCGTCAGGCCGCGCGGGTCAGGCTCGCGGCGGGAGGATCGGCTCGCGGCGCAGCTCGGCGCGGGCGATCGAGCGGAGATGGACCTCGTCCGGCCCGTCGAACAGGCGCATCGCGCGGTGCCAGCCGTACATCGCGGCGAGCGGCGTCACGTCGGTGACGCCCGCGCCGCCGTGCACCTGGATCGCGCGGTCGATGACGCGGGTCGCCGCGCGCGGCACCGCGACCTTCGCCATCGCGACGAGGTCGCGCGCCGCCTTGTTGCCCCAGGTGTCGATGACGTGGCTGGCCCGATGGCACAGCAGCCGCGCCTGTTCGATCTCCAGCCGCGACTCGGCGATCTCCCGCTGCACCATGCCCTGGTCGGCGAGCGGCCCGCCGAACGCGACACGCCCCTTGGCCCGCTCGGTCAGCAGCGCGAGGGCGCGCTCGGCCGCGCCCAGCGCGCGCATGCAGTGGTGGATGCGTCCGGGCCCGAGCCGCGCCTGGGCGGCGGCGAACCCGCCGCCCTCCTCGCCGACCACGTTCTCGACCGGCACGCGGACCCCGTCGAACCTGACCTCGGCGTGCCCGTGCTGGTCGTGGTGGCCGAAGACCGGATAGTCCCGGACGACCGTGACGCCCGGTGTGTCGCGCGGCACGAGGATCATCGTCTGCTGCCGGTGCGTCGGCGCGGACGGGTCGGTCTTGCCCATGACGATGAAGACCGCGCAGCGCGGGTCCATCGCGCCGGTCGTCCACCATTTGCGGCCGGTGATGACGTAGTGGTCGCCGTCGCGTTCGATCCGGGTGGCGATGTTCGTGGCGTCGCTGCTGGCCACGTCGGGCTCGGTCATCGCGAACGCCGAGCGGATCTCTCCGGCGAGCAGCGGGGCGAGCCACCTGCGCCGCTGTTCCTCGGTGCCGAGCAGGTGCAGCAGCTCCATGTTGCCGGTGTCGGGGGCCTGGGAGTTGATCGCCTCGGGGGCGATGTCGACGCTCCAGCCGGACAGCTCGGCGATGGGCGCGTACTCCAGCTGGGTGAGGCCCGACTCGTCGGGGAGGAAGAGGTTCCACAGGCCGGCGGCCTTGGCCTCCTCCTTCAGCTTCTCCACGACGGGCGGGACGGTGTGGCCGTCAGGGCCTGCGGCCTTGCGGTAAGCGAGGTACTCGGCTTCCGCGGGCAGTACACGTTCCCGCATGAACTCGATCATGCGGTCGTGGAGATCGCGTGCCCTGGGGGAGGGGGCGGGGAGGTCGTACGCGGACACCTTGTCCTCCTGAACAAACCGATCGATAGATCGGTCTGAACTTAGGCGGTTCCGTCGGCCGCGTCAACGCGCGGGACCCGGACGACCTCGAGAGCGAACCCCACGTACTGCGTGGCGACGACCTCGGGAGACGACGGACCGGACGGCGACCACCACTGCGGCAGAGCCGTGCACATGGTGACGACCGCACGCGCGGCCTCCTTCGGCAACGGCGTCGTCATCAGCCCTCGGCGGCGGCCCTCGATGACCTCCTCGTCGACCATCCTCTGCATCTCCTGACGGGCCGCGGTGATGCGCGCCCTGTTGGGCTCGTCAAGGCTGCGCATCTCGCTCGCCCCTATGAAGCCGAGCTCCCTGCGGTGGGTGTGGAAGAGAGCTAGGCACTCCACCAGGAGGCGGAAGCGCTCAAGAGGGCCGTCGCCCTCCGCGCGGGCCGCCCTGGCGCGGCGTAGGAGGTCGTCCATGGTGAGGTCGAGAAGCGCCACAAGGAGGTGCTGCTTGGTGGGCCAGTGGTGGTAGACGCCGGGCACCGACAGGCCCGCGCGCTGGGCGATCGTCCGGATGCTCGCGCCGTGATAGCCGAGCTCCACGAACGCCTCGAGGGCTCCGGCGAGGGGAGCGTCGAGGACCAGGGGCGGGAAGACGCGCCAACCCGTCTCGGGGGACTCGGCGGGCGCGCGCAGGCCCGTCAGCGCGTCGGGGTCGGCGCGCAGCAGGACGGCGACGGCGGCGAGGCGCTCGGGGGTGAGCCTGGTCTGGCCGTTCTCGACCGCGCTCCAGGTGCCCGCGCTGACGTCGAGGGCCGCCGCGACCTGCCGCAGCGTCAGCCCGGCCGTCTGTCGCGCCGCGCGCAGCCGTCGCCCGAGCGCCTTGCGTTCCTCGTACACGTTCTCGCCCACCACCGCACAGCTCCTCGGAACGCTCGCCTGGCCGACCCCGCCGCTTGACACGTCCGCGCGGGCCGGGCAATAGTATCCACTCCGTTCGTACAGAGCGTTCGATCGGTCGGTTTCAGGTTTTCAGGGAGTGCCCATGACCATGACCGCCCCGCCCGGTGTGGACGTCCCCGCGCTCGACGCGTTCCTCCGCGAGGCCGCGCCCGGACTGCTCACGGGCCCGCTGCGCGTCGAGCTCCTGTCGGGCGGCAGGTCGAACCTCACCTACCTGCTCACCGACGGGACGGGCCGCTGGGTGCTGCGCCGTCCGCCCCTCGGGCACGTCCTGGAGACCGCCCACGACATGGGCCGCGAGTACCGCGTCCTGTCGGCGCTGCACCTGACAGACGTGCCGGTCCCCGCCCCGCGCGTCATCGGCGGCCGCGACGTGATCGGCGCGCCCTTCTACGTCATGGACTTCGCCGACGGCCTCATCCTGCGCGACCTGCCTCAAGTCGCCGCCTTCGCCGGACCCCCCGCGACGGGCCTCGCCGCCTCCCTCATGCGGACCCTCGCCACCCTGCACAGCCTCGACCCCGACGCCGTCGGCCTCGGCGGCCTTGGCCGTCCCGAGGGCTACCTCGCCAGGCAGGTCGCCCGCTGGCAACGCCAGGCCGCCGCCTCCCACAGCCGCGACATCCCCGGCTTCGACGCCCTCGCCACCCGTCTAGCCGCCCGTCTGCCCACCCCTCAACCCGCGACGATCGTGCACGGCGACTACCGCCTCGACAACGTCGTCATCTCCCCCGACGCCGACGTCGTCGCCGTCCTCGACTGGGAGATGGCCACCCTGGGTGACCCCCTCACCGACCTCGCCTCCGCCATCGTCTGGTGGGACGGCCTGACCGGCCTCGACAGCCCCGTCGCCACCGTCCCCGGCGACGTCCCCGGCTTCCCCACCAGCGAAGCCCTCCTCACCACCTACACCCAAGCAACCGGCGCCGACCTGACCGACCTCCCCTGGTACCTGGCCTTCGCTTACTACAAACTCGCCGCCATCTTCGAATCCATCCACTTCCGCGCCCAAGCCAACCTCACCATCGGCCCCGGCTTCACCCGCCTAGCCCCCCTGGTCCCCGCCCTAATAACCCGCGCCCACACCACCCTCACCCCCACCCCTAACCCGCTGACAAGTCCGCGGCCGGCCCCAAAGACCACAACACAGGCCGGGAGTCGCAGGGCCAGCCGAATGGGAACTTGCTAGGCTGCATTATATAGGCGCGCTCCTCAAGGCTAATTCCTATGAGGGGATGACCTTGACCGCGAATCCTTTCAAGTAGGAAATTCAATGGAAGTTGTCCGGGTCGGCCTGCCGATCGCCTTCGGCAGGCCCCTTTTCCTCAAGTGCTATGAAAAGAGCCATAGTCAACTACTTCTATGCGTCGGCCCGGAGAGGGAAAAGCCGACCAGGCTCGAAGTACTGTTTAAGGACGTGGTGTACATCGGCCTGCGGGAGAAGACTCCAAACGCGTCGCTTCGTTTTGCTTCAGGCGACGAGAAGGCGCTGATCCAGTCCACGGTGGCGCCGTTCAATTGGAGAGGGAGGCGAGCCTTCCTCTTCGGGCCATCGCTCGCAGAAGGAATTGTCATCGCGCGAGGTGTGGTGTGGGCGGAAGATTCTCGTGCGTTCGGTGAGCCAAGTTCGCTTATGACGGGACTTTATGAACCCGAGCCTGAGCGGGCTTTTGGCGCAGTGGAATGACCTCAAGGTCGCAGTGCGGCGCTGACGGTGCCCCTCGTTGCCGTCAGTGGTGAGGTCCGCTCATCGCCGGGTAGGGCAGCGTTTCGGATTCGGCCGGGCAGGAAGGTAAACCCGTATGCAGCTCGAGCTCGTTCCGCCGGAACGTGTAGGTCCGATCATGATCGGGATGGACTTCGATGCAGCTCAGAGGGAACTTGTCTCCCTGCCCGGCTATCGTCCGCCGGCTCTGGGTCGGCGGGTGGAGCCGGGCTTCGCGCACTACGATTCTGAGATGTCGATCTCGGTTTACCCGGAAAGAGACCAGGTTAAGGCCATCGAAATCTTCCGTCCGGAAGAGGAGGACTCCGTCGTTTACCGCGGGATCTCCCTCTTCGAACTTCCGGCCGATCAGGTGATCGAAGCTCTCTCTACAACCGAAAGCTTGGATATTGTCCGAGGCGGAGAGTTCGTAGTTGCTCCAGAACTCCTTCTGGCGCTCTCTCGGCCTCACCTACCTGCGGGCCCAGATGATGAAGATGGACGCTACTTTGAGTCCGTTCTCATCGCTGCCCCCGGGTATTACCTCGGCCCCGATGGTAGGCCGGTCTATTAGGCCCTCGGGTGATTTCATGAAAGGCCCCGGGCGCAGTTCCTGATGTAGCTGGCGCAGGCATTCATTAGCTCCGGAGGCCCCTGGCTCAGGTGCGCGGGACGTCGCTGAACGGCACTGGCGTGGGCCTGCGTTGCCGTCACCGTCGCCGTCAGGCCGAGGGGCCGCTTGTAGAGTTTCTACAACGCCTTGAACTGGACGGTCGTACTGCTGCTTCAATCGAGCACGGGACCCCTCTTGCCAGTTGGGTTCCGTGAGCCTTTTTCATCCCTGGGTGGTTTTGGGTTGGCCAGGACGGCGATGGCTTTGACGAGGTGGCCGGTCTTGGTGGGGCTGCAGCGCAGCTTGTGCAGCAGTTTCCATGACTCGAGCTGCGCGTTCTCGCGTTCGCCGGGCCCGTGGAGCTTGGCATGGGAGCGGTTGGCCCGTTTCTGCGGTTCGGGTTTGCCGCGGCCTTTGTAGGGCGTGATCGCGACTGCGGTCTCGGCGCCTTGGCAGCCCTTGTCGGCCAGGGTCGGGATCGCCGCCCGCTGAAGCTCGGTGACAAGATCCGGGCTACCGACGAGAAGACGGGAATCACCACCCCCCGCTCCGTCGTGGCCACCATCAAGGGCACCGGTCACAAAACCCTCGTCACCCTCACCATCGACACCGACGGCCCCAAAGGCCACAACACAGCCCACATCACCGCCACCGACAACCACCCCTTCTGGGTCCCCTCCCTCCACCGCTGGGTCAAAGCCACCAACCTCACCCCCGGCACCTGGCTGTCCACCGGCCCCGGCACCAAAGCCCAACTCACCACCCTCACCCGCACCACCACCCCCACCACCGTCCACAACCTCACCACAACCACCGACCACACCTACTACGTCCTCGCCGGATGGTGCGGAGCGGCTTCCGGCCCGAGGCGTGAAGGTCCCGGATGTGTACAGGATGGCGGATGGAACTGTGATTCAATGGCGATTGGCCTCAAAATCGGGGGGCGCACGATCGATATCTTCCCCACCGCCGGTGACGGTTTGAAGGTTCACCTCCCATGAGTTTGGAAAATATCATCCGAGAAATGGCCATCGAAGGTCTGGATGACTGGGTTCCTATCGACCGACTGATCTATCTAGTGAAGGAAGTCGAAAAGACCCTCGCGGAGAACTTCAGGGAGGCTGTGCTCTCGGCATGTGCGCTGCTCTTGGATCGCGGGCTCATGGAGGTTGGAGAAATTGGCGATGATGGATTCGATTCCTGGCCGGGCCGGAGTCGGGAAATTATCGATAGGATCGCGACTGAGCTTGACCGAGTAAACTGGATGCCTTTCGGTGGGAGCTGTTGGCTGGCCAATACTCCCTATGGTGACGGCCAGGCCCGCGATTGGAAAATTTCTTGAAGAGGAGTGGCGAGTCGGGACGTGACGGTGCTGCCGACGAGGCAACCACCTGAGACAATCTGGAGATGGACGGTGTGACCGTTCTGCGTCGGGAGACTTTCCTGGTCGCGAGTCGACGAGGTGGTTCCGGTTCTTCTTGAGGCCGCTGGGCGGCACCGGCTAACGACTTAAGATCCTCAGGATGAAATTGTCCGGACCGGCCCAGGTTTGACATGAGCATCGCGTGCGCAGGGTGGCGTGCCGTGTGCGCCTGGTGTTGTAGGGGCACGGTCGTGCGCCTGCGTTGCCGTCGGGCCAGGTAGGCAATTGTAAGTTCTCTACAACGGTCCTGAGCTGGGATCTGTGTCGCTGTCGTCGTTAGTCGGGAGTTCCGCTCTTCCCTGTGGGTTCCGTCGTACGGCGTGCCGACCCGATGGCGCTGACCGTCGAGGCGAGGGGCGGATGCTACGGAGCCCATGATCACTGCTTCCGTTCGGCTGCCGAATGGGCTCCGCGCCTTCACTGTGGTCGCTGCCGAGCTTCCGGCTTTGTCGGCTGCTCGTCAGTGCCTTCACGTCTGCTCGCCCGGTTAAACATTTCCCGGGCGGGCTGCGGGCCGGAGGCGGGAGGCGGCCCGTCCCGGGCGGGCGTAGCCCGCGGCGCGCGCCAGCGCGCCTCTTGATACTTGTAGAGGAAGTTTCAGGCGGCCCGTGTTGTGACTGGCTATCCTGCGTGTGCGGTGACGGGGGTTGAGGGTTGTGGGTCGGCGGGCTGAGTGGTCGGTTTGGGCAGGGGCGGGAGCCCGTGCGCTGGCCCGGCGTATCGGGCGGGCTTCTGGCCTGCCCGCTGAGGCCCGATCAGGGCTCCTGTGAGGGTGTTCCCTGCCCAAACCGATCGCGCCCGCATTCTCGGCGACCTGAGCCACCCGCCGATCCGGCCCCCGAAACTCCTGGACGGCCGGCTCCTCATCGCAGCCCCTGTCATTCCTTTCTCCTGGCTTGCGTTCGGACTTTGCAATGAATCTTGCTGAATTTTGTGGAAAGATCCCAGGTCTCGAAGAACTGAAGTCTCGCCTTCAGAAACTGGCCCTGATGGACGCGTTGATCCTCCCCGACTGGGAGCGCCGCTACTTTTCTTTTGACATGAACTGGGGCTCCGGCGAGAGTCTGGCGACTATCCGAAATGGATCGGGTGCTGAGGCCCACGTACTCCTCAGGAGCTCCGCAGCGCTCGTGCTCGTCTCGGACCACGATTTGCCGAGCCTAGGCTCTAGTGGTTTCCTGCCTGATCTCGAGAGAAGAATTCCGGCAGAGTTGGTTGAATACCTGCACGAACCTGCCTTTTGTTATGGAGGAACGTTCGCGGCGGCTTCATGCTCTTGGCGTACTAGCGGAGATTCGGGTTGGCATTTCGCTACTGCGAATTGTGATCATGGCCTGCTGCCGTTCAACGCCCTCGGCTTGATCGCCGGTGGAGTTGACGTGAACGGATATGTTGATCATGTGGTTGAGGTCTATGAAGTCGAACCATCTGCAGCCTTCTTGCGGACGGTAGATCACGTACTGCACGGGTCGCCAGAAATGGCCCGTGCGATCATTGATGGCAGATATGGGGAGCGACTCGCTGATATATCGCAAGATATTGTTGAGATTGGAATCAGGCTGTAGGAAGTGGACCTCATTTCATCCATCTTGATGGGTTATCCTTGATGGGCTATCGGGGAAGTAGCTGCCTAGGTGGGCTTGGCAACGACGCATATGATGGCCCGAGTTTAAAGGTTCGCCACTGCCTGGTCGTGTACTTTCCGGAGTGTGACAAGTGACTTAATTGGCAGTTTCTATCTGTGATGCTGCAGTCACCGCAGGTGGTTGATGGGTGCTGTTGTGCACCCCGTTGCCGTCAAGCCGCAGGGGCGGTTGTAGGTTTCTTACAACTCTCTTGATCTGGGCAGATGTGGTGCTGTCGCCGGTCGGGCTCGTTGGTCTTGCCGACGGGTTTTAGCTGGGGTCAGGGCCTACGCTTCGCTTTGACCCGGTCGCGAGGTTCCGTCGTACTTCTTTGAGCCCGGCTGGCGACTGGAGGGAGGACCCACGTGTGCGCGGAGTTCACCGCAGCGGCGGGTGTCTCGGCTCGCCATCCACGAATCGCAACTGGGTCGGGCCTGCACCAACTTGGGGCACGCGCCAACCTTGCTCGCAGGGGTTAGGTGCCTTCTCAGCTATTCTTGGCCTCGATGCCGGGCGGGCTGCTGGGCCGGAGGCAGGAGGCGGCCCGTCCCGGGAGGGCGTAGCCCGCGGCGCGCGTGAGTGCGCTACTTGATACTTGTAGAGAAAGTTTCAGCCAGCTCGTGTGACTTCTGATGACTCTGTGTGCGTTCTGGCGAGTTGGGTGTCTTCGGTCTCGGCGGGGCTGGGTGATCGGTTTGGGCAGGGGAGGGAGCCCGTGCGCTGGCCCGGCGTATCGGGCAGGTATGGCCTGTCCGCTGAGGCCCGGTCCCGGGCTCCTGCGAGGGTGGCCTGCCCAAGGTGATCGCGTCCGTCTCCTCGCCGATCTCGGCCGTTCGGTGATCCGATCCCTGGTCTGCCTGGGTGGCCGGCTCCTCGTGTTGCCTGCGGTGTGGGTGTCCCGGTGGCACCTGCCGGTTCTGCCTGTTCGCCCAGGTTGCCGTCACCGTTGCCGTCAAGACTTGTGCCCGGACGGGCATGCTTTGGAAGCGAAGGTCGGGAGCCTGTCATGGCCCGCCGTGATCTCCCGTTCGGCCTGAACACCGCACACCTACTACGTGCTCGCAGGTAACACCCCGGTGCTCGTCCACAACTGCGAAACGTTTTACCGAGCGATGAGCGAGAGGGAGTTCAAGCAGCTTGGTCCTGATGGTGAGATAACCGTCAAGGGGACCGAAAGTTTCGTCACTCATCGCGCGGATACCTCGAATGCCTGAGGGACCGCTTCGTGAGAAGAGGCGGAAGGAACGCAGAAAATTACTCGGTTCTGGTGCGGTACCAGATGGCTGACGGCACAAAGGACGAGCTGAACGCTATCGGTAAGCTTCCGGACGGCATCGGTTCGGATACAGCTGCGGTTCATCTTAAGATGGAGCGTGAGCGCAGACCTATGGTCTGCGGCCAGGTTCGGTAGACGCGTTCAACTCGATGATCTTCGGGTTCGAGAGAGTGGTGGGCTGGTAGTGAGTCTCGGGAGCGACCGATCCCTCGTCGATCAGATCGACTCTTTGATCACTGGATTTGTCGCTCCCGAGCGGGCTCGTGCCATCGCGCGCGAGTATCCCACTGTCATCGACTCCATCGCCGAGTGGATTCGCTGCTCAGCGGTACAGGAGAATTGGCGTCGAGTGGAGCGATTGGCCAACTTGGCCGCTCCACTCGATGCGCCTGGTCTGGGTGCGGTTCTCTGTGAACTGGTAGATAGAGATGTCTCTGGGCTAAATGTCGAAGATCTCGTTGAAATCTTGGGCGAGATCGGTGCCGCAAGCTCCGGAGTCGCCATATTTCGAATGCTGGAACGCAGAATCGCGTCTGACGGTCCTGCCTACTGGCTTTCTCAGAAGGCTATCCTGGCCCTCGGTGAGTTTGGCACAGTGGAATCGGATGGATTCCTCAGAAAGATGACCGGAAAGGATTGGCCAGATCCAGTTCGGTGGCATTCCGCAGTAGCGCTGGGGGTGGAGGACGACCTCGGGTTTGATGAGGATCAAATGCTCGGATCGTCTTAACCAAAGTCTGGTCTTCCGCCTCCTTTTACCTCGATTGCTGTATGCATCAACGGCGTAGCCCAGGGTGCTGGCGGTGCTCGGCATGCGCCTCCGTTGCCGTCAGCCTGGGGGTGGGCTTCCCCAACGCGACGGACAGGCTTGATGTTCCCCCGGTTTCACGGACTCGCTGGTGAGGAGATCAGTCTCGGCGAGCGGTTGTGTTCTCGAACTGTAGCGGGCTCATCTGATCCAGGGCGGAGCGGCGTCGGCTGCGGTTGTAGAAACCCTCGATGTAATCGAAGATCGCGTTCGCGATCTCCATGCGGGTCTTCCAGCGCTGCCGGTCGAGGAGCTCGGTCTGCATGCGGCCCCAGAACGCCAGCGAGGGGCTGTGGCGATAATGGTGTGATCGGCGCACGTTGGTTGATGGATTTGCCCTCTGAACTGTGGTGATCCGCGAGACCCACTGCCTGTTCCACCGTTACTCAATCAGCCCCACATCATGGTGTCCGCGCGACGGGTGGAAGCTCAACGCAGAGTGGACGCCTGGCGCATCTCAGTCGGAATGCCGACGTTACGGAGTGGCTGTGCCGGGTCGGCCTCGGAGGGTCGTTGACCGGTGTGGGCCGTGCGGGCTTGGCGGCTCGCGGGGCGGGTCGTCCTTGAAGACGTACAGGAAGTCCTCATCGGGGATGATTGTCGGCCGGCTGGTTTCCTGTTGGTCTTGGCCTGACGTGGTCGGGTTCGGCTTCGCAGTTTGCCGTAGAAGGGGGTGAATCGGAGTGGTGTACCGACGAGAAGGATGATTACTATCGGTGGATGAGAGTTGAAGTTCGGGTACCCCGATTCACGCTCTCGTTTATGATCTTTGTGTCGGCTTGAGTTGTAATGATGTTTGGTGATTTGCTAGACTGCTACTGGACGCTGGATTGGGATTGTCCGGCATTGTGAGGCGATGGGGGGTGGGTTGGTGAGTTTTGATTTGGTGTTTTGGCGTTCTGCGGGGGAAGTTCGAGTGGGTGAGGCTGCGGGTATTTATGAACGCCTGGTGGAGGGGGATTCTGGGGTGGTTGCGGAAGCCGAAGAGATTGCGGAGTTTTATGGGGCTATTGTATCTGTGTATCCGGATATTACTGTGGAGAATATGGATGAAACTCCGTGGGCTTCTCCGATTTATTGGAATCGGGAATGTTTGATTGTGACGATATCGTGGTCGCGTTGTGGTGAGGTTGCTCCGGTTTTGGTGGATCTTTCGCGACGGTATGGGCTTGTGGCGTATGATCCTCAGGATGGGGTTGTTATTGTGTGACTTGTGTCGATTTTGTGGGGTGGGGTTGGGGGGTTAGAGGAGGGGGGTTGTGGGGGGGAGGGAGAGGGTGTGGCGGCCGGATTGTTCGGTGGAGGTTTGCCAGGACCAGAAGGCGTGGGTGGACAGTAGGGTGAGGTCGCGGTGGAAGCGTTGGAGGGGGGAGGAGAGGGAGTGGGCGGCGGCGCCTGCGGTGGTGGACATGTCGGATACGGCGTTGAGGCAGTGGCGGGCGAGGTAGGCGGTTTGGGATTTCAGGTTGACGCGGGTGGAGAGGGGGAAATCGGTCGGGATTCGGGTGGTTACCTGGGCGACCAGGTCGGATACCAGGCGTTCGGCTATGTGGGCGTTGGTGGTGGCTTCGCCGAGTTTGATGTGGGTGTGGGGGTCGTCTTTGAGGGATTTGAGTTCGTAGGTTGTGGTGCGGGATTGGATTATTTGGGTGAAGGCTGTGGTGGCACCGCGTAGGGCGCCGGAGAAGACGGGGGCGGATTGGGCGAGGAGGAAGGGGATGAGGGGTGCGCGGTAGAGGGGGTTGGGGTGGATCGCGGTGCCGGGGGTGTTGCCGCTTGTCAGGGATTGGACGGGGAGGGCTCGGTGGTCGGGGACGTAGACGTTGTCGAGGATGATGGTGTTGCTGCCGGTGCCGGCCATGCCGGACATGTGCCAGACGTCGTCGATTTCTACTTCGGAGGCGCGGACGGCGAAGGCGAGGAGGGCGTTGTCGGGGGTGAAGCCGACGCAGAAGGCCCAGTCGGCGTGCATGATGCCGGAGGCCCAGGGGATGCGGCCGGTGACGCGCCAGCCGCCGGTGACGCGTTCGGCCCTGGTGGTGGGGGAGGTGGTGGCGGGGGCGAGGATGAAGGGGCGGTCGGCGAAGAACTCCTGCTGGGCGCGTTCGGAGAACCTCGTGGCGAAGACGCAGTGGCCTATGTAGAAGTCGAGGACCCAGCCGGTGGACAGGCAGGCGGCGCTGATCGTCTCGACCACCTCGCGGAGGGTGTCCAGGCCCAGTTCGTGGCCGCCCCAGCGGCGCGGGACGAGGATCGGGATCAGTTCGGCGTCGACGAGTTCGGCGATGGTGTCGTCGTGGGGGCGGCGGAGCTGTTCGGTCTCCTGGGCGCGTGCGGCGATGCCGGGGGCCAGAGCGCGCGCACGGGCGACGAGTTCTTCGTGCGGCAAAGGCATGGGGTCTCCTTACGCTGTCGTGCGGGGGGCGAAGCCGCGCTCGCGCAGCCACCCGGAGGTGACGGCGACGGCCTCGGCGAGGTGGTCGCGCTGGTCGGGGCCCAGGTAGTAGTGGTTGGCGCCCTTGATCTCGTGCAGCGTCTTGTCCGCGACGGTGAACGCCGCATAAAGCCGACGGGTGTGGCTCGGCGTGCAGGCGTCGTCGGCGGTGTTGCCGATGACGAGGGCCGGGACGGTGACGCCGGCGGCGCAGCGGGGTCCGTCGCCGTACGCGTCGTCGTAGCTCCACTGCGAAAGCCAGCTCCGCAGGGTGGTGAACCGGGCGAGGGCGACGGGGCTCATGTTCACCGTGCGGGGGTCGCCGAGGTAGCAGACGCCCGGCTGCCGGTCGTTGGGGTCGACGGACGGGTCGAGCCAGCGTGGGTCGGCCATCGTGCCGTGCACGACGAACGCGAACTCCTCGTCGGGCCGTCCCGCGGCGCGCAAAGCGGCGAGCTTGGCCTTGACCCACGCGGTGATGCGCCGGTTCCTGGCGATCTGGGCTGCCGCGTACCGTTCGAGGAATTCGGCGGTGTAAGGCGGCTGGTTGGGGTTGGCCGGGTCGTACAGGTCGAGTTCGGGGTCGCGGACGGACGGGTCGCGCTCGTCGAGGATCGACGCGTCGAGCCACTCGGTCATGGTCTGGTGCCGGGAGACGTGCGCGGCCATCAGCATGATCGCGTCGGCGGGGACCAGGCCGAGGGAGGCGAGGTCGAACGGGTCGCCCGCGGGGGTGTGCGTGACCGTCGGGTGCTCGGCCTGCCGCTGGTAGTACAGCGACAGCGAGCCGCCGCCGCTCCACCCGGCGAGGACGACCTTGGCGTACCCGAGCCTTTCCTTGACGTGCGTGACGCACGCGCCGAGGTCCTGGACGACCTTCTCCATGATGAGCGCGCTATCCACGCCCCGATACCGGCTGTTGCAGTAGACGACGTGGTGGCCGGCCGCCGCAAGCGCGCGGACCATCGGCAGGTACGCGCCCCCGCCGATCGGGTGCATGAACACGATGACGGTGTCGGACGCGGTCTCCGGCTTCAGATGGTGTCCCTCAAGGACGACGTACTCGTCACCGCCCCCGTACGTGTCGCGGCTCCCGCTGATCTCCGGGACGAGGACGACAAAAGGAATGCGCGCCACGCTCACTTCACGCCTCCGAGCTCGGGATTGACGGTCAGGGGACGCCGCACGTCGACGGAGATCGTCACCCACTCAAGCCGGTCGAACTCCCCGAACTGGGCGCGTGACAGCTCCCGTAGCTCCTCAGGTGGTCCGTGGTGCAGCCCTTGCGGCGCATGGGTGATGAGCCCCGGGACCATCGGGAAGCCGAGGAGGGTACCTCCGTGGAAGAACGCGACTTCGTCGTAGTCGGCGTTGCGGTGGTACCAGGGCAGCCTCTCCACACCGGGCCGTGACTCGGCCGGGCGAGGCAGGAAGTTCAGGACGACGACGCCGGACGCCGTCATGAGCGTGCTCACCGTAGGAGGCAGATGGACGCCTTCGGACAGGATCGCGTTGTAGTCGCGGATATTGACCTTGAAAGGGAAGTAGTCGCCCTTCCACCCCTCCACGTCGCACGGGTTGTGCCCGTAGAAGATGGACCCCTGGAGGTCCCGGTTGATCACCCGGATCTCCCACTCGGGCCCGCCGTCGGTGAGCACCTCGGGTTCCGGGATGAACACGACGGACGGGTCGAACGGGAAGTGCCTGCCGAGGATTCCGGCCGGAGGGGTGCGGAACTCGTCGGCCGCCTCGATGATGAAGAAGGTGTTCTCGGCGTCGGAAGGCACCTGCCGGTAGGTGACGCCCTTGGGCAGCAGCACCCAGTCGCCGGGCTCGTACGGGACGCGCCCGAACTCGGTCTCGAACTCGCCGGTTCCCCGGTGTACGAAGACGAGTTCGTCGCCGCCGACGTTGCGGACGAAGAACGGCATCGGCTCGGCGCGGCGGCTGAGCAGGAACCTGACGTCGTCGTTGGAGTACAGCGGCAGGGGTGTGCCGCGCGGGTCGGTGTGGTCGGTGGGGGTGAGTTTGTCGGCTTTGAAGTGCGACGGGCGCAGGGCGCCTTCGGCGCGGAACTTGGTGGGGTCGTTGCGCCGGTAGAGCTGGGCCTGGCGGCCGACGAAGCCCATCCTGCCGAGTTCGTCGTCCTTGAGGCCGTCCAGGTCGCGGTGGACGTGGCGTGGTGTCGTGCCCTTGCGCAGTTGGACGAAGGATTCCAACGGGGCTCCTCTGGGTGGCGGCTCGGGGGTGCGCCGCACGGGTAGCGTGACAGAGCCCCCAGGATCTGACAAGTGTCAGACGACCTCGGATCTGACGCCCGTCAGACCGTTAAGCTACGGTCGCGAAAGTTACTCGTCCGTAACCTACTAAGCGGTTACTTACAGGGGTCGCCGAGGGTTAGCCTCCCGTTCGGATCACCGAGTCGGACGGACAGAGGGAGACCCCATGGAGACGTCGTCGGCCGCGAAGTCGCGGGCCCGGGTGCTGCCGGTGGCCGGGCTCACCGCCGCCGCACTGGTCGCGGGCCTCGCCGCGACCCCCGCGCGGGCGGACGAGCGCACGATCTCGCGCGGGGTGCAGATCCCCGCCTTCTATGACCCGCCCGGCAAACTGCCCAAGGGCAACGGCACGATCATCCGCAAGCAGCCGCTGCGCCTCGCGCTCGACCTTCCCGACATCGACAGGCCGCTGCCCGGCCGCGCGACCCGCATCATGTACCGCTCGACCGACGCGCGCGGCAAGGCCGTCGCCGTCACCGGGGCCTACATCGAGCCCACCAAGCGCTGGACGGGCCCGGGGCCGCAGCCGCTGATCGCGCTCGCCTCGGGCACGATGGGCCAGGGCGACCAGTGCGCGCCGTCCCTCTCGCTGGAGAACCCCCTCATCGTCGGCGACGGCACGGTCTCCTTCGGCTACGAGAACCTCGCGCTGCTCAGGCTGCTGGAGACCGGCGTGGCCGTCGTCGTCACCGACTACGTCGGGCTCGGCGCGACCGACCGGCTGCACACCTACGTCGGCCGGGTGGACGAGGCGCACGCCCTCCTCGACGCCGCCCGCGCCGCCCTGCGCCTGCCGGGGACGAAGCTCAAGAAGAACTCACGTATCGGCCTCTATGGGTACAGCCAGGGCGGCGGCGCGAGCGGGGCGGCGGCCGAACTCCAGCCGACGTACGCGCCGGAACTCAGGCTCGCGGGCGCGTACGTCGGCGCGCCCCCGGCCGACCTCGGCGTGGTGATAGGCGGCATCGACGGTAGCGCGCTGGCCGGGGCGCTCGCCTGGTCCATCAACGGGCTCGCGCAGACCCACCCGTCGGTACGCAAGGCGGTAGCCAAGTACGTGAACGCGGCGGGCAAGGCGGCGCTGAAGGACCTGTCCACCATGTGCGTGGGCGACGCGATCCTCACCTACGGCTTCGCCAACAGCGCGAAGTGGACGAAGAACGGCAAATCGCTCTCCCGGATCATCGCCGCCGACCCCGCGCTGAAGAAGATCCTCGCCCAGCAGCGGATCGGCAGGCTGAAGCCCGCCGCGCCGGTGCGGCTCGTCAGCGGCATCCGCGACGACATCGTCGTGCACGCCCAGTCGCGCAGGCTCGCCGCCGACTGGTGCGCCAAGAACGCCAAGGTCGTCTACCGGCCCGTCGAGCTGCCCGACCTCGGCGCGAAGCTCCTCACCAACCACATCACCCCGCTGCTCGTCGACCAGCCCGCCGCGATCTCCTGGCTCACCGACCGGCTGAAGGGCAAGTCGGTGAAGTCCACCTGTGCGAAGCTGCCGTACCAGCCCTGACAAGCGCGCTGCGGAGACCGTCACAGGCAGTTCACCGGCGTTTGACCCCGGCGCAACGGCGAAGGCCGACGCTGCAAGAGGGAAACCCCCGAGCGCCGGTGATCGGGCACAGCGGAATCCGCTCCGACTGAGCACAGGACGGCCGCTTACCGCATCGGCGGGGACGTCAGGGGGGTCCGCGCGACGGCGCACGGACCCCGCCTCACGCGCCGGGGCGCGCGGCGGGTAGCGTCCGATCGGGCGCGTCCGCGCCGCCGAGGGGAGGCCGCCGCATGAACGTCACTCCGGACGCCTGGGAGCGGCTGCCGTCGCGCAGGGTGGTGACCAACGGGGTCGGTCTGCACGTGGTCGACCAGGGCGAGGGCCCGCTCGTGGTGCTCTGCCACGGCTTCCCGGAACTCGGGTTCTCCTGGCGGCACCAGGCCGTCGCGCTGGCGGAGGCCGGATACCGCACCCTGACGCCCGATCTGCGCGGCTACGGCAGGAGCGACCGGCCCGACGACGTCGCCGCCTACGCCATCGACGCCCTCGCCGACGACCTGTGCGGCCTCCTTGACGACGTCGGCGCGAAGGACGCGGTCTTCGTCGGCCACGACTGGGGCGCGTCGCTCGTCTGGCAGTTCGCGACGCTGCGGCCCGAGCGGGTCAGGGCGGTCGCGGGGCTGAGCGTGCCGCCGTCGCGGCGGGCCCCGGTGCGGCCGATGGCGATCCTGCGCCGCCGGCTCGGCGACGAGTTCTACATGTGCTGGTTCCAGGAGCCGGGCGTGGCCGACGCCGTCCTCGGGCGCGACGTGCGGCGCACCCTGCTGTCGGACGCGATCGACGCGTCGCTGTGGGGCGAGGGCGAGCCGCCCGAGCCGCGCCCGTGGCAGACCGAGGACGAACTCGCCTATTTCCTCAGGTCCTTCCGCAGGACCGGGTTCACCGGGGGCCTCAACTACTACCGGAACATCGACCGGAACTGGGAGCTGACCGAGGGCGTCGCGGGACGGACCATCGCGTGCCCGTCCCTGTTCGTGACCGGCTCGGCCGACCCCGTCACGGCGTTCATGTCCGCCGACGACCTCTCCCGCGTCCTCGACGACCAGCGCGGCCACGTCGTCATCGAGGGGGCGGGCCACTGGATCCAGCAGGAGCGGCCGGAAGAGGTGACCGCGCTGCTGCTCGACTTCCTCGCGGGCCTGCCCTGACCGTCCCGGTACACTCGTGGCCGCGAGGATCGGAGTGAGCGTGGCCGAAGCCGGGGCCGTCGGCCCGCCGGACCAGGGGGACAGGTCGGACGCGGCGGTGCTGCGCCGGGGCCTCGCGGCGTTCGCGGAGCTGGGGTACGCGCACACGACGGTCCGCGAGCTGGCCCGCAGGATCGGCGTCAACCACAACTTCGTCGGCGACAGGTTCGGCTCGAAGCTCGACTTCTGGTTCGCGGTCGTGGACTTCGCCGTGGCCGAGGCGGAGCTGTCGTCGTTCGGCGGTGACGGGACGCTGCCCGACGAGGAGCTGTTGCGCGAGGTCGTCCGGCATTTCTACCGGACCGCCGCGCACCATCCGCACCTGCACAGGCTGTTCGCCGAGGAGTCCGCGCACGAGTCCGAGCGGATGACGTACCTGTTCGACAAGTACATCGAACCGTGCCTGCGGCAGTTGCGGCCGGTGCTGGTGCGGCTCGCCCAGGCGGGCAGGCTGCCCCGCGCCCCGCAGCACGTGCTGTTCTTCGCGGTCATCGGCCCGACCCTCGGGATGACGCACGCGCCGCTGGCCAGACGGCTCGGCCGTCCCGACGACCCGGCCATCACCGACCTCGAGGGCTACGCCGACCAGTTCGCCGACATGGTGATCGCGGGCCTGCTGCTGCCGCCCGCTTGAGCGGTCAGCGGCGGCGGGCGCAGGCGATGCAGGTCCGCGCGGTCGGGCGCGCCTCGAGCCGCGCCGGGGCGATCGGCCCTCCGCAGGTCGCGCACGTCCAGTAGGAGCCGTCGGCGAGGCGGGCGGCCGCCTGGTCGAGGGCGGCGAGGTCGGCGCGGGCGCGGGCCAGCGACTCGGTGAGCCGCTCGCGCTCGAACGCGATCGTCGCGCCCTCGGGGTCGTGCTCGTCGTCGGCGTTGCTGCCGTCGGAGGACGCGACGAGCTCGTCCCACAGGTCGGTCAGCGACGTGATCAGGCGCTCGTTCGCGGCGCGTGCCCCGTCGATCAGCGTGGCGGCCCGCGCGCGCTCGTCGGGCGAGGGGGCGGTGTCGGTCATGCGGTTACCCAACGTGATCGGGAGGGCGGGTATTCCGTCCGGACCCTGACGGGTACGTGACGGGCGCGGGCTGATGTACTTGATCAAGGATCAGCGAAAGGGGTCGTCATGGGGTCGCCGTTGAACCCGTCGGGGGAGTTCCGGATCGGGGACGGGAGCCGGGGCAAGGTGGTGCGCCGCCTCGGATACGGGGCGATGCGGATCACCGGGCCCGGCGTGTGGGGTGAGCCCGCTGACCGCGAGGAGGCCCTGCGGGTGCTGCGGCACGCGGTCGAGCTCGGCGTCGACCTCATCGACACCGCCGACTCCTACGGGCCGCACGTCAGCGAGGAGCTGATCAGGGAGGCCCTGTTCCCGTACACGGAGAACCTGCTTATCGCGACGAAAGCCGGATTTGTCCGGACGGGTCCGCACGAATGGCATGTCCTCGCCGAACCGAACTATCTGCGCCAACAGGTCGAACTCAGCCTGCGCCGGCTGCGCCTCGAGCGGATCGAGCTGTTCCAGCTGCACCGGATCGACGAGCGCTTCCCCATCGCCGACCAGGTCGGCGTCCTGCGCGACATGCGCGACGAGGGCAAGATCGGCGCGATCGGCCTGTCGGAGGTTAACGTCGCGCAGATCGAGGAGGCGCGCAGGACCGTCGAGATCGCCACGGTCCAGAACCGGTACAACCTCATCGACCGGGCGTCGGAGGAGGTCCTCGTGTACTGCGCCGAGCAGGGGATCGGGTTCATCCCGTGGAACCCGGTCGCGGCGGGCGGGCTCACCGGGCCTGGGACGCAGGTCCAGAGCGTCGCGGACGAGACCGGGGCGACGCCGTCGCAGGTGGCGCTGGCGTGGCTGCTCGCCAAGTCCCCGGTGATGCTCCCGATCCCCGGCACGTCATCCTCGGTGCACCTTGAGGAGAACATGGCGGCTTCGACCGTCCAGCTGACTCCGGAGCAGATTGCCGCGCTCGACGCCGTCGCCTGAACTTCGGAGCCGCCGGGCTGTTCCGCGCCCGCGTCCGGGTGGTAGCTTGCCCGCCCGGGACGACGGGGGGTGGGCGGTGCGCGGGCTTCTCGGCGCTGAGCCGCCTTCGGCCGAGCCCGGCTGTCTGACCGATCTGCGCTGTGACGTGATCGCCGGGGCGCTCGCCGCCGCGGCGGGCGCGGACGCGGCGGCCTACCTGCGCGGCGCGCCGCGTGATCCGGTGCTGGTGGCCGCAAGGCAAGCGGTGTTCCGCGCGCTTGAGGACCCGGCCTTGGCGGCGGCCGCCCGCCGGTTCTGCGCGGCGGCGTCCAGCGCGCGGCGGCGGCTCGACCGCGTCGCGCGGACCGGGCATGTGCCGCAGGCGGGACGGCGGCTCGCCGAACTCGTCGCCGACCACGCGGCGGCCGTAGAGGAGTTCGCCGCGGCGCTGCGTCCCGCGCCGCCCGGGCTCACGGCGCTCGCGGAAGACCTCGCCGAACTCGTCGCCGCGCCCTCGTTCACCGTGCCGCGCGACGAGGCCCGCGCGCTTCTGGCCCGGCTTGCGGAGGTCCGCTACGACGTCCTGCTACGCGGCGACGAGATCACCGTCGTCCCCTGCGAGCCCGGACAGGTGCCCGCCTTCGCCGACCGTGCGCGCGCCGTCTTCGCCCGCTTCCACGGCGACGGCCTCGCCGACCCGCCTGCGCGTCCCGCCGACGACTCGTCCCTCGACGTCGTGGAAGCCGCGGTCCTCGACCTCGTCGCAGAGGTCCACCCCTCGGTGTTCGCCGACGTCGCCGCCTTCCACGCACGGCACCGCGCGTTCCTTCCCGAGGGGCTTGCGCGGCTGGATCGGGACCTCCGCTTCTGCCTCGGATACCTCGACGTCCTCGCGCCGCTGCGGGACGCGGGCCTGCCCGTCTGCTACCCGGACGTCTCGGTGACCGACCGGACGTTCGAGGCGCACGACCTCTACGATCTCGCCCTCGCGGTCGAACGGTCGGGCCGGGTCGTCCCGAACGACGTGACGGCCGGGCCGGGGGAGCGGGTCATCGTGGTGTCGGGGCCGAACCAGGGCGGCAAGACCACGCTGTCGCGGGCGTTCGGCCAGCTGCACCACCTCGCCGGGCTCGGCTGCCCGGTTCCGGCGCGGCGCGCGCGGGTGTTCCTGCCCGATCGCGTCCTGACCCACTACGAGCGGGCCGAGAGCCTGGCGAACCCGGCGAGCAGGCTCCAGGAGGAGCAGGCAAGGCTGCGCGCGTTGCTGGCCGAGGCGACCGGCGACAGCGTCGTGGTGCTCAACGAGATCTTCATGTCCACGACCTCGTCCGACGCGCTCGCCCTGAGCCGACCGCTCCTCGACACCCTTCTCGACCGGGGAGTGCTGTGCCTTTGGGTGACGTTCCTTGACGAGCTGTCCCGGGCGCACCCTTCGGTGGTGAGCATGGTCGCCGAGACCGAGGGGGAGGACGCCCGCCGTACGTACCGGATCGTCCGGGGCGTCGCCGACGGGCAGTCTCACGCCCGCACCCTCGCCGAACGGTACGGCCTCACCTACGAGAAGCTGAGCCTGCGCCTTCAGGAACGCCGGAACGAGGAGGCCGCAGGGTGAGACCCCGACTCCTCGCCGAAGACGCCGACTTCTCTTTCGCGACGCCGCACGACCCCGTCACCGCCGATCTGATCACCGATCTGGAACTGCCGATCCTCTGGGAGGCGATGGCCGGGGGTGACGGCCGCATCCGAGCGGTCTCCTCGGCCGTCACCCTGCGCCCGCTCACGGACCCGGCCGCCATCGCCTACCGGCAGGACGCCTTGGCTGACGCGTTGCACAACCCCGCAGCCGTGCGCGCGCTTTACGTCCTCGCCCGTGAGGCCGTCGCGGAGGAGGAGAAGGTTCCGCGCGGCGTCAACAGCAGGTCGGACGGACGGCTGCGGCGCGCGCTGCGCGTGCTCGACGTGTTCTGCGCGCGGCTGCGCGCCTTGGCCGCGCTGGCGGCCGCCCATCGGACGGCGTTCGCCTCACCCGCCTTCACCCGGCTCTTCCGGATGATCGCGGCGAACCTCGACGACGCCTACCTGCGCGAGGTCGAGCGGATGCTCGTCCTGCTGGAGTTCGACGGCGGGATCGCCGCGACGGGCGGCCTCGGCCCGGGGAACCGGCCGACGGGCTTCGCGCTGCACGAGCCGCCAGGGGCACGGCCTGAGCGGCGCTGGCGGCGGGCCGGGACGCGGCACCGGGCGTCGGGGGAGAACGACGAGGACTGGCGCGCCCTCGCCGGGTTCCGCGCGGCGCTGCTCGGCGGGGCCGCCGACGCCGCCACCGCCTCGGCCGACGCCGTCCGCGACTTCCTCGCCGCCCTGCGCGACGAACTCGCCTTCTACGTCGGCTGCGTCAACCTCGCCGAGGCGCTCGCCGCGCACGGCCTCCCGCTGTGCCGCCCCGAGCCGCGCCCGCCGGAAGACAGGGCCCTGTCAGCGCGCGGACTCTACGACCCGTGTCTCGCGCTGCGCCTGGGCGGGCCCGTCGTCGGCAACGACCTCGCCGGCGACGGCGTCGGCCTCGTCCTGGTCACCGGCGCGAACGCGGGAGGCAAGTCGACGTTCCTGCGCGCGCTGGGCGTCGCGACCCTCATGGCGCAGGCCGGGATGGCCGTACCCGCCGTCTCCTTCGCCGCGTCCCCCGCCGACGGCGTCTTCACCCACTTCCGCCGCGAGGAGGACGGCACCCTCACGCGCGGCAGGCTCGCCGACGAACTCGCCCGCATGAGCGCGATCGCCGACCGGGTGCGTCTCGGCTCCCTGCTGCTCAGCAACGAGTCGCTGGCGTCCACCGGGGAGCGTGAGGCGTCGGCCCTCGCCGTCGACCTCCTGCGCGCCTTCACCGCCCACGGCGTCCGGACGGCGGTCGTCACCCACCTCACCACCCTCGCCACGGCCCTGCGGACCACTCCTTTCACGCCCACCCTCTGCCTGCGTACGTCGCCCGGCTATCGGCTCCTCCCTGAGCCCGCGTAAGCGGATCAGGCGGGGGACTCGGGAAGGGCCAGGGCCTCGTGGACGGCGTCCTGGATACGGGAGGGCGTAAGGGGGCCGTGGGCGGCGCGGTCCAGGAGGGCGGCCAGGGAAGCCGCCAGGGCGTCGGTGTAGTCGGCGCCCGCTTTGAGCAGGGCGTGCAGGGCGGTGAGGAGGGCCTGGGCCGCGGCGAGCTGGGGGTGGGTGGAGGGGTCGCGGATCGTGTGGATGCGGGGGAGGGCGCGGTGCAGGGCCTGGGCCGCGCGGCGGAGCTCGGGGTAGTGGCCCTGCATGCGGGTGAGGGACGGCGCGTCGGTCACCGCGAGGAGCCGGTTGACGGCCTGGGCCGTCGCGCGCGAGTAGATCCCGCCCGTCGTGACGATCCGGGTGGGGCCGTCGGCGGGTTCGAGGAGTTCGGCGGCGCGCGCGAGCAGGTGCAGTTCGGAACGGATCGGCCACGGCCCCGAGACGATCGCGCTCGCCGCGAACCGCGCGTGTCCGTCGCCCCTTACGGCTGCCCAGTACCGGATTGCGTTGCCGTCCGGACCCGGCATGACCTGCTGGATCGCGGCGACCGAGGTGCGGTCGCCGTCCAGCCAGGGCAGCTCGATCGCCCACCCCGACGCCCTGCCCTCGGCGAGCCCGATCGGCTTGCGCGCGGCGAACTCGCGCGCCGCGTAGTCGGGGTCCTCGCGCATCCGCCTGCGGTAGGCCCCGGTCAGCTCGTCGCTCTCCTTGCGGGCGAGGCGCGCCTCGCGGTCGGCCTGCCGGTGCAGCGGGTGGGTGTCGCGCGGTACCCGCCGGACGCGCACCGCGCCGCTCCGGCCGGTCAGCCGCGCCGCGAGCACCCCCACGACGACCGACGCGCGCGCCTCGGTCAGCCACGGCCGCGCGGCGAGGACCTCGCGCGCGGGCTTGCCGGCCCGCAGTTGCGCGATGACCGACGCGGCCGCGACGCTGTCGGTGAGCACGGTGACGTCGGCGTGGTCGGGGTAGAGCGACAGCGCGCGCTCGACCGCGAGGAGTTCGGCGTGCCCGATGTGCGGGGTGCGCAGCGCCCCCCGCAGCACCCAGCCCGCGCCCGTGACGCACGCCCACGCCGAGTCCTCGCCCGCGAACGACGCGTCCGCCGCGACCAGATAGGGCGAGTACTCCTCCCCGGGACGCGTCCAGGTGACGGCCCCGGGCACGATCCGGTCGGCGGGCAGCTCCGCGCGGGCGAGGTCGGCGAGGCGCAGCGCCTCGGCCGCGACCGCCGGGTTGGGCGGCCCGGCCGCCCGCATGACGGTGTTCCCCTTGTTCTTGCGCGGTTTCGGCCCGGTATGCCGGACCTTGCGGGGATACCGCACGACGACGCACGCGTCGGGCCGCTGGCGCGCCTCGGCCACCTGACGCGCGGCGCTCCTCGCGTCGACCGCCGCGACGACCCCGTCGGCGACGGCCCCGCGCGCGTCGCGTTCGAGCCACATCCACACGCCCGTGACCAGCGCGCCTATCCCTATGCCGACGGGCGTCGCGACCCCCTCCGGGACGGCATGTCGCCGCCCGCTCGGCTCCCCGGAAAGCACCTCCACCGCGATCCCCTTCCCGAGCGCGCCCCCGGCGCAGGGAGCGACCGGTGCGGCACCACACGACAGTCAGACCGGACACGGGCCGCGCGAAGTTCCGGAGACCGCCCGCCTGGCCGCTCCCGGCCACCGCCCACACCCCGGTCACCGCCCGCACCACGGTCGCCCGCGCGCGGCGCGGCCACCGCTCCCCGCGCGGCCACTGCGCGCACCACGGCCACCGCCCGCGTCACGGTCATCGCTCGCTGCGCGGCCATCGCGCGTGGTGCGGTCACCGCCCGTGTCACGGTCACCGCTCGCTGCGCGGTCATCGCGCGTGGTGCGGTCACCGCCCGTGTCACGGTCACCGCTCGCTGCGCGGTCATCGCGCGTGGTGCGGTCACCGCTCGATGTTCGGTCATTGCTCGCTGTGCGGTCAGTGCTTGTGGTGGGCTCCGGTGCCGGGGGGACGTGGGCGACCTGCGGGGCGGGGGGTTGGTGTTTTGTCGGGTTCGTAGAGGTGGCAGGAGACTGTGGCGTCGTCGCTGAGTGTGCGGGGTGTGGGGGTTGTGGTGTGGCAGATCTGCATGACGCTCGCGCATCGGGCGCGGAACGGGCATCCGGCCTCGCCGCGCACGATCTCGGGGCCGTGGTGGTTGACCTGGTAGTTCGCGCGCCGTGAGCGCCGCCGTTCCCGCTCCGACGGGTCCGGTGACGGGCTCGCCGCCAGGAGCGACCGCGTGTACGGGTGCCTGGGGGAGGTGAACAGCTTCTCGACCGGGGCGAGCTCCACAAGGCGTCCGGCGTGCATGACCGCGACGCGATGCGCGATGTGCCGCAGGACCCGCAGGTCGTGGGTGATGAACAGGTAGCTCATCCCCGTCGCGTCCTGGAGGTCGCCGAGCAGGTTGATGATCTGGCTCTGGGTGGAGACGTCCAGCGCGCTCACGGCCTCGTCACAGACGACGAGGCGAGGCTGGAGGGCGAGCGCCCGCGCGATCGCGACGCGCTGGCGCTGGCCGCCCGACAGCTCCGAGGGGAACCTGTGCAGGTGCGCCCGCGACAGCCCGACGCGCTCGAACGCCTCGGCCGCCGCCGCGTCCCTGGCGGCCCGGTCGCCGATGCCGTGGCGGCGCAGCGGGACCGTCACCGCGTCGGCGACGCAGTGCCGCGGGTTCAGCGACGAGGCCGGGTCCTGGAAGACGGCCTGGACCGCCCGCCGGTAGGCGAGCGGGGTCGCGCGGCCGAGCGCGGTCACGTCGGCGCCGTCGAAGGTGATCGAGCCGTCGGACACGTCGGTGAGCCGCAGGATCGCCCGGCCGACCGTGCTCTTGCCGGACCCCGACTCGCCGACGAGCCCGAGCGTCTCACCCGGCCTGACGTCGAACGTGACGCCGTCGACTGCCTTGACCTGCCTCCGCTTCCATCCCATGGCGCGTCCCGCCTCGTACGTGACGGACATGTCGTGCACCTGGAGCAGTGTCGGCGCGTTCATCGGGCGCTCACCCCCAGCGTCAGCTCGTGCGAGCGCACGCAGCGGACCTCGTCGGAGATCGGGATCGGGCTTTTCACACATCCCTCCTTGGAGAAGGCGCAGCGGTTGGCGAAGTGGCATCCGGACGGCCACTCGCCCGCGAGCGGGACGCCGCCGGGAATGGTCGGCAGCCGTCCGGAGGCCGCCTCGCCGGACGGGTCTGCCGCCAGCAGGGCCGCGGTGTAGGGGTGGCGCGGCCTGGCGAACAGCGTGGCGACGTCGCCGGTCTCGACTATCTCGCCCGCGTACATGACCGCCGCGCGGTCGCAGGTCTCGGCGACGACCCCGAGATCATGGGTGATCATCAGGACCGCCATGCCGAACTCGTCGCGCAGGTCGAGCAGCAGGTCGAGGACCTGGCTCTGGGTGGTGACGTCGAGGGCCGAGGTGGCCTCGTCGGCGATCAGGAGCCGCGGCTTCGCGGTGAGCGCCAGCGCGATCGCGACGCGCTGGGCCATCCCGCCGGAGAACTGGTGCGGGTAGGCGTCGAGCCGGGTCCTGGGGTTCTCCACGCCGACCCTCGCGAGCAGTTCGGCGGCGCGCTCGCGCGCCTGCGCCCTGGTCATCCCGAAATGCGCCCGCAGCGGTTCGGCGAGCTGCGCGCCGATCGTGTGGACGGGCGACAGAGCGGTCATCGGGTCCTGGAAGACGACGGCGACGCCGCGCCCGCGCACCTCACGCAGTTCCTTCTCCGACAGGCCGGTGATCTCCCCGCCCCCGAGGAACACCGAGCCCGCCGCGCGGCGCGTGCCGGGCGGCAGCAGCCCGAGCACCGCGCGGGCCAGCATCGACTTGCCGGACCCGGACTCGCCGAGCAGCCCGACGACCTCACCGGGCCGCACGGTCAGCGACACGCCCTGCACGAGCGGCACAGCCTTGGCCGACACCAGCTCGACGGTCATGTCGCGCACCTCGAGCAGCGCCGAAGGGTCGGCGGGCCGCGCCTTGGTCGGGGAGCCGATCGCGTGGGCCGGGACGCGTCCGCGCCGTCTGGCGGGCTTGCGGCGCGCGCCGCCGAGCGCGTCGCCGACGCCGTCGCTGAACAGGTTGAACGCCAGGACCGTCAGGATGATCGCGAGGCCGGGCGGGAACGCGAGGAACGGCTGGCGCGCCTGCTCGTCGGCGGCGACGCTCAGCATCCCGCCCCACGACGGCGTCTCGGTGTCGAGGCCGAGGCCGAGGAAGCTCAAGGCCGACTCGACCCCGATCGCCGAGCCCATGAACACCGCGGCCTGGACCGACAGCGGGCCGGTGAGGTTCGGCAGGACCTGGCGGAACAGGATCTCCGGCGTGCGCAGGCCCGCGACGCGCGCGGCGTCGAGGTAGACCTTCTCGCGTTCGGCCAGGGCGACCGCGCGGGTCATCCGGGCGAAGCTCATGCAGAAGATGAGGCCGATCGCCAGCATCAGGTTGAGCAGGCCGCGCCCGAGGATCGCGATGACGGCGAAGCCGACGAGCAGGCCGGGCAGCGCGTCGGAGATGTCGAGCGCGCGCGAGCCGAGCCTGTCGTACCAGCCGCCCTTGTAGCCGAGCAGCAGCCCGAGCGGGACGCCGATCGCCATCGCGACGCCGACCGAGCCGACCGCGACGAGCAGCGCGATCCGGCTGCCGTACAGGAGTCTGCTGAGGGTGTCGCGGCCGAGTTCGTCGGTGCCGAGCCAGTGCGCGGCCGACGGCCCGGTCAGCACCGCGTCGAAGTCGCCCTCGTTCGGGTCGTAGGGCGCGAGCAGCGGCGCGAGGAGCGCGACCGCCGCGACCAGCAGCAGGAACGCCGCCGCCACGACGGTGACGGGCTGGCGGCGGATGCGGCCGAGGGTGAGGGCGAGGCTCCCCCCGCCGCGCGGCGCGGATGCCTTGACTGTGGTTCCGTTCGTTTCGCTCATTGCGGACGCACTTTCGGGTTGAGCAGGCCGTAGCTCACGTCGAGCAGCAGGTTCACGCCGATGACGAGCAGCGCCATCACCAGCACGCCGCCCTGGATGACGGGGAAGTCCTTGCCGATCACGCTGGTCAGCAGCAGGTGCCCGACGCCGGGGAACGCGAAGATCTGCTCCACGACGAAGCTGCTGCCGATGAGGATGCGCAGGGTGAGGCCGGTGGACGCCAGCACGGGCACCATCGCGTTCTTCAGCGCGTACCTGAGCACGATCCTGCGCCGGGAGACGCCAGCGGCCGTCAGCGTGTCGATGTACGGGGAGGCGAGGGATTCCATCATCGCCGCGCGGGTCTGCCTGGCGATGAGCGCGCCCGCGCCGATGCCGAGGGAGATCGCGGGGAGGATCAGCCCCTGGAACCAGGCGAAGGGGTCGACGGTGAACGGCGTGTAGGCCACGACGGGAACCCACCCGAGCTTCACCGCGAAGACGAGCGACAGCACGAGGCCGAACCAGAACTCAGGCACCGCGAGGCCGACCGAGGTCGCGCCGGACACGAGGCGGTCGGTCGTGCCGGGCCGCAGCGCGGCGAGGATGCCGACGGACACGCCGAGCAGCATCGCCACGACGATCCCGCCGAGGATCAGCGACAGCGTCGCGGGCATCCGCTCGGCGATGACCTGCACGACGGGCAGATTCGAGGCGTAGGACACCCCGAGGTCCCCCTGGACGGCGTTGGCGAACCACGAGCCGAGCCGCTCAAGAGCGGGCGCGTCGAGCCCGAGTCTCGCCTCGACGTCGGCGATCGCCTGGGGCGTCGCGCGGACGCCCAGGATGACCGCGGCGGGGCTGCCGGGCACCAGGTAGGTGAGGGAGAAGACGAGGAGCGAGACGATCGCGAGCTGCGGAAGCGCCATCGCGAGCCGGTAGGCGATGAGGTTCCTCATCGGCCCACCGGCCCGCGCTTCCGGGCGGCGATCGGCGGTGCGATCGCCACGGGTCACGCCCCCTTGGGCCGCAGGGCCTTGTAGTCGATCAGGTTGGTCTCCCACGGCTGGGTCGGCGCGGCGACGCCGTCGACCCGGTCGGAGTGCCACGCGATCAGCTCCTCGCCGGCGACGTGCCCGCAGGTCAGCGCCTCCTCGGAGATGATCCGCGTGACGTCGCCCCACAGGCCCTCGGCCTCGGGCGAGGTGCCCGCGGCGATCGCCTTGTCGGCGGCGGCCTTGAGCTCGGCGCTCTCCACGCCCGCCGGGTTGCCGGGGGCGTCGGCGGCGAACCACGCCTGGTACCAGTCGAACGGGGTCAGCTCGTCGTTGCCGCCGAGGCCGAGCGGGAAGCGTCCGCTGTTCCAGGTGGAGAAGTACTGCGGCGGCGGCGCGACCTGCACCTTGACCGCGATGCCGATCTCCTTGAGCTGCGCGGCGTACACCTGGAGCTGCTTCTGGTTGAACGGCGCGGCGACGACCTCGGCCGAGACCTTCGGGTTGCCCGCCTCGGACATCAGCTGCTTGGCCTTGGCCAGATCGGTCGGGTAGCCCGCGATCGCGGCGTTGTAGCCCGACTCGCCCTCGGCGAAGTGCTGCGTGCGCGGCACCCAGTCAGGTTCGAGCTTCTGCAGCGCGGCGGTGTCGAGCGCGTAACAGGCGGCCTGGCGCACCCTGACGTCGGCGAAGACGCCGCCGGGGCCGCGGTCGAAGAACATCGGGTTGTTGCGGATCGCCGGGTACGACAGCGTCTTGATACCCGCGGTGGCCTTCAGCTGGTCGAGGTTGGGGACCTCGGTGTCGGTCACGTCGATCTCGCCGCTGATCAGCGCGCCCGCCGCGGCGTTGTCGTCGGGGATCGCGTACAGCTCGACGGCGTCGAACCCCACGCTGTCGCGGCCGTCCCAGTACTTGTCGAAGTACTTGAACGTCATGCGGGTCCCGGCCGTCGACGACGCGGGGTCGTAGGCCCAGGGTCCGGTGCCGACGGGGTGCTGGGCGACCGACTTGTCGGCGATCGCCTTGGGGCTGGCGATCGGGACGGCCCGGGTGGACAGCGTGGTGAGCAGCGACGGCGTCGGCTGCCTGAGGTTCAGCTTGACGGTCGTGGCGTCGACCACGTCGATGGACGAGATCACCTTCAGCGGCCCGGCGTAGGGGGTGTTGCCGTCCCGGATGGACTCGAGGTTGACCTTGACGGCCTCGGCGTCGAACGGGGTCCCGTCGTGGAAGACCACGCCCTCGCGCAGCGTCAGGGTGAGCGCCGCGTCGGTCTGCTTCCACGCGGTCGCCAGGACCGGGGTGATCTCGCCCTGCGTGTTCAGCCCGACGAGGTTCTCGTAGGGGACGCGCATGTATCCGGCTTCCATTTCCGCGCCCGGCGCCCAGCTCTCGGGGAAGCCGCCCCAGTTGGCGGCGAGGGTGCCGGACGCCGCGGCGTCCGCGCCCTGCTCGGCGGAGCCGCCGCAGGCCGACAGGGCCAGGGCGGCCGCCACGGCGAGGGCGACCGGGGCCAGCGTCATTCTTGTGGTGTTTCTCGATTTCATCGCGGTTCTCGACTTCATCGCGGAGGGCCTCCTCGCGCCGGGGGCGGCGGAGTGATCGGGGGTGGACGCACGGGAGGGTGTGAACTTGCGCACATCGCGTGACACGGCACTTATCGTGTTCGCGTGGATCTCCCCCTGCCAGCCGTGGAGCCGCAAGGTTAGGATGCGCGTTTGGTATCTCTCGCTCCGGAAAACGGGTTCCGCCCCTGTTTGCGGGACGTCACCGCGGTAACTCGGGCGATTCATACGCGAAGCGGCATCCTTGGATGCATGGTGCGTATGGTGCTTACGTGATCTCCACGCTGTGGTCGGTACGTATCCGGCCCTGGTGGGACCGTGGACGCCGCGCTAGCTTGACGGAATGAAGATCGGTGAAGTGGCGCCCGATTTCTCGGCGCCCGACGAGACCGGGACCCCGCGCGGGCTCAGCGAACTGCTGGCCGACGGGCCCGTCGTGCTTTTCTTTTACCCCGCGGCGTTCACGCCCGGGTGCACCGCCGAGGCATGTCACTTCCGCGACATCGTCGGCGAGTTCAAGGCCGTCGGCGCGACCCCCGTCGGGATCAGCGGCGACAGCGTCGAGCGGCAGGCGGAGTTCAGCGGCAAGTACGAACTCGGCTACCCGCTGCTCGCCGACCCCGACGCCGAGGTGCGCAAGCTGTTCGGTGTGGCGCGCGGCGTCGCGTTCGCGCCGACCAAGCGCGTCACGTTCGTCATCGACACCGACCGCAAGGTCCTCGAGGTCGTCAAGAGCGAGATCCGGATGAACGTGCACGCCGACCGCGCGCTCGCGGCGCTGCGGGCGCGTCAGACGGGCTGACGCGTGGGGCCCGCCCGACAGCTCGGGCGGGCCGTGCCGGGGCGGGTCAGGCGGTCAGGGGTTCCGCGCCGAGGTCGCGGAACCGCTGCTCGGGCAGCAGCCGCAGCCCGCTGACGGCCGAGGACGGGTCGCCCAGGAACCTGTCGATGTCGAAGCGGCGGGCCTCGGCGACCGTCAGCACGCCGCACAGCAGGCTCTCCTGCACGTGCACCATGACGAACGGGCCGATCTGCGCGAACGCCTCGTCGGCGGCCTGGAGTTCGAGCGCGAGCGCGTGCAGCGCGTCGCGGCGCGGGTCGGCGGCGGTGCCGCGCAGGCCGTCGAGCAGCGCGACGAAGTCACGCCGCAGCCGCGCCGGGTTCTTGCCCGCGAGGTAGTACTGGGTGTGCCAGGGCGACTCGCCGGCCGGGACCTGCATCCGCACCCGCAGGTCGAGCGCGTCGACGAGGTTCTCGTACGCCTTCGACAGCAGCTCGTGCGACAGCGGCTGCGCGCCGACCAGACCGCCGCGCAGGGTCGTGGCCTCGCCGTCGGTGGACGGCTGCCCGGCGAGGTGGTCCTCGACGGCGTCGAGCGCTTGGGCGAGGTCGCGGTAACGCTCGAGGTCGCGGTCGCGTTCGGCGTCGAGCTCGTCAAGGCGGTCGAGGGCGAGGTCGGTGCGGCCGCGCAGGGAGAGCAGCTCCTCGCGGACGGCGTCGAGCGCGCCGGGCTCGGCGAGCGCGGCGAGTGCGCGCGGCGCGCCTTCCCGCACACCGTCCTGGGCGTCGTCGGCGGCCTCGGCGATCCGCTCGCGCAGGTCGAGCACCGCCTCGGCGAGCCGCTCGTCCTGCTCGGCGCGGGTGTCGCGCAGCTCGGCGAGGGCGTCGGCGAGCCGGACGGCGTGTTCGGCGTCGGCGGTGCGCAGCTCCTCGAGCTCGGCGGCGATCCGGCGCAGGTCGTCCGTGCCGCCCTCCCGCGCGCCGAGCGCGCGGACCTCGGACAGCGCGAGGTCGACCCGGACGCCCTGGGTGCGCAGCTCGGTCGCCAGCTCCCCGGTGCGCTCGCGCGCCGACTGCCGCAGCTCGTCAAGCGCCTCCTCGAGGGCCGCGCCCTGCCGCGCGTGCTCGGCGGTGACGGCGTCGGCGAGCGCGGTCTGGTCGGCGTGGACCCGGCGCGCCTCGGCCAGCGCCTCGACGGCGTCGCCCGCCTGGCGCTCCTGCTCGGCGCGCAGCTCCGCCAGCGCCGCCTCGTGCCTGGCCAGCGCGGCCTCGACCCGTGAGGTGAGCGTGCGGTGCAGCTCGGACACCGAGGTCTCGGTGCGGCCCGCCCGCTCCTCGATCCTGCCGACGTACCCGGCGAGCTCGTCGTGGCGGCGCAGCGAGGCGGTGAGGTCCTGCTGACCCTGGGCGAGTTCGGCCGTGCGCTTGGTCAGCCGGGCGAGGTCGGCGGCCTCGGGACGGCCCGCGAGGTCGGCGCGCAGCTCGGCGAGTTCGCCCAGCGCCTCCTCGACCCGCGCCGTCATCCGATCGGCCGCCTCACGCTGCGCGGTGCGTTCGGCCGTCTCGCGTCTTGACCGGCCGAAGGCCAGATAGAGCTCCGCACCGGCGACCGCCAGGCACGCGACGACCAACAACACCGCCATGGCACTCCTTAGGGGCTTGGATACCTCTGACGATAAGCCCTGAAATGCCCCTCGGTCAGGGGGTTTCGGATGTGTCGGAAGATCTTTCAGGCAGCGGCGCCGTCGAGCGCCCCGGTGACCGGGCGGACAGGTCGCGGACGGGAGGTGAGACAGCACGTTCCGCATGCTTCGGCGTCCGGCAGCGTCACCCACAGGCAGCAGGTTTTGCGGCGCGGCGGGTCGAGTTCCATGAGGTCGCGGACCGGGCGTCCGGCCGACGCGAGGAGGTCGGCGGGGGAGACGGGCGGCAGCAGGTCGGCGTAGGCGGTCAGCGGACGGGTCAGCGATTCGGCGACCGATCCCCACAGGTTGCGGCGGCCCGCGCGCGCCACGTCGGCGAGCGCGTCGATGAGGGGTCCGTGCAGCCCGGCGAGGAGCGCGGCGAGATCCGTGGTGACGCCGGGTTCGTCGGCGGTGCCGATCCGCATGTGCGGCTCCTCCTCGCCGAGGTCGCGCACCAGCAGGGTGTCGGCGGTCCACGCGGGGAAGGAGCCGGTGACCGCCCAGGAAAGGGCGAGCGGTACGGTCGTCCAGTACGCGTAGCCCTTCCACCACAGGGTCGCGCCGACGTGACGGGGCGCGTTCCAGCGCGCTGAGTGCGCGGTGACCATCGCGTCGAGCGCGTCGCGGTGGGTGGTGGCGAGCTGTGCGACGGTCAGGCCGTCGCGCTGGCGCAGGCCGGGGGCCGCGCCGGGCAGGTCGCCGGACTCGGTGAGGGTGCCGAGGAGTGCCAGGAAAGGCTGGAGCGTCATGCGGGTCTCCGGTTCCGGAGCCGGCCGGGCGCGCGGGCCGGGTGCGAGGGGTGGTTCCGGCTCGGTATTAGGTGAGCCTAACCTAACTTTACATGGATTCGGGCCGTTGGGCCACGACTCACCCGCGCTCGCCGAAAGTCTCGCCTTCTGGCTATGCTCTGGCTAAGGAAAGGCTTGCCTAAGTATCGTCCACGGTATCGTTTCGGTGGCCTCGCCCGGTCCGACCCGCCCAGCTTGACCCCGGAAGGCGCACGCGCATGACGAAGACGACGGCACGGCTGCGCGCTGAGAAACTGCGCCTCGCCTACGACGGACGCACCATCGTCGACGACCTCGACCTCGACATCCCCGACGGCAGGGTCACCGCGGTCATCGGGCCGAACGGCTGCGGCAAGTCCACGACCCTGCGCGCGCTGGGCAGGCTGCTGAAGCCGCGCGCCGGAAGCGTCATCCTCGACGGCGAGCTCATCGACAAGCTGCCCACCCGCGACGTCGCGCGGACCATCGGCGTCCTGCCGCAGTCGCCGATCGCGCCGGGCGGCCTCACCGTCGCCGAACTCGCCGCGCGCGGCCGCCACCCGCACCAGAGCTGGTACCGGCCCTGGTCGGAGAAGGACGAGGAGGCCGTCACCCGGGCGCTGGCCCGCACCGAACTGCTCGACCTGCGCGAACGCCAGGTGGACGAGCTGTCCGGCGGCCAGCGGCAGCGCGCGTGGATCGCGATGGTCCTCGCGCAGGGCACCGACCTGCTTCTGCTTGACGAGCCCACCACCTTCCTCGACCTCGCCCACCAGATCGACGTGCTCGACCTCGTCCGCGAGCTCAACGACGACGGCCACACCGTCGTCATGGTCCTGCACGACCTCAACCTCGCCGCCCGCTACGCCCACCACCTCGTCGCGATGCGCGACGGACGCGTCGCCGCGCAGGGCCCGCCGTCGGAGGTGCTGACGGCCGAGCTGGTGCGCGACGTCTTCGGCCTCGACGCCCAGATCATCACCGACCCGTCGGCGGGCACCCCGCTGGTGATCCCGCTCAGCCGCGTCAAGGAACCGCGCTCGATCCCCGCCTGACCGCTGCGCGCTGAGCGGCCCGTAGACAAAGACCCGGAGACAAAGAACCGGGCCTCTCAGCACCAGGGGGCTGTGCTGAGAGGCCCGGTTCCGACTCCCACCGGTCGCCCGGAGGATCTCCATTCCTTGACAGGTTTCCGGCGGTGAGTCTCTTTGTTGACTCAAGGATGCCCAACGTCACGGCGTCCGACACCAAGCTTTCGGTAAAGAAGGCAAGCCTTGCCTTCGCGCCCGTGGGCTATGCTGCGCTCCCGACCCGGCCGAAGTGGCACGCGTCATCGGCGTGCACGCGCTCGGCGCGCACCACGTCGCGCGCGCCGCGGTGCCCTGGCTGCGCCGGGGGGAGCGCGGCGACGTCGTCTTCATCTCCAGCATCGTCGCGTCCACGACGCCCGCGGGGTCCGCGCCCTACGCGATGGCCAAGGCGGCGATGGAAGCGCTCGCGCATGTGCTGGCCAGGGAGGAGCGCCGCCACGGCGTGCACGTCAACATCGTCGCGCCGGGCCTCACCGACACCGACATGGGACGGCGTCTCGCCCGCGCCACGACCGGGGCCGAGGACATCCGCGCGCTGGACGCGGCCTCGCCGTTCGGTCACGTCTGCTCGCCCGAGGAGGTGGCCGCCGCCGTCGTCTCGCTCACCGGCCCGGCGGGCTCCTACATCACCGACCAGCGCCTCGTGGTGGACGGCGGCACCTTCTGAGCTCCGCCGCCCGACGTCGGGCCGGGAAATGTCGGTGGCGCTGACTAGCCTTGGCGCATGGAGGATTTCTCGTGGGGGCGGGTGCGGGGCGCGGTGCTCGGGCGGCAGGGGTTGGCGGGCGCGCGGCTCGGCGGTGTCGCGGAGGCGGTGCGGGTGGTCGTGGGGGTGTTCGGGTCAGCGCCGCCCTGTTATCTGTCGCTCGCGGCGCGGGTCGGCGGGTTCCGGATCGGGGACATCGACCGCGAGCTGTACGAGTCGCGGTCGGTGGTGCGGGTGCGGGCGATGCACGAGATGAACTTCGCGGTCGCGGCGGCCGACCTTCCCGTGGTGCTCGCCGCCACGCACGCGGGCGGGCCGAAGGCGCGGGCGCAGCTGCTGAAGTACGCGGGGATCGCCGATGCGGAGTACGAGGAGCTGGCCGAGAAGGTGCTCGCCCATCTGGCCGGGGTGCCGTCGGCGAGCAGCGCGGAGATCCGGGCGGTCCTGGGCGAGGTGCCGGAGAACTTCACCCGGGTGATCGCGCTGATGGGCCGCGAGTGCAGGCTGGTGCGGGCCGAGGTGCGCGGCGGCTGGCGCAGCGACGCCTACGCGTACGCGGCGTGGGAGTCCTGGACGGGCTCGCCGCTGGCCGCCCACGACCCGGAGGCCGCCCGGGTGGAGCTGGCCCGTCGCTACCTCGCGGGGTTCGGCCCGGCGACGGCCGCCGACCTCAAGTGGTGGGCGGGCTGGACGGTCCGGGACACCAAGGCGGCGCTGGCGTCCCTGGAGACCGTCGAGATCTCGGTGGAGGGCGCGCCGATGCTGCTGCTCGCCGCGGACCTTCCGGCGCTGCGCGAAGCCGAACCCGCCTCCGGAGTCCGTCTGCTGCCGTACTGGGACGCGCTCATGATGGGCTACGCGCTGCCGAATCGCGCGCCGCGCCTCGTGGCCCCCGAGCACCACGCCCGCGTCTACGACAAATCCGGCAACGGCACGTCGGTCGTGCTCGTCGACGGCGTCGTCGCGGGCGTCTGGGACTTCGACCACACGCCCGACGCCCTCACCGTCCGCCACGCCCTGTTCCCCGAGACCCCGCCCTCGGTCCTCCCGGCCCTGGAGGCCGAGGCGGCGCTGCTCGCCGAGGCGACCGGCGCGTCCCGTCTCGACGTCCTGGCCGCCCCGCCCCCGGCGCTCCTCGCCGACGCCAAGGCGCGCAACGTCTTCATGTCCCCGATCCGCCTCGCGTCCTTACCCCTGGCCGGTGAGGACGGCGACCACGGTGGCGCCGGGCGGGAAGCGGCCGGCGGCGGCGAGCGCGTAGACGCCGTACAGCATCTTCCCGGTGTAGACGGGGTCGAGGGGGATGCCGTGGCGTGCGGTGAAGTCGGCGACGAAGGCGTCGAGCGCCGGGGTGCGGCGCGCGTAGCCGCCGTGGTGGAAGCCGAACTCCAGCGACCACTCCTCGGCGGCCTCGCCGTGTTCGCGCTGGAGGCGGCGCACCTCGTCGGCGAGGAAGGCCGCGCCCTTGAGGACGGCGAAGCCGAGCGCGTGCGCGCCGGGCCGCAGGCCGAACGCCAGGCCCGCGAGGGTGCCGCCGGTCCCGACCGGGCAGCACAGGTAGTCGTAGGGCTCGGTGATCTCGGCGGCGGCCTCCGCGCAGCCCCGGACGGCGAGGGCGTTCGAGCCGCCTTCCGGCAGCACGTAGAACCGACCGGGAGGCACGGGCTTGTCCCGGTATGCCGTGCGGGACACGTACCTGAGCTCCATGCCCTGGGCCGTCGCGTACTCGAGGACGGGGTTGAGCGGGCTGTGCTCCTCGCCCCGGATGATCCCCACCGTGCGGAAGCCGTAACGGCGTCCGGCGGCGGCCGTCGCCCGGATGTGGTTGGAGTACGCGCCGCCGAACGTCAGGAGCGTGTCGTGGCCCTGGGCGGCGGCCTCGGCGAGGTTGTACTTGAGCTTCCGCCACTTGTTGCCCGGGATGTCCGGGTCGATGAGATCGTCACGTTTGACCAGCAGCCGGACGCCGCCGAGCCGCTCGTCCTCGACGGGCACGAGCGGCGTCGGCGGCGTCTCCGGCAGGAGCCCGGACGTGACGGGCATCAGGACAGTTCGGCGGCGATCGCGGCGGCGAAGGAGTCGATGTCCGCTTCGGTGGTGTCGTAGGAGGCCATCCAGCGGACCTCGCCGGTCTGCTCGTCCCAGGTGTAGAAGCGGAAGCGCTTCTGCAGGCGCTCGGTCGTCTCGCGCGGCAGGACCGCGAACACCGCGTTCGCCCTGACCTCCTGCGTGATCGTCAGGCCCGGCAGTCCCTGGACGGCGTCGGCGAGGCGGCGGGCCATCGCGTTGGCGTGCCGCGCGTTGCGCAGCCACAGGTCGCCCTCGTACAGCGCGACGAGCTGCGCGGACACGAACCGCATCTTCGACGCGAGCTGCATCGCCGACTTGCGCAGGTACTTCAGCGACGGGACCACCGACGGGTTCAGCGCGACGACCGCCTCGCCCAGCATCGCCCCGTTCTTGGTCCCCCCGAGCGACACGAGGTCGACCCCGGCGTCGGTCGTGAACGCGCGCAGCGGCACGTCGAGCGTCGCGGCGGCGTTGGAGATCCGCGCCCCGTCGAGATGGACGAGCATGTCGCGTTCGTGCGCGTAAGCGGTGATCTCCGCGATCTCCTCGGGGGTGTAGCAGGTCCCGAGCTCCGTCGTCTGGGTGATCGACACCGCGTGCGGCTGCGCCCGGTGCTCGTCGCCCCACCCCCATGCCTGCCGGTCGAGCAGCGACGGCGTCAGCTTGCCGTCCGGCGTCGGGACCGTCCAGATCTTGATCCCGGCGACCTTCTCCGGCGCGCCGCCCTCGTCCACGTTGATGTGCGCGGTCTCGGCGGCGACGACCGCCGACCATCGTCGCGTCGCCGCCGACAGCGCGACGACGTTCGCGCCGGTGCCGTTGAACACCGGGAAAGCCTCGGCGGCCTCCCCGAAGTGCCCTCGGACGACCTCCTGAAGGCGCGCGGTGTAGACGTCCTCGCCGTACGCGGTCTGGTGCCCGTCGTTGGCCGTGACGATCGCCGCGAGGACCTCGGGGTGGATGCCCGCGTAGTTGTCGCTGGCGAAGCCGCGCGAGGACGTGTCGTGCAGGGTGCTCATGCGGCGCGGATGCCTTTCGTGGAGTCGATGACGTCGCCGAGGCGCTTGGCGAGCGCCTCGTAGAACATGCTGAGCGGGAACTCGTCGGGCAGGACCGCGTCGACCCACGCCTTCGGCGGTTCGGCGACCGGCAGCCCCGCGACGCCGCGCGCCCAGGCCGAGCCGGGGTGCGGCGCGACGTAGCCCGCGACCAGATCATAGGCGGCGAGCCAGTGCGCGGGCTTCGGCCGGTCGATCCCGTCCTTGTACAGCGCCTCGACCTCGGCGCACAGCGCGTTGACGGTCTCGGGCAGCCGCTCCCAGTCGAGCGTGAGCCGGTTGTCCGTCCAGTGCAGGACGCCGTGTTTGTGCAGATAGGCGAACAGGAGCTGGCCGCCCAGCCCGTCGTAGTTGCGGACGCGTGCGCCGGTGATCGGGAAGCGGAACAGCCTGTCGAACAGGATCGCGTACTGCACGAGCGGCGCGTGCGGCAGGTCGAGCCTGGTCGCCTCGCGGTAGGTCGTGAGGTCGCAGCGCAGCTCTTCCAGCGCGTACATCCAGTACGGCATGCGCTGTTTGATCATGAACGGGTCGAAGGGGAGGTCGCCGTGGCTGTGCGTGCGGTCGTGGATGAGGTCCCACAGGACGAAGGTGTCTTGGGCCAGCTCCTGTGACGCGAGGAGCCGTGCCGCGTCGGGCGGCAGCGGCAGGCGCAGCGTGTCGGCGGCCGCCCGCGACACGCGACGGAACCGCGCGGCCTCCCGGTCGCAGAAGATCGCGCCCCAGGTGAACTTCGGCGGGGTCTCCCGGACGGCCACGGTCTCGGGGAACAGAACCGCCGAATTCGTGTCGTAGCCGGACGTGAAGTCGGTGAACGCGACGGGCACGAACATCGGATTGTCGTACCTGGTGCGTTCCAGTTCTGCCAGCCATTCCGGCCAGACCACCCGGAACAGGACAGCCTCGACGTTCCGGTCGGGATTGCCGTTCTGGGTGTACATCGGGAAGACGACGAGGTGCTCCAGGCCGTCCTGACGCCGTTCCTGGGGCTGGAAGGCGAGGAGCGAGTCGAGGAAGTCCGGGACGCCCAGGCCGTCGGCGTCCCAGGCGCGCAGGTCGCCGACGCAGGCGGTGAGGTAGGCGGCGTCGTGCGGGAACAGCGGCGCGAGCGCCTCGACGGACGCGACGATCCGCCCGACCGCCTTGCGCGCGTCGGGTACGGACGCCGAAGGCACCGACCCGTCCTTGAGCTGGAGCGGCCGCAGCTCCTCGACCGCCTCCTTCAGCTCCGCCCACGCCGGGTGCGTCACGGCCGCGGAGACGGCCTCGGCCGCCCGCGTGACGGGCTCGCCCGCCGCCCAGGTGACGATCCCGCGCCACAGGGCCGCGTGGTCGAGCTCGGCGATGGAGTCGTCGCCGAAGAGGTCGGAGTCGGCGAACACCGCGACACGCCCGGCGTCGGCGCGTACGGCGACGGCAAGGGCGGCCTCCGAGGGGTCCGCGCTTGCGGAGCTGCGTAGCAGGACCTCTCCTCCGGGCGGCACCGTAAGCGCGCCCGAGCGGTAGAAGCACGCCGCGCCGACCCCGGCGAGCACGTCGTCGGGTCCGACGGGGCCGCCGCGCTCGGCGAGCACCCAGTGCGCGACGTCCTTGTGCGCGTTGCGCGGGTCCTGCACGGTGGTGGAGACGACCCCGACGCCGAACCTCGCCAGGAGTTCGTCAAGGTTCGTCCCGTATTTGTCCTGTTCGCACTCGGTGAGGACGACGAGTCCGCCGCCCGTGCGCACGAACGCCTCGACCGCGTCGAGTTCGGCGGGGGAGAAGACCGGCGAGCCGATGCCCGTCGTGCGCTCCCAGCGGTCCTCGGCGGGGTGGGCGATCACCAGGACGTCGTATCCGGCGAGGGCTTCGGCGTCGAGCGGCCCGTCGGTGTGCGGGGCGATGCCGTGCCCGGCCGCGCGCAGGAGGTCGGCGGCGCGCGTGTAGCCCGCGTCGGCGGGGTGCCCGGGGTTCATCGCCCTGACGGCGTCGGGCCGGATGCTCCACGCCTCACGGTGGGCCTCGTCGAACAGCACCTGAGTGAAGCCGCGCATGGCGAAACCTCCCGGGAAAGTTGCTCAATACAACAGATCTTACGGGATGTACCGTACTAGAAAGGAAAATCTTCTGTCACTCTCGGTCGCCGCTAGGCTTTGACCATGTCTTCTCCCGTCTCCTCGACCGACGCGCCCTCGAACGTCCGGGTGCGCTTCGCGCCCTCGCCCACCGGCATGTTCCACGTGGGCGGAGCCCGCTCCGCCCTGTTCAACTGGGCGATCGCCGAGCAGACCGGCGGGACCTTCGTCCTGCGGATCGAGGACACCGACGCCAACCGCAACCGGCCCGAGTGGACCGAGGGCATCATCAGCGCCCTCGCCTGGATCGGCGTGAACAGCGACTCGCCGCACTTCGAAGGCCCGCTCATGCAGTCCGCGCAGGAGCCGCAGCACCGCGCCGCCGTCGCCGGGCTGCTGTCGTCCGGCCGCGCCTACCACTGCACGTGCACCCGTGAAGAGGTCATCGCCCGCACCGGCGACCCCAACCGCGGCTACGACGGCCACTGCCGCGAGCTGAACCACGCCGACGGCCTCGTGCGCTTCCGCACCCCCGACGAGGGTGTCACCGCCGTGGACGACAAGGTGCGCGGCCTCGTGGAGTTCCCCAACGTCGCGATGGAGGACTTCGCGATCGCCCGCAGCGACGGGTCCCCGCTGTTCATCCTCGCCAACGTCGTGGACGACATCGAGATGGGCATCACCCACGTCCTGCGCGGCGACGAACACCTGTCGAACACGCCCAAGCAACAGCTGCTGTGGGACGCCCTGGGCAAGGTCCCGCCCGTGTGGGCGCACGTCCCGGTGATCGTCAACGAGAAGCGGCAGAAGCTGTCCAAGCGCCGTGACAAGGTCGCGCTCGAGGACTACAAGGCCGAGGGCTACCTCGCCGACGCGATGGTGAACTACCTGATGCTGCTCGGCTGGGCCCCGTCCGGCGACCGCGAGATCGTGCCGTGGGACGAGATGGTCGCCGAGTTCGCCGTCGCCGACATCAACAGCTCACCGGCGTTCTTCGACGTCAAGAAGCTGCGCGCGATCAACGGCGAGTACATCCGGGCGCTTCCGCTCGAAAGCTTCATCGCCGAGGGCGAGGCGTTCCTCGACCCGTCATGGGACCGCAAGGTGTGGGCGCAGCTCGCCGAGCTGGCGCAGACCCGCGCGGCGGTGCTCTCGGAGATCCACAACCTCGTGGACTTCGCCTTCCTCGACGAGCCCGTCCACGACGAGCAGTCCTGGAACAAGGCGATGAAGGAGCCGGCCGCCGAGCTGCTCGCCGCCGCCGAGGACGCCTACCGCGACGCGCCGTGGGAGGCCGAGGAGCTGAAGAACCGGCTCGAGGCCGTCGGCGCGGAGTTCGGGCTGAAGCTCGGCAAGGCACAGGCCCCGGTCCGCGTCGCCGTCACCGGACGCACGGTCGGGCTTCCGCTGTTCGAGTCGCTCGAGGTGCTCGGCCGTGAGCGCACCCTCGCCAGGATCGCCGCCGCGCGGGCCCGCTTGGCCGCCTGATCGCGTCCGGTTGACGCCCGGTTGGCCATAGGGCGACGCGATCGGGGAGAAGTCCCCGGTATGAGGCGCACCCCGATCACGTTGGCCGACGGCCGCGAGCTGATCTACTTCGACCTGGAAGGCGACCCGCCCCGGCAGGCCCGCGACCTGCGGGACCTGCCCGAGCCGCCCCAGGCGTCCGAGGTGCGCCTCGACGAGCTGCGCGGCGAGTGGGTGGCGATCGCCGCGCACCGCCAGGCCCGCACCTTCCAGCCGCCGGCGTCGGAATGCCCGCTCGACCCGTCACGGCCGGGGTTCTCCACCGAGATCCCCGGCCCGTACCGGGTGGTGGCCTTCGAGAACCGCTTCCCGTCGTTCTCGCAGCGGATCGAGGCGTCCTCGACGGGTCCCGGGCTGCGTCCGGGGCAGGGACGTTGCGAGGTCGTCTGCTTCACGCCGGACCACCACGGGTCGTTCGCCGCGCTGCCGCCCGCCGACGTCAGGCTCGTCATGGACGCCTGGGCCGACCGCACCGAGGCGCTGTCGGCGACCCCCGGCGTCGAGCAGGTGTTCCCGTTCGAGAACCGGGGTGCGGAGATCGGCGTCACCCTCGCCCACCCGCACGGCCAGATCTACGGCTACCCGTACGTCACGCCGTACACGGCCCAGCACCTTGCGGCGATCGAACGCGACCCCGACGTCTTCGCCAAGCGCCTCGACCGGGAGCGCTCAGGCGGCCGTGTCCTCGCCGCCAACGACCACTGGACGGCCTTCGTCCCCTATGCAGCCCGCTGGCCCTTCGAGGTCCACGTCTACCCCAACCGGCGCGTCCCCGACCTCACCGCACTCTCCCCGGACGAACGCGACGCCTTCGCCGGCGTCTACCTCCCCGTCCTGAAGGCGTTCGACGCGCTCTTCGACGTCCCCCTCATGCCCTACATCGCCGCGTGGAACCAGGCTCCCGTCCACACGGCCCGTTCCGCCTACCACCTCCACCTCCAGCTCTTCACGATCCGCCGCGCCCAGAACAAGCTCAAATACCTCGCGGGCTCCGAATCCGGGATGGGCGCGTTCATCAACGACATCCGGCCCGAACAGGCAGCCTCCCTGCTCCGCGAGGCCCTGACGCGCGCGGCCGACCCAGCCTCGGCGGGCCAGAAGCAGATGCCCGGCCTCAGCTGACGGTCACAGGCGGCTGAGGGCCGAGCCGATGGCCTGGCGTTCCGCGGGGGTGAGGTGGGAGGTGAAGTGGCGCTGGACCGCGCTCTCCAGACGCGGTTGGAGCGCGGTGATGAGGGCGTGGGCGGCCTCGGTGAGTGCGACGGTGACCGTAGCGCCGCGGTCGCGGGTGAGCAGGTCGCGGGAGGCCATGCGGGTGAGCTGGTGGGACAGGCGGGTGCGGTCCCAGCCGAGCGCGGCGGCGAGCTCGCTCTGCCGCAGCCTGCCGCCCGCCTTGTCGAGCTGGACGAGGATCACCAGGTCGGGCTCGGAGAGGCCGGAGGACTCGGCGACGTCGGCGAGGACGCGCGCGCGGACGACCTCGTGGGCGCGCTTGAGCGCGAACCAGAGTTCGAGGTCGGACGGCGGTGTTGACATATCAACACCTCCCTTCCTGCTGTTGACATATCAACTCTAGCAGGTCGATCCCAGAAGGAAGATCCCCGATGCACACTCGCCGTCTCGGCACGTCAGGCCCTGCGACCGCGCCCGTGGCGCTCGGCTGCTCGTCCCTGTCCGACCGCACCGGACCCGCCGACGAGGCCGACGCCGTCGCCACGATCCGCGCCGCCCTCGACGCGGGCATCACCCTGCTGGACACCGCCGACTTCTACGGCATGGGCCACAACGAGGACCTGATCGGCCGCGCGCTCCGCGGCGACCGTGACAGGGCGCTGCTCAGCGTCAAGTTCGGCGGGCTGCGCGACCCCGACGGGGCGTTCGTCGGCATCGAGGGGCGGCCCGCGCACGTCAAGAACGCGCTCGCCTACTCGCTGCGCCGCCTCGGCACCGACCACGTGGACATCTACCGGCCCGCGCGCCTCGACCCCGCGACGCCGATCGAGGAGACCGTCGGCGCGATCGCGGAACTGATCAAGGCGGGACATGTCTGGTACATCGGGCTGTCGGAGGTGGGGGCCGAGACGATCCGCCGCGCCCACGCCGTCCACCCCATCTGCGACGTGCAGATCGAGTACTCCCTGTTCGACCGGGCCCCCGAGACCAACGGCATCCTCGAGACCTGCCGCGAGCTCGGCATCGGCGTCACCGCCTACGGGGTCCTCGCGCACGGGCTCCTCACCGGGTCCTACGAGACCCCGGAAGGCGGCGACCCCAGGGCGTCGTACCTGCCGCGCTTCCAGCCCGACAACCTCGCGGCGAACCTCGCGCTCACCGAACGGCTGCGGCCCCTCGCCGAGGCGCGCGGCGTCACCGTCGCGCAGCTCGCCACCGCATGGGTGCTGGCCAAGGAGCCCGCGCTGGTCGCCGTCGTCGGCACCCGCAGCGCCCGGCGGATCCCGGCGAACGTCGCCGCCGCCGACCTCGTCCTAGGCCAGGAGGACCTCGCCGAGATCGACCGCGCGGTCCCGCGCGACGCCGTCGCGGGGACCCGCTACGCCGCGCCGCTCATGGCGATGCTCGACAGCGAGCGCACGGCCTGACGCGCGGGGGTCAGCGTTCGCAGACGACGCCGTCCTTGTCGCGGTCGATGTACCAGGCGTACTCGGGGTCGGAGCCCTGCACGTAGGGGCCGTAGCCCGCGGCGTTGGCGGCCGCGCAGGTGCCGAAGCGCGGGTCGTTGGCGGGGGCCGCGGGCTTGGGGGTGCTGGGCTTGGGTTTCGGCTTGGGCTTGGGCTTGGCCGTCGGGGTCGGGGTGCGGGGACGCCTGGACGGGGACGCGGTGACCGTCACCGTCTCGGTGACCGTGACCACGACAGTCGTGGTCGGGCGGGCCGCGGCCTGCGGGGCCGAGGCCGGGGCGACCTCGTCGTCGGCGAAGAGCGCGCTGCACGCCGCGGCGAGGACGAACAGGCCGAGAAAGCCGCCGCAGCCGAGCAGGACCCAGCCTCCCGCGCCGGTCGATGATCGAGGTTGGCTGCCTGGTCGCTGCTGTGCCATCGCGCGTCTCTCGTCGCAGAAGGTGCCCCCGGGAGCGACTGTGACGCGACGGAGTCCGCCATGTCCCGTTCGTGACCGTGCCGTCGTCGAGCTGACGCCCTCCCGCGACCTTCCCTGGCCCGCGACGGCGTCAGCGTGAGAAGGCGCGCGGAAAGCCAGGACGCGCGGGTACCGGAGCGGCGCGGGCGGGGTTAAGGTGCGGCCATGAGGGATCACGGCGAGTACTGCGGGCTGTTGGAAGCCGAGGTCGACAGGCTGGCGGAGGCGATAGCGGGCGCGGAGCCCGGCGCGTTGGTGCCCGGATGCGACGACTGGACGGCGTTGGACCTCGCCCAGCACATCGGGCTGATCCACCGCTGGACGATCAAGGTGGTGGAGAGCGCGGCGACGGCACGGGTCCCCCTGCGGGACGTGCCCGTCGACTTCCCCGAGGACTGGGCGGACTACCCCGGCTGGGTCGCCGAAGGCGGGGCCAGGCTCGTCACGGCGCTGCGCGCGGTCGACGGCGACGCGCCGGTGTGGACGTGGGGCCCCGACCAGCGGATGCGCTGGTGGTCGCGCCGCCAGTTCCACGAGACGATGGTGCACCGCGCCGACGCCGAGGGCGCGGCGGGCAAGGCCCCGGTGTTCGACCCCGCGCAGGCCGCCGACGCGATAGACGAGTTCCTCGCCAACATCCCCCACGGCCGCGCCTCGGGCCCCGCGATCGCCGCTCTGACGACCCCGGGAACGCTCCACCTGCACGCGACGGACGCCGAAGGCGAGTGGACCATCCGATTCGGCCCCGAGGGCTACTCGTGGGAACGCGGTCACCTTAAGGCCGACGCCGCCGTGCGGGGCCAGCTCGCCGACCTCCTCCTGTTCACCTTCGGCCGCCAGAACGACGCCCCCTTGGAGATCTTCGGCGACAGGGCCCTCCTGGACGCCTGGACGAGCGCCTCAAGGTTCTGACCCCGCTCGGCTCGGCCGGTGATCGGGCGCATCAAGCGCCCGATCACCTGGGGTTAGCGGCTCGCGGGGAGGGGGGCGGTGAGGGACTTGGCGAGGGCGGCGGTGGTCGTCGTCACCGCGCAGCGGTCGGCGGCGTACTGGAGGGCCTGCGCGTGGTGGGCGGGGGTGAAGTCGGCGAGGGCGTCGGCGACGAAGAACGCCTCGATGTCGGACATGAACGCCTCGCAGGCCGTCATGAGGCAGCCGATGTGGGCGTAGATGCCGGTGACGATGAGCTGGTCGCGGCCCTGCTCGGCCATCAGCCGGTGCAGGTGGGTGCGTTGGAAGGCGCTGTAACGCCACTTGGTGAGCCTCGTGTCGGACGGGCGGGGCGCGAGCTCGTCGATGATCGCGGCCGAGCGCGGGTCGGCGGGGATGCCAGGGCCCCAGAAGTCCTGGAGGAGGCCGCGCTGGTCGAGGGTCTGCGCGCCGGGCTGCGCGGTGAACACGACGGGCACCCCGACGACGTTCGCCGCCTCCCGCAACAGGGTGATGTTGCCGATCAGCTCGGGTATGGGCGAGGCGTCCCTTTGGAAGGCGTCAACGAAGTAGTTCTGCATGTCGTGCACGAGCAGCACGGCCCGTGACGGGTCGGGCCGCCACTCGACCCGGTTCGGCGGCAGCTCGCGCGGCATGGAGTAGGGGGCGATGCGGGGGAGTCCCATGGTCGGTGTCTCCTAGCTCTGGGCGGGGTCGGTGAGCGCGGCGGCGAGCGCGCGGCGCAGGTCGCGCTTGCTGATCTTGCCGACGCCGGTGACGGGGAACTCGGCGACGATCTCCAGCCGGTCCGGGATCTTGTAGGTGGCAAGGCCGCGCGAGCGCAGGAACGCCCGCAACTCGCCCGCCTGGGGAACTTCCTCGCGCGGCAGGACGAAAGCGCACGAACGCTCGCCGAGGAACCTGTCGGGCACCGCGACGACGGCCGCGTCGCGGACGAGCGGATGGGCGAGAAGGTGGTTTTCGACCTCCTCGGCCGAGACCTTCTCGCCGCCCCGGTTGATGAGGTCCTTCTCCCGGCCGGACACGATGAGATGGCCCGATTCGAGCCGCTTCACCACGTCTCCGGTGCGATAGAACCCATCGGGGGTGAAAGCTGCCGCAGCGTGCTCTTCGCCCTTGTAGTAGCCGCGAATGGTGTACGGACCCCGGGTGAGCAGTTCGCCGGGTTCGCCGGGAGCGACCTCGTTGCCGGACTCGTCAACGATGCGGATCTCGTCGTCCTCGGAGATCGGGCGGCCCTGGGTCGTCAGCGCGTACTCCTCGGGCTCCCCGGCGCGTGTGTAGCAGACGAGCCCTTCGGCCATGCCGAACACCTGCTGGAGCGCGCACCCCAACGAGGGGCGTACGCGCGCGGCGGCCTCGTCGGACAGCCGCGCGCCCCCGACCTGGAGCACCTCGAGGCTCGAGAGGTCGTGCGGTGACGTCGCCGCGGTCTCCATCCACAGGATCGCCAGCGGCGGGACGAGCCCCGTCAGGGTGACGCCTTCGCGCTCTATGAGCGGGAACGCGTAACTCGGCGCGGGTTGCGGTGACATGACCACCTTGCCGCCCGCGTGCAGCACCCCGAAGACGCCGGGCGAGCTCATCGGGAAGTTGTGCGCGACGGGCAGCGCGGCGAGGAACACCGTCGTCGCGTCGAGCCCGCAGATCTCGGCGCTCGCGCGGACCGAGTACAGGTAGTCGTCGTGGGTGCGCGGGATGAGCTTCGGCGTCCCGGTAGTGCCGCCCGACAGCTGGAACAGCGCGACGTCCGACGGGTCGGCCGCCGGCCACGACGGCTCCGTGCCGTCTCCGGCGGCGCGCACCGCGTCGAAGGGCGTGAACTCCTCGGCCTCGCCGAGCACGATGATCTGCGTCACGCCAGGGACGTCCTTGCGGACGGCCCTCGCGAGGTCGCGGTAGTCGAACCCGGCGTGCCTGTCGGCGGTGAGATACGCCACGGCCCCGGCGTGCCCGGCCAGGTGGACCACCTCGTTCGCGCGGTGCGCGGGCAGCGAGAACACCGGGATCGCGCCGAGCCGGAACAGCGCGAACGCCGCTTCGAGGAACTCCGCGGTGTTCGGGAGCTGCACCACGACCCTGTCGCGCGGCCGCACCCCGAGCGCGTACAGGCCCCTGGCGAAGCGGGTGGCGCGCTCGTCGAGCTCGCGGTAGCTCCATCTGTCCTCGCCCGCAACGACGGCGACGCGTTCGCCGTGCTCGGCGGCGAGCCGCGTCAGCAGGGCTCCGAAGGTCTCTCCGGTCCAGTAGCCGGCCGCGCGGTAGCGCGCGGCGAACTCCTCGGGCCATGGCGTGCAGTGTTCGAGCATGGGGTCTCCGATCTCGGTCCCTGCGTCACAGGTCGCGGTCGACGCCGAGGACGCGCAGCAGCGTGCGGAACTTGGCGCTGGTCTCGGCGAGCTCGCCTTCCGGCGTGGACCCGGGCACGATGCCCGCGCCCGCGTAGAGCCGGATCTCCCACGGGGACACCTCGGCGCAGCGGATCGTCACCGCCCACTCGCCGTCGCCCGAGGCGTCGCACCAGCCGACCGAGCCGCTGTAGAAGCCGCGGTCGAACTCCTCGATCTCGCCGATCGTGCGGCGGGCGAGCGCGGTCGGGGTGCCGCAGATCGCGGGCGTCGGGTGCAGCGCCATCGCCAGGTGCAGCGAGGAGGTCTCGGGGGAGGCGAGGCGGCCGGTGATCTCGGTGCCCAGGTGCCACATCGTCGCGGTCCGCACCAGCGACGGCTCCTCTGGCACGGTCAGCTCGGCGCAGAACGGGTCGAGCGCCTCGGCCACGGCCCGGACGACGACGGCGTGCTCACGCAGATCCTTGTCCGAGCCGAGGAGGGCGCGGCCCGCGGCGTCGTCCAAGGCCGGGTCGACAAGGCGCGGCGCGGAACCCGCGAGCGGGAACGACGACACGAGCGCGCCCGAGCGCCGGACCAGCAGCTCGGGGGACGCGCCGAGCAGGACGCGGCCACCGAGGAGGTCGGCGGCGAACACGTACGCCTCGGGATCATTGTGCACAAGACGCCGCAGCAGCGCCGTGGTGTCCGCGCCGCGCACCTCCTGGAGCCGCACCGAGCGGGACAGGACGATCTTCTCCAGCGGCCCGCCCTGCATCCGTGAGAGCGCCGTCGAGACGCCGCGCATGTACTCCTCGGGCTCGGGCACGTGCTTGACCGTCGCGAACGAGATCGGCTCGGTGTCCACTTCCGGCCGCGCCGCGCGCGGACCCGCCCACCGGACCGTCCCGGGGACCGTCAGCCGCGCGGGCGTCGCGCCGTGGAACGGCAGCGCGCCGACCACGATCGGCCGCGGATGGCCGGAGGAGGCCGCCGCGTCGAGCGTCGCGCGCACCCGGGAGAGCGTGGTCACCGGGTCGTGGGCGTTGCAGCTCGGCACCGTCGCGTGGACGCCCTGGGCGAGCAGGGTGTGCCGGGGGGACCGGAAGAAGAACGACCCGTGCGGACGGTAGCCGGCCAGCAGATCCAGGTCGGGGTCGGACTGCGTCAGGATGCTCAAGGGGGTTTCCGTTCCCGTCAGGCGCGCAGGGTCGCGCCGCCGTCGACGTAGAGGTCGTGCATGGTGATGTGCCTGGCCTGGTCCGACAGCAGGAACAGGACGGCGTCGGCGATGTCGGAGGGCAGCGCGACCCGGCCGAGCGGGATGCCGGTGCGGAAGACCTGAGCGTCGCCCGCGACGGGGTCGCCGCCGAGCGCGTGCAGCATCGGGGTCTCGGTGGAGCCCGGCGACACCGTGTTGCAGCGGATGCCGTGCGGGCCCAGCTCAAGGCCGAGGCAGCGGGTGAAGTGCGTGGCCGCGGCCTTGGACGCCGCGTACGCCGCGATCCCGGCGCGCGGCACGCCCCCCGCGTTGGACGACACGGTGACGATCGCGCCGGCCCCGCGCGGCGTCATCCGGCGCGCGGCGGCCCTGCTCAGCACGAACACGCCTGTGGTGTTGACGGCGAAGGTCGCGGCCCAGTCCTCGTCGGTGGTGTCCACCACCTGGGCCGCGCGCAGCACCCCCGCCACGTTGACGAGCTCGTCGACCGGCCCGTGTAGTGTCTCGATCTCGTCGAAGATCTTCTCGACCTCGGCGCTCGCGGACACGTCAGCGGGGTATGCCTCGACGGGCAGCCCTTCGGCGCGCATCTCCGCGACCGCCGTGCGCAGCGCGTCGGCGTCCCGGTCGAGGGCCGCCACGGTGCGTCCGGCGCGGGCGAGCGCGAGGGCGGTGGCCGCCCCGATACCGCCGCCGGCTCCGCTCACTACCGCCACCATCGCCCGCTCCTCAGGGTAGTTAGGTTCGCCTTAGTAAGGTTAGGCTTGCCTATCTTGAGTCTGATCGTGTGTGGCCGTCAAGCCTGACGGGAACAGGCTTGAGGGCGTCTTGACATGCGAAGGTCCGCTGGGCATTGTTAGGCAAGCCTTACCTAACCTTCACGGGGCCCTGTGTGATCGTTCTGGGCCTGCCCAACCCCCTTAGCGACCTAGGAGAGAGACGATGGCGGACGCTCCGCTGACGCTCGATCGCATCCGCGCCGACGTTGCCGAGGTGCTGTACGTCACCCCCGCGGACATCCAGGACGACACCCACCTCATCGACCAAGGCATGGACTCCATCCGGCTGATGACGCTGGTCGAACGCTGGCGCGCCGACGGGGCGCGGATCGAGTTCGTCGACCTCGCCGACCAGCCCACCGTCACCCAGTGGTTCGAGCTCCTCAACCGCTGATCCCCGCGCGGATCGACCCCCCAAGGAGAGCAATGCCTACCGAAGAGTTCGACGTCGTCGTCGTGGGCGGCGGGCCCGGCGGCTCCACCGTCGCGACCCTCACCGCGCTGCGCGGACATCGCGTGCTCCTTCTGGAGAAGGAGACGTTCCCGCGCTACCAGATCGGCGAGTCGCTGCTCCCGGCCACCGTCCACGGCATCTGCCGGCTTCTGGGCGCGGAGGAGGAGATGGAGAAGGCCGGATTCACCCGCAAACGCGGTGGAAGCTTCCGGTGGGGGACCAACCCGGTGCCTTGGAACTTCCTGTTCGCCCTCGCCCCCGAGCTCTCCGGGCCGACCTCCTACGCCTACCAGGTCGAACGCATGAAGTTCGATGAGATCCTGCTGCGCAACGCCCAGGCCAAGGGCGTCGAGGTGCGCGAGGGCGTCCAGGTCGGCGAGGTCGTGGAGGACGGCGGACGCGTCACCGGCGTGCGGTACACCGACGACGACGGGGCCGTCCACGACATCGCCGCCAGGTACATCGTTGACGCGTCCGGCAACAAGACCCGCATCAGCGGCCACGTCGGCGGCGAGCGGATCTACTCCGAGCACTTCCAGAACCTCGCCCTGTTCGGCTACTTCGAGAACGCCGGACGGATGCCCGAGCCCGACAGCGGCAACATCCTGTGCGCCGCCTTCGACGAGGGCTGGATGTGGTACATCCCGCTCAGCCCCACCCTGACCAGCGTCGGCGCGGTCATCAGCCGCGAGCGCGTCAGGGAGATCCAGGGCGACCAGGCGGCCCGCGAGAAGGCCCTGCACGGCTTCATCGACCGCACCGCGATCGTCAAGGACCTCCTCGGCGAGAAGGCCACCCGCGTCACCGAAGGCGTCTACGGCGAACTGCGCGTCCGCAAGGACTACTCCTACGCCAACACTCGGTTCTGGAAGCCCGGCATGGCGCTCGTCGGCGACGCCGCGTGCTTCATCGACCCCGTCTTCTCCACCGGCGTCCACCTCGCCACCTACGCCGGGCTCCTCGCCGCGCGCTCCATCAACAGCGTGCTCGCCGGAGACCTCGAGGAGGCCGCCGCCTTCGGCGAGTTCGAGGGCCGCTACCGCCGCGAGTACAAGGTGTTCTACGAGTTCCTCAGCGCCTTCTACGACATGCAGGGCAACGAGGACAGCTACTTCTGGAAGGCCAAGAGCGTCACCGCCTTCGACACCTCGGCGATGGAGTCGTTCGTGACCCTCGTCGGCGGCGTCGCCTCCGGCGAGACCGCGCTGACCGACTCCGAGAAGCTTGTCGCGAGGTTCCGCGCGTCGGCCGAAGCCCTCGAGGCCGCCGCCGACGCCACCGGCGACATGACGACGGAAACCGGCTCCCGGATGCGGCACCTGTTCGGTGTCCCGGTCGTCGGCGACGTCATGCAGGAGATGAACGAGATCCAGCGGCGCGGCGTCCTCGGGACCGCCACCAAGGAGAACCCGCTGCTCCCCGACGGCCTCGTCCCCTCGGCCGACGGCCTCGGCTGGGCCCGCACCGCCTGAGTCTCCCGACCCGATCCCCATCCCCCAGGAGAATCATGAGATCCCCCGTCCCCCCGTTCCGCAGACCGAGGCTGCTCGTCGCCGCCCTGACCGTCGCGGCGCTGTCCCTCACCGGCTGCGGCGGCTCCGACGAGCCCGACGCCGCGCCGTCGTCGCAGGCGCCGACGACCCGCGTGGTCGAGGCCACCAACGGCTCGATCACGATCCCCGCCGACCCGCAGAAGATCGTCGGCATCAACTACGCGACCGGCGCGCTGCTCGACGTCGGGGTCGTCCCCGTCGGCACCACCAAGATCGAGGAGCCCCTGGAGCTCACGCCCGAGCAGCAGGCCGCGGGCGCGGGCATCACCGAGATCGGCGCGGGCGACCAGATCAACCTGGAGAAGGTCGCGAGCGTCCAGCCCGACCTCATCATCGTGGAGGGCGCGGACTTCGGCTGGCCCATCGACAAGCTGTCGGCCATCGCCCCGACCCTGTACTTCGAGGTGAAGGCCCCCAGCGACCTCGTCGCGTCGGCCGAGAAGATCGCCGAGGCCGTCGGCAAGGGCGACCAGCTCAAGGGCCTCAAGGACGCCTATGACGCCAAGATCACCGAGATCAAGGGCAAGTACCCCGAGCAGCTGAAGAAGAAGTTCACCGTGGTCTCCACCTACGGCGGCGGCAACTACTACCTCGGCACCCGCACCTCGTGGATCGGCCAGGTCGTCGACGACCTCGGCGGCGCGTTCTCCCAGGCGTCCTCCTCCACCGAGACGCACGAGACCGAGGAGTCCCTGGAGAACCTGTCCAAGCTGAACGACGCCGACGTCATCCTCATCGGCAGGTCAGGCGGCGAGTTCACCCCGGAGACCACGGAGATGCTCAACTCCAGCTCCTTCAAGCTCCTGCCCGCCGCGAAGTCGAGCCAGGTGCACGGAATCGACTTCAGCTACGCCGACCGCTACACGACCATGACGGCCGTCCTGGGCCAGATCGAGAAGATCCTCCAGGGCCTGTAGCCGGTAGCGACGCCACCGAATCACGAGAAAGGCCAAGATGTCCGGCACCTCCCTGCCCCTGACCGGAGCCCAGCGCGGAGTCTGGTTCGCCCAGCGGATCGACCCCTCGCACCCCGGCTTCAACGTCAGCCAGTACGTCGAGGTGCGCGGGGCGCTGGACGTCGAAGCCCTCACCCGTGCGGTCCGGCGGGTGCTCGGCGAGGTCGACGCGCTGCGCGTCCGCTTCACCGAGACGCCCGCCGGGCCACGGCAGATCCCGGACGCCGTCACGCCCGCCGCGCCCGAGGTCGTCGACCTCACCGGCTACGCCGACCCGATGGCCGAAGCGGACGCGCGGATGCGCGCCGAACTCCTGCGGCCCGTCGACATGACCGGCGACGGACTCGTCGGGCAGAAGGTGTTCGTGCTCGGGGCCGACCGGCACGTGTGGTTCCAGCGGTACCACCACCTCGTGACCGACGGGTACTCGGTCAACCTGATCGCGCGGCGGGTCGCGGACCTGTACACAGCGGACATCTCGGGCGTCGAGGCAGGGCCCTGCCCGTTCCACCCGCTCGCTGAGCTTCTCGAGGAGGAGGCGGCCTATGCCGCTTCCGCCGACCGGGACGCCGACCGCGCCTTCTGGACCGCGTACCGGGGCGGGGCGGCCGACCCCCTGCCCTTCGCCGAGAGGCCCGCGCCGGCTTCGCACGTGTTCCTGCGCGAGCGCGTCGCCGCGTCGGACGCGCTCAACGCCGCGATCCAGGCCGCGGCCAAGACCGCGAAGGTCACCTGGGCCGACCTGGTGACCGCGGCCTTCGCCGCGTACGCGCAGCGCGTCACCGGCGCGGACGAGGCGGTGCTCGGCATGCCGTTCATGGGACGGCTCGGCACCCGCTCCGCCCGGGTGCCCGCGATGGCCGTCAACGTGCTGCCCGTCCGCGTCGCGATCTCCCACGCCGCGACGCCCGCCGAGCTCGCCCGCGAGACCGGCCTCCAGGTCGCCCTCGTGCGCGGCCGCCAGCGCTACCGCAGCGAGGACCTGCAACGCGACCTCGGACTCGTCGGCGCGGACACCCCCCTCACCGGCCCTTGCATCAACATCAAGCCCTTCGACTACGCCCTGCGCTTCGCCGACGCCACCGGCCACGCCCGCAACCTCGCCGCGGGCCCCGTCGACGACCTCGAACTCACCGTCTACCAACACGCCGGCGCCTTCTCCTTCGAGTTCGACGCCAACCCCGCCTCCCACACCCCCACCTCCCTCCACACCCAATCCCTCCGCTTCCTCACCTTCCTAGAGTCCTTCGCCACCACCCCCACAGCCCCCCTAGGCCACCTAGACACAACCCTCCCCTCCGACCCCCCCCACCCCCACCCCCCTACCCACCCCACAACCGCCCCCGGCCTCAGCGGCACCAACCCCCACCCAGAAACCGCAGAAGCCCCCGCCCCCACCAACCCACACCCGCATCCCGCGCCCGCGCCCGCCCCCGCGCCCGCCCCCGCGCCCGCCAGTTCCGACCCGCACCCGCAGGCCACCGAAGCACCCGCACCCGCCAGCGCCGACCCGTACCCGCAGTCCACGGCCGCCCCCGCGCCCGCCAGCGCCGACCCGCGCATGCAGCGCGTGGAAGCGCCCGCGCTCAGCAGCGCCGACCCGCACGCGCAGCCTGCGGCCGCCGCCGCGCTCGCCGGTACTGACCCGCACCCGCAGGCCGCCGAAGCACCTGCGCTCGGCAGCGCCGACCCGCACCCGCAGGCCACGGCCGCGCCCGCGCTCGCCGCTACTGACCCGCACCCGCAGGGCGTGGAAGCGCCTGCGCTCAGCAGCGCTGACCCGCGCGCGCAGCCTTCGGCCGTACCCGCGCTCGGCGGTGCTGTCTCGCGCGCGCAGGGAGCGGAAGCGCCCGTGCTCGGCAGCGCCGACCCGCACGCGGAGGCCACGGCCGCACCCGGGCTCGGCGGTCTTGACCCGCGCGCGGGGGGTGTGGAAGCGCCTGGGCTGGGTGGTGCTGACCCGCACGCGCGGCCTGCGGACGCACCCCTTCTCGGCGGTGCTGACGCTTGTGCGCAGGCTGCGGGAGTGGCTGGGCTCGGTGGTGTTGACCTGCGGGAGCAGGCTGCGGCCGTAGCCGTGGTCGGTGGGGCTGTTACGCGGGTGTTTGAGGGGTGGGCGGGGCGGCGGGCGGGGGCGGTGGCGGTCGTCGCGGAGGACGCGACGTTGACGTTCGGGGAGGTCGAGGAGCGGGCGAACCGGCTTGCGCGGTTGCTGCGTGAGCGGGGGGCGGGGCCCGAGCGGATCGTCGCGCTGGCGCTGCCGCGCGGGGCGGACCTCGTCGTCGCGCTGCTCGCGGTGCTGAAGTCCGGCGCGGCCTACCTCGCGCTCGACCCGGCGCAGCCCGCCGACCGCGTCGCCGCGATGCTCGCCGAGGCCGACCCCGTGTGCGCGGTCGGCGGCCCAGGCTTCGCGCTGCCCGACGGGCTCGCGACCGTCGCCGTCGCCGACGCGGCCCATCTCGACGCCGCGCCGCTGCCCGACGCGCCGGGCCCCGACCAGCTCGCCTACGTCATCTACACCTCCGGTTCGACCGGGCGGCCCAAGGGCGTGCTCGTCCCGCACCGGGGGCTCACGAACCTCCTGTACGACCACGCCTCGACGGTCTTCGCCGAGGCGGCCCGGCGCGCCGGGCGGCCGCTGAAAGTCGCGCACACGTTCTCGTTCTCCTTCGACTCCTCCTGGGAGGCGCTGCTCTTCCTGTTCCTCGGGCACGAACTGCACATCGTCGGCGAGGACGCCCGCAAGGAGCCCGCCGAACTCGTCAGGGGCCGCTACGACGTCTTCGACACCACGCCCGCGTTCGCCCTCGAGCTCCTCGACGCCGGCCTGCTCGAGACGGCCCCGCCCGTCCTCCTGCTCATCGGCGGCGACGCCGCGACCCCCGACCTGTGGACAAGGCTCCGCGCGGCCTCCGACGTCATCGCCCACAACTACTACGGGCCGACCGAGTACACCGTCGACGCCCTCGGCGCGCGCGTCGCCGACACCGAGGCCCCGTCCGTCGGCGCACCCATCGCTGGGACATATGCCCGCGTTCTGGACTCGGCCCTCCGCCCGGTCCCTCCCGGCAACTTCGGCGAGCTCTACCTCGCGGGCCCCGGCGTCGTGCGCGGCTACCTGGGCCGCCCCTCCCTGACGGCCGAGCGGTTCGTCGCCGACCCCTACGGGCCGCCCGGCACCCGGATGTACCGCACCGGCGACCTGGTCCGCCGCACCCTCGACGGCCCCCTGACCTTCCTCGGCCGCCTCGACCACCAGGTCAAGATCCGCGGCCACCGGGTCGAGCCCGCCGAGGTCGAATCCGCCCTCACCGCGTTCCCTTCCGTCTCCCGCGCCCTCGTGGTGGCCAAGGAAGGCCGCCTCGTCGCCTACATCACCCCCGCCGCCCCTCCCTCCGAGACCGTCGATCTCTCCGATCGTCCGGCCCAGCGCCGGGCTCACGCCGCCACCGCGAGCGCGGACGCGGGAGTAGACGCCGGGGCCGGTTCCGTTGGCGACGAGCCCGGCTCTGGCGCGGGGATCGATGTGGCGGCGGTGCGCGCCGTGCTCGCCGAGAGGCTGCCCGCGTACCTGGTGCCCGCCGCGTTCGTGGTGCTTGACGAGCTCCCGCTGACGCCCGCGGGCAAGATCGACCGGCGGGCCCTGCCCGAGCCGGAGTTCAGCGCGACGGGACGCGCCCCGCGCACCCCGCGCGAGGCGACGCTGTGCGCGGTCTTCGCCGAGGTGCTCGGCCTCGGCCGGGTCGGCGCGGACGACGACTTCTTCACGCTCGGCGGTGACAGCATCTCCGCGATCCAGGCGGCGACACGCGCCCGACGGGCCGGGCTCACCATCACCGCCCGCGACCTGTTCGACCACAAGACCGCCGCCGCGGTCGCCCTCGTCGCGCGCGCCGACGCGCCGACCGAGGCGGCGGACCCGGCCGACGCGCTCGGGCCCGTCCCGCACACCCCCATCACCGCGTGGCTGCGCGACCAGGGCCCCGTCCCCGCCCGCTACAGCCAGGCGGTAGTCGTCCCGGTCCCCGCCACCGACGCCGCCCGCCTCACCCGCGCCCTCCAGGCCCTCCTCGACCACCACGACTCGCTCCGCCTCACCACGGTTCCCCTCTCCACCCAGGCCCCCGGCGCAATGGGATCCGCCACACTCCCGCGCCGGACCGCCGCCCCCACCGACCGGGACGGCACAGCCGAGGGCTCCGGCGGAATAAACCCCGCCGGCCCCCTCGGCCCCCCCACCCCCTCCAACCCCGACCACGCCCCCGGCCTCCTTCCCGACCCCAAGCACACCTCCACGCCTGACCACCCCTCCGACCCCGAACACGCCTCTGACCCCGACCACTTCTCCGACCCCGGGCACGCCTCTGACCTCGGGGACGCCTCCGTCCCCGAGCGCGCGTCCGCGCCGGAGCCCGGCCACTCCTCCGGGCCCGAGCGTGCCTATGCGCCGGAACCTGGCCATTCGTCCGGTCCCGAGGGTGCGTCCGCGCTGGAGCTCGGCCGTCCCGACGGCCTCGAGCGCGCGTTCGCGCCCGGTGGTGCCTTTGGATCTGAGCGTGGTTTCGGGGCGGAGGTCGGTGGGGGCTTTGGGGTTGGGCGTGGGTTTGGGTTGGGGTTGGGCGGCTGGGGGCTTGAGGTTCGGGGGGTGGGGAGTGTTGACGCGGCGGGTGTGTTGCGGCGGGTTGAGGCGTCGGCGGAGCGGGAGGAGGTGCTGGAGGCGGCCGCCGACAGGCTTGATCCGGCGGCGGGGATCGTTGTGCAGGCCGTCTGGGGGGACGGCGGCGACGCGGGAGGGTGGCTTGCTCTTGTCGTGCATCATCTCGCCGTCGATGGGGTTTCTTGGCGGATTCTGCTGCCTGACCTGCGGAGCGCGTTCGAGCAGGCCGGGCGGGATGAGCCCGTGCGGCTCGAGCCTGTGGGGACGCCGCTGCGGACGTGGGCCCGCGCCCTCGCCGAGCGCGCCGCCGACCGGCGCGACGAGCTCGACCACTGGGCCGCCGCGCTCGACGCCGCGCCCGCGTTCGCGGCGCGCGCGCTCGACCCGGCGCGCGACACCCTCGGGCAGGCGCGCACGCTCGTCCGGGAGATCCCGGCGGAGCTGAGCGGCCGGGTGCTCGGCGGTGTCGGCGCGGTGTTCCGCGCCCGAACGCACGAGGTGCTGCTCGGCGCGTTCGGCCTCGCCGTCGCCGCCCGCACCGGACGCCACGACTTCGCCGTCCAGGTCGAGGGGCACGGACGCGAGGAGCAGGCCGCCGGGGAGCGGCCCGCCGACCTCGGCAGGACCACCGGCTGGTTCACCAGCGAGTACCCCGTGCGGCTCCCGCTCGCCGGGATCGACGCCGCGGGAGCGCTGCGCGGCGGCGCGGGCGCGGGCGAGGCCGTCAAGCGCGCCAAGGAGGCGCTGCGGACGACGCCCGACAACGGCATCGGCTTCGGACTGCTGCGGCACCTCGACGCTGAGGGCGCGGCAAGGCTCGCCCCGCTGCCCGCTCCGCAGATCCTCTTCAACTTCCTCGGCCGCTTCACGGCGGGCCAGGACGGCGCGTACTTCACGCCCGCGCCGGACGGCGACGCCTTCACCGTCCGGACCGACCCCGCCTCGCCCGCCGCGCACCCCCTCGAAGTGAACGTGTTCGCCAACGAGGGCCCCGACGGCCCCGTCCTCAGCGCCCACTTCACCTGGGCGGCCGGAGTCCTCGCCGAGGACGACATCGTCGCTCTCGCCGACGCCTGGCACCGGGCACTCGAGGGGATCGCCGCGCACGCCGCCCAGCCGGACGCGGGCGGCCTCACCCCCTCGGACGTGCCGCTCGCGCGGCTCGGCCGCGCAGAACTCGACGCCCTCCAGGCCGCGCACCCCGGCGTCACGGACGTGCTTCCGCTCTCGCCGCTCCAGGAGGGCCTTCTCTTCCACGCCGCCTACGCGCCCGACGCGCAGGACGTCTACACCTCCCTCGTCAGCCTCGATCTCGCGGGCCCGCTCGACGCCGCGGCCCTGCGCGGCGCGCTCGGCTCGCTGCTGCGCAGGCACGACGGGCTGCGCGCCGCCTTCGTCCACGACGGCGTCGCCCGGCCGCTGCAGCTGATCCACGGCGAGGTCACCCCGGACTGGCGTGAGGCCGATTTCTCGCACCTGTCGGCCGAGGCCGTCGCCGCCGTCCTCGCCGAGACCGCCCGCACCGAGCTCACCCACAGGTTCGACCCGGCGCGGCCGCCGCTGCTGCGCTGCCTGCTCGTGCGCACCGGCCCCGACCGGCACAGGCTGATGCTCACCAGCCACCACCTGATCATGGACGGCTGGTCCACGCCGACGTTCCTGCGCGAGCTCATGGACGCCTACCGGGGCGCGGTCCTGCCGCCCGCCCGGAGCTTCCGCCACTACCTCGAGTGGCTCGACCGCCGCCACGCCGCGACCATGACGGCGGCCTGGCGGGAGGCCCTCGCCGACCTCGACGGGCCGACGCTGCTCGCCCCCGACGCCGCCGGGGCCGCCCCGGCGATGCCAGAGGAGCTGACGCTCGGCTTCCCCGGCCGGGCGCTCGCCGACTACGCGCGCCGCCACGGCCTCACCCTCAACACCGTCGTGCAGGGAGTGTGGGCGCTCGTGCTCGGCGCGGTGACGGGCCGCACCGACGTCGTCTTCGGCACGACGGTCTCGGGCCGCCCCGCCGACCTCGACGGGGTCGCGGAGATGGTCGGCCTGTTCAGCAACACGGTGCCGGTGCGGGTCCGCCTCGACCCGGCGCTGCCGCTGCCCGTCTCGCTCGCCGCGCTCCAGCGCGAGCAGGCCGCCCTGCTCGACCACCAGTACCTGGGCCTCGCCGAGATCCAGGCGGCCTCCGGGCACTCCGGCGGCCTGTTCGACACCCTCATGGTCTTCGAGAACTACCCGGCGGGCGCTGACCTCGCGGCGCGCAGCGGCCTGCGCGTCGACGGGATCGGCAACCGCGGCGCGACCCACTACCCCCTGTCCCTGACGGTCCTGCCCGGCGACGACCCGCGCCTCATCCTGGAGCACCGCCCCGACCTGCTGCCCGAGGGCACCGCCGCCGACCTCGCCGCCCGCCTCACTAAAGCGCTCACCGCGCTCCTCGCCGACGACGCCCTCACCCCGGCCCGCTTGGATCTCCGCACCCCCACCGAACACGCCCTCCTCGACCTCCTCAACACCGCGCCACACCTGCCCCTCCACCCGACCGACGACCGCCCGAGCCCCGCGCAGAGCCCGGCCCCCACCCCGCAGAAGCCGCAGTCCCACGCCGACGGCCCGCACCGCGGAACGGCCGACCCGCTCGAACTTGCCGGGCAGGACCCCACGCGCCGCAGTCAGCCCGTCAAGCCCGTGGACCTGGGCGGGGAGCCCGTTGAGTCTGGTGGGTTTGTGCAGGCCGCTGTGGAGCTGGACGGGGAGTTCGTTGGGTCTGGTGGGCAGGGGGCCGTGCGTCGGGGTGGGACTGTGGCGGCTGCCGTGGAGACGGGTGAGGTGTCTGGGAGCGGGGGGTTGTTGCCTGGAGGGGGCGTGCCGCGGGATGTTGTCACGCTCTTTAGGGAGCGGGTGCGGGTGTTGTCTGACGAGGTGGCTGTGGTGTGCGGGGGTGAGCGGGTGACGTTCGGGGAGCTCGGGCGGCGCGCCGACCGGATCGCCGCAGGGCTCGCGGCGCGCGGGGCGGGACCCGAGACGATCGTCGCGCTGGCGCTGCCGCGCGGGATCGCGACGGTCGCGGCGATCTTCGGCGTGCTGAAGACCGGCGCGGCCTATCTGCCGCTCGACCTCGACCACCCGGCCGACCGGCTCAGGCTCATGGCCGACGACGCGGCCCCCCTGTGCACGGTCGCGGAGACCGCAGCGCTCGACGGGTTCACCGGCCTCGACGTCGTCGTGCTCGCCGATCTCGAGGCGCACGAGCCCGTCGATCCCGGCATCCTGCCCGACAAGAGCTCGCTCGCCTACGTCATCTACACCTCCGGTTCGACCGGGCGGCCCAAGGGCGTGCTCGTGGAGCACGGCGGGCTCGCCAACTTCGCCGACCAGCAGCGCACGACGGTGCTCCACCGCGCCTCGCGCGCGGTCGGCGGGCGCAGGCTGCGCGCCGCGCTCGTGCTGTCGTTCGCCTTCGACTCCTCCTGGGAGCAGCTCGTCGCGCTCGTGCTCGGCCACGAGCTGCACGTGCTCGACGAGGCCACGCGGCGCGACCCGCAGGCCGTGGTCGAGCTGTGCGCGGCGCGCGGGATCGACACGATCGACGTCACCCCGACGTTCGCCGCCGAACTGCTCGCCTGGGGCCTGCTGGACAAGGCCCCGCCCACACTCCTGCTGCTCGGCGGCGAGGCGGTGCCCGCGCAGATGTGGCGGCGGGTCGCCGAAAGCGGCGTCACCGCGCACAACTACTACGGCCCGACCGAGTACACCGTCGACGCGCTCGGCGCGGACCTCGCCGCCTACGCGGAGCCCTCGCTCGGCAGGCCGGTCGCCCGAACCCGCGCGCTCATCCTCGACCGCTGGCTGCGGCCCGTGCCCGCCGGGGTGCCCGGTGAGCTGTACCTTTCCGGCGCGAGCATGGCGCGCGGCTACCTCGGCCGGCCCGGGCTCACCGCCGAACGGTTCGTGGCCTGCCCCTCCGGGCCGCCCGGGGCGCGCATGTACCGGACCGGCGACCTTGTCGCGCTGCGTGCCGACGGCCGACTTGAGTTCCTGGGCAGGACCGACGACCAGGTGAAGATCCGCGGGTTCCGGGTGGAGCCCGGCGAGGTCGAGAGCGCCCTCGCCGCACTGCCAGGCGTCGCCCGCGCCGCGGTGATCGTGCGGGACGGACGCCTGCTCGGGTACGCCGTGCCCGAGCCGGGCACCGCCCTCGAGCCCGGCGCGCTGCGCGACGCGCTCGCCGCCGAGCTGCCCGCGCACATGGTGCCTTCGGCGCTCGTGCCGCTCGCTGACCTGCCGCTCAACGTCAACGGCAAGCTCGACCGGGCCGCGCTGCCCGAACCCTCCGACGCGCCCGCCGGGACCCGCTCGTCGCGTGACGTGCGGGAGGAGCTGGTGACCGCGGCTTTCGCGGAGATCCTGCGCACCCCCGTCGGCCCCGACGACGACTTCTTCGCGCTCGGCGGCCACTCGCTGCTGGCGACCCGGCTGGTCTCCCGGGTCCGCGCCGCGCTCGGCGCGGACCTGGCGATCCGCGACCTGTTCGCCGCGCCGACCCCCGCCGCCCTCGCACGACGGGCGGCGACGCCCCTCGCCGACCGGCCCCGGCTCGTGCCCGCCGAGCGCGGGGGCGGCCGGATCCCGCTGTCCCCGGCCCAGGCGAGGCTCTGGTTCCTGCACCGCCTGAACGAGGCGGCGACGGACTACGCGATCCCCTTCACGCTGCGGATCGACGGCGCACTCGACGCCGCCGCGCTCGGCGCGGCCTGGGACGACGTGGTCGGCCGCCACGAGGCGCTGCGCACGCTCTACCCCGACGTCGACGGCGTGCCCTACCAGGACGTGCTCCCCGCGGGGCCCGCCCTGCGCCTGGTCACCGCCGACGCCGACGCGACCGCCGCGCTCATCGCCGCAGACGAGGCGACGCCCTTCGCGCTCGCCGCCGAGGCGCCCGTACGGGCCACGCTCTACGTTCACGGTTCCGACTCCTTCACGCTCTCCGTCGTCGTGCACCACATCGCCGGGGACGAGTGGTCCCAGGCCGTGCTGCTGCGCGACCTCGACACCGCTTACGCCGCCCGCAAGGCGGGCACCGCGCCCTCCTGGACGCCCCTGCCGGTCTCCTACGCCGACTACACCGCCTGGCAGGCAGCTCTTCTCGACGGCGCGGAAGCCGACCGGCAGACCGGGTTCTGGACCGGGCGTCTGGCCGGGCTGCCGGAAGAACTCGAACTGCCCGCCGACCGGCCCCGCCCGCCCGCCGCCGACACCTCCGGCGCTGCCGTGCGGGTGACGCTCCCGGCCGACCTGCACGAGGGCGCGGCGCGGATCGCCCGGGCCACCGGCGCGACACGGTTCATGGTGTGGCAGGCGGTGACCGCGCTGCTGCTCGGCAGGCTCGGCGCGGGCACTGACATCCCGCTCGGCGTGCCAGTCTCCGGCCGCACCGACGAGGCGCTTGACGACCTCGTCGGGTTGTTCGTGAACACGCTCGTGCTGCGCGTCCCGCTCACCGAGGACGGCACCTTCGCCGACCTCGTCGGACGGGTCCGCGCCGAACAACTTGCTCTTCTCGACCACCGTGATCTTCCCTTCGAACGACTCGTTGACCTCGCGGGCCACGACCGGGTTCCCGGCCGCCACCCGCTCTTCCAGGTGATGGTCATGCACCACCGCGACACCGGCGACGACACCGCGCTGTTCGGCGCGCGCACCCGCCTTGTCGAGGACGCGCAGACCTCCGCGCGGTTCGACCTCGCCTTCGGGTTTCGCGAGACCGACACCGCCACCGAACTGAACCTCATCTACGCCGCGTCACGCTTCGACGCGACGACCGCCCGACGCTTCGCCGACCGCCTCCAGGCGCTCGCGGCCCGGCTGTTCGCCGCACCCGACGCCCCGCTCGCGGCCGCCGACGCGCTGACCGGCGACGAGCGCGCCGCGATCGAGGGCGTATGGAACGCCACCGACCACGACGTGCCCGCCACGACCCTCGTCGCCCTGATGGACGAGCAGGCCCGCCGGACCCCGGACGCCGTCGCCGTCTCCTACAAGAACACCTCCCTCACCTACCGCGAACTCCACTCCCGTGCCGACGCGCTCGCCGCCACGCTGCGCGCCCACGGCGCGGGACCCGGCCGGATCGTCGCCGTCGCGCTCCCGCGTTCGCTGGAGCTGATGACCGCGCTCGTCGCCGTGCTCAAATCCGGAGCCGCCTACCTGCCGCTCGACCCCGAAGACCCGCCCGCCCGCCGCACCGCCATGCTCGAAGACGCGGCACCCGCCGCACTCCTCGCACCCCCGAAACTACCCGCCGCCCCAAACCTCACTCCTGTCCCAACAGCCACCTCCACCACTCCACAAAGCAACACCACACTCACTCTCCGGCAACACACCACCCCGGTAACACCCACGCCGAACGGGCGAGTGGGGAGCGCCGAGCGAGCGGGTGGCGTCGCCGGTGGTCGCGCGGGGGTGCTCGAGGGGGTTGTGCTCTGGACGGCGGGGTTCGCGGCCGTCGCGGAGCGGGATCTCGTGGCGGAGGGCGCCGCTTATGTGATCTTCACGTCGGGGTCGACGGGGAGGCCCAAGGGCGTTGTGGTGCCGCACCGGGCGATCGTGAACCGGTTGCGGTGGATGCAGGGCGAGTACGGGCTCAGCGCGGATGACCGGGTGTTGCAGAAGACGCCCGCGACGTTCGACGTGTCGGTGTGGGAGTTCTTCTGGGCGCTCTGTGAGGGGGCGTCCGTGGTGTTCGCCGAGCCCGGCGGGCACAGGGATCCGGCCTACCTTGTGGAGCTGATCAGGACGGCCGGGGTCACGACGCTGCACTTCGTGCCGTCGATGCTCAAGGCGTTCCTCACCGATCCCGGCGTCGCCTCCTGCACGAGCCTGCGCCGGGTGTTCACGAGCGGGGAGGCGCTGCCCGCCGACACCGCGCAGGGGCTGTACGACGTGCTGCCCGTGCCGCTGCACAACCTCTACGGGCCTACCGAGGCGGCCGTGGACGTCACGTACTGGCCGTTCAGGGACGGGGCGCGCAGCGTGCCGATCGGACGGCCCGTGTGGAACACGCGGGTGCGGGTGCTGGACACCCGGCTGCGGCCGGTGCCCGTCGGGGTGCCCGGAGAGCTGTACCTTGCGGGCGTTCAGCTCGCGCATGGGTACCTCGCCCGGCCCGCGCTCACTTCCGAGCGGTTCGTCGCCGACCCGTACGGGGGCGCGGGGGAACGGATGTACCGGACCGGCGACCTTGTGCGCTGGAACGCCGAAGGGGAGCTCGAGTACCTCGGCCGCACCGACCACCAGGTGAAGCTGCGCGGCCTGCGGATCGAGCTCGGCGAGATCGAGGAGGTGCTGCGGGCCAGGCCCGACGTCGCCGATGTCGCCGTCATGGCGCGCTACGACGGGCCGGGCTCCGGACGCCTCGCCGCCTACCTCGTCGGGAACGGACGGCTCGCCGACGCCGCCGCGATCCGCGCGGACCTCGCGGCGGTGCTGCCCGCCCACATGGTGCCCGACGACTTCGTCGTGCTCGACGCGATGCCGCTCAGCCCGAACGGCAAACTCGACCGCAAGGCCCTGCCCGCCCCTGCCCGCCCGACCCGCCCCCGCCGCCGCCCCACCCCCGCCACGCCCCCCTCCGGAACCCCGCGAAGCGCCCGCCCCAGCTCCCCGTCCGCTGCCACGCCGCGCACACACGACACGTCCCCCTACGGGGACGCGCGGAACGCGGCTACGCCCGGAGCGCTGGGCGACGCCGCCCACAGCCGCCCCTCGGACGCCGACGCCACGGCCGCCCCCGCTGCGACCTCGCGCGCGCACGGCACGAGCCCGTATGGGGACGCGCAGGGTGCCGCTGGGGTTGCAGGTGGTGCGGGTCACGACGCCTTGGACGCCGACGCCACTTCCGCCGCCGCTGCGACTCCGCGCGCGCACGGCACGAGCCTGTATGGGGACGCGCAGGGTGCTGTTGGGGTTGAAGGTGGTGCGGGTCATGACGCCTTGGACGTCGAGGCCAGGGCTGCCGCTGCTGTGACCTCGCGCGCGCACGGCACGAGCCCGTATGGGGACGCGCAGGGTGCTGTTGGGGTTGGAGGTGGTGCGGGTCATGACACCCCGGATGCCGAGGGCGCGTCCGTTCGCGCTGCGACGCCGCGCGCGCACGGCGCGTCCCTGTATGGGGACGCGCGGGGGGCGCGGAAGGCGGCTGAGTCTGGAGTCGTGGAGGGTGACGGCTATGGCCGCGCCTCGGGTGTTGTGGGTGCGGAGGCCGGGGTGTCGGGTGTGGGTGCGGGCGGGGTGCTGGGTGGGGTTGGGGTGGGGGAGAGGGTCGGGGTGTTGGTTGGGGTGTTCTGTGCGGTGTTGGAGGTCGAGGGGGTGGAGGCCGACGACGACTTCTTCGCGGTGGGCGGGGACAGCATCCTGTCGATCCAGGTCGTCGCGCGGGCGCGTAAGGCGGGGCTGGGGATCACGCCGCAGGACGTGTTCCAGCACAGGACGCCCGCGGCGCTCGCGGGGGTCGCGACCGTGGTGGCGGACGCGGGCGAGGGCGGCCCTGCCGTCAGCGCGCTGGGCACGGTGCCCGCAACGCCCGTCATGCACTGGTTGCGCGGATTCGACGGGCCCGTCACGCGGTTCCATCAGTCAGTGCTGGTGCGGACGCCGGTGCGGGCCGACCTCGCGTCGCTGACGCGGGCGGTACAGGCGCTGCTCGACCGGCACGACGTGCTGCGGGCGCGGCTTGAGCGGCCGGGCGGGCAGTGGACGCTGCGCGTCCCGGCCGCGGGTACCGTCGACGCCGCCAAGATCGTGCATCGGGTTGACGTGTCCGACGCCGGGCCTGAGCGGCTGCGCGAGGTGATCGCGGCGGCCTCCGAGGTCGCGGCCGACCGGCTCGATCCGGACGCGGGGACCATGGTCCAGGCCGTCTGGTTCGACGCGGGTCAGGCCCCCGGACGCCTTCTGCTCTCGATCCACCACTTCGCTGTCGACGGCGTCTCGTGGGGCGTTCTGCTGCCGGACCTGCGCGAGGCGTGGGAGGCCGTGGCGTCCGGACGGCTTCCGGTGCTGCCGGAGCCGGGCGTCTCCGTCCGCGCCTGGGCGCACCGCCTTCTGGCCGAGGCACACGAGCCAGAACGGCTTGTACACCTTGCGCACTGGAAGACGCTCGCCGAGGCGGACGCCCGGCTTACGTCCGAGGCCCCCGACCCCGCGCGGGACACCGCGTCCACGGTCCGGAGCCTTGCGTTCACCCTGCCTGAGCCCGCTACCGAGACCCTGCTCACGAAGATCCCGCAGCTGTTCCACTGCGGCGCGGAAGACGCCCTCCTTGCGGGACTCGCCCTCGCCGTCGTCCGCTGGCGTGAAGGCGGGGCCCCGTGGCTGAAGGTCGACGTGGAGGGCCACGGCCGCGAGCCCCTTGACGGGATCGACCCGTCGCGCACGGTCGGCTGGTTCACCTCGGTGCACCCCGTCCGCCTCGACCTTGACGGGCTCGACCAGGCCGACGCCGCGTCCGGGGGACGGGCCGCCGGCGAACTCGTCAAGCGGGTCAAGGAGCAGGTCCGCGCGGTTCCGGGACTCGGCCACGGGCTGCTGCGCCACCTGCATCCGCAGGCCGCCGCCGAGCTCGCCGCCGAGGCACGCCCCCAGATCCTGTTCAACTACCGGGGACGCCAGGACCCCGCGGCGTCGTCCGCGCTGCACTGGCCGTTCGCGCGGGAGGCCGACGCGGTCTCCGCGTCCCCGCACCCCGACCTTCCCGCCCCCTATCCGCTGGAGATCGACGCCGTGGCCGTGGCCGGGACCGGGCTGCGGATCGAGCTGTCCTGGCCCGCCGCGCTGCTCGCCGAGGACGCCGTAAGGCGGCTCGGCGAGGAGTGGCTTGCCGCGCTCGCCGCGCTGGCCCGGCACGCCGAGGCACCCGCCGCAGGCGGACGCACCCCGTCCGACCTGCCGCTGGTCTCCCTCGGCCAGAAGCAGATCGACCGTCTTGAAGCCATGCTGAGGAGCAGACGCAAGTGACCGAGTCGGCATTGGAAGACGTCTACCCGCTGTCGCCGCTCCAGCGGGGACTGCTGTTCCACGCCCTGTACGACGACGCGAGCGACGTGTACACCGTCCAGTCGTACCTTGACCTGTCCGGCGACCTCGACGCCGCACGGCTGCGCGACGCGCTGGGCTCGGTCCTGCGCGGGCATCCGAACCTGCGGGCCGGCTTCTGGTACGAGGACCTCGACGAGCCCGTCCAGTTCATCCCGTCCGACGTGGATGTGCCGTTCGAGCTGGTAGAGGGCGATCCGGACGCCGCGCTCGCCGCCCAGTGGGCGCGTCGGTTCGACGTGGCCGAGCCGCCGCTCATCCGGTTCGCCCTGGTTCCGACGGGTCCGGCAGCGCACCGGCTGATCGTCACCGCGCATCACCTTCTGCTCGACGGCTGGTCGATGCCGATCCTGCTGCGGGAGGTCTTCGCCCACTACGCGGGGGAGACCCCGCCGCAGGGCCGGCCTTTCCGCGACTACCTTGTGTGGCTGCAAGCGCGCGACGCCGACAAGGCCGCCGCCGCGTGGCGTGAGGCGTTGCGCGGGATCTCCGCGCCAGCTCTCGTGGCCCCCGCGACGGCCGAGGCGGGCGAGGTCACCGAACTCCCCGTGACCCTGCCCGAGGGCCTGCCTGGCCGTCTGGCGGTCACCGCGGCCCGCCTGGGCGTCACCCTCAACACCGTCGTCCAGACGGTCTGGGGCCTCGTCGTGGGCTCGCTGACGGGCTCCTCGGACGCCGTCTTCGGCGCTGCGGTGTCCGGCCGTCCCGCCGACCTCGACGGCGTCGAGGACATGGTCGGCCTGTTCGTCAACACCGTGCCCGTGCGGGTGCGGGTGACCGCGTTCGAGACGTTCGGCGAGCTCGCCCAGCGCGTCCAGGACGAGCAGGCGCGCCTGCTCGACCACCACCACCTGGGCCTGGCCGACGTCCAGCGCGCGGCGGGCACGGGAACCCTGTTCGACACCCTCCTGGCGTTCGAGAACTACACGGGCGACGCCTCGACCCTGCGCGCGGGCGGCCTGTCGGTCGTCGGCCTCGGCGCGCGCGACGCGACGCACTTCCCGCTCGGCCTCACCGTCGCGCCGGGCGAGGACGCCCTGACGATGACGGTCAACCACCGCGCCGACCTCGTCGCGCCCGAGACGGCCGCCGCCGTCGCGGCCCGCGTCGCCGACCTGCTCGCCGCGTTCGCCGCAGCCCCCGGCCAGGCCCCGCCCGCGCTGCCCGCGCTCGGCTCGGGCCACCTCGCCGACGCCCCCGCCGACGCCGAACTCGCCCCCTACCGGGAGCCCGCCGACGGCACCGAGCGGCTGCTGGCCGACCTGTTCGCCGACCTCCTCGACCTTGACGAGGTCGGTGCGGACGACGACTTCTTCACCCTCGGCGGCGACAGCATCGTCTCCATCACCCTCGTCGGCCGTGCGCGCGCTGCGGGCCTCGTACTGAACGCCCGTCAGGTCTTCGAAAGCAGGACGGTCGCCAGGCTCGCGGCTCTCGTGGAAGAGGCGGGCGCGCCGCAGGAGTCGGCTCCCGAGGGCCGTCCCCTCGTCGCGCTGTCAGACGACGAAAGGACGCTGCTCCCGGCCGACGCCGAAGACATCCTGCCGCTCTCGCCGCTCCAGTCGGGCCTGCTGTTCGAGTCCACCTACGACACGACCGTACGCGACCTGTACCTGACCCAGCTCGTGGTCGAGCTACGCCGTCCCGTGGACGCCGCGACCCTGCGCGCGGCCGGTGCGGCGCTCCTTGCGCGTCATCCGAACCTGCGTACCGGCTTCTTCCAGGACGGACTCGACAAGCCGGTCCAGGTCGTCATGCCGCATGCCGAGATGCCGCTCCGCGAGATCGACCTCTCCGACGCCGACGACACCGCGCTCGAAGCGCTCATGGAAGCCGACCTCGACGAGCGGTTCGACCTGTCGGCGGCCCCCCTGATCCGCATGATGGCGATCGCCCTTCCCGACGGACGCCAGCGCATCGTCCTCACCCACCACACGCTGCTGTGGGACGGGTGGTCGTCCAGCGTCGTGGTCAAGGAGCTGCTCTGGCTGTGCGAGGGAGGCACCGAGCTGCCTCCGGCGGTCTCCTTCCGCCGCTACCTGGAGTGGCTTGACGAGCAGGACTCAGGCGAGGCGGCCGCCGCCTGGGCCCGCTCCCTCGACGGGGTCACCGAGCCGACGCTCGTTGCGCCGGGCCACACCCTGCGCGGGGGCGCGTCACCGGGCCTTGTGGTGACCGAGATCCCGGCCGCGCTGACCTCCGCGATCACCGATCTGGCGCGCCGCGGCGGCCTCACCCTCAACACGGTCATCAGCGGCGTGTGGAGCCTGCTGCTCGCCTCGCTGACGGGCCGCGAGGACGTCGTCTACGGCGCGACGGTCTCCGGCCGCCCCGCGGAGATCGCGGGCATCGAGGACATGATCGGCCTGTTCCTCAACACGGTGCCGGTCAGGGTGCGGCTGCGTCCCGACGAGCCGCTGCTGGACTTCCTCACGCGCCTGCAGGCCGAGCAGGCCGAGCTGCTGCCCTACCACCACGCGGGTCTTGCGGAGATCCAGCGCGCTACGGGCCTGCCGCAGCTCTTCGACACCCTCCAGGTGGTCCGCAACACCCCCGCCGACATGGCCCAGCGCGACAGGCTGGCCGCGCACTTCGGCATCGACGAGGTCGACACGCTCGACGCGACCCACTTCCCGCTGTCGTTCACCACGAACCCGGGCGCTGCGCTGTCGTTCGAGTGGAAGTACCGGCGCGACGTCTACGCGGCCGAGCAGATCGAGGAGATGGCGGCGCGGCTCGTCGGGATGCTGGAGCGCCTTGTGGCGGCTCCGCGCACCCCGCTCTCCGCGCTGCACTCCCTGACCGCGGAAGACACCGCTCGCCTAGCGCGCTGGAACGCGACCCAGCGCGCTTATCCCAACGTCACCATCGCCGACCTGCTCGCCGCGCAAGCCGTGCGCACCCCTGACGAGACGGCCCTGGTGTTCGGCTCCGAGCGCACTACGTACGCGCAGCTCGCGTCGCGGGTGAACCGGATGGCCCGGCTGCTGATAGCGCGCGGCGCGGGCCCAGAGAAGGTCATCGCGCTCGGCCTGCCCCGCTCGGCCGACATGGTCGCCGCCCTGTTCGCCGTCTTGGAGACCGGAGCCGCCTACCTGCCTTTGGAGCTCGACTACCCGGCAGAGCGGCTCGCGTTCATGGTCGAGGACGCACGGCCGCTGTGCCTGCTCACCACCGAGGCCGTCGCGCCGACCCTGCCCGAGGTCGCCCAGACCGTCGTGCTCGACTCCCCGGCGCTCGCGGCCGAGCTCGCGGCGCTGCCGGACGAGCCGATCGCCGACGCCGAGCGCAACGCGCCGGTCGGCCTCGACCACCCGGCTTACGTCATCTACACCTCAGGCTCCACGGGCCGTCCCAAGGGCGTCGTCACGCCGTACCGGGGCCTGACGAACATGCAGTTCAACCACCGCGAAGCGATCTTCGAGCCCGTCATCGCCGCTGAAGGCGGCCGACGGCTCCGCATCGCCCACACCGTCTCGTTCTCCTTCGACATGTCCTGGGAGGAGCTCCTGTGGCTCGTGGAGGGCCACGAGGTGCACGTCCTCGACGAGGAGCTGCGCCGCGACGCCGACGCCCTCACCGCCTACTGCGCGCGGCACAGGATCGACGTCGTCAACGTCACCCCCTCCTACGCGCAGGAGCTGTGCGACTTCGGCCTGCTCGATGAGGGACGGCACCGGCCCTGCCTCGTCCTGCTGGGCGGCGAGGCGGTCCCCGAGACGCTGTGGAAGCGCCTCGCCGAGACCGACGGCGTGGTCGGCTACAACCTGTACGGCCCGACCGAGTACACGATCAACACCCTCGGCGGCGGCACCCTCGACAGCGCCACCGCGACCGTCGGCCGTCCTATCTGGAACACCCGCGCGCACGTCCTGGACGCCTGGCTTCGCCCGGTTCCTCCCGGCGTGCCGGGCGAGTTGTACATCGCGGGCGTCGGCATGGCACGCGGCTATCTCGACCGGCCGGGCCTGACGGCCGAGCGGTTCGTCGCGAACCCGTTCGGCGTGCCGGGCGAGCGCATGTACCGCACCGGCGACCTCGTGCGCCGGCGCGAGGACGGCCTGATCGACTTCCTCGGCCGCACCGACGACCAGGTGAAGATCCGCGGCTACCGGATCGAGCTCGGCGAGATCGAGGACGTCATGGCGCGCCACCCCGAGGTCGCCCAGGCGGCCGTCGTGGTGCGCGAGCAGGGCGAGACCAAGCGGCTCGTCGGCTACGTGGTGCCCGCAGCCACCGAGGAGGACGCCACGGGCCGCGACCTCGACCAGGTCGAGGAGTGGAAGGAGGTCTACGACGCCCAGTACGCGCAGGGCCCGGCCGAGGCGTTCGGCGCGGACTTCGTCGGGTGGACGTCGAGCTACGACGGCGCGCCCATCCCGGTCGCGGAGATGCGCGAGTGGCGCGACACGACGGTGGACACCATCCGGTCGCTCGGCGGCTCCCGCGTCCTCGAACTCGGTTGCGGGACCGGCCTACTGCTGTCCCAGGTGGCCCCGTACACCGAGGACTACTGGGCGACGGATCTGTCGGCCCCCCTCATCGAGACCCTGCGCGGCCAGATAGCCGCGCACCCCGACCTCGCCGGACGGGTCACCCTGCGCTGCGCGCCGGCGCACGACGTGTCCGAGCTGCCCAAGGGCCACTTCGACACCATCGTGCTGAACTCCGTGGCCCAGTACTTCCCGAGCGCCGAGTACTTCGAGACGGTCATCAGGGCCGCCCTTACGCTGCTCGCCCCCGGCGGCTCGCTTCTGCTCGGCGACCTGCGCAACCTGCGGGGCGCGCGCTGCTTCGCGACCGGAATCCACCTGGGCAGGGCCGAGCCGGGGGCCGACGCCGCCGCCGTGCGCGCGGCGGTCGACCGCGGGCTGCTGCTGGAGAAGGAACTCCTTGTCGACCCCGGCCTGTTCGCGTTCCTCGCCCGCTCACTGCCCGGCGTCACGGGCGTCGACGTGCGGGTGCGCAGGGGTGACGCGCACAACGAGCTGACCCGGCACAGGTTCGACGCGATCTTGCGGACCGGGCCCGTCACCGATCTCGCGCAGGCGTCGGCGCTGCGCTGGGGGAGCGACGTGCGCGACCTCGAAGACCTCGCCGTACACCTGCGGACCCATCCGGCTCCCGTACGCGTCACGGGGCTGCCGAACGCACGGCTGTCCGGGGAGTCGGCCGCTCGTCGTCTGCTGGGCGACGCCGTCACGACCGACGCCGCGTCGCGCGCCCTCACCGCGCCGCCTACGGGCGTCGAGACCGAGGCGCTTTACGACCTCGCGTCCGCGCTCGGCCTACGCGTCCTCGTCACGTGGGGAGAGGCCGAAGACCTCCTCGACGCGGTCTTCACCTCCCCGGTCACCGACGCCGTCACCGGGGTCTATCTGCCGCCGCCCGCGTCCCGCGAAGCGCTCGGCGCGTACGCGAACGTCCCGGGACGCTCAAGGCAGGCCGGAGCCTTGACCGCGACGCTGCGGGACTGGCTGAAGGACAGGCTGCCCGAGCACATGGTGCCCGCCGCGATCGTCACCCTCGACCGGCTGCCCCTCACCACCAACGGCAAGCTCGACCGGCGCGCGCTCCCCGCCCCCGACGCGACGGTTTCGGAGAGCCGTCCTCCGCAGACCCCGGAGGAGGAGACCCTTGCCGCGCTGGCTTCTGAGGTCCTCGGCGTGCCCGTAGGGGTCGAGGACGACTTCTTCGCCCTGGGCGGCCACTCCCTGCTCGCCACAAGGCTCATCACCAAGGCCCGCGCCGCCCTGGGCGTCCAGCTGTCCATCCGCGACCTGTTCGAGGCGCGGACGGTGGCGGGCCTCGCGGCCCGGGCGGCGGGCGCGGAGTCCGGCGCGGACCGGCCGGTGCTGGCCGCGCGCCGCAGGCCGCCGCGCGTCCCGCTGTCCTACGCCCAGCGCCGCCTGTGGTTCCTGCACCAGCTCGAAGGCCGCAGCGCCGCCTACAACATCCCGCTCGCGCTGCGGGTGCGCGGCGACCTCGACCTCGCCGCCCTGCGCGCGGCCCTGCGCGACGTGATGGCGCGGCACGAGTCCCTGCGCACGGTCTTCACCGAGGAGGACGGCCTCGCCCACCAGGCGATCGTCCCCGACGCAGAACCCGTCCTTGAGGTCGTGGAAGTCACCGAGGAGACGCTTGCGGACGCCGTCAACGAGGCCGCCCAGTACGCGTTCGCGTTGGAGCACGAACTCCCGCTGCGCACCCGGGTGCTGAGGCTCGGGCCCGGCGAGCAGGTCGTGGTGTTCCTGTTCCACCACATCGTCGGCGACGAGTGGTCGATCCGGCCGTTCATCGGCGACCTCACCGCGGCCTACGACGCGCGCAGGGCGGGTTCCGCGCCCGCGTGGCGGCCGCTGCCCGTCCAGTACGCCGACTACGCGCTCTGGCAGCACGAGCTGCTCGGCGACCCGGCCGACCAGAACAGCCTCATGGCAAGGCAGGCCGCGTTCTGGCGTGAGGCGCTCGCGGGCATCCCCGAGGAACTGGCGCTGCCGACCGACCGGCCGCGCCCGCCCGTCGCCTCCTACCGGGGCGGCACCGTGGCACGGGAACTGCCCGCCGAGCTCGTCGCGCAGATCCGCGATCTCGCCGCGCGCTCGGGCGCGACGACGTTCATGGTGATGCAGGCGGCCGTGGCCGCGCTGCTGCACCGGCTCGGCGCGGGCGACGACATCCCGCTCGGCAGCCCGGCCGCAGGACGCGACGACGACGCACTCCAGGACCTCGTGGGCTTCTTCGTCAACACCCTCGTGCTGCGCGCCGACGTCACGGGCGACCCGACGTTCGCCGACCTCGTGGAGCGGGTCAAGAAGACCGACCTCGCGGCGTTCGCCCACCAGGACCTGCCTTTCGAGCGCCTGGTGGAGGCAGTCAATCCGCCGCGTTCCGCGGCCCGTCACCCGCTGTTCCAGGTGATGCTCGGCTACCAGAACCTGACGGGCGGCAACGACAGCCTCTTCGGCCTCGACACCCGCCCCGAGCCCTTCGCGACCGGCGCGTCGAAGTTCGACCTCGACTTCAACTGCATCGAGTTCACCAGCGGCGACGACGGCTCGGGCCCCGGCGGCATCGAGTTCGTCCTGGAGTACGCGGCCGACCTCTTCGACGAGGCCACCGCCGAGCTCCTGCTGGCGCGGCTCGCCGCGCTGCTCGACCAGGCAGTCGCCGCGCCTGAGCTGCCGGTCAGCGCGATCGACCTGCTCACCGGGCGCGAGGCCGCGCTGATCGACGGCTGGAACGCCACGGCGCACCCGCTGCCCGACGCGACCGTCGCCGACCTGCTCGCCGAACAGGCGGCCCGCACCCCCCGAGACACCGCCTTGGTCTTCGCGGGTACGCCGGTCACCTACGCGGAGCTGTCAGCGCGCATCAACCGGTTCGCCCGGCTGCTCATAGCGCGCGGCGCGGGCCCGGAGAAGGTCGTCGCGCTCGGCCTGCCGAGGTCGGTCGACATGGTCGCCGCCCTCTTCGCCGTACTCCAGACCGGAGCCGCCTACCTGCCTCTGGAACTCGACTACCCGGCCGAACGGCTCGCGTTCATGGTCGAGGACGCGCGGCCGCTGTGCCTGCTCACCACCGAGGCGGTTGCGCCGACCCTGCCGGAGGTCGCCTCCACGGTCCTGCTCGACTCCGCGTCTGTCGCCGCGGAACTCGCCGCGACCCCCGGTGACCCCATAACTGACGCCGAACGCCGCGCCCCCGTCGGCCTCGACCACCCGGCGTACGTCATCTACACCTCCGGCTCCACAGGCAGGCCGAAGGGAGTCGTCACGCCCTACCGGGGCCTGACGAACATGCAGTTCAACCACCGCCAGGAGATCTTCGGCCCGGTCATCGAGGCCGAGGGCGGCCGACGGCTCCGCATCGCCCACACCGTCTCGTTCTCCTTCGACATGTCGTGGGAGGAGCTGCTGTGGCTGATCGAGGGCCACGAGGTCCACGTCCTGAACGAGGAGGAGCGGGCCGACCCCGACGCCCTCACCGACTACGTGACCGCGCACGCCATCGACGTCGTCAACGTGACGCCGTCCTACGCGGCCGAACTCCTCGACAGGGGCCTGCTCGACGCGCCCCCCATCCCGCTCGTCCTCCTGGGCGGGGAAGCCGTGCCCGAGGCCCTCTGGACGCGCCTGCGCGATACCGAGGGCGTACTGGGCTACAACCTGTACGGCCCGACCGAGTACACCATCAACACGCTCGGCGGCGGCACCGAGGACAGCGCCACCGCGACCGTCGGCCGCCCGATCTTCAACACCCGCGCGCACGTCCTTGACGAGAGGCTGCGGCGGGTGCCCGTCGGGGTGCCCGGCGAGCTGTACATCGCGGGCGTCGGCATGGCGCGCGGCTACCTCGACCGGCCGGGCCTGACGGCCGAGCGGTTCGTCGCGAACCCGTTCGGGGAGCCTGGCGAGCGGATGTACCGGACCGGCGACCTCGTGCGCTGGCGTTCTGACGGGCTGCTCGACTTCCTCGGCCGCACCGACGACCAGGTCAAGGTCAACGGCTACCGGGTGGAGCTCGGCGAGATCGAGACGGCGCTGGCCGAGCGGCCCGAGGTCGCGCAGGCGGCAGTGGTCGTCCGGGAGACCGGGCAGGTGAAGAAGCTCGCCGCCTACCTCGTGCCCGTCGCCGGGGCTGAGATCGACCCTGCCGCCGTCCGGGCCGCGTTGGCGGTCCGGCTGCCCAGGCACATGGTGCCCGGCGCGTTCGCGGTGATTGAGCGGCTGCCGCTGACCGTCAACGGCAAGCTCGACAGGGCAGCGCTGCCCGACCCCGAGCCCGCCGCGCCGTCCCGCGCGCCGCGCACGCCGCTCGAGGAGACGCTGTGCGCGCTGTTCGCCGAGGTCCTCGGCGTGCCGCGCGTCGGCGTGGACGACGACTTCTTCGGGCTCGGCGGCCACTCGCTGCTGGCGATGCGGCTCGTCGGCAGGCTGCGGACCGTGCTCGGCGTGCGCGTCGCGGTGAGCGAGGTGCTGACCGCGCCGACCGTCGCGACCCTCGCCGACGCCGTCGGCCGCGCCCCCGCCCACCCCGGCCAGGGGACCGGCCCGTACGACCCGGTCATGGTGCTGCGCGAGGGCACGGGGACCCCGCTGTTCTGCCTGCCCGCGACGACGGGGCTCGCCTGGAACTACGCGGGCCTCGCCGAGCACCTGGCCGCCGACCGTCCCCTGTACGGGCTCCAATCGCCGCGCCTCAGCGGCGCGGTGGTGCCCGCCGACAAGATCAGCGACCTTGGCAGGTACTACGCGGGCCGTATCCGGGCCGTCCAAGCCGAGGGGCCGTACCACCTCGCCGGATGGTCCTACGGAGGCCAGCTCGCGCACGCCGTCGCGACGGCACTCCAGGCGGACGGCCACCAGGTAGGTGTGCTCGCCCTCCTCGACGCCTACCCGGAGGAGGACGACCCGACGAAGACGACCGAGGCGCAGGCCGCCCGCTTCTTCCTGCGCCTCGCCGGACACGACGCCGCCCCGGCGACCCTTGACGACGCCGTCGCGCTCGTCCTCGCCGGGGACGGCCCGATGTCCGGCTTCGACGAGCCGACCCTGCGCCGGATCGCCGTGACGGTCTTCGAGTCCCTCGCCGTCCCGCTCGACTTCGGCGCGTTCACCGGCGACGCCGTCGTCTTCACCGCGACCGACCAGCCCTACGGCCAGGGAAGCGAACGCTCCTGGACCCCGTACGTGACCGGACGCATCACCGCGCACCCCGTGGACGCCGTCCACGACGCAATGCTCGATCCGGGACCGCTCGCCCGGATCGGCCGCAGCATCGAGAGCCTGATCGGAGGAGCATCATGACCAACCCGTTCGACGACGCCGAGGGCGTCTTCCTCGTCCTGGTGAACGCCGAGGGCCAGCACTCGCTCTGGCCGTCGTTCGCCGAGGTGCCCGCCGGCTGGACCACGGTCCACGGGCCGGCGTCCCGCGCGGCGTGCGCCGAGTACGTCGAGGCGAACTGGACCGACCTGCGGCCCAAGAGCCTCCAGGGCACGGCGTGAGCGATCGCCGCGCCGCGCGCGCGCTTCTGCGCGGGTCGGTCCGGGGCGAGTGGCGGGCGCTGTCGACCGCGACGCTCGGCGGGATCGCCAGGCAGGGCTCGCTGCTGGCGCTGCCGTGGTGCATCCAGCACGCGCTCGACGAGGGCATCGTCGCCGGGGACAGCGGCGCGACCGCAAGGTGGGCGGGGGCCGCGCTGGCCTTCGCCGTCGTGCAGTTCCTCGGGCTCGCGCTCTGGCAGTTCACGGCGCGGATGGCCGAGGCGCGGGTCGGCGCGGTCCTGCGGGACCGGCTGACGGCGCGGCTCGGCCTGCTCGACCGGGCGGCCCTGTCCGGGTACGGGCACGGCGACCTCGCGATGCGCGCGACCCGCGACGTGGACCAGATCAGGATGTGGGTGTACGGGCTGCCGGTGTGGGCGGTCATCGGCACGACGTTCGTCATCGTGCTGCCCGCCGTCGCCGCGCTCGATCCGCTGCTGCTCGGGGTGACGCTGGCGATGGTCCCGTTCATCGCCGCGGTGAACCTCGTGTTCCCGGGGCCGTACGAGCGCGCGGGCGAACGCCTGTCCGACGCGCACGCCGCGCGCGCCGACACCGTCGAGGACCTGCTGTCGGCGAGCGCGGCGGTGCGCGGGATCGGCGGCGAGCCGGTCCTCGTCTCGCGGCACCACGCGCACAGCGCGAAGGTCGCCGAGCTGACCGGGCATGTCGCCCGCATCCAGTCGGCCTGGACGGCGCTCGGGCCCGCCGCGCCGAGGCTCGCGATCGCGGCGGGCGTCGGCGTCGGCGGGTTCGCGGCGCTGCGCGGCGGGCTCACCCCGGGCGGGATCGTCGCGTTCGCGGTGTGGATGACCACCTTCACCCTCGCGGTGACGGTCCTGGTGGACCGGCTCGTGGACCGGGGCAACGCGACGGTCGCGGCGGGCCGGTTGAACGAGATCTTCGACCTCGCGCCGTCCGTCGCCGACCCGGACGCGCCAAGGCCGCTCACCGAGGGCGGCCTGGCCGCCGACGGCGTCGTCGTGGAGCACGACGGGCGCACGGTGCTCGGCCCGGTCGACCTCACCGTCGCGCCCGGCGAGTTCGTCGCGGTCGCCGGGGCCACCGGGTCGGGCAAGTCGTCGCTGCTGCGGCTGCTCATCCGTCTTGACGACCCGGCCGCCGGGACCGTCAAGATCGGCGGGATCGACCTGCGCGAGGCATCCCTTGACGAGCTGCGCGGCCGCGTCGCCTATGTGCCGCAACGGCCGCTCGTGCTGTCGGGGACCGTCGCGCGCAACCTCTGCCCAGGCCGCGAGGCGAGCGCCGCGGAACTGCGGGCCGCGTGCGAGGCGGCCTGCGTGCACGCCGAGATCATGGAGATGCCCGACGGCTACGACACGCTCCTCGGCGAGGGCGGCTCGACGCTCTCCGGAGGCCAGGTCCAACGCCTCGCCCTAGCGCGCGCGCTACTCACCGACGCGGATGTGCTCCTCCTTGACGACGTCACCTCCGCGCTCGACCCCGAGACCGAGGCGCGGGTCCTCGCGGCGCTGCGGGCGCGCACCCCGCGTCCCTCGGTCGTGTTCGTCACCCATCGCGACGGCGTCATCGAGGCGGCCGACCGGGTGATCCGGCTCGGCGCGGACGACCGTGACGCCGCCACGGCCTCCGGAGGCACCGCATGGCTGAAGTGACCCTGCTCGCCGAGCGGGCCCCAGAGAAGCACACGTTCCGCAGGAGCCTGCCCTACCTGCGCCCGCACGCCGGCGCCCTGACCGCGACCCTCGGGGTGGTGGCGCTGGGCGCTGCGGCGATCGCGGCGCTCCCGCCGCTGGTCGGCAGGGCGGTCGCGGCGGTCATCGACAAGGACCGCGATCTGCTCACCACAGCCGTGGTGCTGCTGGTGTCCGTCGTCGTGCTCCAGATCGTGCTCATCCGCTTCAGCGAACTGCTGCTGCTGCGCACCGGCGAGCGTGTGGTGCGCGACCTGCGCGAGAAGGCGGTGGAGCGGCTCGCGAACGCGCCGCTGCGGTTCCTTGAGTCGCACAGGACCGGCGACCTGCTGCGCCGCGCGACCGGCGAGATCGCCGAACTCGCGCTGTTCGTGCGGCGTGACATGCCCAATCTCGTGGTGGTCGCCGCGACCCTGCTGTTCACCTCGATCACGCTGCTGTTCTACTCGTGGCTGCTGCTCCTTGTCCTCGCCGTTGTGTTCGTCCCGCCGACGCTGCTCGCGCTGCGCTCGTTCAGCCGTGCCGCTGAGGCCGCGTTCGGCGGACAGGCCGCCGCCGAGGCGACGGTCGCCGCGACCATGACCGAGACGCTGACCGCGCGCGAGCTGCTGGCCACGAGCGGCGCGCTGCCCGGCTGGCTGAAGCGGGTGCGCGGGGAGAACGCCGAGGTCGTCTCGGCGGCCAGGCGGACGGGCTGGGCGGAGATCAGGATCGAGACGGTCAGCCTGATCGAGGGCGTCGCGACCGCCGTGCTGCTCGGGCTCGGCGCGTGGATGGCGGTCGAGGGCCACGTGTCGGTCGAGACAGTCGTGGTGTTCGTGCTCGCCACCCGCGTCCTGTTCGAGGGGCTCGGCGACGCCGCGCAGCTCGCCGGGGAACTCCAGGTCGCCAGGACGGGCCTGGCCCGCCTCCTCGACCTTCTCGAGTCACCCGGCGCGGAACCCGTCGCGGCGGGCGCTTCCGACGTGGAGCTGCCGCGCCGGGGGGAGCTGCGCGTGGAAGGCGTCGGCTACTCCTACCGCGAGGGCGCACGGGTGCTCGACGGGGTCGACCTCACGTTCGCGGCGGGCGAGCGGGTCGCCGTCGTCGGGCTCACCGGGTCGGGCAAGACGACGCTCGGCAAGATCCTCGCCGGGCTGTATCCGCCCGACCAGGGACGGGTCACCTACTGCGGGACGGACCTGAGCGAACTGCCAGGACCCACGCTCAGCAGGCACATCGCCCTTGTCCCGCAGGACGTGCACATAGTCACCGGCACCCTCGCGGGCAACCTCGCGCTTGTGCCCGGCGAGCCCGACGACGCCGCGATCACCGCCGCCGTCGCGCGGCTCGGCCTGACCGAGTGGGCCGCGGGACTGCCCGACGGCCTCGCCACCGACGTCGGCGTGCGCGGCGAGAAGCTGTCGGCGGGAGAACGCCAGCTCATCGGCCTGCTGCGGGCCGCGCTCATCGACCCGGCCGTGCTCATCCTTGACGAGGCGACCGCCGACGTCGACCCGGAGATCGCCGGATGGGTCGAACGAGCCCTCGCCGAGCTGTGCGCGGAGCGGACCCTGATCGTCATCGCGCACCGGCCCGCGACCGTGGAGCTGCTGTCCCGCGTCGTGCGGGTGGACGGTGGTCGCGTCAATGCCGAATGATCTTCCCCAACCCCCCGAAAGGTCGTTGTGATATGTCAGTCATCGACCGGCGTATGCGTTATGTCGAGTACCCGTTGCGGCCGCGACTGCTCGAGGTCGTCCGCACCGCGCGTCTCACCCCGGCCATGGTCCGGGTGACGATCGGCGGGCCCGCGCTCGAAGGCTTCCGGGAGCAGGCGCCGACCGACCACGTCAAGCTGTTCTTCGCCCAGGGCGGCGACCCCGTGCCCGTCATGCCGACCATCACCGACGACGGCCTCGACGACCCGCCGCCCGGCTCGCCGGAACCCGTCCTGCGCGACTACACGGTCCGGTCGTTCCGGCCCGACGCGCTGGAACTCGACGTCGACATGGTCCTGCACGGCGACGGACCCGGCTCGACGTTCGCCGCGACGGCGGTCCCCGGCGACCTCGTCGGCGTGCTCGGCCCGCGCGCTTCCGAGGTCGTGCCCTACCTCTACGACTGGTACCTGCTCGGCTGCGACGAGACGGGCCTGCCCGCCCTCGCGCGCTGGCTCGAGCAGATCCCGGCGGGAGCCAAGGCGTTCGCTTACGCCGAGATCGCCGGACCCCAGGAGGAGCAGGAACTGACCTCCGCCGCCGACCTCACTGTCACCTGGGTCCACCGCGACGGGGCCGCGCCCGGCCGCAGCGGCGCGCTCGAGGCCGCGATCCGCGCCTTCACCCCGCCGCCCGGCGACGGCTACGCCTGGCTCGGCGCGGAGGCCACCACGCTCAAGCCGATCCGGCGCTTCCTGCGCAACGAACTCGGCCTGCCCAAGGGCCAGACCGACGTGGACGGCTACTGGAAGGTCGGCGTCGTCGACCACGACCACCACGACGGGCTGGACTGAACTTCCTTGCGCAGACGCACCCTCGGCCTGGCGCTACTGCTCGTGCTGCTCGCGGTCATCTCCGTGCTCAGCCTCGCGGTGGGCGCCAAGCCGATTCCCCTGGCGGACGTGTGGCACGTCCTCCTCCACCGGGACGGCACCGACGACTCCATCGTCGTCTGGGAACGCCGTATCCCCCGCACCCTGCTCGGCATCGCCGTCGGGGCCGCGCTCGGCCTCGCCGGGGCGCTCATGCAGGCGCTCAGCCGCAACCCGCTCGCCGATCCCGGCCTGCTCGGCGTCAACGCCGGAGCCGCCGCCGCGGTCGGCGCTGCCGGGCTGTTCTGGCCGCTGACCAGCACCGAGACGACTGTGTGGTTCGCGTTCCTTGGCGCAGGAATCGCCGCGACCCTCGTGTACACGCTGGGCCGCGGCGGCATGACGGGCAAGGCCAACCCCGTCCAGCTGATCCTCGCCGGAATGGCGGTGACGGCCGTGCTCGCGTCGTTCACCGCCGCGACGAGCCTGATCGACACCGACTCGGCCGACCGGCTGCGCTTCTGGGTCGTCGGCTCCCTGGCCGTCGCGCAGCCGGGCGAGCTCCAGCTGATCCTGCCGTTCCTCCTCGCGGGGGCGGTCGTCGGCCTCGCGATCAGCGGCAGGATGGACGCGCTCGCGCTCGGCGACGACGCGGGCCGCGCGCTGGGCACCCACCCGGAACGGACCCGTGCCCTGGCGATCATCGCGATCACCGTCCTGTGCGGGGCGGCGACGTCGGTGGCGGGTCCGATCACGTTCATCGGGCTGATGGTCCCGCACGCCGTCCGGCTGTTCACCGGGCCGAACCAGCGCTGGATCCTCCCGCTGTCGATGCTGTGCGCGCCGGTGATCCTGCTCGCCTCCGACATCGTCGGACGGGTCGCCGCGCCGCCCGGCGAGCTCGAGGCCGGGGTCGTCACCGCGTTCCTCGGCGCGCCGGTGTTCATCGCGCTCGTGCGGCGGCGCGGGGTGGTGGCGCAGTGACCGCGCTCGCCGTCGCGTGGCGGATGTGGCGGCTGCGCTTCCGTACCCGTGGACCCGTCGCCGGGGTGTTCCTGCTCGGCGCGCTCGCGCTCGTCGCGGTGTACGCGCTCGGCACCGGGGACTTCGCGCTGTCGCCGGACCAGGTCGTGGCGACCCTGCGCGGCCAGGGGCCGCCGGGTGCGGAGTTCGTCGTGTTCGAACTGCGGCTGCCGCGCCTGCTCGTCGGGATCGGCGTCGGCATGGCGCTCGGCGTCGCGGGCGCGGTGTTCCAGAGCCTCACCCGCAACCCGCTCGGCAGCCCCGACGTCGTCGGCTTCACCGTCGGCGCGGCGTCGGGCGGCATCCTCGTGCTGCTGCTGTTCGGCGCGGGCACGCTGTCGGTCGCGTTCGGCGCGGTAGGCGGCGGGCTGGCGACGGCCGTGGCCGTCTACCTGCTGGCGATGCGCGGCGGCGTCGCGGGGACCCGGCTGATCCTCGTCGGGATCGGCGTCGCGGCGATGCTCGAGGCGCTGAATGCGTTCCTGCTGAGCCGGGCGTCGGTGAACGAGGCGCAGAGCGCGACGGCGTGGCTCGTCGGCTCGCTCAACGCGCGCGGCTGGGAGCAGTTCGGCCCGCTCGCCGCCGCGCTCGTCGTGCTGGGTGCGCTGATGGTGCTGATCGTCGGCGATCTGCGCATCATGGAACTCGGCGACGACACCGCCGCCGCCCTGGGCGTCCGGGTGCAGCGGACGCGGCTGATCGTGATGGGCGCGGCCGTCGGGCTCACCGCGATCGCCACCGCGACGGCCGGGCCCGTGCAGTTCATCGCGCTCACCGCGCCGCCCGTCGCCAAGTTCCTCACCCGCTCACCGGGCCCGAACGTGCTCGCGTCGGCGTTCACCGGGGCGGTCCTGCTGACCGTCAGCGACCTCGCCGCCCAGCGGATCATCGCCCCGACGATCCTGCCGGTCGGCATCATGACCGGCGCGATCGGCGGGGTCTATGTCGCGTTCCTGCTGATCAGGGGATCGCGGATCAGGTCGGGCTGAGCCGGCCCCCGGCTCAGACGCCGGGGGCCCAGGGGGCCACCCCGAGGACGCGGGTGGTGCCGAGGTCGATGTTGAGGCCGTCGACGCGCTGGGCGGGCAGCCCGGGCCCCGGCGTGACGACGACGCGGTCGACGGTGAGGCTCTTGCCGCCCTCGACGAGGTTGCGCCACAGGATGCCCGAGGTCGCGGTCTTGCCCGGCGCGACGGTGATCGGCTGCGGCGCGGCGTCGAACGACGGGACCGACGACACCCCGCCCGACCCCTGCTCGATCTTGACGTCCGCGCGGACCCCGTTGTCGCCCTGGAGGGCGATCTCGGGGTACCCGTTCAGCTTGATCGGCTTCTTCCCGCAGTTCTGCAGGTCGATCTGGACGACCCGCAGGCCCATCGCCGCATCAGAGACGCCCTCAAGGATGCGGTACCCCTCGGGCGGGCATGCGCCCGACGGAGCCGACGGCTTGGTCCCGGGCGGCGGCGCGACCGAGACGTCCGACGGCTCGGGCACGGGCTGCTCCGACGCGTCGGGCGCGCTGGCCGTGGCCGAGGGGGAGGGCGGGGCCGAGGGCGACGCCGCGGCGTCGTCGCGCCCGCCGTCGTCCGAGCATCCCGCCACCAGCGCCATCAGGACGAACGCCCCCGCCGCCCAACGCATACCTCTCATGGCACAACCCCCCGTTTCGGTCGCCGGTGACGCTACCACCGAACCCCCGAAACGTCAGGGAAGCCGCAAAACGGCCTTACCACCTGCGAGGTCGAGCCGCGGGGGAGCGTTGTCGCCCTCCTCGTCGCGCATCATCAGCGACGAGCGCTTCTCCTCGAGTTCGTAGCGCTTCGTCGGCGCGAACAGCGCCTGCATCTCGTCGAGGCCCGCTGAGGCGACCGGGCGGGCGTCCTCCGGCCTGCGCCACGGCAGCCGGTAGCGCTCGTTGGCGCGCAGACCGAGCCGGTCGACGGCGGCGACGACGATGAGCAGCAGGACGAGTCCCGGAAGGGACGTCACCACGAGGACCGCCAGCATTCCCGTCATAGCCCCCCAACGTACGCGGCGGCGCGGGGGTTCCGGCGGGGTCAGAGGTCGGGGTGGAGCCAGGCGGGGGCAGGGGAGGCGGTGCGGAGGGCTTCCGGGGGGAGGGTGTTGGGGGCCAGGAGCAGGCCGCCGATGGCGTCGAGCATGAAGCGGCCCAGGTGCGCCCAGGTGCCGTCGGTGTTGCGGCCCTCGGCGAGGTCGAGTTCGAACGAGGCGCTCGCCCGGAACATCAGCGGCCTGACCAGCCGCCAGCGCATCCGCATCACCTCCTTCGGGATGTCGGACGTGGTGCGGGCGACCGCGCGCATCGCGTCGGCCATGTGGGTTCCGGCGAGCTCGGGGATGACGTGCGGCTCGGTCGTGGGGTCGCTGAGCGTCTGCGCGGCGAACCTCGCGTAGTAGGTGGGCGGGCCGAGGCGGTCGAGGTGGACGAGCGTCGGCAGCAGCACGCACGCCAGGTGCTCGCGCGGATCGGCGGAGCCGGCGGCCTTCTCGATCATCGCGCGGCCGATCTCGTCGGTGTGCGCGCGGTGCGCCCTGACCACCTCGAGGATGAGGTCGAGCTTGGTGCCGAAGTGGTAGGCGACGGCCGAGTGGTTCGCCGCCCCCGCCTCCTCGGCGATCTTGCGGGCGGAGACCGCGGTGACGCCGTGCAGGGCGATCAGCCGCTCGCCCGCCTCGAGCAGCAGCTCACGGGTGCTTTTCGGCGTCATGCCGCCCATTCTCCCAGCTGTGACAACCGTCTCTCCTGCGGTGATCGGGTCCCACTCATTAAGTCGAGTGACTTAATGTTATCGGGTGCGCTTAAGTCAGTTGACTTAAGATTTTCGCTACGCGAGGAGATCGATCTGATGCAGGAGACGGACACCGTCACCGTCGAGGGGGCGGCCCCCGGAGGGCGGAAGGAACCACCCAAGGCGGTCATGTACGGCTTCCTCGGCCTCATCCCGTTCCTGCTGGTGATGATGCTGGTCGGCGTCTACACCGTGTCGATGCACCAGCCGACGCCCAGGGACCTGCCCGTCGCGGTGATCGGCACGGGGCAGCAGGCCGTCGGGCTCGCCGACGCGCTCAACGCCGCCGAGAACGCCCCGGTCGAGGTCAGGACGGTCGGCGCGGTGTCGGAGGCCGAAAGCCTGCTCAAGCGCCGCGAGATCGCCGCGGCCTTCCAGCTGCCCACGCGGCGCGGCGGCCCCGCGACCCTCTACACCGCGCAGGCCGCGGGCATGGGCCAGGCGTCGATGTCGCAGGCGATCTTCACCGGGATCGCCGCGCAACAGGGCCTCCAGGTCGAGCACATGGAGATCGCGCCGCTCCCGCCCGAGGACGGCATGGGCACGTCGGCCATGCTGATCGTCACCGCGTGGATCCTCGCCGGATACATGATCATCACCATGCTCATGCAGGGCGCGCCCGAGGAGTTCACACTCCGCAGAACCCCCGCGTTCCTCGCCGTCTGGGCGGCGCTGATGAGCTTCGTCGTCTGGTTCCTCGCCGACGTCGTCATCGGGGCGGTCGGCGGCCACGCCTGGGAGATGCTCGCGCTCGGCTGGGCGACGATCTTCTCCGTCGGGCTCGCGCAGAGCTTCATCGCCAGGCTCATCGGGCCGCTCGGCTCGATCGCCGGCGTGCTCGTCCTGATGTACCTGGGCGTCCCCTCCTCCAACCTCGGCCTGCCGGTGAAGGCGATGCCGCCGTTCTTCGAGTGGCTGCACGGCGTCCTGCCCACCCCTGCGGCGGGCGAGGCCCTGCGCGCGATCCTCTACTTCGGCGGCGACGGCGTCAGCGGGCACCTGCTCGTCCTCGCGCTGTGGGGCGCGGTCGCCGTCGCGGGCTCGGTGCTGCTCGACTCCCTGCGCGGCAGGAAGAAGCCGAAGCACCAGCTGACCGGGCGGGAGGAGGAGGCCGTCGACGAGGCCGCCGACGCCGCGGCGGTCGCCGCCGTCCCCGTCACGGCCTGACCGGCCTTCCGTTCCGAACCCCTTTGAGGTACCGCATGTCCTCCACCACCAGCGGGCAGCACGCCGTCGCCCGCAGCCAGTCGCTCCTGGCCAAGTACGCCATGGTCGGGCTGTTCCCGTTCCTCATGGTCGTGATGATCGTCGGCGTCATGCTGACCGCGATGCACCAGCCCGCGCCCAACCACATGCCGCTCGCCGTCGTGTCCTCCACCGCCGCCCAGGCCGAACGCGCCGCCTCACAGCTCACCGCCGCGACCGGCGAGGCGTTCGAGCTGCGGTCCGTCGGCACCGAGGCCGAGGCGCGCGAACTCGTGCTCAAGCGCGAGGTCGTCGGGGCCTACGTCGGACCCTCGGTGCGCGGGCAGGGCCAGGCCGTCCTGTACGTCGCGGGCGCGGCGGGCACGAGCCAGACGCAGGCGCTCACCTCCGTGCTCACCGGCTTCACCATCGCCCAGAGCGTCGACCTGCAGACCGAAGACCTCGCGCCGCTGCCGCCCGAGGACGGCTCGGGCGTCTCCACCCTCTACCTGACGCTCGGCTGGATTCTGTCCGGCGCGATCTTCGTCCTGGTGATCGGCACGGCGGCCCCGCAGCTCATGCGGCCACGCCCGTTCGTTGTCGTCTCCGCAGGCTGGGCGGTGTTCATGGGCTTCGCGGTCTGGCTGATGATCGGCCCGATCATCGGCGCGATCGACGGCCACCCCGAACTCATCGGCCTCGGCGCGCTCGCCTCCTTCACCGGCGCCCTCGTCACCGCGTTCTTCACCCGCCTCCTCAGCCCCCTGGGCAAGCACAACGCGGCCCTCGCCCAGATCGCCGCGGTCCCCGCGATCGGCCTCCTGGTCATCCTCGGCGTCCCCTCCTCCGGCGGTGCGGTCTCCGTCTGGATGGAACCCTCCCTCTTCCAGTGGCTCCACGACATCCTCCCGATGCCCGCCGTCCTGGAAACCGCCCGCTCCATCCTCTACTTCGACGCCCGCACCCTCGGCGGCCACATCACCACACTCCTGATCTGGCTCTTCGGGTTCCTCCTCCTCAACTTCATTCCCCTAACCCGCAAGAACTCGGCGAAGGCCACCGCGCCCGACCCCGTCACCGAGCCGACACCGGTCTCGGTCTGACGCCGTGGTCCAGGACCCGCCCTCTCCCCGGGGCGGGTCCTTCCGCTGTCCGGAGGCCGTTTGCGGTCAGCGACGCGGCACGTGTGCGCGCGGCCGCGCAGACTACGGGGATGATCGACATCCCGCTGGCTCGCACAGTTCTCGGGACCACCGCCCTGCTCCTCTGCGCGGCCTGCTCCGCCGACCCCGCTCGGCGGGAGCCGACGCCGGCGCCGACGGCGCTCGCGGACGGGCAGCCGTGCCCCGTCACGCGGGTGGCCGAGCGCACGGAGGCGCCCCCTGAGCGCGCTGTCACGATGGCCGACGGCGACGACTCGTGGTTCGGCGGGGGAGGGCTGTGGGCGTGGTCGCCGGGACGTCCCGTCGAGCTCAACCGTGAGGACGGCCGCCTGTCCACCAAGTGGGGTTGGTGGCGCGGGGTGGAGGGCGACATCACGCTGGCGGCGACGTCGCTGCGGACCGGTGCGTCGGTCGAGACCGAGCTCGACAACTCGGGCTACGGGCCGACGGGTTTCCAGCCGTCGGTCCTCGACTTCCCCGAGGCGGGCTGCTGGCGGTTCGACGCGCGGCTCGGCGACGCGGCGATCACGTTCGTGGCGGAGCTGGTCTGAGCTGGTCTGAGCTGGTCGGGGGGCGTCAGGTGCGGCGGCGGCGGCGTTTGGCGACGGCTTCGGGGTCGACGGTGGGTTCGGACCAGGTGGAGGCGAGGGCGGTGCTGGGGGCGCGGCCCGCGGCTATGTGGGCGTAGGCGGAGGCGGCCGCGCCGTCGGCGTCGCCGGCGGCGATGAGGGCGAAGAGTTCTTCGTGCTCTGAGCACTGTTCCGCGGGGTCGCGGGAGGACGTCAGGCGGAAGAGCCATTCGGTGCGGGCGGCCAGGGGGGACATCAGGGAGGTCAGCAGGGGGTTGTCGGCGAGGTCGATGATCTCGGCGTGGAAGGCGGCGTTCGCGGCGGCGATGCGGGTGACGTCGGCGTCGGCGGTCGCTGCGCGGCACTCTTCGAGGCGCTTCTCCAGGCGTTCGACGGACTCGGCCGACGCGCGGGCCGCGGCGAGGCGCGCGGCGAGGGATTCGAGGACCTCGCGTACGTCGAAGAGGTCGCGGACGTCGGCGGGGGTGAACGGGGAGACCAGCGCGCCCTTGCCGGGGACGATGACGACGAGCCCTTCGGCGGCCAGCATGCGCAGCGCCTCGCGCAGCGGGATGCGCGAGACGTTCAGCTCGGCCGCGAGGTCGCGTTCCACGAGCCGTTCGCCGGGTTTGAGCGCAACCTCCACGATCCGCTGCCGCAGCGTCGCGTAGGCGAGGTCGCGCAGCGAGCCAGGTTCGGACACTTGACCCGCCTTCGTCGGTCTCGGTGCGCCTTTGACGCGTTTGCACGGAAGAAACATCCACGCAACACCCTCGGCATGATCACGTACCAGATTTAACGGTATACCACTAAGGAGGGAGGCCCGTGGAGCCTGCTCTTGAGCTTACCGGCGTCGGAAAGACGTTCGGGAAAGCGCGCGCCCTCGACGCGGTCGACCTGACCGTCCGCGCCGGGGAGGTGCACTGCGTGCTCGGCGAGAACGGCGCAGGGAAGTCCACGCTGTGCAATCTCGTCTTCGGCTCGGCCGCGCTTGACGAGGGCGAGATGCGCCTTTTCGGGGAGCCGTACCGGCCCCGTCGTCCGGCCGAGGCGCTCGCGCTCGGCGTCGCGATGGTGCACCAGCACTTCAGCCTCGTGCCGACCCTCACCGTCGCGGAGAACCTGCTCCTCGCCGAACGGGTCAGGCTGCGGATGCCCGACCTCACCGGACGGGTCGCCGCCATCGAGGCCGAATACGGCCTGCGCGTCGACCTCACCGCGACGGTCGCCGACCTGCCCGTGGGCGAGCGGCAGAGCGTCGAGATCGTCAAGTGCCTGCTGCGCGACCCGCGCCTTGTCCTGCTCGACGAGCCGACCGCCGTGCTCGGCCCCGCCGAGGTCGAGGCGCTGCTGGCGACCTGCCGACGCATCGCCGACGCCGGACGCGCGGTCGTCCTGGTCACCCACAAGCTCGGCGAGATCGAGCGCGCGGGCGACGCCGCGACCGTGCTGCGCGGCGGCAGGGTCGCCGGGAGCGGCCCGCTCGCCGACTTCACCAAGGACGAGCTCGTGGAGCTGATGGTCGGCCGCCATCTCGCCGACCTCGACCCGCTGCTCGTCGCCGGACTCGACGCCGAATCCGGCGACGCCGCCCACGCGCCCGCGTCCGGCGGGGACGAGGCCGCGCCCGTCGTCCGGGTGCGCGGGCTGCGGGTGCGCGGCCCGCACGGCGCGGACGTCCTCGACGGGGTCGACCTCGACGTCAGGCCCGGCGAGATCGTCGGGATCGCCGGGGTCGAAGGCAACGGACAGAGCGAACTCGTCGCCGTCCTCAGCGGGGCGCTCATCCCCGACGGCGGCGTCTTCGAACTCGACGGGACCGACCTCACCCGGGCCGCCCCCGCGACGCGTACGGCGGCGGGCCTCGGCGTCATCCCGGAAGACCGCCACCACGAGGGCTGCGTCCCCGGCATGACCGTCGCGGAGAACCTTTTCCTCGGCCGCCTCGGCGAGTTCCGCAGGTTCGGCCTTCTCGACCGCAAGGCGATGCGTCTGCGCGCCGCGAAGGTCATCGAGGAACACGGCATCCGAGCCACCGGCCCGGACGCGCCGCTGCGCACGCTGTCGGGAGGCAACCAGCAGAAGGTCGTCGTCGCCCGCGAGCTCGCCTTGGACCCGCTCCGGTGCCTCATAGCCGCCCAGCCCACGCGGGGCCTGGACATCGGCGCGGTGGACGCGGTTCTCAGCAGGGTCCGTGACGCCGCCGCCGGGGGAGCCGCCGTGCTCGTCGTCTCCAGCGAGCTGCCTGAACTGCTCACCTTGTGCGATCGCGTCATGGTCGCCTACCGGGGTCGTCTGCTCGGCCCGGTAACGCCGGGCCTGCCCGGCGCGCGCGACGCGATCGGCCGCCTGATGCTCGGAGCCTCCGCATGAGAAGGAACCTCCTCGTCTACGGGACGGCAGTGCTCGCCGCCCTGCTCGTCGGCGCGGCCCTGGCGGCCGGCGGCGGCGCGGACCCCGCGACCGCCGCGACGGCCCTGTGGGACGGCATGTTCGGCTCGTCCTACGCGTTCGGCAGCGCGCTCAACGCCGCCGCCGTCCTCGGGCTCATCGCGACGGGCTTCACCGTCGCGCACCGGGCCGGGCTGGTCAACGTCGGCGGCGAGGGACAGCTCGCGGTCGGCGGGATCGCCGCCACGGCCGTCGGCGTCAACCTGCCCGACGCGACGCCCGCGCCCGTCGCGCTCGCCGCGCTGCTGCTCGCGGGCTTCGCCGGGGGCGCGGCATGGGCCGGGATCGCCGCGTGGCTGCGCGTCGCGCGCGGCGTCAACGAGGTCATCACGACACTGCTGCTCAACTTCGTCGGAACGTTCCTCGTCGTGCTCGTCGTGCACGAGGAGGGGCTGTTGCGCCAGCCCGTCACCTCGGCCGACACGCTGCCGCAGTCGGCGCCGCTCGCCGAACCCGCCAGGCTGCCGCTGCTCGGCCTGCCGGAATCGCCCGCGACCCTCGCGATCGTGCTCGCGGCAGTCGGGGTGGTCGTCGCGGCGCTGGTCCTGCGCAGGACCGCCACCGGGGCCCGGCTGTCGTCGGTCGGCATGTCCGAGCCCGCCTCCGCCCGGCTCGGCCTGCCCGTCGGACGCCTCCAGGGCGGCTCCCTAGCCGTCGCGGGCGGCATGTCCGGCGTCGCGGGCGCGACCCTCGTCGCGACGGTGCCCTATGTGCTGGCCGAGCACTTCACCTCCGGATACGGGTTCACCGGCCTCGTCGTCGGCCTGCTGGCCAGGGGCAGCCTCACCGCAGTCGCCGGGACCTCCCTGGCCTTCGGGCTTCTCGCGTCCGGCGGCATCAACCTCCAGCTCGCGGCGGGCGTGCCCGCCTCGTCGGTCCAGGTCGTGCAGAGCGTGCTGATCATCTGCGTGGCCGGGGCCGTCATCTTCCGGAAGGGAGCGACCCGATGAGCGCCTTGGCCGAACTCGTCGACGGCGGCGTACGCCTGGCCATCCCCCTGCTCGTCGCCTCTGCGGGCGAGCTCGTCAGCGAACGGGCCGGCGTGCTGAACATGAGCGTCGAGGGCATGATGCTCACCGGCGCGTTCGCCGGGGCCATAGGCGCGCACACCACGGGCAGCGCTTCGGCGGGGCTCGTGTGCGCGCTTGTCGCCGGAGTCTTGTTCGCCGTTCTACAGGCAGTCTTGAGCGTCACCCTACGGGCCGACCAGATCGTCACAGGGGTGGCCGCCAACGCGCTCGCCCTCGGCGCGACCACCTACGGCTCCCGCCTGTACTTCACCGAAGGTAGGACGATCCCGGGCTTCGACCCGATCGCGCTTCCTGTGCTTTCCGACATCCCAATCCTCGGGCCCGCCCTGTTCGAGCTGACGGCGGTCGGCTACCTGTGCGTCGCCGTGGCCGTCGTCCTGGCTGTTCTCTTCGGCGGACGCACCGGCTTCGGCCTCGCCGTCACCGCGATCGGCGCGGACGCCGAGACCGCCGACCGCTCGGGCCTGCCCGTCAACGCGGTCCGCTTCTGCGCGGTGCTGCTCGCCGGGCTCACCTCGGCGCTCGCCGGGGCCCACCTCGTGCTCGCCGACGTGCACGCCTTCACCGACAACATCAGCGCGGGCGCGGGCTACCTCGCCGTCGCCGCGGTGATCGCGGGCCGGTGGAAGGCGTGGCCGACGCTGCTGGCCTGCGTGTTCTTCGGCCTCGCCCAGGCGCTCCAGTTCGCCGCCCCGGCCTTCGGCGTCCACCTGCCGACGGCCGTGCTCGTCATGTCCCCCTACCTGCTCGCCCTGGTCGCGGTGAGCGGCCTCGTCGGCGCGAGCAGGTCGCCCGCGGGGCTCACCCTCCCCTTCGTCCGAGAGGCCCGCGCCTGATGACCCTCATCCTCACCCGCTCCGACGTGCTCGCGCTGCTGTCCTACCCCGACGTGATCGCGGCCGTCCGCGCCGCCCACGAGGACCTCGCGCGCGGCGACGCGGCACTGCCCGCCCCGCCCGCGATGACGCTGCCCGGCTCCGACGCGGCCTTCCTGGTGATGGCCGCCGCCTCGAAGCCCGCCGGGCTCGCCACCGTGAAACTGCTCGCCGACGTGCCCGCCAACCGGGAACGCGGCCTGCCCGTCCAGCGGTCGGCGATCCTCGCGGTGTCGGCCGAGGACGGAAGCTGCGCGGCGCTGATCGACGGCGGCGCGGTCACCAGGTTCCGCACCGCCGCGGCCTCGGCCGTCGCGACCGCCGCGCTGGCCAGGCCGGGCAGCCGGGTCCTGGGGTTCGTCGGGGCGGGCGCGCTCGCGCTCGCCCACGTCGAGGCGCTGCGCGCGGTCATGCCGTTCGCCCGGACCGTCGTCTGGAGCCGCACTGAGGCGACCGCGCGCGCCTTCGCCGAGAAGACCGGCGCGGAGGTGCTCGGCTCGGCCGAGGAGGTGGTGAAGGCCGCTGACGTGCTGTGCACGCTCACCCCGTCCAAGGACCCGATCGTGGAAGGGAAATGGTTCCGTCCCGGTCTGCATGTCAACGCCGTAGGCGCGCCGCCGAGGGCCGACCATCGGGAGATCGACACCGAGGGCATCCGCAAGGCGCGCGTCGTGGTGGACAGCAGGCTGACCGCCCTGCACGAGTCGGGTGACGTGCTCATCCCGCTCGCCGAAGGCGCGATCGGCCCCGCGCACTTCGAGGACGAACTCGGAGAGGTCCTCACCGGGGCGCGGCCGGGACGGACCGACCGCAGGCAGATCACCCTGTTCAACTCCCTCGGCGTCGGCCTCCAGGACCTGGCCGCCGCCCGGCTCCTGCTCGACGCGGCGCGGCTGCGCGGCGTCGGCACCGACATCGACCTCGCGGGATGACCATGACCGACCTGCTTCTGCGCGACGCCCTTCTGCCGGGCCGCACCGCCCTTACTGACCTGCTTGTCTCCGGCGGACGTGTGGCCGCAGAAGGCACCGGGCTGCCTTCCGGCCCGCAGGAGATCGACCTGGGTGGCCGCCTTGTGCTGCCCGCCTTCGTGGACGCCCACTGCCACCTGGACAAGACCCTGTGGGGTGGCCCGTGGGTGCCGAACACGGCGGGGCCAAGGCTCCAGGACAAGATCGACTACACGAGGACCCGGCGCGGCGAGTTCGGGGTGGCGTCGGCCGACCGGATCGAGGCGCTGCTGAGACATGTCGTCTCCTTGGGCACCACACGGGTGCGCACCCATACCGACGTGTCTCCGGAGTTCGGCCTTCAGGGCTTCCACGCCGTCCGGGAGGCGGCCGAGCGCCTTGCCGGGCACGTCACGGTCGAGCAGGTGGCGTTCCCGCAGTACGGGATGCTCACCAACCCGGGGACTGCCGAGCTGATGGCCGAGGCGCTGCGGACCGGGCTCGCCCAGGTCGTCGGCGGCATCGACCCGGCCGGGCTGGAACGCGACCCGGTGCGCCACCTCGACGTGGTGTTCGGCCTCGCCGCCGAGCACGGCGTGCCCGTCGACCTGCACCTGCACGACAGGGGGACGCTCGGCGCGTGGGAGTACGACCTGATCATCGAGCGGACCCTGGCGACGGGCATGCGCGGCAGGGTGACGATCGGGCACGGCTACGCGCTGGGGGACGCAGACCCGGCCCGTCAGACGGAGATCGCGCGGGGCCTCGCCGAGGCGGAGATCAGCGTGGTGACCTGCGCGGCGCACAGCGATCCCGTGCTGCCGATCCTGACGCTGCGCGACGCGGGCGCGAACCTCGCCGCGGGCAACGACGGCATCCGCGACCTCTGGTCGCCCTACGGCGACGGCGACATGCTCGCGCGCGCCCACCGGATCGCCGAACGCGCCGAGCTGTACGCCGACGCGGAGATCGAGCTCGCCCTGGCCGCCGCGACGCACGGGGGAGCCCGCGCGCTCGGCCTTCCCGCGCACGGTCCCACGGTGGGTTCCGTCGCCGACCTTGTCGTCGTGGAAGCACGCACCCAGGCCGAGGCCGTCATGTCGCGACCGGCTCGGACGCTCGTTCTCTTCGAGGGAACCGTCGTCGCACAGTGATTACGTCGGTGAAATCCGACGGAAACGATCGCCGGTTTCACTTAACGGTATACCAATAACCGCGCCCCATGGAGGACCCCCGATGCGCAAGACCGCACTCGCCGCCGCCCTGCTGGCGCTCGGCCTCACCGCCACCGCATGCGGCGGAGCCGACGAGGCCGACGGCGGCGCGGGCCAGGAGAAGCTGAAGGTCGGCGTCATGTTCCCCGGCTCGCTGTCAGACGACGGGTTCATGCAGTCCGGCTACGCCGGATACCAGCGGCTCGAGAAGGACAAGGCGGCCGAGGTCGCGCTGACCAAGGTCGAGCAGGTCGCCACCGCCGACTACCAGCAGGTCCTGACCCGCCTGGCGTCCGGCTCGGACCTCGTGGTGTCCTTCGGCGGCCAGACCGACTCGGTGCTCCGCCAGGTCGCGCCGACCTTCCCGGACGTCAAGTTCGTGGAGATCGGCGGCCCGTCCGACGCCGAGCCCCTCGCCAACCTCGCCTACTACGACCCGGTCCAGGCCGACGGCGGCTTCCTCGCCGGGGCCTACGCCGCCCTCACCACCAAGACGGGCAAGGTCGGCTTCGTCGGCGGCCTCGAGCTTCCCGCGATCGTGAAGACCGCGGAAGCCTTCGCGCAGGGTGCCGCGTACGTTGACCCGAAGGTCGAGGTCGTGAAGGCGCAGTACGTCGGCGACTTCAACGACGTCGCCAAGGCCCAGCAGGCGGGACAGGCCGCCGTCGGCACCGGCGCGGACGTCTTCGGCCAGCAGCTCAACCTGGGCAAGCAGGGCCTCGTCCAGGCCGCGCTCGGCCGCGACGCCACCGTCGTGGGCGGCCCGCTGGTCAAGGAATGCGGCACCGAGAAGGGCTACTCCGGCTACGTCAAGAGCGACACCGGCTACGAGCTTGAGCACGCGGTGAAGGCGGTGCTCGACGGCACGTTCAAGGCCGAGCAGGTGCCCTTCGGGGTCGCCTCAGGCACCGGCGCGACCGACGTCGTGCTGTGCGGGGCGTCCGAGGAGGTCACCGCCAAGATGGCCGAGGTCAAGCAGGCCCTGGCCGACGGCACGGTCAAGCTCGGCTGACCCCCGCCGACGGGCTCCCCGCGCCGCCGCGCGGGGAGCCTTCGCGTTCCCGGAAAACCCTGACGTTCGGTGACGGATGTGGTGTTACCGTTCCCGGGTCGGCCGTGGGACTCCGACGGGACTTCCGAGGCTTGCCCTGTAATGCAATGATTTCGCTGTTCCCGTCTCCTCTCCCCGGCCGACGCCCTTTTCACCGTCGGGGAGGCAGGGTTGGACGTCGCGGAGCTGATCGCGGCCGAGGACGTGCTGCTGTTCGTCAACGCGGCCATCACCGGGACCGGACAACGCGAGTTCCACGCCAGCGAGTACGAGCAGGGCCTTTCACTGGCATTCCTGCACCGGTATCTGCTCGTCAACTACCGCGAGTTCTACGCCGCGGCCCTTGCACTCGACGTCAACGACCACAACGCGGCACGCATAGCGCGGAACCTGCTCGCGGAAGGTTCTGTCACGGACTTGGAGGGCGCGCTCATCCGGCGTCGCCTCCAGGAGTTGCCTCCGCAACGCGTCTACCGGCTGTTCCGCGAGCTGCGCAAGGCGGGGATCAACAACCGACGGGTCCGCGCGATCGTGCGTGACTGGCTGCGCGCCCGTCCCGACCTCGCGTTCGACGCCGTCAAGTACCGGGCAGGGCTGAAGGACGCGGTCAAGCACACGCACCTGCGGCTCGACGGCGAACTCGGCACGTTCCTTTTCACCCCGCACAAGTCCGCGTCCTACGAGACCCCGATCCTTGAGTCCTGGCGACGCGCCCACCACGACAAGAACGCCATCTACGACCTGCCATACACGGTCGCCGAGGGCTTCGCGGCTAAGCGCGGCATAGGACGCGAGGCGTTCCTTACGCGCATCGAGCCACGCCTCACACGTCTGGAAAGGCTGCGTCTCCAGGAGTCGGGCGGTGAGGCGGTCAAGACGGATCTCTCCCGGATGCCGCTTACACGCCTCGCCCTCTACACGCTGTCTTTGCCGCTCGCCGAACGACGCACCCGTCGCGCGGAACTCACGGGCGCGCTCCGCGCCGCCGCCTTGCGCACCGCAGGTACGGCCGCTGGCACATGGGGGAAGGTCGCGGCGGTACTGGACGACAGCTACTCCGCGTCGGGGTCGGCGCAGAAGCTGCGGCGTCCCCTCGCCGTCGCGCTCGCCTGCCACTTCCTGCTCGAAGCCCTCGCCGGACGTTACGTGCCGCTGTGGGTCTCCGGCCGTACCGACCCGCTGCTAGCGCGCGCCGAGGGACCGACCCCGCTCGGCCTGCGCGTCCTCGACGGCCTCGACCACCGGCCCGACAGGCTCGTCATCGTCTCCGACGGCTGGGACAACGCGCCGCCCGGCCTGGCCGCCGAGGTCCTGCGGATCTGGCGCACCCGCCTCGACCCGGCCGGGACCTGCGCGATCGTGCACCTCAACCCGGTCTACGACGCCGCGGCCTTCGACGTCCGGCGGCTCGCCCCGACCGTCCCGACCGCGGGCATCCGCGACGCGGAGAACCTCCCGGCGCTCGCCGAACTCGCGCGGTTCGCCGAGGGACGCACCGGCGTCGCCGAGCTGAACGCCCACCTCGCGGCGCGCGTCGCCGCGTTCCTCGGGGAGGCCACGTGACCGGGCTCGCCCTCACCGGCCTGCGCACCGCGCCGTCCCAGGTGTGGGGCGGCGTCCGGCTCGTCCCGCTCATCCGCGACGCGCCCATCGCGGACCTGCGGCTGCACCCGCGCGTCTACGACGCGTTCGGGATCGTGGAGGTGGGCCCGCGCACGGTCTACGGCTCCTACGTCCCGCACGGGCTCGTCGCCGCGTGGACCGACGACGGCACCCCGGCCGCCGCCTACGGCACCCGCCTGGCCGGGGACGACGCGCCGCCGCCGTCCGTCCCCGTGCGCGTCCACCGGCGGATGGCGCGCCGCGTGGAGCCCAACCGCCTGCGCTTCCTGCCCCTCCACCTCGCCTTGGAGGGCTACCTTGCGCTGCACTTCGGCGGCCCGTCCATCGCCTGGCGGGAATGGTCGGCTGACGCGCTGCGCCACGGCATGTCCCCGCGCGCCGAGGAGGCGTACAGCGGAGCCGCGGTGACCGGCCTCCAAGACGCGCTGCGGATCTTCGAGATCCACCCTGGCCAGTGCGGCGTCCTCGTCTACGCCGCCGACGCCCTCGCCGCCGCCTTCGTCGTCCCGCACCCCGCCGATTACCGGCTCCTGCACCCCACCCTCGTGCAGGACCTCTATGGCGAACTCGTCCACCACTACGCCCTGTTCAGCGGGCCGGTCCCCGACTTCGCCGCGCGCATCGACGGCACCGCCGTCAAGGACCTCGCGGGCCTGCGGGCGGCGGCCGTGGCGCAGGTCGACGGCTGGGCGCGCTTCCACGACGGCGTCATGGCGGGCGGCCTCCTCGACGGCTCTTACACCCACCAGAAGGTCTATGACCTGGGCCGCTTCCGGCTGGCCCGGTTCCTGCCGTCGTTCGAGCGCCGCCGCGAGAACCACATCGGCGAGACCATCACCGCCGACGACGGCACCCTCGCCTACCTGAAGACCTTCCGCCTGTCCGACGCGCAGACCCGGCGCGGCCACCTCCTGTCGGTCCTGGCCGCGCACGACTGGCACCTCGCCCGGACCGCCGCACACCTCGGCCTCACCGAGGCACAGGTCGCCCTGCGCGTCCTGGACTCCGGGTTCGGCGCGCTGCTCCGCCAGGACGTCCTCGACGGCTACCGCGCCGCCGCACGTCGCTGAGGGCCCCGGATAGACTGCCGCTGATCACAGGCAAGGCGAAGGGCTGAGGCATGGACCTGTTCCGGTTGGACGGCAAGAACGCGCTGGTCACGGGCGGTACCCGGGGCATCGGCCTGATGATCGCGCGCGGTCTGCTCCAGGCGGGCGCGGCCAAGGTCGTGATCAGCTCCCGCAAGGCCGACGCGGTCGACGCAGCCGTCAAGGAGCTGTCCCAGTACGGCGAGGTCGAGGGCGTGCCCGCCGACGTCTCCACCGAGGAAGCCTGTAAGGCGCTCGCCGCCACCATCGACGGCCCCCTGCACATCCTGGTGAACAACGCGGGAGCCACCTGGGGCGCGCCCATCGAGGAGTTCCCCGCCTCGGCCTGGGACAAGGTCCTCGACCTCAACCTGAAGTCGCCGTTCTTCCTCACCCGCGCGCTCCTGCCCAACCTGCGCGCGGCCGCCACCCCCGACGACCCAGCCCGGGTGATCAACATCGGCTCGATCGACGGCATCATGACGCCCGGCCAGCGCTACTCCTACACCGCCTCCAAGGCGGGCATCCACCAGCTCACCCGGGTCCTCGCCAAGGAGCTCGGCCCGCAGGGCATCACCGTGAACGCGGTCGCGCCGGGCCCGTTCGAGTCCAAGATGATGGCCGCGACCCTCGACGCGTTCGGCGACATGATCGCCGAGGCGGTGCCCGTCAAGCGGATCGGACGGCCCGACGACATGGCGGGCGTCGCGGTCTACCTGTCGAGCCGGGCCGGCGCGTACGTCAACGGCGCGGTGATCCCGGTGGACGGCGGCCTGACCGTCTCGTGAGCGGCGTGGATCGGGGGAGGGCGGCACGGTGAGCGCCGCCGTCGAACAGGCGTGGGCGCGGCTGCCCGCGACGGCGCGGCGGCTGCTCGCGGCGGGTCTTGAGGCGTTCGGCGAGAACGGCTACCACGGCACGTCGACCCGGGCGATCGCGCTGCGCGCCGGGATGAGCCCGGCCGCCCTCTACATGCATTTTCCCACCAAAGAGGACCTTCTCTTTGAGATCGCGCGGACCGGGCACAAGGTGCATTTCGGGCTTGTCCGGCAGGCGGCCGAGGCCGCCGGGCCCGACCCGGCCGCGCGGGTCGCGGCGATCGTCGAGGCGTCGGTGCTGTTCCACGCCGAGCACCACTCGCTCGCCCGCACGATCCAGTACGAGCACCCCTCGCTCACCCCGGACCACCAGCGCGAGCTGGTGAAGATCCGGCGCGAGACCGAGTCGCTGCTCGCCGACGCCGTCGCCGAGGGCGTCGCGGCGGGGGCCTTCGCGCCCGACGACGCCGCGACGGCCGCGCTCGCGCTGATGTCCCTGGCCATCGACGTGGCCCGCTGGTACCCCTCGCAGCGCCGCCGCGACCCGGCCCACATCGCCGCGTCCTACACCCGCCTCGCCCTGCGGCTGCTGCGTCCCTGACGGGTCAGCGGCAGGTGCGGGCCTGGTGCAGGAGCATGCGGTCGATCGCGGCGAGGACGTCGGGGGAGACCGACACGACGCCCGCGTCGGCGAGCCAGCGCACCCAGACCGCCTGGATTCCGGGGTCCGCCGCGAACTCCGCGTCCGAGACGAGCCCGGCGGCCTGCGCGCCGGTGCGTTCGGCGAGCGCCTGGACCTCGTCGGCCGGGTACCACCGCGCCCCCGAAGCCTCGTCCGGCGACGGCGTCAACACCCCGCTCACCTCGGCCGCCGCAGCCGCATAGACCCGCCACTCGTGCCCCGCCTCGGCCCTGGGCGGCAGCGCACGACGGCACGGCGAAGGCCGCCACCCCCCGGTGACCTCCGTCAATGCCTCAGGACTGACGCTCAGCCCGAGCTCCTCGGCCAGCTCCGCGACCGCCGCCGCCCGGAACGACGCCTCGACGTCAACGCTCCCGTCGTCCCGCAGCACCTCGTGCCCGTCGAACACATGCCCCGCCGCGGGCGCGACCCCAGCCGGAGCCGTGGCCCGGGTCAACAACAGAACCCTGCCCCGCTCGTCCCGGACGACGATCCCGGCCGACGCGGTGTCACAAAGATCGCTCACACCCCATCCTCCCGCACCCCGCCCGCGCCGAAGCCGGTGCCTCCCCGGGGAGGCACCGGCCCTGCGGGGTCAGGCGACGTCGGCGAGGAAGGCGCGGAGCGTCGCGCTCACCTCGGCGGGGGCGTCCATGTTGACGTGGTGGCCGGCGGCGGGGACCGTCACCAGGCGGGCGCCGGGGATCGCGTCGGCGACGACAGCGCCCAGGGCGGGGCGCGGGTCGGACTCGCCCCAGATGACCAGCGTCGGCACCTTCACCTCGCCGAGGCGCGGCGTGATGTCCCCGTAGGAGGCGGGGACGCCGGGCAGCAGCTCAAGGGCGGCGCGCGGGTGCGCGAGCAGTACGTCGAGCTCGGCCTCGAACGCCTCGGGGTCGCGCTCGGGCATCCCCGGGTCGTGGAAGGCCGACCTGGTGAACGCGGCGGCCCGCGCGCGGCGCTCCGGGCCGTCGGGGTCGGCGGCGAGCGCGGCGGTGAGCGCGCGCAGCCCCGCCAGGCCCTCCGGCGCGGGACCCGACGGCCCCGCGCACATGATCGTCAGCGACGCCACGACCTCGGGACGGGCGAGCGCCGTCCGCACCGCGACCGCGCCGCCCTGCGACACGCCCGCCAGATGGGCGCGCTCCTCGCCGAGCGCCGCGATGAGCGCCGGCACGTCGGCGACGAGGTCGTCGGCGGTCCAGCCGTCGGGCGAGAAGCCCGTGCCGCCGTGGCCGGGCCAGTCGAACGCGACACAGCGGTAGGAGTCCGACAGTGCGGCAAGCTGCGGCGCATACAGCTCCTTGCCGCCGAGCAGGCCGTGCGCGAGCAGTAGCAGCGGCCCGGAACCCGCCTCTATGTAGGCGTACTCGGTCCCTCTGACGTTCACGTGCGGCATGGTCAGGCCCCCCTTGCGATGTCGAGAACCGCGCCGGCGTCGGCCGGGGCGGCGGTCCCGCGCCAGGCGACGTGCTGGTCGGGCCTGATCAGCGCGGCGTTCGCCTCGTACAGCCCGGACAGCCCGTGCGCGGTCACGTCGAGGACGGTCAGGGGGACGCCGCGCTCGCGCGCCGCCGCCTCGAACCCCGCGGTCTCGACCCCGTCACCGAGGACGAGCAGCGTGAAACCGGGACCGAACGCATCGTACAGCGACGTCTCGTCATCGAGCCAAACGTGCGGGGCGCGCGCGCCGGGGAACGCGGTCGGCGTGTACGGGCCCATCGACAGCGGGGGAGGGGTCGTGCCGTCCGGGACGACGATGGGGGAGCCGTCGTAGCGGTAGCCGAGCTGTGCGCCGATGCTCGCGTACTCCTTGGACTTCACGTCCATGATCCGCGCCCCGACGCGCGCGCGGACCGCCTCGCCCTCCGGCCCGTCGGCGGAGATCCCCGGCTCGAGGAACTGCGGCGCCAGCATCGCGGTGTTGTCGATGCACTCCTGCTGGATCCAGGTGATCGCGGTGGACCGCTCGATCCCGTAGCTCTCCAGCAGGCGCGGCCCGCCCCAGCCGCGCAGCACCGCGGCGAGCTTCCAGCCGAGGTCGGCCGAGTCGCCGACGCCGATGTTCATGCCGAACCCGCCCATCGGGGAGATGAGGTGGGCGGCGTCGCCCGCGAGGAACACGCGGCCGTGGTCGAAGTGCGGCGCGATGAGCGAGTGCACCCGCACCCGGCCGCCGTTGATCTTCTCGACCGGGAACTCGAACCCGACATTGCGGAACAGGATCTCGCGGTAGGCGTCCCAGTCGTCGGCGTCCACGCCCTCGACGCCCGGCAGGACGCAGAACATGTAGCGGCCCTCGTCGTCCTGGGCGATGAGCAGCGCGGGGTCGCCGTGCTCGTTGATGAAGTGGTAGAAGGACGACGACCCGACGGTGGCGCGCGCGGCGATCTCGGGCGCGTGGATGTACCAGATGCTCGCCTCGACGAGGTCGGGGTGGCCCGTCATCCGCACGCCGAGCGCCTGCCGGACGGCGCTGCGGCTGCCGTCCGCGCCGACGAGGTACTTCGCCCGCTCGGTGCGCGCCGCGCCCGACGGGTCGGTGTAGGTGAAGGTGACGCCGTCGTCGTCCTGGGTGAAGGACTCAAGCGCGCTGGAGAAGCGGACGTCGATGCCGGGGTGTTTGACCGCCGCGTCCTGGAACGTCCGCTCGATCCCCGCGTTCGGCGCGAACTCGGCACGGTCGGACGTGAACGGCAGCGGGTCGGCGAACGCGAACGCGCCCGCGAGGTCGGCCACGATGTGCCCGTTGAGCGTGGTCAGCCAGGTGACGCTGCGGGCGCGCTCCGGCCCGATCGGGTCGTTGGCGCGCAGCGCGTCGGCGATGCCCCAGCGGCGCAGGTGCTCCATCGAGCGCAGGTTCGTGAGGTTCGTGCGGGCCGGGTGCAGCGTGCCGTAAGGCCGCTGCTCCAAGACGACGGGACGTACGCCGTGGCGGGCGAGCTCAAGGGCGAGGCCGAGACCGATCGGGCCTCCGCCCGCGATGACGACGTCATGCTGGGGTGCGTCGTGCTGGGGTGCGGCGGGCTGGGGTGCGGTGGGCTGGGTCATGCTTCCTCCTCGGGAGGACGGTGCGGGGATGATGGGGCGGGGTGGGGGCCCGCGCGGGCCCGGGGCGTCAGACCCCGGCGGGGGCGGGGGCGGCGACCATGCGGTGGCGCATCTCGCCGATCCCCTCGATCCGGGTGACGACCTCCGCGCCGGGGCGCAGGAAGCGCGGCGGGGTGAGGCCCGCGCCGATGCCCGAGGGGGTGCCGGCGAAGATGAGGTCGCCGGGCAGCAGCGGGAGGATCGCCGACAGTTCGGCGATCAGCCGCGGCAGGGAGAAGATCATGTCGCGGGTCCGGCCGTGCTGGACGCGTTCGCCGTCGACGTCGCAGGTGATGGCGAGGTCGTCGGGGTCGGCGAACGCGTCGGGGGTGACCAGCCACGGGCCGGTCGGGCCGAAGCCGGGGAAGGACTTGCCGAGGTTGAACTGGGGCGAGGGCCCTGCCATCTGGACGATCCGCTCCGACAGGTCCTGGCCCGCGGTGAGGCCCGCGACGTGCGCCCACGCCAGCTCGGCGGTGACGCGCTCAGCCCGCCGCCCGATCACCGCGACCAGCTCGGCCTCCCAGTCGGTGTCGCCGCCGTCGGGCAGGACCACGTCGCCGTACGGGCCGGTGATGCAGGTCGGGAACTTGGTGAACACGACGGGCCGCTCGGGCACGGCGAGCCCCGCCTCGGCGGCGTGCGCGCCGAAGTTGAGGCCGACCGCGAGCACCTGACGGGGCCGCGGCGCGGGCGCGCCGAGGTCGGCGGGGTCGAACGCGACGCCCCGGGCCGGGTCGGCGGACGCCGCCCAGGCGGTGAACTCGGCCCAGACGTCGTAGACGGCCTGGGGGTCGGCGGGGAAGCGGCCCGCGCTGGCACGTTCCACGTCGAGCGCGCGGGAGGAGTCGGGGGAGAGCAGGACCAGGCGGCCTGCGAGGTTGGCGATGCGCACTGTGCGGTTCCTAGGCGGTGAGGGCGGCGAGCGGGTCGGGCTGGTCGGGGCAGGTCAGCGCCCACGCGCGGGACTGCAGCTCCTCGACCGACCTGCCCTCGGCGCGCTCGGCGGCCATCCGCTCGACGTCGAAGGCCGGGCCGACGGGGTCGCCGTCGTACTCGGGGCCGTTCATGTAGGCGGTGGCGTCGTCGGGGACGGCGAAGTTGTCCACCTGCATCTCGACGTGGTTGCCGTCGGGGTCGCGGTAGTACAGGGAGGTCGTCACGCCGTGCTGGACGGGGACCACGGGCTCGATGCCGACCTCGGCCAGCGCGCGGTGCCGGGCGAGGAGGTCGTCAAGGTCGGCGAACGTGAAGGCCGTGTGGTGCAGGCCGGCCGCGCCCTTGTCCTTCTCGCGCAGGGCCTCGGGCGGGGCGATGAACGCGATCCTGTGGTGCTCCTCGTCGAAGGTGAGGAAGGTGAGCCCGTGGCCCGCGTAGACCACGTGGCCCTCGAGCAGCGTGCAGTACCACTCGGCCATCTCCTGCGGACGGCTCGTCTGCAGAACGATGTGGGCGAGGCGAGGCTTGGCCACCGTGACTCCTTCTGACTGGGTGGGGCAGGTCACATCCGGGACCGTAGTTTGCTAACTTATAAGTTGTCAACGATGGATTTGCTAAGTTATAAGTTGTCGCATCTGATCCCCAAGATCTGATCACCCCCGAAGGAGCCGGCCTTGACGCAACGGCAGTCCCCCGTCCGATCCGTCGCCGGACGCAAGGCTTCCGCCGTCGACCTTGTGCTCCATGAGATCCGCAGGTCGATCCTCACCGGGGCGCTGCCCCCCGGGCAGCCGTTCATCGTGCAGACCCTCACCGAGCAGCTCGGCGTGAGCCATGTGCCCATCCGTGAGGCGCTGCGGCAGCTCGAGGCCCAGGGCCTGATCACGCTGAGCCCGTCGCGCAGCGCGGTCGTCGCCCCGCTCGACCCCGACGACGTGCGCTCGATCTTCCGGCTGCGCCGCATGGTCGAGCCGGAACTCGCCGCGAAGTCCGTCGCCGACCGCAGCGAGGACGACATCACACGCCTCGAGCAGGCGCTCGCCGAGACCTTCCGCGACGACATCGGCGAGGACCAGTTCGACCTGCACCGCGAGTACCACAGGCTGCTGATCAGCCCCGCCGCCAGCGAATGGGACCTGCGCCTGCTGTCCCCCCTCTGGGACGCCTCCGAGCGCTTCTCCCGGCTCGTCTTCGACCCCGTCGACGCGGGACGCGACGCGATGGAGGCGAGGCACAGCAGGCACGCCATCCTTCTGACCGCCGCCCGGGGCCGCGCCGCCGACCTGATGCGCGCCGAACTCACCGCGCACCTCATGGCCAACGAACGCCGCATCCTCACCGCCCTTGAGGGCGTGGCCGACCCCGAGTCCCCCACCCTGAACCAGGACACCGCATGACCCCCGCCCCGGCTGGGCCGGGGCCGGTTTCTTGAACTCCGCCGCCCGGTGTCGCGCCGAGACCGGGCGGCGGCCTTGTGAGCCATCGGAGATCGCGCTATGAGCAATCCTGTTCCCGCTGTTCCCGTGTCCGCGCTGCCCGAGGGCTCGGGGATGCGGGCCTTCGCCGACGGGCTGCGCGACCGGCGCGGCCTTGAGTTCGGCTCGTACCGGGAGCTGTGGGAGTGGTCGGTCGCCGATCTCGACGCGTTCTGGGCCGAGGTCTGGACGCACTTCGACGTGCGCGCCGCGACGCCGCCGACCGCGGTCCTCGCCGAGGAGCGGATGCCAGGAGCCCGCTGGTTCCCCGGCGCGACGCTCAACTACGCCGAGCACGTGTTCCGCGCCGCCTCCGACACCCGTGACGCGCTCGTCGTCGTGGGGGAGGACGGCTCCGCCGAACCCTGGTCCTGGACAAGGCTGCGGGACGAGACCGCCGGTTTCGCCCGGTTCCTGAAGGCGCACGGGGTCGGCCCCGGCGACCGCGTCGTCGGGTTCCTGCCGAACATCGGCGAGACGATCACCGCGTTCCTCGCGGCGGCGAGCCTCGGCGCGACCTGGGCGGTCTGCAACCCCGACCTCGCGCCCAAGGCCGTCGTCGACCGGCTGAGCCCCCTGGACCCGACGGTGCTCGTCGCGGCCGACGGCGTCAGGTTCGCCGGAAAGGAGCGCGACCACCGCACGGCGGTCGGCGAGATCGCCGCGGCGCTGCCGACCCTGCGCGCGACGGTCGTCGTGCCGAGGCTGCGCGGCACGGTGTCCGGGCCCGGCGTCGTCGCCTGGGCCGACGCGGTCGCCGAGCCCGGCGCGCTGGAGTTCGCGCAGGTCACGTTCGACCACCCGCTGTGGGTGCTGTTCTCCTCGGGGACCACCGGCGCGCCCAAGGGCATCGTGCACGGCCACGGCGGCGTGCTCCTGGAGCTGCTGAAACTGCTCGGCCTGCACTTCGACGTCAGAACCGGCGACAGGTTCTTCACCTACACCAGCACGAGCTGGGTCCTGTGGAACACCGTGGTGTCCGCCCTGCTGACCGGCGCGACCGCGATCCTCTACGACGGGTCGCCCGCCCACCCCGCCCAGGACGCCCTCTGGCGGATCGCCGCCGAACAGCGCGCGACTTTCCTCGGCACCAGCGCCGCCTACCTGACGGCCTGCGCCCGCGCCTCCCTTACACCGGCTTCCGCCCACGACCTCTCGGCGCTGCGTTCGGTCGGCTCCACGGGCTCGGCCCTACCGGAGGCCGTCTACCCGTGGGTGGAGCAGGCGGTGGGCGTCCCGGTGAACTCCAACTCCGGCGGAACCGACATCTCCAGCGCCTTCATGTGCTGGACGCCGGGACTGCCCGTCCGTCCGGGGGAGATCCCCGCCGCGTGCCTCGGCGTGTCCCTGGAGTCCTGGGACGAGGACGGCGAACCCCTCGTCGACGAACTCGGCGAACTCGTCATCACCCGGCCGATGCCGTCGATGCCGGTCTTCTTCTGGAACGACCCCGACGGGACCCGCCTGCACGACGCCTATTTCGCGACATATCCCGGCATCTGGCGGCACGGCGACTGGATCACCCTGACGTCGCGCGGCACGATCGTCGTCCACGGCCGTTCCGACGCGACGCTCAACCGCAACGGCGTCCGCCTCGGCTCCGCCGAGATCTACGCGGCGCTCGACCCGCTGCCCGAGATCCTCGACAGCCTCGTCGTCGGCGTCGACCGCCCCGACGGCTCCTACTGGCTGCCGCTGTTCGTCCATCTCGCCCCCGGCGTCGAGCTCACCGACGAGCTGCGCGCCCGCATCCTCACCCGCGTCCGCGACCACGCCTCGGCCAGGCATGTCCCCGACGACGTCATCGCGGCCCCGGGCATCCCGCACACGCTCACCGGCAAACGCCTCGAAGTGCCCGTGCGCCGGATTCTCATGGGCGCGGACCCGTCGAGCGCGCTCGACCCCGCCGCCATCGACGACCCGGGCCTGCTCGCCTACTTCACCGCCCTGGCCTGACGCCTAAGGCCCGCCCCGGTCTCCGGGGCGGGCCTCGCGGGCGTTTCAGGAGTCGGTGAGCGCTTCCATCGCCTCGCGCATCCGGCCGGCGATCGGGACCGGGCGGCGGGTCTTGCGGTCGGTGAAGACATGGGTGAAGTCGCCGCTGGCGATGAGGGTCTCGCCGTCGGCGCGGAACAGGCCCACCTCGTACCGGACGCTCGACGTGCCGAGTTTGCCGATCCGCATCCCCACCCGGATGGTCTCGGGGAACGCCGACTCGGCCTTGTACTCGCAGCGCGAGGCGACGCACATGCCGATGACGTCGCCGTCGCGCGGATCGAAGCCCGCCTCGCGGATCAGCCAGGTGTTGACCACGGTGTCCATCATCTCGTAGTGGATGACGTTGTTCATGTGGCCGTAGATGTCGTTGTCATTCCAGCGAGTGGGCACGTCCACCCAGTACCGGTAAGTCACGTCCGGCATCCTACGGTTCGGTAACTTCCGGGCTGAGCGGCGACCCCTCGAACGCGTCGATCCAGGCGAAGTCCTCGACCTTCGAGCGCTTCAGACGGGTCGGACGTTTCGCGGGATGTCCCAGGAAGACCGTCGAGACAAGGGCGAAGTTCTCCGGAACCCCCAGAAGCGTACGGACCGCGTCCTCCTCGCGGACGTGCATCGTCGTCATGACGCCGCCGAGGCCCTCCTCGCGCGCGGCGAGCAGCAGGTTCCACACGAACGGGTACAGGGAGCCGCCGCCCGCGAACGTGTACCTGTCGTGGTCGCGGTCGACCGCGGCGAGCACGTCGAGGTTGCCGAGCACCACGAGCATCGCGGGCACCTTGTCGAGGTTTTTCACGAAATCGCCGCGCGGCTCGCCCCTCGGCCCGGCCGCGACGGCCGCCGCCTCGGCCTCCCGGTCGGCCGTCGGGGACCAGGCCCGCAACCCCGCCTCGCCGATCGCGACATAGTCGCGCCACGCCTTCGCGTACAGCTCGCGCAGCTCAACCCGCAGCGCCGGGTCCTTCACCACGACGACCCGCCAGCCCTGGTTGTTGCCGCCGCTCGGCGCGAACCGCGCGGTGTCCAGAATCCGGTACAGCACCTCGTCAGGCACCGGCTCGTCGGTGAAATCCCTGATCGCGGCGGTCCCGCGCAACGCCTCGAGCAACTCCATACCGGCATGCTCCCACGTCACGTGCCAGGCTTGATCCATGATCCGTCCCGCGCCGGTACTTCTCGCCGCACTCCTCGCCCTGCCCGCGTGCGCCGACTCAGGCCCCGCGCGGCGGACCCCGCTCTCCGGCGGCGCGCCCACGACGGACCGCGCCGTCAAGGCCGGCCGCGCCTTCACCCTCGCACCCGGCGACACCGCATCGCTGTCAGGCGTCCGCGTCACCTTCGTCGGCGTGTCCTCCGACAGCCGCTGCCCATCCGACGTGACCTGCGCCTGGCCCGGCGACGCCGCGATCGACCTCGGCACCTCCGACGGCCCCATCACCCTGCACACCCTCCAAACCCCCTCCAACCCCCCCATCCCCATCGGCCCCTACCACCTAGTCCTGCTAGACCTCCTCCCAAAGCCCCACAGCGACACCCCCCTCCCCCCAACCTCCTACCGCCTCCACCTACGCCTAGACCCCTAACCCCCCCCAACCCCCCCAAAGCACACCCCCACCAACCTCCCACCCCAACACCACCCCCGCCCGCCCTACCCGCCGCCCCTCCAAGCGGACCCACCCCCCGCGCACCTCAACCCCGCCCCGTCGTCCAGATAATCGCCATAGAACACCGGCGCGACGCACGCCCACCGCCCCACAACGCCCAGCCCACCCCGCCAACAGCATCAACCACAAGACCAACACCCCCCCACCCGCTCAGTCGCCTCACCCTCCTGCCAGACGTAAACCTCCACACCCCCAAACCCCCACAAAACCTCCCCCCGCCGCACCAACGCGACCACCCCTTCCGCCCGCCGCGCTCCCCGCACCCCCATCCAGCGCGCTTGCCACACCTCCGCCCGGCGCTCGCCGCGCCTCCCCTCGCCGTGTCCCCGCCGGATGCGCTCGACGGGGCTTTGCTTGGTGTGTTCGCGGCGTTTGGTGTGCTGCGGTCGTGGGGTTTCTGCATGGCGTGTGGGAGATCGGTGGACGGTGGGGTTAGCGTCGGGAGGGTTGGATGGGAGAGGGGAGTGGGCGGTGGGTGTGGAGATTCGCGAGGTGCGGGGTGACGAGGTGGCCGAGTGGCGTAGGGCGGTGTACGCCGGGTTCCACGCTGATCCTGTTGGGACTGAGGTGGATGTCGCTTATGTCGCGGAGCAGATCACTGAGCCGGGGTGGGCGCTCGGGGCGTTCGACGGGGGGCGCTGTGTCGCGACGTTTCAGAGTTTTCGGCATGAGGTGACCGCTGTTGGCGGGCGGCCCGTTGCGGCGAACGCCGTCACCCGGGTCACCGTCGCGCCGACGCATCGCAGACGGGGCCTGCTCAGCGAGATGATGGCGCGCGACCTGCGCGCCGCCCGCGAACGCGGCGACGTCCTGGCCTCGCTCATCGCCTCGGAGTACCCCATTTACGGGCGTTTCGGCTTTGGTCCTGCGGCCTGGCTCACCGAGTACGAGATCGACGTGCCGCGCGCGGGCGTCGTGAAGGACTGGGCGACGCCCGCAACGGGCCGCCTCGTCCAGGTGGACGGCGAACGCGTCCGCGCCGAAGGGCCGGAACTGCACGAGCGGCTGCGTGCGAGCAGGCACGGCGTCGTGACCCGCCCGGAGGTCTTCTGGCGCAAGCTCACCGGCGCGTACCGACGGACCGGCGAGGCGTGGACCACGCCCGTTCACCTCATGTACCTGTCAGACGACGGCGTCCTCGAAGGACTCGCCACCTACCGCTCCGACGGCCGCTGGGACGGCAGCCGTCCCGCCGCCACCCTCACCGTCGAGGACCTCATCACCACGACGCCGGAGGCCGGCCGCGCCCTGTGGCGGCACCTGTGCTCGATCGACTGGGTGGTCCGCGTCCGCACGGGCGGCCGCGCCCCCGACGACCCCTTCGCGCACTGGCTCGGCGACCCGCGAGCCACCCGCGTCCAGTCCTCCTACGACCATCTCTGGCTCCGCCCCCTCGACGTGCCACGCCTCCTCGAGTCCCGCGCCTACCCCGTCACCGACACCCTTGTCCTCGACGTCAAGGACCCGTTGGGCTTGTCCGGCGGCCGCTTCCTCCTCGACGCCACCCCCACCGCCTCTTCCTGCACCCCCACCGCCCTCCCCCCTGACCTCACCCTCCCTCTCGGCTCCCTCGCCACCCTCTGGACCGGCGACGAGTCCCCCTTCCACCTCCGCGCCACATCCCGCCTCACCGCCCACACCCCCACCGCCACCCCCCGAGCCCACCTCCTCTTCACCACCCCCACCCGCCCCTGGACCCCCGACATCTTCTAACCCCCCCAGCAACAGCCCCCCAACCTCCGAGCCTGCTCCACTGACGGCCCCCCAACCCACCCATCCCACTCCAGCCCATCCAAAGACGCCCACACAACCCGCCCAAGCCCACCCCAGCGACGCCCCCGCAACCCGCCCAAGCCCACCCCAGCGACGCCCCCGCAACCCGCCCAAGCCCACCCCAGCGACGCCCCCGCAACCCGCCCAAGCCCACCCCAGCGACGCCCCCGCAACCCGCCCAAGCTCACTCCGATGACGCTTCACGCGCCACCCAGCCCGCTCGACAACCGACGACGAAAAAGGGCGCCGGCCCGGCTATCAGAACGGGCCGGAGCCTGAAGGGACACTAGCAAGCCTCCGCGAGCCAGCCCCTGCCTTCATCGAATCCGCTGGGACCGCGGCCGTTTCCGGCCGCCCCCCGCACCGCCGCAAACCTCACCGCGACGACCCGGGCCCGCCCCCGCGGCACCGCCGCGCTCGACGCGCCGTGGAGACCCGTCCCAGCTCAATCGTGCCCGGCAGCAGCACCGCCCCCGCGCGCCGCTCAGCAGTGGCGTCGCCGTCACGCGCCGGTCGGCAGCTGCAGACCGGCGCTGTCCAACAGCGGCACCGCCGCCGCGCACCGCCCGGCAGTGGGGTCGCCGTCACGTGCTGGGGGTAGCCGCGCGCGACGCGCTGTCCGGCTGCGGCACCGCCGCCGCGCGGCGTCCGGTAGCCGCGCACTAGGCACCGCCCCCAAGCGCCGCTCGGCGGCCGAGCGCTAGGAGCAGCCCGGCAGCAGCGACGCTGCCGTGCGCTGCCGCAGAGCGCGCGCCGTCCAGCTGCGGCACCGCCGCCGCGCGCCGTCTCGTAGCAGCATTGCCCGTCGCGTGGCGCTCGGCGGCCGCGCACCGCGTGGTGTCCAGCAGTTGCACCGCTGCCACGCGCGGACCGGCAGTGGCGTCGCCGTCACGTGCTGGGGCGGCCGCGCGGCGCGTGGTGTCCGGCAGGGGCACCGCCGCTGTGCGGTGCTCGGTGGCTGGGTCCCACGCGCTGTTCAGTAGTGGGACTGCTGCCGGTCGGCGTTCGGCAGTGGTGGCGTCGCCGGTACGCGGCGTGCGGCGGCTGTGCGTCAGGCACCGCCCGGCAGTGGTGTCGCCGTCACGCGCTGTTCGGCAGCGGGGGCGCTGTCGCGTGGCGCGTGGGGGCGCGGGTTAGGGAGGGGTGGGTTGTGGTGTGTTTTGGTGGGAGGGCGTTAGGGGGTGGTTAGTGGCCTCGGGTTATCCAGTCTTGGAGGTGGGGGGATTCGGTGGTGATTTGGGTGGAGGGGCCGTGGCCGGTGCGGACGGTGGTTTCTGGGGGGAGGGTGAGGAGTTTTTGGCGGATGCTGGTGATGATGGTGGGGAAGTCGGAGTAGGAGCGGCCTGTTGCGCCGGGGCCGCCTTGGAAGAGGGTGTCGCCGGTGAAGACGGTGTGCAGGTCGGGGGAGTAGAGGCAGACTGCGCCGGGGGCGTGGCCGGGGGTGTGCAGGACGCGCAGGGTGATGCCGCCTGCCTTGATGAGTTGGCCGTCGTGCAGTTCGGCGTCGGGTTTGCGGTCGGGGTGGGTCATGTCCCACAGGACCTGGTCGTCGGGGTGCAGCAGGATGGGTGCGCCGGTGGCTTCGGCGAGGGCCGGGGCGGCGTCGATGTGGTCGTTGTGGGCGTGTGTGGAGATGATGGCCTTGAGCCTGCGGCCGCCCAGGGCGCGTTCGATGGCCTCGGCGTCGTGCGCGGCGTCGATGACGACGGCCTCGCGGTCGTCGCCGACGATCCACACGTTGTTGTCGACGTCCCAGGTGCCCCCGTCGAGCGAGAACTGGCCGGAGGTGACGAGGTGGGTGATCGGCTCGGTCACAGGATCACCACCGAACGCAGCACGTCGCCGTGGTGCATCTTGTCGAACGCGGCCTCGATGTCGTCGAGCGAGATCGTCTCGGTGACGAACTCATCGAGCGCCAGGCGGCCCTGCAGGTGCAGGTCGATGAGCATCGGGAAGTCGCGTGACGGCAGGCAGTCGCCGTACCAGGACGACTTCAGCGCCCCGCCGCGTCCGAACACGTCGAGCAGCGGCAGTTCGAGCTTCATCTCCGGCGTCGGGACGCCGACCAGCACGACGGTCCCGGCGAGGTCGCGCGCGTAGAAAGCCTGCTCGTAGGTCTCCGGACGGCCCACCGCCTCGATGACGACGTCCGCGCCGTTGCCCTCGGTCAGCTCGCGGATCGCCTCCACCGCGTCGGTGTCCCGCGAGTTGACGGCGTGCGTCGCGCCGAGTTCGAGCGCCTTGTCGAGCTTGCGCGGGTCGATGTCCACCGCGATGATCTTGCGCGCTCCGGCGAGCCGGGAGCCCATGATCGCCGCGTCGCCGACGCCGCCGCACCCGATGACCGCCACCGAGTCGCCGCGCGTCACGCCGCCGGTGTTGATGGCCGCGCCGATCCCCGCCATCACCCCGCAGCCCAGCAGGCCCGCGACCTCGGGCTTGACGGCCGGATCGACCTTGGTGCACTGCCCGGCCGCCACGAGGGTCTTCTCCGCGAACGCCCCGATGCCCAGGGCTGGGGACAGCTCGGTGCCGTCCTCGAGCGTCATCTTCTGCTTGGCGTTGTGGGTGTTGAAGCAGTACCAGGGCCGCCCCCGCAGGCACGCCCGGCACTGCCCGCACACCGCGCGCCAGTTCAGCACCACGAAATCGCCCGGCGTGACCTCGGTGACGCCCTCGCCGACCGACTCCACGACCCCGGCCGCCTCGTGCCCGAGCAGGAACGGGAAGTCGTCGTTGATGCCGCCCTGTTTGTAGTGCAGGTCGGTGTGGCACACCCCGCATGCCTGGATCTTGACCACTGCCTCGCCGGGGCCGGGGTCGGGGATCGCGATCGTCTCGACGCGGACCGGCTCGTTCTTGCCGGGCGCGACGACGCCGCGTACGCGCTGTGCCATTGTGGTGCTCCTTCGCTTGCCGCGGGCTCCCGTGCGAGCCCGCTCCACCGATCATGCCACTGCCCGCCGACCCCCGCTGACGCGCCTGTGGATAACCCAGTCGAGAAATCTGTCAGCGCATTTCCCCGGCCCCTATGTAGGGATTTGTACTGGTCAACGGGCTTTCTTCCGCAAATCGGGTGAATCTAAAGTCCGCTGCGGGTACCTGCGGGTCAAGGCTGTCGCCCTCGATGACGAGGTCCGCGACGAGTTCGCCGACCGCCGGCGAGATCTTGAACCCGTGGCCGGAGAACCCGGCGGCGACGACGAGCCCGTCGGGCCCGGCGGGTCCGATGATCGGGTTGAAGTCGGGGGTGACGTCGTAGCAGCCCGCGTACCCGCCGGTGAATCCCGCGTTGATGAGCCCGGGGAAGCGATGTTCGAGCCGCGCCGCGGTCCGTTCCATGAACGAGGTCTCCGCCCGGTTCCGGTAGGCGTCGGGATCGGCCCATTCCGGCTCGGACAGGTCACTGTTCCCGAACAGCAGCTTCCCGCCCGTCTCCGCACGGACGTACTGCAACGACACGAGGTCCGACAGAACCGGAATGTCCCCCAGATGCTCGCCAGGGTCGATCAGCATGATCTGTTCCCGCATGGCCCGGATCGGCAGGGCGAGGCCGAGCGGCGCGGCGAGCGCCACCGACCAGGGCCCTGCCGCGAGCACCACGACGTCCGCCGCGACGAACTCGCCGTCCGCGAGCAGCACCCCCGTCACCTTCCCGCTCTCCGCGACGATCGACGCCACCTCCGCGCCCTGCCGGATGACGGCCCCGTCACGCCGCGCGGCGGCCGCGAACGCCTGCGCGGTCGAGTACGCGTCCCCGTAGCCGCCGTAAGGCTCGTACCCGAAGGCCGCGAAGTCGTCGGTATACGCGGCGGGCCACATCTCCTTGACCTCGTCGTGGCCGATCTCGCGGACGTCGATGCCGAGCCCCTTGTGCATCTCAAGGTTGGCCCGCAACGCCGCCGCGTTCTGCGCCCCCACCCCGACGACGTAGCCCGTCCGCCGGAAGCCGACGTCCTGCCCGAGGACGTCCTGGGCGTTCTCGAACAGCTCGGTGCCCTTCCACGCCATGGCGGCGAGCGAAGGCACCCCGTAGTGGCAGCGGACGATCCCGCTCGACTTGCCGGTGCCGCCCGACCCGATGGTGGCCCGTTCCAGCACCGTGACGGACACGCCGCGCCCGGCCAGACAGCGCGCGGCCGCCACCCCTTCGAGCCCGCCCCCGACGATGACGACGTCGGCGCTCATCCGGTCACCCCGGGAATCCACGACGTGCCCGCGAGCGGCACCCGCGCCATCGCGGCCGCCTCGACGGTCAGCGCGACGAGGTCCTCGGGTTCGAGCCGGTGCACGTCGGACTTGCCGCAGGCGCGCGCGAGCATCGTCGTCTCCATGACCAGGGACCGCAGGTAGTTGGCGACGCGTTCCGCGCCGAGGCCGGGGTCGAGCCGCCGTTCCAGGGCGGGTTCCTGGGTGGCGACCCCGACGGGGCACGCCCCGGTGTGGCACGCGGCGCAGCCGCCCGGAAGCACGTTGAGCTTCTTGTAATCCCCGGTGACGTCGACCCGCGCGCCGGACTCGTCGGTGTAGGCGGCGTCGTTGCAGCCGAGGGCGATGAGCGCGCCGACGCCGATGGACACCGCGTCCGCGCCGAGCGCGAGGGCCTTGGCGACGTCCGCGCCGCTGCGGATGCCGCCGGAGACGATGAGCTGGACGTCGGCCCCGACCTCGGCGACGGCGTCGGCGGCGAGCCGGACGGCGGCGAGGGTGGGGATGCCGGTGTGCTCGATGAACGCGTCCTGGGTGGCCGCGGTGCCGCCCTGCATGCCGTCCACGACGACGACGTCGGCTCCGGCGGCGATGGCGAGCTTCACGTCGTGCTCGACGCGGGTCGCGCCGACCTTCACGTAGATCGGGATGCGCCAGTCGGTGGCCTCGCGCAGTTCGAGGATCTTGATGGTGAGGTCGTCGGGGCCGGTCCAGTCGGGGTGCCGGCTCGCCGAGCGCTGGTCGATGCCCTCGGGAAGGGTGCGCATCGAGGCGACGCGCGGCCCCACCTTCTGTCCGAGCAGCATCCCTCCGCCGCCCGGCTTCGCGCCCTGCCCTAGGACGATCTCGACGGCGTCGGCCTTGCGCAGGTCGTCGGGGTTGAAGCCGTACCGCGAAGGCAGGCACTGGTAGACGAGGGTCTTGGACGACTGCCGTTCCTCCGGCGTCATACCGCCGTCGCCCGTGGTGGTGGAGGTGCCGACTTCTGACGCGGCCCTGCCGAGCGCGTCCTTGGCCGAGGCGGACAGCGCGCCGAAGGACATGCCCGCGATGGTGATGGGGATGTCGAGCACCACGGGCTCGGACGCGTTGCGCGCCCCCAGCACCGTCCGTGTCTCGCACTTCTCGCGGTACCCCTCGAGCGGGTACCTTGACGCGCTCGCGGTGAGCAGTAGCAGGTCGTCGAAGGACGGCACCGCGCGGCGCGCGCCAAGGCCGCGGATCGCGTACCTGCCGACGGCGGCGCGTTCCTGGATCTCGGCGATGACCGAGGGCGGGAATGTGTGGTTCATGGTGGCTCCTGCGGTCTCAGTAGGAGGCGTGGTGCTGGGTGGAGAAGTGGTAGAGGGTCCGCGCGGAGGCGACCCTTGTGACGTTCTCCGGGTCGATGTGGTCGAAGCCGCAGCTCTTGGCGAGGTCCCTGACGGTCTTGACGTCGGCCTCGGTGAGCTCCTCGATCCGCGCGTCGGTGCCGAGCCCCGCGATCTTCCCCGCGACGTAGATGACTGCCTCGTACAGCGAGTCGCCCAGCCCGTCCCCGGCGTCGCCGCCTATGAGGACGGTCCCGGCCTGCGCCATGAACCCGCAGTACGCGCCGACGTTCCCGCCGACCGCGAGCGTCGCGCCCTTAAGCGAGATGGCGGCCCGCAAAGACGCGTCCCCGTCAACGACCACAAGGCCGCCATGCGCACTGGCCGCCGCCGACTGGCTCGCGTCCCCCTTCACATGCACGCGCCCGGACATCAGGTTCTCCCCGACGCCCCACCCCACGGGCCCGTTGACGGTGACGTCAGCCAACTTGCCGAGGCCGCCCGTGTAATACCCCGCAGGCCCGTCAAGGGTGACGCGTACCGCAGCGTCCAAGCCGACCGCGAGGTTGTGCCGCCCGCGCGGGTCGGCCACGACGGCCGAGGCCCCGTCGGGAAGCGCGCGCAGGGCGCGGTTGATGTCGCGGACTTCGCCGGTCAGCGCTTCCACAGGTGGACCTCCTCGGGGCCTGGCTCGAACACGCGCGCCTCGTCGAATCCGGGCAGCCCGACCAGGGCTCGGTATTCGGAGACCATCGCGACCCACGCGGGCGTCTCGGCGATGATCGCGGGCTTGCAGGCGACGGCGTCGCGGACGACGGCGAACTCGTCGTCGGTGGTGACCAGCAGGGTGTAGAACCCGTCGAAGACCTCGCAGACGAGCCTGAGCGCCTTGTCGAGGTCGTCGCCGAGGTCGAGGCGGTGGCCGACGAACCGGGCGGCGACCTCGGAGTCGTTGTCGGTCTCGAAGACGACGCCTTCGGCCTCAAGCGCGCGGCGGACCGTCGCGTGGTTGGCGAAGGAGCCGTTGTGGACCAGGCAGAGGCCGGGCCTCGGCGAGAACGGGTGGCTGCCCTCGACGGTGATGGCCGACTCGGTGGCCATCCGGGTGTGGCCGACGGCGCGGCGGCCGCTCATCGCGGCGAGGCCGAACTCCTCGGCGAGCGTGACGGGGTCGCCGACGCCCTTCAGGACGGCCAGGCCGTCCGGGCCGTAGACGCCGACGCCCGCGGAGTCGGGGCCGCGTTCGCGGACCTGGGCGAGCATCCCGCTGAGCAGTGCGCCAAGGCGGGGTTCAAGCCCTTCGTCCTTCAGGTGCAGGCCGACTATGCCGCACATGGGTTCCTCCTCAAGGGTGGTGGCTAGAAGGCGGTCAGGTAGGTGTCGGTCTCCCAGGAGCTGACCTGGCTGTGCCAGGCGAGGAACTCCTCGCGCTTGATCCGCGCGTAGTAGGCGGCGACGCCGTCTCCCGCGGCGTCCAGCGCCCCGGAGACGACGGGGTCCGCGCCGAGCGCCTCGACGGCGTGCAGGAGGGTCGGAGGCAGGTCGGCGGTACCGGAGCCGGGCTCGCCGGGGTCGGCCGCCGCGTCTATCCCGGCGAGGCCCGCCGTGAGGAGGGCGGCCATGGCGAGGTAGGGGTTGGCGGACCCGTCGGCGAGGCGTACCTCGATCCGGTCTCCGTCCGGCACCCTGACGAGGTGCGTGCGGTCGTTGCCTCCGTAGGTCGCCTTACGCGGCGCCCAGGTGGCCCCCGACGCGGTCGTGGCGGCGGTCGTCCTCTTGAAGGAGTTGACGGTCGGCGTCACGACGGCCGAGAGCGCGGGCGCGTGGGCGAGCAGCCCGGACACGAACTGGTAGGCGAGCGGGGAAAGGCCGAGGCCGCGCGGGTCGTCGGGGGCGGGGAACAGAGGGGTGTCCCCGTCCCACAGGGACATGTGCATGTGCAGGCCGGAGCCCGTACGGTCGGTGAAGGGCTTCGGCATGAAGGTGGCGGTCATGCCGCGCCGCTCGGCGAGCGTCTGGACGAGGTACCGGAAGGTGACGAGCCGGTCGGCGGTGGTCAGCGCCTCGGCGTACTCGAAGTTCTGCTCGAACTGCCCGTTCCCGTCCTCGTGGTCGTTGGCGTAGTTGGCCCAGCCGAGCCCGTTGAGGACGGTGGAGACCTCGGTGAGGTGGTCGTACATGCGGGTGAGGTCGCGCGCGTCGTAGCAGGGCTGCGCGGAGGTGTCCTTGGCGTCCGCGACGGCAAGGGCTCCGGAAGCCTCACGCCGCACAAGGAAGTACTCGGCTTCCGCGCCGACCTTCGCGGTGATGCCGCGCGCGGCGAGGCGCGCGAGGACCGCCTTGAGGATGACGCGCGGCGCGTACTTCCAGGGGACGCCGTCCACGTGCGGGTCGCATTGGACCATCGCCAGGCCCGGCTTGATCTCGTGCAGCGGGGTGAAGGACGCGACGTCGGGGAGCGTGATGAGGTCGGGGTCGGAGGGCACCTGGCCGATCGCCCCGGCGGCGTATCCGGCGAATCCGACGCCGTCGCGCTCCAGCATGCCGACCGCCGACGCGGGCACGAGCTTGGCGCAGGGTTTGCCGGTCATGTCGACGAACGTCGCGAGGACAAAGCGGATGCCCGCGGCCTCGACCCGTTCCGACAGCGTCGCGGAGGCCGCCTGTGTGGTCGGGGCCAGGGGGGTCGCCAGCGTGCTCATCGTTCACCTCTCCTACCATTGTTCACTGACAGGAATCTTCGTTCCCTAGTAGTAAACACAGCGGCGGTTGCCGGAAAAGAGGCGCGACGTAACAGTGGCGTTAACCCGGACGCGCCGAACCCCCGCCCGGGGCGCTCCGGGAGGGGGTTCGGGGTCTTGCGGGGATGAGGGGAGGGGTCAGGCGTCCACGGTCTCCTTGGCGGGCCCGCCCGCCTCGCCGGAGTCCGTGACGGGCTCCTCGACCTCGAGGATCACCGGGTGGTCGAGGTGGTCGTAGGCGAGCTCCTTGTGGACGGCGAAGTCGATGCCCGACGCCTCCACATGGCCCTCGACGCGCAGGCCGATCGTCTTCTTCAGGACGAACGCGATGGCGAGGGTGACCACGAAAGAGTAGGCGAGGACGGCGACCGCCGCGAGCGCCTGGGTGCCGAGCAGGCCGATGCCGCCGCCGTAGAACAGGCCGTCCTGGCCGTTGGGGGCGTCGGAGCTGGCGAGCAGGCCGATCAGGATCGTGCCGACGAGCCCGCCGACCATGTGCACGCCGACCACGTCGAGCGCGTCGTCGTAGCCGAGCTTGTACTTGAGGCTGACGGCGAGCGGGCAGATGAGCCCGGCGACCGCGCCGAGGACGAGCGCGCCGACGGGCGTCACCGCGCCGCAGGACGGGGTGATCGCGACGAGGCCGGTGATCGCGCCCGACGCCGCGCCGAGGGTCGTGGCGTGGCCGTCGCGGAGCTTCTCCACGAGCATCCACGCGAGCATCGCCGCGCACGTGGCGTTGAACGTGTTGAGCAGGACGACGCTCGCGGCGTTGCCGGCCGCCAGGGCCGAGCCGCCGTTGAACCCGAACCAGCCGAACCACAGGATGCCCGCGCCGAGCATCATCAGCGGCAGGTTGCCCGGCTTGTGGGTGTTGGGGAAGTTCGACCGCCTGCCGAGCACGAGGACGACGGCGAGGGCGGCGACGCCCGCGTTGATGTGCACCGCGGTCCCGCCCGCGAAGTCGATCGCGCCGAGGTCGTTGGCGATCCAGCCGCCGACCGCGGTGTCGGAGTCGAACGCGAAGACCCAGTGCGCGACGGGGAAGTAGACGAGCAGCGCCCACGCGGCGGCGAAGACGAGCCACGCGCCGAACTTGATCCGGTCGGCGAGCGCGCCGGAGATCAGGGCGACGGTGATGCAGGCGAAGAGCGCCTGGAAGACGGCGAAGAGCGTCGGCGGGATCGCCGCGTCGGGATCTTCGGCGATGAGGCTGCTGAGCCCGGTGTGCTCGGTGAGGTTCCCCAGCAGGCCGATGCCGCCGTAGGAGTCACCGAAGGCCGCGGAGTAGCCCACGACCGTCCACAGGACGCCGACGATCGCGACCGCGCCGAACGTCATCATGATCATGTTGAGAATGCTGCGGGTGCCCGTCATGCCGCCGTAGAAGAGCGCGAGACCGGGCACCATGAGGAGCACCGCTGCGGCGCTCGTCAGGATCCACGCTGTACTGCCAGTGTCCACACCGTCTCCTGTAAGTGTGCTGAGTTGCATGACAGTGAACGGCGGGTGTGTTGCGCCACACTACGCAGGCGGTGAACTCTGTGTTTCCCGAACGGCCCGCGCGCGGTGCGCTGTGGCGGCCGCGTTTCCGGAACCCCTCCACGCCGAGGGGCCGGCCCCGGCCCCTCGGCGAACGAACGTCAGCGCTTGGCCGCGCGCGCCGCGAGCACCGCCTTGGCGGCCGGACGCGTGCCCGACGACGCCTGCGCCCACGCCTCGAACCCGACGGTCGCGGCGAGCCCCTCGTCGGTGAGGCCGACCGCGGTCTTGATATCGCGGGCCAGCTCGGGAGGCAGCGCGGCGACGCGCCCGGCGAGGGCGAGCGCTTCGCTCAGCGGGTCGTCGTGCAACGAAAGCGCGAGCCCGTGACGGACGGCTTCTTCACCCGCGTAGGTGCCGCCTTCCAGCAGCATCGCCAATGCGCGCTGCTTGCCGAGCGCTTGGACGAGGAAGTACGTCGCGCCGCCTCCCGGGTGCAGGCCGATCCGCGCGAACGTCGCGCTGAACTTCGCGGTGGGGGAGGCGAGGCGGATGTCGCAGCACATCGCGAGATTGAGCCCCGCGCCGATCGCGTGCCCGCGCACCGCCGCGATCGTGGGGAAGTCAAGGTCGCGCAGCGCGAGGAAGCCCGCGTACACGCCCTTCAGACGTTCCCGTAGGTCGCCGACGGGGAGGTCGCCGCCGAACAGCTCGCCAAGGTCGGCCCCCGAACAGAACGACGACCCCGCACCCGTGACGACGAGGACGCGCGCGTCACGGTCGGCCTTCAGCAGGGCGGCGGCCTCAAGCAGTTCATCGCGCATCGCGAAGCTGAGCGCGTTGTGCCGCTCCGGATCGTCAAGGGTGAGCACCCGGACGCCGTCATCATGCCGCTCGAGCCGCAGCGTCTTGCCTTCCACAATTCCTCCAGTCGGGTCAGTCGCCGGTCAGGTCCCACAGCAGGTCGGCGTCGGCCGAGGCGTCGCCGAGCAGGTCGGCCCAGTGGTGCGCGGGCGCGCCGTCGTCGCGCGCCGCCCACAGCAGCCGGGTGAAGCGGTGCAGCGGATGCTCGCGGGTGACGCCGATCGCGCCGTGCACCTGGTGGCACGCGGCGGCGACCTCGTCGGCGGCGTCGGCGAGCACGACGCGCAGCGCGGCGATCCCGTACCCGTCGGCGGCGCGGGCCAGGGCGCTCTCGGCGAGCGCGAGCTGGGCGGCGGCGCGCGCGAGCGTCTGCGAGACGGCCTGGAAATCGCGCAGCGGCCTGCCGAACTGGGTCCGGTCGCCCGCGTGCGCGACGGACAGGCGCAGCGCCGCGCGCATCGCCCCGACGGTCCGCGCCGACCGCAGCAGCGCCAGCCGCTCGAGCACCGCCCCCGAAGGCCACGGGTTCGGGACGCGCTCGTGCGGCTCGATCAGGCTCTCGGTGAACCGGATGGTGTCGTAGGGCTCGCCCGCGAGGTCGTGGCCCGGCTCGACCTTCCACCCCATGACGTGGCCGTCCAGGAGCACGAGTTCGTCGCCGAGGACGAGCACGACCAGCGGACAGTAGGCGGCCCAGGGGACGCCGGTGATGAAGCCGTCGAGGATGAGGTACTCGCCTTCGCGCGTCACCTTGAGCCCCGCGCCGGGTTCCGGCACGACGGCGGCCATGTCCATGCGCCGGTTCGGCGGCACGAGCGCCCACGCGAGGGCGGTCTCGGCGAGCGGGACGGAGATCGCGAGCTCGCCGAGCGTCTCGAGCAGGGCGAGGAGGTCGGCGTCCTCGGCGCTGTGCCAGCCGAGGTCGGCGAGCCGCCGCACCCACAGCTCGGAGTCGACGCGGGGCTCCTCGTCGCGCAGGACGTCGCGGGCGACGTCGCGGATGAGCGAGCGCGGCCGCGCGGTGGTCAGGCCGCGCGCGATGATCGTGCCGAGCACTTCCGTGGTGCCGCCGCGCAGGGTGAAGCCGGGAGCGGCGAGGATGCCTTCGGCGAGCAGCCGGGACCGCGTGTCGCCGCCCAGGTCGGGCCGCAGGCCCGTCGCGGCGCGCGCGACGGTCACGACGTCCTTCTCGAACCGGGTGCCGAGCAGTTTGAGCACGGCGGCCTCGCGGACCGGGGCGCGGCCCGCGTCCATCTCGGCGGCGACGTCCCTGGCCAGGCCGCGCAGCGCCTTGAGCCGGCCCGCGAGCTGCCCCTTGGCCCGCCTCGACGCCGCGTCGTGCGCGCTCATGTGCGCGAGCAACGGATAGGTGCTGAGGACGCGTTCGACGCCGCCGCGCTCGAACGACAGCTGCTCGGTGACCTGGGTCCAGCCCTCCCCGACGGTCCCGAGCACCTGGTCGGCGGGGATGAACACGTCGTCGAAGACGACCTCGTTGAAGTGGTGCTCGCCGCCCAGGTCGTAGATCGGCCGGATCGTGATTCCGGGGGAGGCCAGGTCGAGCAGGAACTCCGTCAGCCCCTCGTGCTTGCGGCCCGAGGAGTCGGTGCGGGCGAGGAGGTAGGCGTGGGTGGAGCGGTGCGCGTGGCTCGTCCAGACCTTCGCGCCGTTGACGCGCCAGCCGCCCTCGACGGCCTCGGCGCGGGTGCGGACCGCCGCGAGGTCGCTGCCCGCCTCGGTCTCGCTCATCGCCACACAGAAGGTGATGTCGCCCGCGATGATCCCCGGCAGGAACCGCGCCTTCAGCTCGGGCGTGCCGTAGCGCACGATGGCCGGGCCGATCTGCCGGTCGGCCATCCAGTGCGCGGCGACCGGCGCGCCGTACCGCAACAGCTCCTCGGTGACGGCGAGGCGCGCGAGGTTGGAGCGGGCAGCGCCGCCGACCTCGGCGGGCCAGGTGAGCCCGATCCATCCGCGCCGCGCGAGCGATCTGCTGAAGGCGGGGTCGTGGCCGCGCATCCAGGAGTCGCAGTGCGGCTCGAACGCGCCGGACTCCAGCGCGGCCTCGGTGAAGGCGCGCACCGCGAGACGCAGCTCAAGGAGAGCCGAATCCAATTCTAGACTCATGCCAGGGAGTCTGGCCCATCCGGGACGAAATGGTCCAGCAGCGCGGGGTCGGCGAGCGAGTCGCGGTTCGCCGCCGTCGCCGGGTCGGCCCCTTGCAGGATCTTCCGTACGGGCACTTCGAGCTTCTTGCCGGAGAGCGTGCGCGGAATCCCCGGCACCTCGATGACGGCGTCGGGCACATGCCTCGGCGACAGGTCGGCCCGCAGCGCGCTCCTGAGCCTGCCGAGGAGGTCGTCGTCCAGCGAAGCGCCCTCGGCAAGGTGGACGTAAAGCAGCAGCCTGCCTTCCGCGCCCAGCCTTCCGGTGTCCACGACGAGGCTGTCGGCGATCTCCTCGAACGCCTCGACCACCCGGTAGAAGTCGCTCGTCCCCATCCGGACGCCGCCCCGGTTCAGGGTCGAGTCCGACCGTCCGTAGATCACGCAGCCGCCGTCGGGCAGGATCTTCAGCCAGTCGCCGTGCCGCCACACGCCCGGGTAGTCCGCGAAGTACGCGGCCCGGTAACGCTCCCTGTCCGGGTCGTTCCAGAACCCGACGGGCATGCACGGCATCGGCTCGGTCAGGACGAGCTCGCCGACCTCGTCGCGCAGGGGGCGGCCCGCCTCGTCGAACGCCTCGACCGCCGCGCCCAGCGCGCGGCACTGGATGACCCCCGCCCGTACCGGGAGCAGCGGCACGGGGCCGACGAAGCCGGTGCACACGTCGGTGCCGCCCGACAGCGAGCCGAGCAGCACGTCGGCTTTGACCTCCTCGTACACCCACGAGAAGCCCTCGGGGGGCAGCGGCGAGCCGGTGGAGCCGATGAGCCGCAGCGCAGACAGGTCGAGCTCGCTGCCCGGCAGCAGTCCCGCCTTGCGCGACGCGGTGATGTAGGGCGCGCCGAGCCCGAGGTGGGTCGCGCCGGTCTCGGCGGCGATGCGCCACAGCGCGTCACCGGCCGGAGCGCCGTCGAACACCACGATCGTCGCGCCGACCATCAGCCCGCTGACCAGGTAGTTCCACATCATCCACCCGGTGGTGGTGAACCAGAAGAACACGTCGCCGGGGCCGAGGTCCTGGTGCAGCGCGAGCGACTTGGTGTGCTCGAGGACCATGCCGCCGTGCCCGTGCACGATGGGCTTCGGCAGTCCGGTCGTGCCCGAGGAGTACAAAATCCACAGCGGCTGGTCGAACGGCACACGGTCGAACTCCAGGGCTCCCGGCCGAGCCAGCTCCCCGTACGCGATCGTGCCTTCGGGCACGGAGTCGCCGAGGACGGGGATGACGATCGTCGCCGCGAGCGTCGGCAGCTCAGCCCGGATCCGCGCGACGACATCACGCCGGTCGAACTCCTTGGCCCCGTAGCGGTAGCCGTCGATCGCGAGCAGCACCTTCGGCTCGATCTGCCGGAACCTGTCGACCACGCTCGCCGCGCCGAAGTCCGGCGAGCACGACGACCACGCCGCGCCCAGCGACGCCGCCGCGAGCATCACCACCAGTGCCTCGGGCCGGTTCGGCAGATACCCGACGACCCTGTCGCCGCGCCCGACGCCCAGCGCCGCGAGCCCGGCCCGCGCCCCCGCGACGGCTTCGGCAAGCTCCGCCCAGGTCAGCGTGGCGCCGGACCCGCCGTCCGTGCGGTACACGACGGCCGGCTCGTCCGGCCGCTCGGCCGCGTGCCTGAGCATGTTCTCCGCATAGTTCAGCCGGGCCGTGGGGAACCAGCGCAACCCGTCGACGGGCATCGGCCCGCCCTCACGGACCGGCCCGTCGCCGCGTTCGCCGACCACGGCGAACCAGCGCCACACCGTGTCCCAGAACCCGTCGACGTCGTCGACCGACCACGCCCAGAGCTCCGCGTAGTCGGCGGGCACGGGGTCGAGCGCCCGCATGAACGCGGTGATCCGCGCCCGCTCGACGGTCTGCGCGGACGGCTCCCACAGGGCGGCGCCCTCGTGCACGGCGGTTCCTCCTCGTCTGTCAGACGCCGGGCCAGTCCGGCGTGCGCTTGTCGTTGAAGGCCGCGATGCCCTCGCGGCGGTCGGCCGACACCGCGGCGGTACGCCACGCGTTGTCCTCGATGTCCATCGCCGCCGCGAGGTCGAGCGGTGCGCCGGTGCGCAGCGCGCGCTTGGCGGCCCGGGTCGCGACCGGCGAGTTCGCGGCGATCGCCCGCGCGGTCTCCAGCGCCGTCTCGCGCGCGCCGCCCTCGGGCGCGGGCCGGTCGACGAGGCCCAGCGTGACGGCCTCGGCGAAGCCGACCTTGCGGCCGGTGAGGACGAGGTCGGCGGCCTTGGCGGGCCCGACGCGACGGGCCATGAGCTGGGTGCCGCCGCCGCCCGGCACGAGCCCGATCGACACCTCGGGCAGGCCGAAGACCGCGCCCGGCTGGGCGGCGATGAGGTCGCAGGACAGGGCCAGTTCGGTGCCGCCGCCGAGCGCGTAGCCGTGCACGGCCGCCACGACGGGCTGCGGAAGGCCGAGCACCGCGCCGAACGCGGCCCGGAAGACGGGCCGCTGGCGCAGGATGTCGGCGTCGCTCATGCCGTTGCGCTCCTTGAGGTCCGCGCCGACGCAGAACGCCTTCTCGCCGCTCGCCGAAAGGACGACCGCGTGCGCGCGCGAGGCGGCGACCTCCGCGCAGACCCGCGCGAGTTCCTCGGCCATCGCGGTCGACAGGGCGTTGAGCGCCTCCGGCCGGTCCAGCGTGATCTCCGCGACGGTGCCGCCGTGCCAGGTGAGGGCGATCACGCGCCCACCCCCAGCTCCCGCGCGATGATCATCCGCTGCACCTCGGAGGTGCCCTCGCCGATCTCAAGGATCTTGGCGTCCCGGTAGAAGCGGCCGACGGCGAACTCGTTCATGAAGCCGTAGCCACCGAAGACCTGGGTGGCGTCGCGCGCGTTGTCCATCGCGGCGTTGGACGAGACGAGCTTGGCGATCGCCGCCTCCTTCTTGAACGGCTGCCCGGCCAGCAGCCTGGCGGCGGCCGCGTAGTAGGCGGCGCGCGCGGTCCAGGCGCGCAGCTCCATGTCGGCGATCTTGAACTGGATGGCCTGGTACTCGCCGATCGGCCGACCGAACGCGGCGCGCTCCTTCACATACCGCAGGCACTCGTCCACGCACCCCTGCGCGAGCCCGACGGACAGGGCCGCGATGGCGATCCTGCCCTCGTCAAGGATGCGCAGGAACTGGGCGTACCCCCTGCCGCGCTCGCCCAGCAGGTTCGTCGCGGGCACCCGCACGTCGTCGAACCACAGCTCACGGGTGTCGGAGGCGCGCCAGCCGACCTTGGAGTACTCCGGGCCCACCTTGAAGCCCGGCGTCCCGTTGGGAACGATGATCGTGGAGATCTCCCGCTCGCCGGTGAGCGCGGTGACCGTGACGAACTCGGTGATGTCGGTGCCTGAGTTGGTGATGAAGCACTTCGACCCGTTGATCACCCAGGTGTCGCCGTCGAGGACGGCTGTCGTGCGCATGCCGCCCGGGACGTCGGAGCCGCCGCCCGGCTCGGTCAGCCCGAACCCCGCAAGACGCGCACCGGCGAGCAGCGACGGCAGATACCGCCGCTTCTGCTCCTCGGTCCCGAACCGGTAGACGGGCATCGCGCCGAGCCCGACCCCCGCCTCGAGCGTGATCGCCACCGACGAGTCGACCCGCGCCAGCTCCTCGAGCGCCAGGCAGAACGTGAAGTAGTCGCCGCCCATGCCGCCGTACTCCTCGGGGAACGGCAGCCCGAACAGGCCCATCTTGCCCATCCCCGCGACGAGCTCGTACGGGAACTCGCCCTTCTCGTAGTGGTCGCCGATGACCGGCGCGACGGCCTCGCGCGCGAACGCGGTGACCGTGTCGCGCAGCGCCGTCTGCTCCTCGGTGAGACTGAAGTCGATCATGAACTGCTCCTTGCGGTGACGACGCGGGAGGGGGAGGGACGGCCGAGCCGTTCGGCCATCCAGACGCTGGTCAGCACGAGCGCGTCGAGGTCGACGCCGTGCGCGACGCCGAGCCCGTTCAGCATCCAGACCAGGTCCTCGGTGGCGAGGTTGCCGGTCGCGGACTCCGCGTAAGGGCAGCCGCCGAGGCCGCCCGCCGAGGAGTCCACCGTGGTGACGCCCGCCTGGAGCGCCGCGAGGGTGTTGGCCAGGGCCTGGCCGTAGGTGTCGTGGAAGTGCACGGCCAAGGGCTCCGGCGAGTCGAACGCCCCGATCAGCTCCTGTACCCGGCCCGCCGTACCGACGCCGATGGTGTCGCCGAGGCTGAGCTCGTGTACGCCCATGTCAAGGAGCCGTCGCCCGGCTGAGGCGACCTGCGCGACGGGTACGTCGCCCTCCCACGGGTCGCCGAAGGCCATCGACAGATACGCCCGCACCCACAGGCCCGCCTCACGGGCCCGGGAGACGACCGGCTCGAACATCGCGAACTGCTCGTCCATCGAGCGGTTCAGGTTCCGTCGGGCGAACGACTCGGTGGCGCTGGCGAAGACCGCCACGTCGCTGACGCCGGACTCAAGCGCGCGGTCTAGGCCGCGTTCGTTCGGCACGAGCACCGGGTACCTGACGCCCGGCGCGCGGTCGAGCGCGGCGAGCAGGTCGGCGGCGTCGGCGAGCTGCGGCACCCACTTCGGGTGTACGAAGCTCGTCGCCTCGATCACCTTCAGGCCGGTGCCTGCGAGCCGCGTAAGGAACTCGGCCTTGACCTCGACGGGGACGACCGCCTTCTCGTTCTGGAGGCCGTCGCGCGGGCCGACCTCGTAGATGGTGACGCGCTCGGGCAGCCTCATCCCGCCTCCCCGGGGGTGATCTCGGCGAGCACCTCGTCAAGCGCCACCTGGACGCCCGCGCGCACCGGCACCGAGGTGACGGTCCCGGCGACGGCGGCGGTCACCGTGTGCTCCATCTTCATCGCCTCGACCACGACGACGGGCTGGCCCTCGGCCACCGCGTCGCCCTCGGCGACCTTCACGGCCAGGACCGTCCCCGGCATCGGGCTGCGCAGCACGCCGCCCGCCGCGGCGGCCGCCCCCGCCCGAAGGGTGCGCTCCCGCTCCCGCACGGCCCACGCGCGGCCCTCCGCGCCGATCCAGACTGTGCCGTCGGGGCCGGTGACGCGGCGGTGCGGGATGCGGCGGCCGGCCAGGACGAGCGCGTCGTCCTCGAGCACGGCGGGCCAGGCGTCGCCCGCGCCGACCGCGACCTCGGCGGCGCGCGTCCGCACCTCGACGTGCTCGGACCCGTCGACCACGAGGGCGTGCGGGCTCCACGCGGGCGCGCCGATCCGCCAGCCGTCCATCGCGTCCCACGGCCCGTCGCCCGGGGGCGCGACCGCGCGCATCCTTGCCAGCGCGGCGGCGGCCGGGACCCACGCGGGCGTCTCGCGCGCGGTCAGCTCAGGAAGGACGCGCTCGACAAGGCCGGTGTCCAGCTCGCCGGTCCGCACCTCGGGTCTGGCGAGCAGATCGCGCAGGAACCCGACGTTCGTCGGCACCCCGAGCAGCGTGTAGGAGGCGAGCGCGGAGTCCAGCGCGCGCAGGGCCTCGGCCCTGTCCTTCCCGTGCACGATCACCTTGGCGAGCATCGGGTCGTATCTGCTGCCGACCTCACCGCCCGCGACGATCCCGGAGTCCACCCGCGCGCTGGACGGCTCCGCAAGGAACAGCACCTTGCCGCCCGTCGGGAGGAACCCGCGCGCGGGGTCCTCGGCGTAGACGCGCGCCTCGAACGCGTGGCCGTCGAGCGCGACGGCGTCCTGCCCGAACGGCAGCGGCTCGCCCGCCGCGACCCGCAGCTGGAGTTCCACGAGGTCGAGCCCGGTCACCAGCTCGGTCACCGGGTGCTCGACCTGGAGGCGTGTGTTCATCTCCATGAAGTAGCCGCCCTCGCCCGCCGCGCCGCCCGGCATGATGAACTCGACGGTGCCCGCGCCGACATAGCCGATCGCGCGGGCCGCCTCGACGGCGGCGTTCCCGAGGAAGGCGCGCCCTTCCGGGGTGAGGAACGGCGACGGGGCCTCCTCGATGATCTTCTGGTGGCGGCGCTGGAGACTGCACTCGCGCTCGCCGAGATGCACGACGTTCCCGTGCGCGTCGGCGAAGACCTGGACCTCGATGTGCCGGGGCGCGGCCACGAACCGCTCGACGAGCAGCGTGTCGTCCCCGAACGCGCCGCCGGCCTCACGGCGCGCCGACGCGATCGCCTCGGCGAGCTCGCCCTTGTCGGTGACCAGCCGCATGCCCTTGCCGCCGCCGCCCGCCGACGGCTTCAGCAGCACGGGAAGGCCAACCTCAAGGGCGGCCGCCTCGACCTCGGCGTCGCTCATGCCGCGTCCGCTGCGGCCAGGCACCACCGGCACCCCCGCGGCGGCGACGGTCTCCTTGGCGGAGATCTTGTCGCCCATCGCGTCGATCGCCTCGGGCGGCGGCCCGACGAACACAAGCCCGGCGGCCGCGCACTCCCGGGCGAACGCGGCGTTCTCCGAAAGGAACCCGTAACCGGGATGAACGGCCTCGGCCCCGGTCGCCAGCGCGGCGGCGATGACGGCCCTGCCGTCGAGGTAGGACGGGATCTCCACGGCGGCGTCGGCGAGCCTGACGTGCGGGGCCGCGGCGTCGTCGGGCGCGTGCACCGCGACGCCGCGCACGCCGAGCCCGCGCAGCGTCCGCAGGATCCGGACGGCGATCTCGCCGCGGTTGGCGATCAGGACTGTGCTGAACATGGGCCTCACATCCGGAAGACGCCGTAGCCGACGTCGTCTAGGGGGGCGTTCGCGGCGGCCGCGAGGGCGAGGCCGAGGACGCGCCGGGTGTCGGCGGGGTCGATGACGCCGTCGTCCCACAGCCGGGCTGTCGAGTAGTACGGGCTGCCCTGCGTCTCATACTGCGCGCGCACGGCGGCGGCGTCGGTGTCGCCGACGGTCGTGAGGACGGCCGCCGCCTGCTCCCCGCCCATGACGGAGATCCGCGCGTTCGGCCACATCCACAGGAACCTCGGCGAATAGGCACGCCCGCACATCGCGTAGTTGCCCGCGCCGTACGAGCCGCCGATGACCACGGTGAACTTCGGCACCCGCGCGCACGAGACCGCGGTGACCATCTTCGCGCCGTGCTTGGCGATCCCGCCCGCCTCGTAGTCGTGGCCGACCATGAACCCCGAGATGTTCTGCAGGAACACCAGCGGGATCGAGCGGCGGTCGCACAGCTCGATGAAGTGCGCGCCCTTCATCGCCGACTCGGCGAACAGGATGCCGTTGTTGGCGACGATCCCGACCGGATGCCCATGAAGGTGGGCGAAGCCGGTCACCAGCGTGGTGCCGTACTCCTTCTTGAACTCGGTGAACTCGCTCCCGTCGACGATCCGCGCGATCACCGAGCGGACGTCGTAGGGCGTGCGCGGGTCGGGCGGGACGATCCCGTACAGCTCGGACGGGTCGTACAGCGGCTCGGCGGCCTTGGCGGTCTCCCACGGGACGGGCTGGCGCGGCCCGAGCGTCGCGACGATCTCGCGGACGATCCTGAGTGCGTCCTCGTCGTCGTCGGCGAGGTGGTCGGTGACGCCGGAGACCCGCGCGTGCAGGTCGCCGCCGCCCAGCTCCTCGGCCGTGACGACCTCGCCCGTCGCGGCCTTCACCAGGGGAGGGCCGCCGAGGAAGATCGTGCCCTGCTCCCGGACGATGACCGTCTCATCGCTCATCGCGGGCACATACGCGCCCCCGGCCGTGCACGACCCCATGACCGCCGAGATCTGCGCGACGCCGAGCTTGGACAGGTTCGCCTGGTTGTAGAAGATCCGCCCGAAGTGCTCGCGGTCGGGAAATACCTCGTCCTGCATCGGCAGGAACGCGCCGCCGGAGTCCACGAGCGCGATCGAAGGGAGCCGGTTGTGCAGCGCGACTTCCTGCGCGCGCAGATGTTTTTTCACGGTCATCGGGAAATACGTGCCGCCCTTGACCGTGGCGTCGTTGGCGATGACGACGCACTCGCGCCCCGCCACCCTGCCGATTCCCGCGATCATTCCCGCGCCGGGCGCGTCGCCGCCGTACAGGCCGTGCGCGGCGAGCGGCGCGAGTTCGAGGAACGGCGACCCGGGGTCGAGCAGCCGGTCCACCCGGTCTCGCGGCAGCAGCTTGCCGCGCGCGACGTGCCTGGCGCGCGAGCGCTCAGGGCCGCCGAGCGCGGCCCTGGCCAGCTGTTCGCGCAGTTCGGCGGCCAGCGCGCGGTTGGCCGCCGCGTTCCGGTCGCGCTGGTCGTCGGTGAGGTCGACGCGGCCCGGCAGCACGCCCAACGCTGTCCTCCAAGGGTTCCACGCGGGGCACTGCCCGCGCTTTTCCGGCGGTCGCCGAAGAACGCTGTTAATGAACGCTAACAAGCGCGATGTTAGCGAGAGCTAACAGGCTCGTCTAGACTCCGTACATGGACATCGGTACCCGCGAACGGCGCGCCCAGATCTTGGCGGCGGCGACTGATCTGTTCGCCAGGCGCGGCTACCACGGGGTGTCGATCTCCGAACTCGGCGCGGCCGTCGGGCTCACCGGCCCCGCCCTGTACCGGCACTTCAAGGGCAAGGAGGCGCTGCTCGCGGAGATCCTGCTGGACATCAGCACCCGGCTGCACCGGGGCGGCGTCGAACGCGTCAGCGCCTCGGCCGATCCGCTGGACGCGCTGCTGGACTGGCAGATCTCCTTCGCGCTCGACCATCCCGCGCTGATCACCGTGCACGAACGCGAACTGCCGCACGTGCCCGAGGTCCCGCGCCGTGAGATCCGCCGCATCCAGCGCGCGTACGTCGAGGAGTGGGTGGGCGTCGTCGCCGCGCGTATGCCGAGGCCAGAGGCCGAGACCAGGGCCGCGGTCCACGCCACGATCGGATTGATCAACTCCACCCCGCACAGCGCGGGCGGCCTCGACCGCGCGGCGATGGCGGAACTGCTGCACACCATGGCCAAGGCCGCCCTGCTCGCGGTGCCCGTCGCCAGGGAAGCCGCCCCGGGGGCGATCTGACCGCCTGATCCACACGGCTACCCTTGCGGTTGTGAACGCACCCTTCGTCAGCCCCATCAAGGAGCTCCTTGACGACCTGCACGCCCGCCTCATCGACCGGCGTGACGGAGAAGTAGCCACCTACATCCCCGAACTGGGCAAAGCCGACCCCGAGTGGTTCGGCCTCGCCGTCGCCACCCTCGACGGCACCCTGTACGAGGCGGGCGACACCGACGTCCCGTTCACGATCCAGTCAGTGTCCAAGCCGTTCGTCTACGCGCTCGCGCTCCAGGACCGCGGCCTCGAGGACGTCCTGAAGGGCGTCGGCGTCGAACCCACCGGCGACGCCTTCAACGCGGTGCGCCTGGAGCCCGTCTCCGGCCGCCCCTACAACCCGATGGTCAACTCCGGCGCCATCGTCACCAGCACGCTCGTCGGCGGAGCGGACCAGGCAGAACGCCGCGAACGCATCCTTTCCGGCCTTTCCGCCTTCGCCGGACGCGAGCTCGAGGTCGACCGCAAGGTGCTCACCTCCGAGTCGGCCACCGGCGACCGCAACCGCGCGCTCGCCTACCTCATGCACGGCGCGGGCGTCCTCACCTGCCCCGTCGAGGAGGCCCTCGAGCTGTACTTCGAGCAGTGCGCGGCGCTGGTCACCACCCGCGACCTCGCGGTGATGACCGCGACGCTCGCGGGCGGCGGCGTCAACCCGCTCACCGGCGAGACAGTCGTGTCGGTCGAGGCCGCGGCCAACGCGCTCACCGTCATGGCGACCTGCGGCACCTACGACTACGCGGGCGAGTGGCTGGTCAGGGCGGGACTGCCCGCCAAGAGCGGGGTGTCCGGCGGGCTCATCGCGGCGCTGCCGTCACAGCTCGGGCTCGGCGCGTTCAGCCCCCGCCTCGACGCGCGCGGCAACAGCGTGCGCGCCGTCGCGGCCTGCGAGGAGCTGTCGTCGCGGTTCGGCCTGCACCTCATGCGCCCGTCGGAGCGTTCCGGCCCGGTGTTCCACCGGACCCTGCGCGGCGACACCGCGCACTCCTCGCGGGTGCGCGCCCACGACGAGCGCACCGCGCTCGCCAGGCTCGGCGGCGCGATCCGCGTCTACGTGCTGCGCGGCGACCTGGCCTTCGGCTCGGCCGAGGCGGTCGTGCGGACGATCAGCGAGGACACCGAGTCCGTCCGCTGGGTGGTGCTCGACCTCAAGCGCGCGGGACGGGTCGCGCCCGTCGCGGTGACCCTGCTGGAAGGGCTCGCGGCCAAGCTCAAGGAACGCGGCATCACCACGGTTATCGTGGACACCGAGAAGCGCGTCACTGTCCCGTCGGCGACCATCGCCGAGACCCGCGACGAGGCGATGGAACTGTGCGAGGACGCCCTCCTGGCCGAGGCGGGCGCGGCGCGTCCCGAGGTGCCGATCGCCGAACAGGACCTGCTGCGCGGCCTCGACCCGTTCATGGTGACCGCGCTCGACGCCTACCTGGAGACCCGCGAGTACGAGACGGGGGAGCGGCTCGTCCAGGACGTCGCGGCCCTGTGCTTCATCCTTTCGGGCGGGCTGGCCCGTCAGGTGATCATCGGCGACCGCGCGGTGCGCGAGACGTCGATGGGGCCCGGCACCGCCGTCGGCCGCCTCGCGCTCATCGACGACGCCGGGCACTCGCACCGGATCGTCGCCGAGGGCCCGACCTCCTGCAAGGTCCTCACCACCCAGTCGCTGGCCAGGCTGGAACGCGACTCGCCGCGCCTCGCCGACGCGCTGCGCTGGTCGATCGCCAACGCCATCGCCGAGCGGCTGCGCAGGACCGACGCCGAGAACCACGCACTCATCCACTGATCCACTGATCCGACCGACCCACCCGGGGGAACACACGCACATGGCCGACGACATCTACGTGGGCAACGCCAACGTCGACGCGCTCGCCGAGAGGGGCTGGCTGCTCGGCCACTTCATGCCCGACGGCGACGCGCGGCACAGCACCGACGTGGAGATCAAGTGGGGGGTGCACCCGCCCGGCGACGAACGCGCCGAGTGGGTGCGCGGCGAGCGCCGCACCGCCCTGCTCGTCCTCATCTCCGGACGGTTCCGCGTCGAGGTGCCGGGCCGCAGCGTCCTGCTGGAGAAGCAGGGCGACTACGTGGTGTGGGGCCACGGCGTCGACCACTCGTGGATCGCCGAGGAGGAGTCGGTGGTGCTGACCGTGCGCTGGCCGTCGGTCCCCGGCTACAAGGTCGAGGAGCCGTCGTGAGGTGCCCGTGCGGCCTCGACGCCGACTACGACGCCTGCTGCGGCCGCTACCACCGGGGTGACGCCACAGCGCCGACCGCCGAGCGGCTGATGCGCTCGCGCTACAGCGCCTTCGCCGTCGGCGACGCCGCCTACCTCGCCCGCACCTGGCACCCGTCGACCCGCCCCGGCGACGTCGGCATCGACGCCGCGACTCGCTGGACGGGCCTGGAGATCCTCGGCAAATCGGGCGGCAGCGCGCTGGACACCGAGGGGACCGTCCGCTTCCGCGCGCACTACACCGAACGCGGCAAGGGCGGCAGGTTGAGCGAGCACAGCCTTGACGAGAACAGCAGGTTCGTCGTCATGGACAACGCCTGGGTCTACGTCTCGGCGATCTGAGCCGGCTCGGGCCGCCTGGCGCGGCGGCGGGCCAGCCAGAAGGCGGTGAGTCCGTACAGGACGAACAGGACATGCGTCCATGTCGCGGCCTGCCGGTCTGACCTGCTGGTGAGCGTCGACGGGGTCAGCCAGCCGTTCGGGTCGGCGTACGCGGTGACGGTGGCGCCGTCGGAGACCCCGTACAGGTCCTCGTCGTCGACGACCGTGCCGTCCGCCAGCTCGGTGTGGATCTCGGGTATCCGCACCGGCTCCTGTCCGGCGATCGGCACCTCCCGCCACTCGTAGACGTGGGTCGCCTTCACGGGCGTGCCCACCGCCGACAGGTACAGGTGCGTCGCGCTCACGAACGCGGTGCTGACCGAGAGGACGAGCGCGAAGACGCAGGTGAGCATCAGCGGCAGCGACCGCCCGTCGTCGAGCCGCCCGAGCACGAAGAACAACCCGATCGTGCCCGTGACCAGCCCGTAGGGCACCCCCGCGTACGGCGTGAACAGGCACATCACCACGACCGACCCGTAGACCGCCGCGACCCCGATGACCAGCGCGACGACGACGTCGGTCACCGACCGCCTCCGGCTGACCGGCTCCCGCACCTTGGCCATTGACCCCTCCTTCGCGGCGGAGCCTAAGCCGGGCGGCGACCCGGCCGACAGGGACAGATGTCCCGGCACGCGCGGTCCGTCAGGGTGCGGACGCCGTGCCGTCCGGGTGCTCCCGCCGCCGGTTCGCCAGCGAGCGCCAGCACATCGAGACGACGAGTCCCCAGTAGCCGGCGAGCGCCAGCCCGGTGGAGGCGGCGGTCAGCACCGAAGGCACCGGCGACGGGTCGAGCCAGCCGAGCGGGTCCCGGTAGACGGTGACCTCGTCCCCGGCCTTGACGGGTCCCTGGTGTGCGGTGAACTCGGTGATGACGTCGCCGCCGGGCAGCAGCAGGTGGTGCTTCGGCCGGGGGATCGTCTCGCCGGGGATCGGCGCGGGCGGCGCGACGCCCGGGGCCGGCCCGTCGGCGACCGTCGCGGTGACGCGGTCGCCGAGGACCCTCAGGTAGGACTCCGTGAAACCGCCCTCGTACGACAGGAAGATCGCCAGCAGCAGCGTGAACCAGGCGACCGCCGCCGACGTGCCGCTGCGCGGTTCGAGCAGGAGCAGGAACACGCACGACACGAGCCACAGGAGACCGCCGATCCAAAGCGCGGAGCCGCCCAGCAGGAAGAAGTCGACGAAGACCGTGCCGTACACGGCGACCAGGCTGACCGCCAGCGCGCTGAGCGCCACCGCCACGATCGTGCGCGGGCGTAGCGCGTTCCCCTTCGTGGACGCCTTCGCGCCCGGCGCGCCCGGTGTGCTCCCGTTGTCCGCCATGGACGGGAGGCTAGGCGGGGACACGGCCCGGGAGGCAGGGACGGGTGTCCCGGAGGTGTCCTGCGGGGTCAGCGGGGGAGGGCGTCGATGGCGTTGATGAACAGGTCGAGGCCGAACTCGAAGTCGGTCTCCGGGTCGTGTTCGGTGAGCTCCTTGGCCAGGAGGGTGACGCGGGGGAAGCGCTCGGGGTCGAGTTCGGCGAACGCCCCGGCGGCGTCGGCGGGCAGGGAGTCGAGCATCCGCATCTGCTCGGTCTCGCGCAGCAGCGAGCCCTGGGCGTAGGAGATGATCGCGCGCATCAGCCGGACCGAGGTGGGCCCGTCGAAGCCCGCGTCGTGCGCGATCTCCAGGCCGCGCTCGACGGGCTTGAGCCCGAACGGCACCTCGACGCTGTGCGTGACGATGAGGTCGGTGCAGCGCGGGTTCTCGCGCGCGACCCTGCGGAACGCGCGGATCAGCTCGCGGGCGCGCACCCGCCAGTCGAGGTGCCTGTTCTCGGGCAGGTCGAGGTCGGCGAGCACCCGTTCGGCCATGCCCTTGAGCAGGGCCGCCTTGTTCGGCACATGGTTGTAAAGCGACATCACCGCGACGCCGAGCTCGCCTGCGACGGCGCGCATGGACAGCGCGTCCGCGCCGTCCCGCTCGACCAGCGCGACCGCCGCGCCCACGATCCGCTCCCGCGTCAGCACCCCGTTGACACCCTTCCGTACGCGTGACACCGTACGTACATCGTACGTTGATCGTACGGTGTACGTCAGCCCGACAGGAGTGCGCGTTGTCGACCCACGAGCTCTACACCTCCCCGGTCCAGGACGAGACCTGGACCGTACCGCTGTCCGGTGACACCCGCTTCACCTGGGAGTACGACGACGGCCGCGACAAACTGCTCAGCCTCTACCAGAAGGGCAAGGACAAGCAGTGGGACGCGGTCAAACGCATCGACTGGAGCCTTGAGGTCGACCAGGCCGACCCGCTCGGCCTGCCCGACGCGGCCAACATGCTCTACGGGACCCAGTACTGGGAGAAGATGAGCGTCGCCGAGCGCGGACGGCTCAAGCTGCACTCGGCGTCCTGGCAGTTCTCCCAGTTCATGCACGGCGAGCAGGGCGCGATGATCACCGGCGCGCGCATCGTGGAGACAGTGCCCGACCTCGACGCCAAGTTCTACTCGGCCACCCAGACCATGGACGAGGCACGCCACGTCGAGCTGTTCACCCGCTTCCTCCAGGACAAGCTCGAACTCGTCTACCCCATCAACGACAACCTGCAGAGCCTGCTCAACGACACGCTGAACGACAGCCGCTGGGACATGCCCTACCTGGGCATGCAGGTGCTGATCGAGGGCCTTGCCCTCGCGGCGTTCGGGCTGGTCCGTGACATGACGACGGTGGAGCTGCCCAAGCAGATGCTCACCTACGTCATGCAGGACGAGGCGCGTCACGTGGCGTTCGGGCGGCTCGCCCTGCGCGACTTCTACCGGGACATCACCGAGGCCGAGCGGCGCGAGCGCGAAGAGTTCGTCATCGAGGGCTGTTACCGGATGCGCGACCGCTTCCAGGCACTCGAGGTGTGGGAGAACTTCGGCATTCCCAAGGCCGACGCGATCGAGCTCGTGAAGAACTCCGAGTACATGCGGATGTTCCAGAGTCTGCTGTTCAGCAGGATCGTCCCGTGCGTCAAGGACATCGGCCTGTGGAGCGAGCGCATCCAGGCGGCCTATGACGACATGGGCGTCCTCGACTTCTCCAAGCAGGACCTGGAGATCCTCATGGCCCAGGACGAGGAGCACGCCGACGCCATGGACGCCCGCCGCTTCGCCGCCGAGGAGGCCGAGCGCCGCGCCGAGGTGGACGAGGTGATCACCCAGGCCGCCGCCGACTGACGTCGCCTTTGTCCCCCGTTCGGCTGACCTGTCCCAGGGGTAGGGGACGAATGGGGAACGGGGGACGAATGAGCGAGATCCTTGTCGGGGTTGACGGATCGGCGCCCGGCGACGCCGCGACGGCCTGGGCGGCCCACGAGGCCGAGCGGCGCGGGGTGCGGCTGCACGTGGTGCACGTGGGCGGCAGGCTCGGCGACGACCGCACCGCGCAGGAGGCCGCCGAGCTGGCGCGGGCGGTCGGCGAGGTGCAGGTGGACGCCGAGTTCGTCACCGGCAAACCACAGGACAAGCTGCTGGAACTCGCCGGGCGGGCCGAGCTCGTGGTGCTCGGCACCCACGGCCACGGGGCGGTCGCGAGCCTCGTCGTGGGGTCGGTGGCGCTCGCGCTCGCCGGAAGCGCGCCGGTCCCGGTGGTGCTGGTGAAGGACCACGATCCCGAGAAGGACGACTGCCCCGTCGTCGTGGGGGTCGCCGAGACGCCCGCCGCGGTGGTGCTGGGCGCCGCCGAGAAGGAGGCGGGGCTGCGCGGGGAGGGGCTGTGGCTCGTGCACGCCTGGTTCGAGCCGCCGGTGGAGAGCTTCGGCGCGCCCGCGCCGCTGCCGCCGATCGACCCGAGCCCGGTGGTGGCGGCGCTGCGCGAACGGCTGACGGGCGAGCTCGCGCCCTGGCTCGGCCGCCCCGACGCCGACCTCAGGGTCGTGCCCGGGCACCCGAGGGACGTGCTGCTCGCCGCGTCCGAGGACGCGGCGCTCGTGGTCGTGGGCCGGCACGAGAAGCCGGGCCGCCGCATCCGCGCCCTGGGGGCCACCACGCACGGCCTCATCAGGAAGGCCGCCTGCCCGGTGATGGTCGTCGGGGACGAGGAGTCGGCGTAGGTCAGGCGGTCCGGTTGGTGAGCACCCGCATGAGCATGTCGCGCGAGTCCTCGGGCTGCGCCGCCTCGAGCGCGAGCCGGTTCATCACCTGGAGGTACCTGTCGATGTCGGCGGGCTTGTCGAGGTAGAGCGCGCTGGTCAGCTGCTCGAGGTAGACGATGTCGGGAAGGGTCTCCTCCGGGAAGCGCAGCAGGCTGAACGCGCCCGAGACGCCCGCGTGCCCGCCCGCGTTGAACGGAAGGACCTGGATCGTCACGTTCGGCCTCGTGCTGAGCTCGATCAGGTGCTCGACCTGCTCGCGCATGACGGCCTTGCCGCCGATCGGACGGCGCAGCGCGTTCTCGTCGACGATCGCCCAGACGCGCAGGTCGGCGGCGTGCAGCCGGGTCTGGCGGCGCATCCGCAGCTGCACCCGGCGTTCCAGCTCGTCACCGGTGATCTCCGGGTAGCCCAGCGGGATGAGGGCCCTCGCGTAACCCTCGGTCTGGAGCAGTCCCGGCACGAACTGGAGTTCGTAGGTGCGGATGAGCGACGCCGCGCCCTCAAGGCCCATGTAGATCTCGAACCAGCTCGGCAGCAGGTCGTTGTAGTTGTGCCACCATCCCGGCTCGTTGGCGCGCGCGACGAGTTCGAGCATGGTGTCGCGCTCGCCGGGGTCGACCACGCCGTAGAGCGTGAGCAGGTCGGCGACGTCGCGCTCCTTGAACCCCACGCGGCCGGTCTCCATGCGGGAGATCTTGGAGTGGGAGGCACGGATGGTGTAGCCGGCGTGCTCGGCGGAGATGCCCCGGTCCTCGCGCAGCTTGCGCAACTGCGCGCCGAGCATCATTCGCAGGACCGTGGGACCGCCCGCCAGGGCGGACGGCCTGTCCCCTGGGTCCTTCGAAGGACTTGTAGAAAGATTCACTCGCGACCTGACCATATCGGGGGAATGCCATGCATTCCTACATGATCGCTAACTGCCGTACAACCGTATAGCCCGGTTGTGAATGGAGCGTGACATTCGCGACCCCCTCGACGTTACATGGCGGGCGGTTCCGAGGACAAGGAGTGGATCTTGTGAGCGCTGATTCACCACTTTTTTGGTAGGGTACCCCAGTATTGCCGCAGTGTGGGAAAGGAGGGCCGGGCATGGCCGAGGGGACGCAGGCGGTCGGCAGGGCGCTCGGGGTGCTGAGGTGCTTCGCCGACGACGGGACCGCGCTCGGCGCGTCCGACCTCGCCAGGCGGCTCGAACTGCCTACCTCCACGACGTTCCGGCTCGCCCGCGCGCTGGTCGCCGAGGGTTTCCTCGAGCAGGACCCCCGCACCTCCCGCTACCGGCTCGGCCCGGCCGTCGCCGAGCTCGGCAGGCGCTCGTTCCACCAGCGCGGGCTGCACCGCGCCGCGCCGGAACTCGCCCATCTGGCCAAGGAGACGGGGTGCCCCGCGGATCTCGCGATGCGGGACGGCCACGACGCGCTGATCCTCCTCGGCGGCCCGTCCGGCACCGGCCACCGCGTCCGGCACCCGCTGCGCACGACCGCGCAGGGGCTCGTCCTCGCCGCTTTCGCCGCACCCGCGCCCGACGGCGCGCTCGCCGAGATCCGCGCCGCGGGGCACGCCGTGCACGCCGACGAGCCTGGCTCGGGCCGGACCGCGCTCGCCGTGCCGATCCTCGACCACACCGGCGTCGCCAGGTACGCGCTGGCCGTCCGACCTGCGGAAACACGGCTGTCAGCGCGTCTTGACTGGCTGCTGTCCCGGGCCCGCTCGTGCGCCCGCTCCCTGGAAACCGCGCTCCTGCCGCCCGACGAACGCCGACAGGGCGCTTTCTCCTGGTAAACGGGCTTTTTCCCCTACCGCCGACCTGCCTTTTTCCCGGCTATTCCGCAGATTTGCCGTGCATTCCGGGAAGTTGACGTCACCGAGCTTGTGGCCGTGCCGGAACCCGGGCGAGGGTGGCCCTAGGGGAGAGGAGCAGGGCCATGACGCACCCGACCGTGCCGTTGGAGGAGGACCGCCTGGTGGGGGCGGTGCCGCACGACTTCAGCCATGACCCGTTCCCCGTCCGGGGGCTCGACCACGTCAGGTTCCTCGTCGGCAACGCAAGGCAGGCCGCCCACTTCTACACGACGGCTTTCGGCATGACGCCCGTCGCGTACCGGGGGCCGGAGACGGGGTGCGAGGACTACGCCGAGCACGTCCTGCGGTCAGGGAACGCGGTCTTCGTGATCACCGGCGAGGTGCGGGCCGGCACGCCCGTCGGCGCGTCGGTCGCCGCGCACGGCGACGGCGTCAGCGACCTCGCCCTCGACGTCCCCGACGTGGACGCCGCCATCGCGCACGCCAGGACGCGCGGGGCACGCGTCCTGTCCGAGCCGCACGACGTGTCCGACGAGCACGGCACGGTACGCATCGCCGCCCTCGCGACATACGGGCAGACAAGGCACACCCTCGTGGACAGATCCGGCTACCACGGCCCGTTCCTGCCGGGGTTCGTCGCGGCCGAACCCGTCCACGCCGGGCCGCCCGCGCACCACCCCACCCGCTACTTCCAGGCGGTCGACCACTGCGTCGGCAACGTCGAGCACGGCAGGATGGACGAGTGGGTCGGCTTCTACAACCGGGTCATGGGGTTCACCAACCTGAAGGAGTTCGTCGGCGACGACATCGCCACCGACTACTCCGCGCTCATGTCGAAGGTCGTCGCGAGCGGCGACCACAGGGTGAAGTTCCCGCTGAACGAGCCGGCGCCCTCCCGCCGCAGGTCGCAGATCGAGGAGTACCTGGAGTACTACGGCGGCCCGGGGGTGCAGCACATCGCGCTGGCGACCGGCGACATCGTCGCCTCGGTGCGGGCCATGCGCGAGACCGGCGTGGAGTTCCTGCCGACCCCCGACGCCTACTACGACGCGCTCGGCGAGTGGGTCGGCGACACCCGCGTCCCGCTGGAGACGCTGCGGGAGCTCGGCATCCTCGTCGACAGGGACGAGGACGGCTACCTCCTGCAGATCTTCACCAGGCCCGTCCAGGACCGTCCCACGGTGTTCTTCGAGCTGATCGAGCGGCACGGGTCGCTCGGGTTCGGCAAGGGCAACTTCAAGGCGCTGTTCGAGGCGATCGAGCGCGAGCAGGCGCGCAGGGGGAACCTGTGACCTGAGCGGCGTTACCGCGCCCGTACCCCGGGTAGATGATCATCACTTTCAGTGATCATCTCGGGGGAGATCCGCATGAAGCTCGGGCGAGCCGCGGCAAGACGGGCGCGAAGGAGGACCGGCGCGGCTTTCCTCGCCGTCGTCCTGGCGCTGACGGGCGGGGCCGTGGCGCCTTCGGCGCACGCCGCGGCGGCGGCGCCGGCCGCGGTGCCCGCGGCGACGCCGACCACGTCGGTGGTGACCGTGAAGACCGGCGGCGACCGCGTCGGCGACAAGACAGTCGCCCCGCTCGCCGGGGTCAGGCTCGGGCTGTACCCCACCGCGGACTCCACGACCCCGGTCACCACCGACCCTTGGGGCCAGTGCGTGTCGGACGCCGACGGCGACTGCAGCTTCGTCGTCCCCGACACCGGTAACGGCGGCGCGCGCCGCGACGACATCTACTACGTCAGACAGATCTCCGCACCGGCCGGCTGGTACGTCAACCCGGTGCTGCGCACGGGCAACGCCACGGGCAGCCAGTCCGCGCAGACCGCCTACGTCTTCCCGACGGCCGCGCTGCGCGGCGGCCAGGTGTACCGCTCGACCGCCGAGTTCATGTTCGACCTGACGTCGCGGCGTCCGCTGGAGTCGAGCGGCGTCTGGCAGCAGTCGCGCGTCAACCCCGCGCTGCCCGACCAGTGCGGCCTCGACGTCGCCCTGCTCCTCGACCTGTCCGGCTCGGTGGGCGGTGCGCTGCCCGCGCTGAAGGGCGCGGCCGACCAGTTCGCCGACGCGCTCGTCGGCACCCCGTCGCGGATGGCGCTGTTCAGCTTCAACAGCGACGCGCCCGCGACCGGCGGCTCGAACCATCCCGAACTCGTCTCGGTGTCCACCCAGGACGGCGCGGACGCGTTCAAGGCACAGTACGCCGGGTGGACCGTCGGCGGCGGCACCAACTGGGACCAGGGCCTCTGGCGGATCGCCCAGGCGAGCCAGCAGTACGACCTCGTCGTGATCATCACCGACGGCAACCCGACGTACTTCGACGACAGGACCGGCGACGGGGGCAACACCCGCGTGGCCGAGGTCGAGGGCGGCATCTTCTCGGCCAACGCCGTCAAGGCCAAGGGGAGCCGCCTGATCGCGCTCGGCGTCGGCGGCGGCGTCACCGGCGTCACCGCGCTCAACCTGCGCGCCATCTCCGGCACCTCGGCTTACGACGGCACGAACGCGGCGACAGCCGACTACTTCCAGACCAGCGACTACGCGGCGGCGGGGGAGGCGCTGCGCAGGCTCATCCTCCAGCAGTGCGCGGGCTCGGTCTCGGTGACCAAGCTGCTCGTGCCGTCCGCGAACGTCGGCGACGACGTGACCGGCGCGATCCCCGCGGGGGCGGGCTGGCAGTTCGACGGCGCGACCACCACCGCGGGCGCGACCATCACCCCGGCGAGCGCGACCACCGCCGACGACGGGACCGGCACCGTCGCGTTCACCGTCGGCGGCGACGCGGCCAACACCGCAGTCCAGATCACCGAGGTCGAGCACGACGGGTACACGATCCTCCAGCGCGACGGCGTCAACGCGGTCTGCTCACCGGTCGGCTCCACCACGCCGCTTCCGGTGACGAACGCGGGCGAAACAGGGTTCGCGCTGACCGTCCCGCAGGGCGCGGCGGTCAACTGCTCGATCTACAACAAGCCGGTCGGCACCGCCAACGTCACGGTCACCAAGGTCTGGTCGATCGACGGCACGACCTACGCCGAGGGCGACCAGCCCGCCGGGTTCACCGCGTCGGCGACGCTCACCGGGCCGGGCAGCACGCCGGTCTCGTCGCAGCCGTGGGGCACGCCGCGCAACGGCTACACGATCGGCGAACAGGTGACCGTTGACGAGACCGTCACGGTGCCCGACCCGTGCCGGGTCACCTCGCAGGTGATCACGCTGATCGACGACGAGGACTCCGAGGAGCAGCTCCCGCACACCGGTCCCGTGCTGCTCGAGCACGCCACGTTCCAGATCACCAACACCGTGACCTGCCCGCCGACCGCCCCGGTCGTCGTGGACAAGCAGTGGGTGATCGACGGCAAGCACTACGCCGAGGGCCACCAGCCCGACGGGTTCACCGCCGGGCTCACCCTCTCCGGCCAGGACGGGGTGCCGGGGACGCCGCAGGACTGGGACGTCCCGAGGGGCGGGTTCGTGGTCGGCGGGACCGTCACCATCGATGAGACAACCGGGCAGTTCGACAACGAGCGGTGCACGCTCGTGTCGTCGCGGCTCACCGTGGCGGGCGGCGCGGACGTCGACCTGCCGCTGCCGCACACCGCGACGGTCACCGGCCCCGACCCCGACGTCTTCGAGATCACCAACACCGTGGAGTGCGCCGACGAGCCGGGCCTGGGCATCACCAAACGCGCCGACCGCACCGAGGTCGCGCCGGGCGGCCGGGTCACCTACACGGTGACGATCACCAACACCGGCGACGGCGACACCCCTGAGGGCTCGCCCGCGACGTTCCAGGACGACCTGTCCGACGTGCTGCGCGAGGCAGTCTACGACGACGACGCCGTTGTCGTGTCGGGCGGCGGGACCGTCAGCTACAACGCGCCGGTGCTGAGCTGGACGGGCCCGCTCGAGGCGGGCGCGTCGGCGACGGTCGCCTACTCGGTGACGGTCGACGCCGACGCGCCGCACCGCACCCGGCTGTGCAACACCGCGACCGCGCCGGGCGCGGACTGCTCCGACACCAACTGCGTCCAGGTCACCGCGCCGGTCGTGACGCCGCCGTCGCCGCGCCCGCCCTGGCACCACGGCAAGCCAGGGCACCACGGCAAGCCCTGGCACCACCACGGCAAGCATCACGGCAAGCATCACAAGCCGCGGCCCAGCGCGGGTTCCGCGAGCCGCGGCGTCGACGTTGACGTCGCTGTGGGCGTCGGCGTCGATGTGGACGTCGCCTAGCCGCTGACGCACCCGGCCCGCCGACCTCGCCGTCGGCGGGCCGGGCCGCCGGGGAGACGCGGTTTCAAGCATTCGGGGGACGCACATGTGGATGAGCCGTTCGAGCGCCGTCGTCGTCCTGGCGGCCGCGCTGGCGGCGGTGACGCCGTGGGCCGCCAGGGGTTCGACCGTCGCACAGGGCCCGCGCTCCTCGGTGACCGTCGCGCACACCTGGCTGATCGACGGGATCGGCTACCCCGACGGCGCGCGGCCCGAGGGCTTCGCGGCGGTGCTGTCGCTGACCGGCCCCGGCGGCCTGCCCGCGTCGCGCCAGCCGTCCGGAGTCCCGCGCGCGGGCTACGCGGTGGGGGAGCCGCTGACCGTCGACGCGCACGCGACGATCCCCGAGGAGGGCTGCTCGGTCACGTCGCAGCGGCTGACCGGGGTGAACGGGCGGCGCACGTCACGTCCGCTGCCCTACCGGACCGCCGCGACGGCGTCGCGGGCGTATCGGATCACCACGTCGGTCGTCTGCACGACGGGCAAGCCGGAGCTGACCGTCGTCCGCGACGCCGACGCCGCGACCCCGGAACCGGGACAGACCGTCACGCACACCGTCTTCGCGACCAACACCGGGGACGGCGACTTCACCGCCGAGCACCCGGCTGTCTTCTCCGACGACCTCACGGGTCTGCCGTACGCCGCGTCCTACAACGGGGACGCCACGGCCACTTCCGGGGAGGTCTCCTACGGGCGTCCCGCCGTGACCTGGACGGGACCGCTGGAGGCAGGCGCGTCCACGACCATCCAGTACACCGTGACCGTCAGTGACGGTCGCGCACAGAATCCCTGGTCATAGCCCGCATGGTTCGCCGACCGAGCGGGAAGGCACAAGATCAACTGCCGCCCCTGAGCCTGGACGTGGAATGTTCGACGCTGAGACCCTGCCGTTCGGAGTGTTCACCGCCCTCGACCGGCCCGGCGTGCGCCGGGTGGGCGTCGCCGTCGAGGACAGGGTCCTCGACCTGTCGCAGGCGCGGATACCGCACCCGGCCCTGTTCGCCTACGGGTCGCTCGATCCGTTCCTCGTCTCCGGGCCCGAGGTATGGGACCGCGTACGCTCGGCGCTCTTGGAGGGCGCGGGAGGCCCCTACCTTCCGATGTCGGAGGTGACGATGTGCCTTCCGTTCACCGTCGCCGACTACGTCGACTTCTACGCCTCGGAGTACCACGCGGCCAACCTCGGGCGGCTGTTCCGTCCCGGAGGAGACCCGCTCACCCACAACTGGCGTTACCAGCCGCTCGCCTACCACGGCCGGGCGGGGACCGTCGTCGTGTCCGGCACGGCGATCGTCAGGCCGTCGGGGCCGCACCTCATCGAGGGCGGCTCGGAGCCGGTGTTCGGGCCGTCCGAGCGGCTCGACCTCGAGGCCGAGCTCGGCTTCGTCGTCGGTGTGCCGAGCGCGCTCGGCACACCGGTGCCCACCGGCGCGTTCGCCGACCACGTCTTCGGGATCTGCCTCGTCAACGACTGGTCGGCCCGCGACCTCCAAGCCTGGGAGTACCTGCCGCTCGGGCCGTTCCTCGGCAAGTCCTTCGCCACGTCGGTGAGCCCGTGGGTGGTGCCGCTCGCCGCGCTCGGCGACGCGCGCGTGCCGGTCCCGTCGGGGTCGGGGAACCTCGCGCCCTACCTGCGCGAGGACGCGCCGTGGGGGCTCGACATCACCCTCGAGGTGCGGCTCAACGGCGAGCCGATCTCCCGCCCGCCCTACCGCAGCACCCACTGGAGCCCCGCGCAGATGGTCGCGCACCTCACCGCGAACGGCGCGGCGCTGCGGCCCGGCGACCTCATCGCGTCGGGGACCGTCAGCGGTCCCGGCGGCGAGGAGGTGGGATCCCTCATCGAGCTCACCCACGGGGGCGAGCGGCCCGTGGTGCTGCCCGGCGGCGTCACCCGGACGTGGATCGAGGACTACGACGAGGTCGCGATCAGCGCTTCCCTTGCCGGCGGGCGGTATCTGGGAGAGGTCTCGGGCCGGGTTCTCCCGGCTGTCGTATGAGCCCCGTCGGCCGGTGCTTGCGGATCAGGTACTCGATCGTGGCTATCGCGGCGACGACGATGCCGACGTCGTCCACGAGGATCGGGTCGGGCAGCAGGTCAACCGGGCTGAGCGCGTAGACCCACGCGCCGTAGTACGCGGCCTTGGCCGTCGTGGGCGCGCCGTCGGCCTTGACGAAGCCGCGCAGGCTCCGCAGCCGGATCAGCGTCCGCACCACGAAGAACAGCGTGACGAGGACGAACACCACGGCCGCCGCAACGACCCAGGGCCACCAACCGTCGGGCATCGCACTCCCTCCGCCGTCGAATGTACCCGCAGAACCGCACGGGCCTCAGGTTCCGCTCTACCCGCCAAATCGGGCGAGTCTCGCGTTCCGGACGGCCGGTCGTGGACCGCGGCTCCGGGTGTGGGGCCGCTCAGGGGGTGGCGCGCTCGGCGTCGCCGACGGACGCGCGCAGCGTCTGGAGGGCGTCGATCACGGCCCTGGCCTCGGGACGGCTCAGCTCCGACAGGGCGAACCCGGCCTCGTGCAGGGTGGCCGTCGCGTCCTCGACGAGGGCCCTGCCTTCGGGGGTGATGGTGGCGAGGACCACACGCCGGTCATGCGGGCTGGGGGAGCGGGTCACCAGGCCGCGTCCCTCGAGCCGGGAGATCACGTTGGTGACGCTCGCGGGGTGGACCATGAGCCGTTCGCCCATCTTGCCCATCGGCAGCCGTCCTTCGCGGGTGAAGGCGAGCAGGCGCAGCGCCTCGTAGGCGGCGAAGGTGATCCCGTGCGGCTTCAGCAGCGCCTCGATCCGGCTCAGCAGCAGCTGCTGCGCGCGCATCACCGAGGTCACGGCGGCCATGTGGTCGGCGTGCTCCGGCCAGCGGGAACTCCATTGCCGGTGGGCCTCGGCGAGCGGATCGAACGACACGCCTCCACGGTACGGGAACTTGACGGCCAACGCGTTGGGATTTACTTTAACTTCAAAATATTAGCCTTCAAAATAAGATGTGACCTCTGGAGGAGGACGGGATGGGACTGTACGAACCGGTGCACCCGGTGCGCTTCGTCACCGCTGCCGCGCTGTTCGACGGGCACGACGCGGCGATCAACATCATGCGCCGGATCCTCCAGTCCCAGGGGGCCGAAGTGGTGCACCTCGGGCACGACAGATCGGTGGCCGAGGTCGTCGCCGCCGTTGTGGAGGAGGACGCGCAGGGGGTGGCCGTCAGCTCCTATCAGGGCGGGCACCTTGAGTACTTCGCTTACCTCGCCGAGTCCTTGCGCGAGGCGGGGGCCGGACACGTGCGGATCTTCGGTGGCGGCGGGGGCGTCATCGTGCGGGAGGAGATCGCGCGGCTCGCCGAACTCGGCGTCCGGATCTTCTCGCCGGAGGACGGGCAGCGCCTCGGGCTGCCCGGGATGATCAACGAGCTCATCCGGGAGGCCGACACCGACCTCACCGAGCGGCCCGCGTCCGTCGAGGCGGTGCTGGCCGGGGACAGGGCGGCGCTCGCGCGCACGATCACCTGCCTCCAGGGCGGCGCGCCGCTCGACCCCGCACTCGCCGGAGGGGCCGCACCCGTTCTCGGCATCACCGGCACGGGTGGGTCGGGCAAGTCGTCGCTGACCGATGAGCTGCTGCGGCGGTTGCGGGTCGATCAGCAGGACAAGCTGCGGGTCGCGGTGCTGGCGGTGGACCCGACGCGGCGGCGGGGCGGGGGTGCGCTGCTGGGCGACCGAATCCGGATGAACGCCCTCGACGGCGACCGCGTCTTCTTCCGTTCCCTGGCCACCCGGGGCGGCCGTGAGCTGCCGGACGGGATCGCGGAGATCCTGTCGGTCTGCCGCGCCACCCACGACCTCGTGATCCTGGAGACGCCGGGCATCGGGCAGGGCGACGCGGCGATCACCGAGCACGTGGACGTGTCGCTGTATGTGATGACACCGGAGTTCGGCGCTGCCTCGCAGCTGGAGAAGATCGACATGCTCGACTTCGCCGACGTCGTCGCGGTCAACAAGTTCGAGCGGCGCGGCGGGCCCGACGCGTTGCGCGACGTCTCGCGGCAGCTCGTGCGCAACCGTGAGGCGTTCGGGTCGCGGCCGGAGGACATGCCGGTGTTCGGGACCAGCGCGGCGACCTTTGACGACGACGGCGTCACCGCCCTCTACCAGCACCTCCTCGGGCTGCTCGGGGAGCACGGTTTGCCCGTCGAGCCGGGGGTCCTGCCGCGCGCGGGCGTCCGGGCGAGCACGCGCGTCGCGGGGATCATCCCGCCCGCGCGCGTCCGCTACCTCGCCGAGATAGCCGAGAGCGTGCGCGCCTACCACGCCGACACCCTCGCGCAGGCGGAGAGCGCACGGCGGGCCCAGCGGCTTGAGGCGGCCCGCGCGGAGCTGGGCGATGACGCGCCAGGGCGGCTCGGCGAACTCGTCGCCGACGCGCGCGGGGCGATGTCGCAGGAGTCGGTGCGGCTGCTGCGGGCCTGGCCCGAGGTCGTCGCCGCCTACTCCGGCGACGAGCATGTGTTCAAGGTCCGGGACCGCGAGGTGCGGGTGCCGCTCACCCGCGAGTCCCTGTCGGGCAACCGCATCCCCCGGGTCGCCCTGCCGCGCTACTCAGACGACGGGGACCTGCTGCGGTGGTTGAGGTCGGAGAACCTGCCGGGGTATTTCCCGTTCACCGCAGGGGTGTTCCCGTTCAAGCGCGACGGGGAGGACCCCGCGCGGATGTTCGCGGGCGAGGGGGACCCGTTCCGGACGAACCGACGCTTCAAACTGCTGTCCTCGGGTTCGGAAGCCACCCGCCTGTCCACGGCGTTCGACTCGGTGACGCTCTACGGGCGCGACCCCGACGAGCGGCCCGACGTGTACGGCAAGGTCGGCACGTCCGGGGTCTCGGTGGCGACGCTTGAGGACATGAAGGCCCTGTACGACGGGTTCGACCTCGCCTCGCCGAGCACGTCGGTGTCGATGACGATCAACGGGCCGGCCCCGACGATCCTCGCGTTCTTCCTCAACACCGCGATCGACCAGGGCCTACAGAAGTTCCGGGAAACCGAGGGCCACGAACCCTCCCAGGAGGAGGCCGCCCAGGTCCGCGCACACGTCCTCCAGACCGTACGGGGAACCGTGCAGGCCGACATCCTCAAGGAGGATCAGGGCCAGAACACCTGCATCTTCTCCACCGAGTTCTCCTTGCGGATGATGGGCGACATCCAGGAGTGGTTCATCCAGGAGGGCGTAAGGAACTTCTACTCGGTGTCCATCTCCGGCTACCACATCGCCGAGGCAGGGGCGAATCCGCTCAGCCAGTTGGCTTTCACCCTCGCGAACGGATTCACCTACGTCGAGGCGTACCTGGCGCGCGGTATGGACATTGACGACTTCGCGCCGAACCTGTCGTTCTTCTTCTCCAACGGCATGGACCCCGAGTACACCGTCCTGGGGAGGGTCGCCCGCCGCATCTGGGCCGTCGCCATGCGGGAGCGTTACGGGGCGGCCGAGCGGTCGCAGAAGCTGAAGTACCACATCCAGACCTCAGGCCGTTCCCTGCACGCCCAGGAGATGGACTTCAACGACATCCGCACCACCCTTCAAGCACTCATCGCCCTGTACGACAACTGCAACAGCCTCCACACCAACGCCTACGACGAAGCCGTCACCACCCCGACAGAAGAATCCGTACGACGTGCGTTGGCGATCCAGCTCATCATCAATAAGGAGTGGGGTCTGGCGATGAACGAAAACCCCCTCCAGGGGTCGTTCATCATCGACGAGCTCACCGACCTCGTAGAAGAGGCCGTCCTGACGGAGTTCGAGCGGATCAGCGAACGCGGCGGCGTTCTGGGCGCGATGGAGACCGGCTACCAACGCGGCCGCATCCAGGACGAATCCATGCGGTACGAGCAGCGCAAACACGACGGGACCTTGCCGATCATCGGCGTCAACACGTTCCGCAACCCGAACGGCGAACCCGAACACCACACCCTCGAACTCGCGCGGGGCACCGAGGCGGAGAAGCAGTCACAGCTCACCCGCGTCCACGCCTTCCAAGACGCACACCGCATCGACGCCGAACACGCCCTCAACGCGCTCAAGGAAACCGTCAGGACCGGCGGCAACGCGTTCGCCGCGCTGATGGACGCCGCCCGCGTCTGCTCGCTCAAACAGATCACCGACGCCTTCTTCGAGGTCGGCGGACAGTACCGGCGCAACGTGTGAGGTGAGCGGGCGGCGCTTCGACGCCGCCCGCCCGCCCGTCAGCGCGCGGGCTCGCCGTCGGTCCGCTGGCCCTTGAGCAGGAACCAGACGGCGACGGCGGTCGCGAGCAGGATCGTCGCGCCGACGGCCGCGGTGCCGCGCAGGCCCGCCGCGAACGCGTCCTGGGCGGCGGTCAGCAGCGCCGTCCCGCGTTCGCCGCCGAGCTGCTCCGCCGCGCCGACCGCGCCGCCGATCGAGCCGTGCGCGGCCTCCGCCGCCTCGGCCGGGGTGCCCGTCGGCGTGGGGAACCCCCGGTAGACCGTCGTCACGATCGAGCCGAGCACCGCGATGCCGAGCGCGCCGCCCAGCTCGTAGGCGGTCTCCGCGACGGCCGACGCAGCCCCGGCCTGCTCCTTCGGCACGCTGGAGACGATCACGTCGGACGTCGTGGTGAACGCGAAGCCCGCGCCCACGCCGACCAGCAGCAGCGCCGTGAACAGCAGCCCGTAGCCGGTGCCGCGCTCAAGGCCGGTGAGCAGCGCGAGCGCCACGCCGACGCTCGCCAGTCCGCCCGCCACCACCGCTCGCACCGAGGTCCGCCGCGCCACCGCGCCCGCCAGCAGGCCCGTGACGACCGCGCCCACCGTCGCGGGCAGCTCGGCAAGGCCCGCCTCCAGAGGCGAGCGGCCCTGGACGAGCTGAAGGAACTGCGACAGGAAGAACACAAGGCCCGTCAGCCCGAGGACCCCGAAGAGGTCGGCGGCCACCGCCGCAGAGAACCCCCGGTGGCGGAACAGGCGTACGTCGATGAGCGGCGCGGCGAGAACGCGCTGGCGTCGGACGAACCACACGAGCGCGCCGACCCCGACAAGACCGGCCGCCCCGACCTGAGCCGACCACCCATGCGAGGCCGCCTCCTTGAGCGCGTACACCACGCCGACCATGCCGACGAGGGACAGGCCGACGCTCGGCAGGTCCCAAGGCCCCGGCGACGGGTCGCGCGACTCGGGCAGCAGCCTGATGCCGACGAGCACGAGCAGCGCCATCACCGGCAGGTTGATGAGGAACACCGATCCCCACCAGAAGTGCTCGAGCAGGACGCCGCCGACGAGCGGCCCGAGCGCCGCGCCCGCCGACGCGCTCGACGCCCACACGCCGACGGCAAGGGACCGCTCACGCGGGTCGGTGAAGATGTTGCGGATCAGCGCGAGCGTCGACGGCATCAGCGTCGCGCCCGCCACGCCGAGCAGGGCGCGCGCCGCGATCAGCATCTCGGGGCTCGTCGCGTAGGCGTTCAGGACGGAGGCCGCGCCGAAGGCCGTCGCCCCGGCGAGCAGCACCTTCTTGCGGCCGATCCGGTCGCCGAGGCCGCCCATCGAGACGAGCAGCCCGGCGAGGACGAAGGAGTAGACGTCGCCTATCCACAGCAGCTGGTTGCCGGACGGCTTCAGGTCCGCGCTGATGAACGGGGTCGCGAGGCCGAGGACCGTCGCGTCAACGGCGACGAGGAGCACGGCGAGCACGAGCACGCCGAGCGTCGCCCAGCGTCCCGTGCGCCCGATATGTCGTTCGGGGGAGGTCTTGGTGTCGAGTGCGGTCATGGGTCTGCCAGGTCCTTTGCCGGGTTCACGTCTCGGGGGCGGCGGGGGAGCGTCAGTGGAGCGGCGGACGGCGCGCCGCGCCGCCCAGGAGCAGACCGCTGATCATCATCGTGTAGTCGCGCGGCGCCGTCTTGCCCGCCTGGATGGTCCAGGCCGCGGCGGCGACGAGGCCGTACAGGGCTTCGGTGAGCCAGGCGGGGGACAGGTCGAGCCGGAACTCGCCGGACTCCTGGCCGCGCCGGAACAGCGCGGAGATCCTGGCGTCGAGCCGTTCCCAGCCCGCGTTGACCTCCTCGCCCTCGAACAGCTGGTTCTCGGTCGACAGGAACGCGAGGAACCCCGCGACCGGCCGGGAGCCCTCGATCAGCCGTTCCAGCGCCTCGGTCGCGCTGCCCTCGTCGAGCCTGGCGGCGTCGGCGACCTCCTGGAGCTGGCGCAGGGCGAGGTCCTCAAGCGCGCGGATGAGGCTGTCCCGTCCGGCGAAATGGCGGTGCAGGGTCGCCCGGCTGATCCCGGCGGCCCTGGCGATCTCGTCCTGGGTCGCGGTCGCCTTGCGCGAGAGGAGGTCCGCCGCGCGGTGCAGGACGAGGTCGCGATCGAAGCTCATGAGACAACCCTACACCCTATGAGACATTTATGTCTCACATTGGAGGTATAGGTCTCATGATCGGCTTTCTCGCGGGCCTTGAAGATCGACTCGAAGAAATTTTCGAAGTTGTCCACAGAGTGTGAGTGTTCTGTCACCGTGCGGGAGTAGTGTGGCGGAGAGATCAGGATGGCGAAGGCCGACGAGGCCGGAGAACTGAGGAGGGTGACATGTCCGTTCTTGTGGCGATCGGGACCGTGAAGGGGCTGTTCCTCGCGCGCAGCGAGGACCGGCGCGTGTGGCGGGTGGACGAACCGGTGTTCGGGATGTCGGAGGTCTACAGCCTCTGCTTCGACTCGGGGCGGCTGCTCGCCGGGCTGAGCAACCCGGTGATCGGGCCGACCGTGGCGATCGGCGAGGACAACGGCGCGCGCTGGGCCGAGCCGGGCGCGGCCCCGATCGTCTTCCCCGAGGACACCGGCGCGTCCCTGGAACGCGTCTGGCAGATCACGCCGGGGCTCGACGGCAGGATCTTCGCCGGAACGCAGCCGTCGGCCCTGTTCAGCTCCGACGACGGCGGGGCCTCCTTCAGCATGGTCCGCGCGCTGTGGGACCACCCGCACCGGCCGCACTGGGAGGCGGGCTTCGGCGGCCAGGCGATCCACACGATCCTGCCGCACCCGGCCGACCCGGCCCGGATCATCGTCGCGATGTCGACCGGCGGCGTCTACCGCACCGAGGACGGCGGCGCGTCCTGGGAGCCGTCCAACACCGGCGTCCAGGCGACCTTCCTGCCCGACCACTACCCCGAGTACGGACAGTGCGTCCACAAGGTGGCCCGCGACGCGCTGCACCCGGAACGCCTCTACCTGCAGAACCACGAGGGCGTGTACCGCTCAGAAGACGACGGCCGCACCTGGACCTCCATCGCCGAGGGACTGCCCGGCGACTTCGGCTTCGCCGTCGTCGCCCACCCCCGCCGCACCGGAGTCCTCTACACCTTCCCCATCAGCGCCTCGGAAGAGGGCCGCTACCCCTACGACCACCGCTGCCGCGTCTACCGCTCGGAAGACGCCGGCGACACCTGGCGCCCCCTCACCGAGGGCCTTCCCACCAGCCCCTTCTACGCCACGGTCCTGCGCGACGCCATGTGCGCCGACACCGCCGACCCCTCGGGCATCTACTTCGGCACCCGCACCGGCGAGGTCTACGCGAGCCCCGACTCCGGCGACACCTGGTACCCCGTCGCCACCCACCTCCCCGACATCTGCACCCTCCGCACCCACCCCACCTGACCCACCCAACCCTCGCGGAGGCGAAGCCCGCGTGAGAATCCGGGAAGGCAGGGCAGCGCCGGGGAAGAGAGGAGGGAGACGCGGGCGCGTGAGGGAGGGGGAAAGGGGAGTGGGCGGGGCGGGGGAAAGGAGGGGTGGGAGGATTGGGGGTGTGGTGGGGATTGAGCACACGGAGATCACGGCGGGGTTGTGGCATTTGCGGGTGCCTCGGGTGACTGAGGCGGGGGAGGTCGTGGCGCTCGCCGGGGACGGTGAGACCGCGCGGTGGTCGGCGGCGTTGCCGAAGGATGAGGAGGGGGCTGTCGCGTGGCTTGTTGAGCGTGCGGTGTGGGAAGGGCAGGTGACCTTCTCGATCCTTGAGTCGGTCACCGAGCGGTGGGCGGGGCACGTCAGCGTCGACGGGCTCGACACGGCTGATCCGGTGGTGGTGTGCCGGGTCGCGCCCTGGGCGCGGGGTCGTTCGGCGGCGACCACCGCGGTCCGCTGTGTGACCGGATGGGCGTCTGCGGTTCTTGACGTCCCTCGGCTCACCCTCGCGCATGCCGCGGACGACGTCGCGGCATGCCGCGTCGCCGCCAAGTGCGGCTACGCCCTGACCTCCGCCACGCCCAGTACGCACCTGCACATCCACACCCCCTGACGCCGCGCCCCGGAACGCGGGAGGGGTCGGTAGGGTGGGGGGTATGGATGAGTTGGGGATTGGGCGGTTGGCGGCGGAGAAGTACGTGTTGGTGACGACCTACCGGAAGGACGGGACGGCCGTGGCCACGCCCGTCTGGGTGGTGCGGGACGGGAACGCGTTGGGGATCTGGACTGTCGCGGATTCGGGGAAGGTGAAGCGGATCCGCAACCGGAGCGACGTGCTGGTCGGGCCGTGCGATGTGCGGGGGAAGCCGACGGGGGAGCAGGTGCCGGGGACCGCGGTGATCTGCTCGGCGGAGGACACCGCCGCCTACCGGACGCTGCTGCGCAGCAAGTACGGAATCCTCGGATCGTTGACCCTGCTCGGCAGCAGGCTGCGGCGCGGCGACACCGGCACCGTCGGCATCCGGATCACGCTGACCGAATCTTGATCCGCGCGGGGGAATGATCACCCGCGAAGACGGGTTCACCTCTTCTATGACCTTGAAGCCGGTCGGCACGTCCGACCTCCTCGTGTCGCCGCTCAACCTGGGCGGCAACGTCTTCGGCTGGACGGCCGACGAAGCTACCTCGTTCGCGGTGCTCGACGCCTACGCGGCGGCGGGCGGCAACTTCGTGGACACCGCCGACTCCTACTCGGCCTGGGTGCCCGGCCACAGCGGCGGCGAGTCCGAGGCGATCATCGGCAGGTGGACCGCCGCGCGCGGCAACCGCGACGACGTCGTCATCGCCACGAAGGTCGGCCAGCACCCCGAGTTCAAGGGGCTGAAGCCGGAGACCATCAAGGCGGGGGCCGAGGCGTCGCTGGCCAGGCTCGGCACCGACCGGATCGACCTGTACTACACGCACTACGACGACGAGTCCGTGCCCGTCGAGGACATCATCACCGCGCTCGACGGCCTGGTCCGCGCGGGCAAGGTGCGCCACATCGCGGTCTCCAACATCTCGCCGGAGCGGCTGCGCGCCTCCCTTGAGTTCTCCGACCGCGAGGGCCTCGCCAAGTACGTTGCGATTCAGCCGCACTACAACCTGGTCAGCCGCGACACCTATGAGGGCGAGCGCGCCGCGCTGGCCGTCGAGCACGGTCTGTCGGCGATCCCGTACTTCGCGCTCGCCGCGGGTTTCCTGACGGGCAAGTACCGCCCGGACGGCCCGTCCGTCGACAGCCCCCGGGCCCAGGGCGCGGCGAAGCTCCTCAAGGACCCCAAGGCCCTGGACGTCCTCGCCAAGCTCGACGAGATCGCCGCCGCCCACGACGTCGACGTCGCCGAGGTCGCCCTTGCCTGGCTCGCCGCCCAGCCGACCGTGGTCGCCCCGCTGGCCAGCGCCCGAACCCCCGACCAACTGAAGCCCCTCCTGTCCTTCCCCGACCTGAAACTCACCGACACCGACCTCACCACCCTCACCAACGCCTCAAACCCCTGACCACCGGCCGCGCGGTCCCTCCACCGGCCCGCGCGGCCCACCACCCGGCCGCGCGGCCCACCACACGCCGCGCGGCCACCCTCAAGCCCCACCACAGGCCGCCCGAGCCGCCACAGGCCGCGGCGGCCGATCGTCATGGGCCCGCCGCAGGGCCGTTCGCGATAGGGCGGCGCGCGACAGGGCCGTGCGGACGATGTCCGGGGTCCCCGCGTCCCCTCGCCGGAAGCGCCCACGCGTGACGTCGGGGGTCGGTCCGGTTGAGGGCGGTGGGGGTTGGGGGTGGGGTCAGAGGAGGGTGGTGGCGGTTTTGAGGAGGGTGGTGAGGTCGGTTTTCAGGTTTGCGAGGTCGTCTTCGTGGCGGGTCCATGCGGTGCGCTGGGCGTCGTTGACGAGGGTGCGCAGGTCGGTGAGGGCACCGGTCTCGGTCTGGCAGGTGAACATGGCGGCGGCGAGGTCCGCCTCCTCGGCCGTCGGGACGTAGCGGCGGGCGGGTTGCGCGGGGATCACCTCGATCGTGCCAGGTTCGCGCTTGAGCACCGGCTCCGACATTTCGGCCAAGCCGCCAGTTTTCACACCGAACGCCTCGGGGCGGGCGCCGATGTCCTCGCGCGTCCGCTCGTCGGCGTCGAAGCCCTTGCCGGACAGGCAGGCGAGCACCGACGCGTTCAGCTCCTTGTACTTCGCGGTGTCGAAGACCTCGACCCTCTCCGCGCTCAGGGTGTTGGCGAGATCGGTGGCGAGGTCGATGGTTCGTTTGAACTTCGGCCCGATCCGCGCGCCGGCGTCCGCGACGCAGCCGTCGAGCAGCTTGTCGTGACCCGCGTCGAAACTGACGATCTCGACAGGGGTGGGGGGTGCGTCGCTGCCGAACCCCTGCGCCCGCGCGTGCCGTTCCGACGCCCAGCCGACGATGTGCCGCTCGAGGTTGAGCAGCGACGAGACCCGGGCGGGCATCGCGAGGTTCTCCTGTCGGTATGCGGGGAAACCGGCCTCGGCCATGCACCGGTAGACGAGCTTGCGGCGGATCTCGTTGAGCGTGTTGACGTCCTCCTGTGGGAACGCCGTGAAGGGCTGCGCGGCCGTCATCGCGATGTCGCCCGACGGGTCGACGGGCGGCCCTGGCCGCTCCGGTCCGCTCTCTCCGGCGCAGCCCGCCAGCATGAGGAACACGAGCCCGAGGGAAGCGGCGATCCGGGGTGTCGCGAGTTTCACGTGACCATCACCTTCGCGTCGATAGGTCTGCCGGGGCGAGCGGGTGCCGGGGTCAGGGGGGTGGGAGGCGGGTGAGGAGGGCCTGGATCTGGGGCGTCAGGTAGCGGGCGAGGGGGTGGGAGTCGGCGGTGGTGAGGGCGGCGGTGGCCTGGGTGCGGGCGGTGGCGGTGTCGCCGCGGTGCTCGGCCAGGAGGGCGAGGCCATAGTGGGAGGCGGCGCGGCGGTGCGGGGAGGACCAGGTGCGGGCGGGGTCGGCGAGGACGGCCAGGTAGAGGCGTTCGGCTTCGGCGCGGTCACCGAGCGCGGCGGCGAGGTCGGCGCGGCCCCTGCGGAGTTCGGCGAGGGTGGTGACGGCTCCGGCACGGCGGGCGCGGGTCTCGGCCTCGGCGAACGCGCGGGCCGCCTCGTCGGTGCGGCCGAGCTGGAGCAGGATGTCGGCGCGGCGCAGCAGGACCTCGCCGCTTTCGCCGTCGGAGTCGAGTTCGCGCACGAGGTCGAGCGCGCCGTCAAGGAGGGCGAGCGCGCCTTCGAGGTCGCCCGCGAGCTCCGCGGTGACCGACAGGGTGTCGCGGGTGGTGGCGATGCCCCAGCGTTCGCCGATCGCGGTGAAGGCGTCGAGCGCGGTCCTGAGCGGGGGCCGCGCGGCCTCGGGGTCGCCGTCGAACAGCCGCAGCATGCCGTAGCCGAGGTCGAGGAGCGCCCGCGACCACGCGTCGGCCCCGGCCGGACCCGGCCCGGCGGCGCGCAGCAGCGCGACCTGCTCGGCGTGGTCGTGCGGCGGGCCCTGGGAGACCGCCCACAGCGCGAGCAGGAACGGGCGTCGCGGCGCGTTCGCGATGCGCCGCATGATCGCGTCGGCGTGCGCGAGCGCCTCGGGCGGGGGAGCCGGCGTCTCGCCGTGCAGGCAGGCGAACGCGACGCAGATCGCGTACTCCTCTTCGAGGCCGGGAGGCGGGGTCGGGACGGCGGCGAGCAGTTCCCGCGCGGCGGCGGCCGCCTCGGTGCTCGTGCCGCGCAGCCACCAGTAGCCGAGCAGGGCGGCGACGAGCCGCATCCCGAGGGCGGGGTCGGCGCGGACGGCATGGCGCAGCGCCGTGTGCAGGTTGCCCTGTTCGGCGCGCAGCAGCGCGAGCCAGTCGAGCTGTTCGCGGGCGATGAGGTGGGGGCCCGCGGCGTCGGCGACGGCGTAGAAGTGCTCGGCGTGCGCGCGGCGCAGCGCGGGTTCCTCGCCGGACGCGGCGAGGTGTTCCGCGCAGAACGCCGCGATCGTCTCGAGCATCGAGTACCGGCCGTCCGGACCGCGCGCTATGAGCGATTTGTCCGCTAGGTCGAGCAGGAGCGCGGGGTCGGCGTCGCACACCGCCCGGGCGTCGGCCGCGGTGAACCCGCCGGTGAAGACCGTCAGCCGCCAGGCGAGGCGGCGTTCGGCGGGGGTGAGGAGGTCCCAGCTCCACTCGACGACCGCGCGCAGGCTGCGGTGGCGCGGGCTCTTGGACCTGTCGCCGCGCGACAGCAGCGCGAACCTGTCGCCGAGCGCCGCGGCGACCTCGGCGGCGCTGAGCGCGCGCATCCGGGCGGCGGCGAGTTCGATCGCGAGCGGCACCCCGTCGAGCGCAGCGCAGATCGCGACGACGTCGGCGAGGTCGTCGTCGACGGTGTACCCGGGCCGGACGGCGGCGGCCCGGTCCGCGAACAGCCGGACGGCGGGCGCGTCGGCCGCGTCCGCGCTCGCGGTGGGGGCCACGGCCAGCTGACGGACGGGCCACAGCGTCTCCCCGGTGACGCTGAGGGGCTCCCGGCTCGTCGCCAGGACCCGCAGATCAGGGCATTCAGCAAGAAGCCGGGCGGCGAGCCCGGCGGCCCCGTCGACCACGTGCTCGCAGTTGTCAAGGACGAGCAGCCCGCCCCCCTCGAGCTCCCGGCACAGCCGTGCGACGGGTTCGGCGCGCTCCCCCGAGGGCAGGACGCCGACCTCGCGCAGCCCGAGCGCGCCGCCGACGGCCAGGGCGAGCGCGTCCGGGCCGGACCCGGCGGGCACGGGGACGAGGTCGGCGAAGACGGCGAGGCCGTCGGCCCGGTCGGCGGTCTCGACCGCGAGCCTCGTCTTGCCGGTGCCGCCCGGCCCGATCAGCGTGAGCAGCCGGTTGGCTTCCAGCAGTTCGGTGATCCTTGCGAGGTCGGCGTCGCGGCCGACGAGGCTGGTGAGCCGCGCGGGCAGCCGGGGCGCGGTCCTGCGCGGCGCGGGGACGGCCCGCAGGATCTCCAGATGGGCCTCGGCGAGCTCCGCCGACGGGTCCGCGCCGAGTTCGTCGGCGAGGAGCCTGCGGCCCTCCTCGAACGCCTCAAGCGCCTCGCCCTGCCTGCCCGTCCCGTACAGCGCGCGCATGAGCAGCGCCCTGGCGCGCTCCCGCAGGGGCTCGGCCGCGACCAGCGCGCGCAGCGGCGCGACGGCTTCGGCGGCGAGGCCCAGGGCGAGCAGCGCCGCGCCGCGTTCCTCGACGGCCGACGCGCGGGCCTCCTCCCAGGCGACGGCGTGTCCGCGCAGGGCGGGGACGTCGGCGAGCGCGGGTCCGCGCCACAGCGCGAGCGCCTGGTCGAGCAGGGGGAGCCGGGCGGCGGGCGGAAGGTCGGCGGCCTCATCCAGCAGGGCGCGGAACCGGTGCGCGTCGACGTCGCGGGGGTCGACGCCGAGCCGGTAGCCGCCGGGCCCCAGCTCCACCTCGACGCGTCCGTCGAGCGCGCGGCGCAGCCGCGACACCCGCGCCTGGAGGGCGTTCGGCGCGCTGTCGGGCGGGTCCTCGCCGTACAGGGCGTCGATCAGGGACTCGGCGGGCACGACGCGTCCGGCTTCGAGGAGCAGCACGCCGAGCAGGGCCCGCACGCCGGGTCCGCCGAGGGGGACGTCGCCGCCGTCGGCGTCGCGTGCCTCCACCGGTCCGAGGATGCCGAAACGCATAAGGCGATCGTGCCCCATCGCCGGGTCACCGCCTGCGACGCCGCCCGGACGCGGCGGTGGCGTGCCGGATGCGCGCGCCGCGTTTGACGGCGGCGGCCGAGGCGAGGGTGCAGCCCGCGAGCAGGACGCCGAGCCAGACGCTCTGGCCGAGCGCGAGCATCGGGGACACCTCGCCCGCGCCGGTCAGCTCGGTCTCCGGAAGGGCCTGCTCGGTCGCGGTCGGCGCCACGTAGCCGGGCGGCGCGGCGGTCGGGACGCCCGCGACCTGCGGCAGCCCGGCCCCCGGGTCGGCGGTCCCGGCCGACGGGTAGGGCGGCGCGACCGAAGCGCCGGGCACCGCCGCGGGCAGGGGGGCCGAGGCCGTCGGGACGGGCGGCGTGGCGGTCTCACCGGGCGTCGCGGCGGGCGCGGGGGGCGTCTCCGACGGCTCGGGCGTCTTGGTCTTCGGCGGCGTCCGCGCGAACGTGATCTCGGTGTACTCGCGGACCGCCTCGGCCCCGTCGGCCCGCGCGAACGCGCCGACGCTGACGGTCAGCGGCGCGGCCCCTGCCTTGACCCGGATCGTGAACGGCACCGACGTGCCCGCCGCGTCCACGTCGCCGAGTTTGCAGTACCCCTGCGCGGTGCGGGTGCAGATCGCCTCGAGCGCGACGCCGGCGTTGGGCGTCGCGGAGAACGACAGCGTCGCGTTGGCGGCGGTGCCTCCGGCGGCGGCCACCCAGACCTGCCCCGTGACGTCCTCGCCCCGGGTCGGCTGCGCGCTGGTGAGCGTGGTGTGCACGACGAGGACCCCGTCGCCCGGGGCCGCCTGCGCGGGGAGCGGGGGGAGCGCGGCCGCTCCGACGAGGAGCGCCGCAGTACCTGCGCGCATGGGATCTGGTCCGCCTTCGAGCCGGTGGGGCCGCCGCGGCGGCCGGTCCTCGGACAAAAGCGAGCCTACTGGATCATCCGGGACGGCGCGCGGCCAACCGGAAGGACATACGGGCTCACGGAACCGTGGTGAGGAACAGGAACGAGGCGAAGATCGCGAGGTGGACGCCGCCCTGGAGCAGGTTCGCCTTGCCGGGGACGATGGTCAGCGTGGACACCACGAAGGTGAGGATCAGCAGGACGAGCTGGGTGGGCCCGAGCCCGAGGATGAGGTCGCCGGGGACGATGAACGACGCGATGACGATGACGGGGATGGTGAGGCCGATGCTCGCGTTGGCCGAGCCGAGCGCGAGGTTGAGGCTGGTCTGGGTGCGGCCGCGCTGCGCGGCGCGGACCGCGGCGAGCGTCTCGGGCAGCAGCACGAGCAGGGCGATGACGACGCCGACGACCGCGTGCGGCAGGCCGAGGGTCTCGACGGTCTCCTCGATGATGGGCGACTCGACCTTGGCCAGGCCGACGACGGCGATGAGGGCGACCATGAGGAGCCCGAGGCTGTACAGCGCCTCGGAGGTGGTCGGCGGCTCGGCGTGGCTGTCGTCCTCGAGCACGTCACCCTCCTTGGTGACGGGCAGGAAGTAGTCGCGGTGCCGGACGGTCTGGGTGAGCACGTGCAGGCCGTACAGGAAGCAGGCGATGATGGCGGCGAAGATGAGCTGCGCGGTGGCAAGGCGCGGTCCCGCGGCGGTCGTGGTGAACGTCGGGATGACCATCGTGAGGGTGACAAGCGCGGCGACGATCGCGAGCATGCCGCCGGTGCCGCTCGCCTGGAAGTGGGCGGTCCTGCGGCGGCGGGCGGTCACCCACAGCGAGAGGCCGACGATGCCGTTGCAGGTGATCATGACGGCGGCGAAGACTGTGTCGCGCGCCAGATACGCGCCCTTCTCCCCGCTGGAGAGCATGACGCTGACGATCAGCGCGACCTCGATGACGGTCACCGCGACCGCGAGCACGAGCGAGCCGAACGGCTCGCCCACCCGGTGCGCGATGACCTCGGCGTGGTGGACGGCGGCGAGGACGGCCCCGGCGAGCAGCACCGCGACGATCGCGACGACGACGCCGGAAGGCTCACTGCCCAGGGTCAGGGCCAGGGCGATGACCGCGAGGATCGGCAGGGCGGTCGTCCAGGTCTTCACAGAGGTCCCCTCAGTCAAACGTCCGGGGGGTTGGTGACACCCTACCCGAGATGATCATTGTGTGAAACGCTCTGTCCCTCGGTGAGCGGAACAGGGGGGATTGATGCGGATCAGCAGGCGGGCGGTGCTGGCCGGGGGGACGGCGGGCGCGCTCGGGGCCGCCGCGGTCGGCGTCGGGGGCTTCACGGCGGTCGACCGTGGACTGCTCCCGGGCCGCGCCAGGCTGCGCAGGGCGTTCGGCATGACGGGCCAGGACGGGACGGTGCCGGACGCGCCGCCCGGCACTGTGGAGACGTTCCGGCGCAGGTCGGCGGCGCGCGGCGGCGAGGTCGAGGTCGTCACGATGCTGCCGCAGGGCGCGCGGCCCGAGGGGCTGCCCGTCGTGCTCGCCCTGCACGGGGCGGCGGCGCGCGCGGCGACATGGATCGACCTCGGCCTGCCGAGGTTCCTGACGGCGGCGGTGCGGGCCGGGACGCCGCCGTTCGCGGTCGTCGCGGTGGACGGCGGCGACCACAGCTACTGGTACGAGCGGCAGGCGGGCGACGACCCCGAGGCGATGGTGTTCCGTGAGCTGCCGCGCTGGATCGCGCTGCGCGGGTTCGCGGTGCCGTCGGGGCTGCTCGGCGTGTCGATGGGCGGGGCGGGCGCGCTGCGGATGGCGCGGCGCAGGCCGCCCGCGGCGCTCGCGGTGGTGTCGCCCGCGCTGTTCCCGACGTTCGCCGACGCGCGCCCGGCGGCCGCCTACGCCGACCGCGCGGTGTGGAAGGCGCACGAGCCGCTGGCCGGACCGCAGGGCAGGGTCGCGGGCAGGCTCGGCGTCTGGTGCGGCACCGAGGACCCGTTCGTCGAGCCGGCGCGGAAGCTCGCGCGGCGGGCCGACGCCGACGTCGCCGAGTTCGACCTCGGCCTGCACACCTGGGGCTACTGGCGCAGGGTGATGCCGTCGGTGCTCGCGTTCCTCGGGGTCGCGCTGTCCCGCTGACCGCGCGGCGTCCGCTCTCAGCGGACCGGCGGCCCCTACCGTGCGCCGTGACGCGCGTGGCACGATCGCCGTGGCGCGACCGCCGTCCCGACGGCGGCCTTTCCCCTGCGCACGGAGGTGCCCCCTCGATGACCGACAGGACGCGCGAGCTGCTCGACCGCATGGAGATCGCGGACCTGCTCGCCCGCTACGCACTCGCCGTGGACACCGGCAGGTGGTCGCTGCTCGACTCCGTCTTCCATCCCGACGCCGTCCTCGACTACACCGCCACCGGCGGTGCCAAGGGCGCGCTGCCGGAGGTGCGCGGATGGCTGAGCGAGGTCCTGCCCGCCTTCCCCGGACGGCTCCACCTGCTCGGCCCGCCCGCGATCGCCTTCGACGGCGACCACGCGGGCGTCACCGTCGCGTTCACCGACACGCTCGCCCCGTCGCGCGAGCCGCTCGGGCGTGACGCGCCTGGCCTGATCCAGGGCGGCGGCTACTACCACCACAGGATGGAGCGGACCCCGTCCGGGTGGCGCAGCCGCGAGCTTGTCGTGGAGCAGACCTGGCGCGTGTTCCACTAGGCCGTCGGGCGTAGGGCCCGTCAGGCGTGCGGTACCCGTCAGCTGACGGTGATCGCCGCGAGCTTCTCCCCGAGGTAGTCCGCGGCGACCACCGGCGGGTGCGCGACGGTCCCGAGCGGCGCGGGCAGCGACTCGATGACCGCCGACGGGTCGGTCTCGTAGAAGAAGATCAGCGACATCAGCTCCTCGTCGGGGGCCGTCGCGTCGGGCGGCAGGACCCGGTGCCGGTTGGACTTCCAGCGCTCCCCGGTCCAGCGCGCGAGCAGGTCGCCGATGTTGATGGTGAAGGAGTCGGGGACGAACGGGGCGTCCACCCAGCCGTCCTGCTCGCCCCACACCTGGAGGCCGCCGGTGCCGGGTTCGCGGTCGAGGATCGTGACTGTGCCGAAGTCGGTGTGCGGGCCGATGCGGAACTGGCCGGGCTCGGGTGTCCCGGTGACCGAGATCGGCGGGTACCAGTTGAGGTTCAGCGTGTAGGACGGGTGCGCGGTCTTGGCGGTGAAGAACCCCGACGGCAGGTCGAGCGCCGCCGCGCACACGCGCAGCAGCTCGTCGCCCAGCGCGCGCATGACGCCCAGGTACTCCACGAGCAGGGCGCGCAGCTCGGGCGCCTCCTCGGGGAAGACGTTCGCCAGGAACCAGACGGCGTCGATCGCGGCGTCCCCGGTGGGCGCGTCGGCCCCGACGGCGAAGCTCTCCTTGAGGTCGGGCGGGGTCTCGGTGCCCTCGGCGTAGCCGTTGGCCTCGACGCCAGGGGGCAGCCAGCCACGGCCGCCGACGGTCGCGGCGTAGCGCGCCTTGACGTCGGCGGGCAGCGCGAAGAACCGCTTGGCGGCGGCCCGGATGTCGGCGCGCAGCGCGGTCGGCACGCCGTGGCCGGTGATGACGAGGAACCCGGACGCGCGCAGCGCGACGTCGACTTCGCGGGCGACGGCCGCGCGGCCGTCGGCGTCGCCGTGGAACCAGGGGGTCAGGTCGATGATGGGGACGAACGTGCTCATCTGCTCTGGATAGCCCCTAAAACTCCCCGAGGGAAGGCCGGAAACCGCATGGCAACAGGGCTTTAGCGCGCCCGAAACGGCGGGATCGCGCACGGCCCCGCGCCGCGCGCCCCGCCCGGGTCTGGCGCTTACTAGACACATCGTCTACGATCCCGAATGTCCCAGTCCCAGCTGGAAAGATGGAGGCGGCATGAGCGGCGGCAGAGTTGCGGTGGTGACGGGCGCGGCCCGCGGTCTTGGCGAGCTGATCGCGCTCAGGCTCGCCGGGAAGGGCTTCCGGCTCGCCCTGGTCGGCCTCGAGCCCGACGAGCTCGCCCGCGTCGCCGACAAGTGCGGCAACGGCGCGGCCCACTGGAAGGCCGACGTCACCGACGACGTCGCGATGGCGGCCGTCGCCGCCGAGATCGTCGAGCAGTTCGGCAGGGTCGACATCGTGGTCGCCAACGCGGGCATCGCGACCGGTGGCCCGGTGGAGCTGTCGGACCCGGCCACCTTCAACCGGGTCATCCAGGTGAACCTGCTCGGCAGCGCGACGACCGCGCGCGCCTTCCTGCCCGCGCTGCGCGCGAACAAGGGCTACTTCTTCCAGGTCGCGTCCCTCGCCGCGCTGACGGCCGCGCCGATGATGGCCGCCTACTGCGCGAGCAAGGCGGGGGTCGAGGCGTTCGCGCACTCGCTGCGCGCCGAGGTCGCCCGCTTCGGCGTGGGCGTCGGCGTCGGCTACCTCAGCTGGACCGACACCGACATGGTCCGCGGGGCCGACGAGGACAAGGCGCTCGGCGAGCTGCGCGCGAGGATGCCGTGGCCGACCGGCAAGACCTACCCGCTCGAGCCGACCGTCGACAGGCTCGTCGCGGGCATCCTGCGCCGCCGTCCCCAGGTGTACGGCCAGTGGTGGCTGCCCGGTCTGCGTTACATGCGCCCGCTCATCCCCGGCATCGTGACGAGCCAGGCCGCCAAGATGCTCGCCGGCTTTGACGAGAAGTGGCAGGCCGCGGGCGGTCGCTCCCGGCTGGTCGGCGCGGGCGGCGCGGCCGACGAGAAGCGCTAGGGGGCCGCGGGCGCGTCCGCGTCGAGGGGCGAAGGTCATGGTCTTGTGCGACCCCCGCTCTGGACGGCGAATGTAGGTAAGGCTTACCTTCATTAGGCTTACCTAAGTTCTCTTTTCGCCGGTTCGTTGTGAAAGGGCGCCCATGACCAGCTCAGCAGAGCATGTCCACGACCTTGTGGGGATCGGCTTCGGTCCCTCCAACCTCGCCTTGGCGATCGCCCTGCGTGAGGAGGGCGGCGACCTGGACGCGGTCTTCCTCGAGCGGCAGCCAGCTTTCGGATGGCACCGCGGCATGCTCATCGAGGGCACCACGATGCAGGTCTCCTTTCTCAAGGACCTCGCCACGATGCGCAACCCGTCGAGCTCCTTCAGCTTCTTGAACTACCTGAAGGAGCGCGACAGGCTCGTCGACTTCATCAACCACAAGACGATGTTCCCGTCGCGGGTCGAGTTCCACGACTACCTCGAGTGGGCGGCCTGCCGGTTCACCGACCAGGTGGAGTACGGGACCGAGGTGCTCGCCGTCCGTCCGGTTGTCGAGGGCGGGACGGTGGTCGCCTGCGAGGTCGTCGCCAGGCGCGACGGCGAGACCGTGGTGCGGCGCGCCCGCAACCTCGTCATCGCCACAGGTCTTGAGCCCGTCGTGCCCGAGGGGATCGCGCTCGGCGAGCGCGTGTGGCACAGCCACGAGCTGCTGCGCAGGCTGCCCGGGCTGCGCTCGCCGCGCAGGTTGATCGTGCTGGGCGCGGGCCAGAGCGGCGCGGAGGTCGTGGACCACCTGCACCAGACCTACCCCGAGACCGAGGTGTGCGCCGTCTTCGCCAAGTACGGCTACACCCCGGCCGACGACAGCAGCTTCGCCAACCGCATCTTCGACCCCGCCGCGGTGGACCACTTCCACTACGCGCCCGAGGACGTGAAGCGGATGCTGCTGGACTACCACGGCTCCACCAACTACTCGGTGGTCGACCTCGACCTCATCGACGAGCTGTACCGGCGCGTCTACCAGGAGAAGGTCCAGGGCAAGGAGCGGCTGCGCATCCTCAACGTCTCGCGGGTGCTCGACATCACCGAGCACTCCGGCGGCGTCAGCGCGACCGTCGAGTACCTGCCGACGGGCGAGCGGACCGTCCTGGAGGCCGACGCCCTCGTCTGCTCGACCGGCTACCGCAGCCGCGACCCCCTTGCCATGCTCGACGGCCTCGCCGAGCACTGCGTGCGCCGTCCCGACGGCGGCCCCGACGTCGCCCGCGACTACCGGATCAGCACGGGCCCCGGGGTGCGCTGCGGCGTCTACCTCCAGGGCGCGACCGAGCGCACCCACGGCCTCAGCTCGACGCTGCTGTCGAACACCGCGGTCCGCGCGGGCGAGATCGTGCAGTCCCTCGTGCGCGCCCGCGACCTCGTGACGGTCTGACGCAGCCGGATATGACGGGCGGGTCCTCCTCCGGGGCCCGCCCGTCAGCCGTCGATGAGCGCCTGGACGGCAGGGGCGTACCTGGCGACGACGTCGGCGGGGTCGGCGGCCATCACCGCGCCCTCCTTGTGCACGCTGAGGATGGTGCTGAGGCCGAGGAACTGCGCCCACACCAGCTCCGCGCGCAGCTGCGCGTCAGGCCCCGGCAGCCGCGCGGCGAGCGACCCGGTGGCCTGCTCGCGGAAGCGGCGCAGCAGGAGCTGCCGCTCGTCGCCCGCGCCGACGCCGAACACCACCCGCACGAGCGGCGGAGGCAGGTCGCGGTGGCGGACCATGACGGCGGTCTCCACGAGGTGGCGGCCGAGGTCGTCGAGCGGGACCGACAGCAGCGCCGCGACGTCGCCGGAGAAGTCAGCGACGGCCTCGAACAGCTGCTCCTTGCCGCCGAAGTGCTTGACGATGAGGGCGGCGCTCACCCCGGCGTCGGCGGCGATGGCCCGCAGCGTCACCATGTCGTAGGGCCGGAACGCGAACGCCCTGCGGGCGGCCCGCAGGATCGCGGCGCGTCCCGAGTCGTTCACACCGGCTCCGGCGCGGGCGCGGGCCCGGGAACGCGCAGCGCGAGGGGCTGGCGCGGCACCATCAGCGCGAGCACCAGCGCGCACACGGCGGCGGCCCCGGCGACGAGGAAGATGAGCAGGTAGGCGTCGAGGCTCGGCGCGCCGCCGATGACGAGGTGGCTGAGCACCGCCGCGCTCATCGCGCTCGACCCGGCCTGCCCGACCATCCGCATGAGCGTGTTGACGCCGGTCGCCTCGCCGGTCTCGCTGACGGGGATCGCGCCCATGATCAGCACCGGGAGCGCGGAGTAGGCGAGGGCAGTGCCGACGGCGACAACTGTGGCTCCCAGGATGATCGACCACAGGGCGTGGCTGGCGAGATAACGGACCACATAGCCTAGCGCGATCACGATCGAGGCGAGGGCGACCGTGGTCTTCGCGCCGCGCCGGTTGGTGAGCCGCGCCGAGACCGGCGCGAGGAACGCCATCGCCAGGCCGCCGGGCAGCAGGCACAGTCCGCTCGCCACGATCGACAGGCCGAGCCCGTACCCGGTGCTCTCCGGCTCCTGCACGAGCTGCGCGGTGGACAGCGAGTTGGCGTAGAACGCGAACCCGACGAACAGCGCGACGAGGTTGGCCAGCAGCACGGCGGGCCGGGCCGCGACGCGCAGGTCGAGCAGCGGTTCGGGACGGCGCAGCTCGTACCAGCCCCAGCCGAGCGCGATGAGCACCGCCGCGCCGCCGAGCATGAGGGTCGGGGGAGCGGTGAACCCCCAGTCGGGGCCCTTGGTGATGGCGAGCATCAGGCACACAAGCACCGTGGCGAGGCCCGCCGCGCCGAGGTAGTCGAACCGCTGTGCCTCGGCGGGCTCGGTCTCCGGCACCGCCCAGCGGACGGTGAGCAGCACCGCGAGCGCGGCGACCGCGCACACCCAGAACATCGCGTGCCAGCTCACGTACTCGATGACGAACGCGGCGATGGGCAGGCCGATGGCCGCGCCGATCCCGATGGTCGCGCTCATCATCGCGACGGCCCCCGCGACGCGTTCGGGCGGCAGTTCGGCGCGCAGGATGCTGATGCCGAGCGGGGTCGCGGCGAGGCCGACGCCCTGGAGCGCCCGGCCGAGGACGAGGATCGGCAGCGCCGAGCTCAACGCGCACAGCAGTGACCCGACGACGACCACCGCCAGCGCCCACAGCAGGACCCGCCGCCTGCCGTACATGTCGCCGGCGCGGCCCAGGAGCGGGGTCGCGACCGAGCCGCTGAGCAGGGTCGCGGTGACCATCCAGCTCACGTCGGCGGGGGCGCTTCCGGTGATCTCCGGCAGGATCGGCAGCATCGGGACGGTGATCGTCTGCATGAGGGCGACGACGGTCCCCGAGGAGGCGAGCACAAGGGTGATGGGGGGTGTACGTCTGTTCACCCTCCTAGGTAAACACACGTTCACCCCGGACGTCCCGGAAACCGTCCCGTGAGGTGCGTCTCACCGCGAACCCGTCAGACCGCCCAGATCGCAGCGGGCCGGATCACCGCGCCGAGATCACAGCAGGCCCCGGTACTGCACGCCGGGCGTCACCACCACCGGGGCGAGCAGTTCGGAGACCGTCGCGAAGACATAGCCGCGCTTCTTCAGCTCCTTGACGATCCGGGGGACCGCCTTCACGCTCTCCCGCTTGATGTCGTGCAGCAGGACGATTTCGCCCGGCTGCACCTGCTTGAGCACCTTCGCGGCGACCGCGTCGCGGCCCATCCCGCGCCAGTCCTGCGGGTCGATCGTCCAGGTGACCTCGGGCAGCCCGAGGCCCTCGAGCTCCTTGGCGACCTTCCGGTCGCTCGCCCCGTACGGCGGACGCATCAGCGCGGGCCGTACCCCGGCGACCTTCCGCACGAGGTCGGCGGTCCTGGTGAGCTGCGACCTGACGCCCGCCGCGTCAAGGCCGGTGAGGTCGCGGTGGTCCCAGGTGTGGTTGCCGATCTGGTGGCCGGCCGCGACCGTCGCGCGCAGCACGTCGGGATGCTCGGCGACCTTCTCGCCGAGCACGAAGAACGTCGCCCGCACCTTCTCGGCCGCGAGCGTCTTCAGCAGCTCGGCCGTGTACGGGCCAGGGCCGTCGTCGAACGTCAGCGCGACGCACTTGGCCACCGCGCAGTCGTGCGGGTAGGCGTCGACGGGCAGGCCACGGCGCGCCTCGGCGTCGGCGGCGATCACCGGCACCCACGGCCGCCCCTTGACGCCCGGCGGCGGGCCCTCCGGCAGCAGGTGGACGTCGCCGACGACGGCGACGACGCCGAGCCCCGCCATCCCGATGGCCAGGCCCGACCCGACCGCGAGCACCGTGACCAGCGCGAGCGCGGCCATCAGCGCCACCGCGAGCTTCCTCATCGACCGTCCCCCGAGCGCCCTCATGAAGATCGTTTGCACCCGGACACTGCCCGATGGCCGCCCCGGAAAACCAGGCGGCGCGCGCTCGACGGCCGGGTGTCCGCAAAGCCGGGAAACTGGGATGATCGGCTGATGTCGCAGTGGTGGCGGGGGTACCGCCGGAATTGGCTGCGGGGGGACGCCGCGGCCGGGGTGACCGTCGCCGCCTACCTCGTTCCGCAGGTGATGGCGTACGCCGCGGTCGCCGGGCTGCCGCCCGTCGCGGGCCTGTGGGCGATGCTGCCCGCGCTCGTCGCCTACGCGCTGTTCGGGTCGTCGGAGCGGCTGTCGGTCGGCCCCGAGGCCACGACCGCGCTCATGACCGCCGTCGTCATCGGCCCGCTCGCCGACGGCGACCCCGCGCGCTACGCGGCGCTCGCGGCCGGGCTCGCGTTCTTCACCGGCCTCCTCGCGTTCGGCGCGCGGCTGCTGCGGCTCGGGTTCGTCGCCGACCTGCTGTCCCACCCGATCCTCGTCGGCTACCTCGCGGGCGTCGCCGTCGTCATGGTCTGCGGCCAGCTGTCCCGCGTCACCGGCGTGCCCGTCGAGGGGCGCGGCGTCGTCGCCGAGGTCGCCTCCTTCGCCGAGAACATCGCGCAGGTCCACGCGGGCACGCTCGCGCTGTCCCTCACCTGCCTGGCGTTCCTGTTCGCGGCGCAGCGGTGGCTGCCGCGCTGGCCCGGCCCGCTGCTCGTGGTCCTGCTCGCCACCTGCGCCGTCGCCGTCTTCGCCCTCGACGGCCGGGGCATCGACGTGGTCGGCGCGGTCCCGGCCGGGCTGCCCGCGCCCGCCCTGCCCGACCTCTCCGACGCCGCGGTGCTGCTGCCCGCCGCGCTCGGCGTCCTGCTCGTGTCGTTCACCGACACCATGCTCACCGCGCGCGCCTTCGAGACGCGCGAGGGCGCGCGCGCCGACGGCAACGCGGAACTCGTCGCGCTCGGCGCGGCCAACGTCGGCGCTGGGCTGTTCCAGGGCTTCCCGGTGAGCAGCAGCGGCAGCCGCACCGCGCTCGCGGCCGCCGCCGGGGCGCGCACCCAGGCGTTCTCGGTGGTCGCGCTCGGCTGCGTCGTCGCCGTCCTGCTCGTGCTGAGCCCGCTGCTCGCGGCGTTCCCGAGCGCCGCGCTCGGCGCGCTCGTCGTCTACGCGGCCGTCCGGCTCGTGGACCTCGCCGGGTTCCGCAAGCTCGCGGAGTTCCGGCGCAGCGAACTCGTCCTCGCGCTCTCAGCTGTCGCGGGCGTGCTCTTCCTCGACGTGCTCTACGGCATCCTCTTCGCGATCGGCCTGTCGGTCCTCGACCTGCTGCGCCGCGTCGCGCGGCCGCGTGACGCCGTCCTCGGGCTCGTCCCCGGGCTCGCCGGGATGCACGACGTGGACGACTACCCCGAGGCCGCGACGGTCCCCGGCCTCGTCGTCTACCGGTACGACTCGCCGCTGTTCTTCGCCAACGCCGAGGACTTCCGCCGCCGCGCGCTGGCCGCCGCCGAAGCGCCCGAGGAGCCGCCGGAATGGTTCCTGCTCAACGCCGAGGCGATCATCGAGGTCGACAGCACCGCGCTGACCGCGCTCGGCGAGCTCAACGCCGAGCTCGGGCGGCGCGGGATCGCCCTCGCGCTCGCCCACGTCAAACAGGACCTCCTGGCCGACCTGCGCGGGTTCGGCCTGCTGGCGGACATCCCCGAGGAGCGGATCTTCCCGACCCTGCCGACGGCCGTCGCCGCCTTCACCCTCCGCAAGCAGAGCGCCTGACGGCTAGGCCATCTTGCCCGTGACGTCCGGAATCACCGTGGTCTCCCGGGGCGGCCGGACGTACCCGCTCGGCGCGGGCCGCTTGGGCAGCTCGAGGGTGGGCTGCGGCACCTCGTAGTAGGGGATCGTGGACAGCAGATGCGCGATCATGTTGATCCGCGCCCGCCGCTTGTCATCGCTCTCCACCTCGAACCAGGGCGCCTCGGGAATGTCGGTGTAGACCATCATCTGGTCCTTGGCCTGGGAGTAGTCCTCCCACCTGGTGATCGACTCGAGGTCCATCGGCGACAGCTTCCAGCGCCGCATCGGGTCGTCGAGCCGCTTCTCGAACCGCTTCTGCTGCTCGGCGTCGCTCACCGAGAACCAGTACTTGCGCAGCAGGATTCCGTCCTCGACCAGCAGCCGCTCGAAGATCGGGCACTGGTGCAGGAACCGCGAGTACTCCTCGTGCGTGCAGAACCCCATGACGTGCTCGACGCCCGCCCGGTTGTACCAGCTCCGGTCGAACAGGACGATCTCCCCGGCGGCGGGCAGCTCGGCCGCGTAACGCTGGAAGTACCACTCGGTCCGCTGCCGGTCGGTCGGCTTCGGCAGCGCCGCGATCCGCGCGACGCGCGGGCTCAGGTACTCCGTGACGCGTTTGATCGCGCCGCCCTTGCCCGCGGCGTCACGGCCCTCGAAGACGACGACGACACGCTGCCCCTCGGCCTTCACCCACTCCTGGAGCTTCACCAGCTCGGCCTGGAGCCGGAGGATCTCGCGTTCGTAGGTCTCGCGCTGGAGCTTCTTCGCCATGATCCTCACACTATCCGGGCGGACGCCGATGAAACGGGCGTGCGGCAGCCCGTTTCCCGGGGCCTTTGTGGCGCTTTGGTGGATCATCGCGCCACATTTGGTGTTCGCCTGACTACGCTTTGCTGAACGGCGGTCGGGGGGAGGACCATGCGCGGCATACGGTTGGCGGGGAGCCTCGCCGCCCTCGCCGGGGGCCTCGAGGTGCTCATCTACTGCATCGGCTTCGTCGTCGTGCCCATGGAGGAGGTCACCCGCCAGCCGATCCCGGGCTACGGCCTCGACCTCGGGTCCGCCGTGCTCGCCTACCTCCTGCTGATCACCTGGGGCACGCTCAACGCCGCGGTCCTCGTCCTGGCCGCCGCGCGCGGCCTCCTGGTGCACCGCGACCTCGAACGGTGGCGGCACGCCCAACGGCGCGTCCTACAGGCGTGCGCGGGCGGGTTCGTCATCTGCGTCCTCGCGGCCATCGCCGCCTACACGGACTCGACGGCGATCCCCGGCGACGCCGTCAGGCCGTCGCTCATCCACTTCCTCGTCTACTGCGCGGTCGCCCTCGTCGTCGTCCTGTGCCTGCTGCCCAACGGCGGCGTCCGCGACCTCGCCGCCCCGCGCGGCGGCCGCCCCTGACCCGTCCCGCGCGCCCTTTCCGACAGACGGTTTGACGGCCCGGTGAATGTGAAGTGCGTCATACCTGCCATCATCGGCACGCTGGAGCGATCCAGTCAGGGGGCCGCGATCAACCGCCCGGTAAGGTCGGTTCAGGAGGTGGGACGTCTTGGTAGAGACGAGGGACCGGATTCTCACGGTGCCGAACGCGCTGAGTCTCACCCGCCTTCTCGGAGTTCCGCTCTTCTTCTGGCTCGTCCTCGCAGAGCACGACGGGTGGGCCATCGGCCTGCTCGTGCTGGCGGGCCTCTCGGACTGGGCGGACGGCAAACTCGCCAGGGCACTCAACCAGACGAGCCGGATCGGGACCCTGCTCGACCCCGCCGCCGACCGGCTCTACATCCTCGCCACGCTCGTCGGCCTCACCGTCCGGGAGATCATCCCCTGGTGGCTGACCGCCGGGCTCGCCGCACGTGAGGTCTACATGGCCCTCGTCCTCGCCGTCGTCAAACGGCACGGCTGGACGGGCCTGCCGGTGCACCTCGTCGGCAAGGCCGCGACCATGTGCCTCCTGTACGCCTTCCCCCTGCTCCTGTGGGGGGCCCATGACGGATCCGCCGCGTCCGCCGCCCGCGTCGTCGGGTGGGCGTTCGCCCTCTGGGGCACCGCCCTGTACTGGTGGGCCGCGGTCCTCTACACCCGACAGGCACGACAACTCATCCGAGCGCTGCCCCCCCGAGCGGGCGCCGAGAACGAGGGAGTCGCACCAGCGCCATGAAGGCCGTAGTGATGGCCGGAGGCGAGGGGACGCGTCTGCGTCCCATGACCGCCAACCAGCCCAAGCCTCTGCTGCCCGTCATCAACCGACCGATCATGGAGCACGTGCTCCGGCTGCTCAAGAGACACGGCTTCACCGAGACGGTCGTCACCGTCCAGTTCCTCGCCGCGCTGATCCGCAACTACTTCGGCGACGGTGAAGAACTTGGCATGAGCCTCCAGTACGCGACCGAGGAGGTGCCGCTGGGCACCGCCGGGAGCGTCAAGAACGCCGAGGACGCCCTCAAGGACGACCGCTTCCTGGTCATCTCCGGCGACGCCCTCACCGACATCGACCTCACCGACATGGTGAAGTTCCACAAGGAGAACGGCGCGCTGGTGACCATCGGGCTCAAGCGGGTGCCCAACCCGCTGGAGTTCGGCATCATCATCGTGGACGACGAGGGCCGCATCCAGCGGTTCCTGGAGAAGCCCACGTGGGGCCAGGTGTTCTCCGACACCGTCAACACCGGCATCTACGTCATGGAACCCGAGGTCCTGGAACGCGTCGCCCCCGGCGAGAGCGTCGACTGGTCCTCCGACGTGTTCCCCCAGCTCCTCGCCGAAGGCGCGCCCCTGTTCGGGTACGTCGCCGACTGCTACTGGGAGGACGTCGGCACCCACGAGAGCTACCTCAAGGCCCAGGCCGACATGCTCTCGGGCAAGGTCGACGTCGAGATCCCCGGCTTCGAGGTGTCTCCCGGCGTCTGGGTCGCCGAAGGCGCGGAGGTCGATCCCGGCGCGATCCTCAAGGGCCCCCTGTACGTCGGGGACTACGCCAAGGTCGAGGCGGGCGCGGAGCTGCGCGAGTACACCGTGCTCGGCAGCAACGTCGTGGTCAAGGAGGGCGCGTTCCTGCACCGCGCCGTCGTCCACGACAACGTGTTCGTCGGCCCGTCCACGAACCTGCGCGGCTGCGTCATCGGCAAGAACACCGACGTCATGGCCGGGGCGCGGGTCGAGGAGAACGGGATCGTCGGCGACGAGTGCGTCATCGAGTCCGAGGCTTATCTCGCGCACGGCGTGAAGGTCTACCCGTTCAAGACCGTCGAGGCGGGGGCCGTGGTGAACACCTCGGTCATCTGGGAGTCGCGCGGCCAGCGCAACCTGTTCGGGCCGCGCGGCGTCTCCGGCCTCATCAACGTCGAGATCACGCCCGAGCTCGCCGTCCGCCTCACCAGCGCCTACGCCACGACCCTCAAGAAGGGCGCCACGGTCATCACCGCGCGTGACGCCTCACGTGCCGCGCGGACCCTGAAGCGGGCCGTCATCGCCGCGCTGACGGCCGGCGCGATCAACGTCGAGGACCTCGAGGCGTGCGCGCTGCCCCTCGCCCGCTTCGAGACCGCGCGCGAGGACTGCGCGGGCGGCATCGTCATCCGCACCACGCCCGGCGACCCGCAGAGCGTGGACATCCTGTTCCTTGACGACACCGGCGCCGACCTGTCCCAGGGCGCGCAGCGCAAGCTCGAGCGCGTCTTCGGCCGCCAGGAGTTCCGCCGCGCCTTCCCCGGCGAGATCGCCGAGCTCAGCTACCCGACCCGCACAGTCGAGAGCTACAGCCGCGACCTCGTCCGCCAGATGGACATGGCGGGCATCGACGAGGCGGGGCTCAAGATCGTCGTGGACTGCGCGGGCGGCGTCACCTCCAACGTCCTGCCGATCCTGCTCACCAAGGTCGGCGTCGACGTCCTCACCCTCAACAACCGCCTTGACGAGGTCCACCCGACCGAGACCCCGCAGACCCGCGAGAAGGGCCTCGCGGCGATGGGCGCGATCGTGTCGTCGTCGGGGGCGGCGTTCGGCGTCAGGTTCGACCCCGTCGGCGAACGGATCTCCCTGGTGGACGAGAAGGGCGACCCGATCTCCGACGACCGCGCCCTGCTCGTCCTGCTCGACCTCGTGGCGGCCGAGCGGCGCGGCGGGGTCGTCGCCCTGCCCGTCACCACCACGCGGGTCGCCGAACGCGTCTGCCAGGCGCACGGCGTCGCGGTGCGGTGGACCTCCACCCACCAGGACGTCCTCACCAAGGCCGCCGCCGACCCCGAGGTGATCTTCGCGGGCGACGGCCGCGGCGGGTTCGTCTTCCCCGAGTTCAGCCACACCGTCGACGGCGTCGCGGCGTTCGTCAGGCTCGTCGGGCTCGTCGCGCGCACCCGCATGACGCTGTCCCAGATAGACGAGCGCATCCCCGACGCGCACCTGCTGCGCGCCTCGGTGCCCACCCCATGGGCCGCCAAGGGCAGCGTCATGCGCCACGTCGTGGAGGCCGCGGGCGACCGCACGGTGGACACCACCGACGGCGTGCGCGTGGTCGAGAAGGACGGCAGGTGGGCGCTCGTGCTGCCCGACCCGGCAGAAGCCGTCACCCATCTGTGGGCCGAAGGACCCGACGACGCCGCCGCGCGCGACCTCCTCCAGGAGTGGGTCGCGGTCGTGGAGGCCGCCGGAACCTGAAATTCGCGCCCCCGGGACCGGTAATTCGATCACCGGGGGCTCCGCGACCGCCGTCCGCGCGGTACGGTCTTCCTGACAGGCTTTTCCGGAGGGGCCCTACCGCGCGGCGGCGTAGACCGCCGATCATGGCGGCGGGTAGCGTTCGCCGGTAAGTGTTCTTGGTAAGGCGGTGTCCAGGGGGACCCGCCGCGGGTAGGAGGCCGAGCCGATAGATGCCGAGCGTCTACTGCACCCAGTGCGGTCACGCCAATCCCGATGGCGCCCGCTTCTGCTCCAACTGCGGCACCCCGCTGGTGCGCAGCGTGCACCCGGCTCCGGAGACCCCCGGCGAGTCGACCTCGACGATCTCGATCAGCGGGCTGACCGACGGGCTTGAGATCCCCGAGGCCCCTGCCAGCGAGGAAAGCGGCTCCGACCAGCTCAACGTCGACGCCCTGCCCTTCGGCACGGCGCTGCTCGTGGTGCGGCGCGGCCCGAACGCCGGCAGCCGCTTCCTGCTGGACAAGGAGCGCACCTCAGCCGGACGCCACCCCGAGAGCGACATCTTCCTTGACGACGTGACGGTCTCGCGCCGCCACGCGGAGTTCAGCCGGCACGGCGGGGGCTTCTCCGTCCGCGACGTCGGCAGCCTGAACGGCACGTACGTCAACCGCGAGCGGATCGACAGCGTGGCGCTGCACGGCGGGGACGAGGTGCAGATCGGCAAGTTCCGGCTCGTGTTCCTCACCAACCCCCAGCACGGGTGAGCAGCAGCGCCGCCAGGGCGTACATGACCATCGGGGACGTCCTGGCGCGCCTTCAGGGCGAGTTCCCCGACATCACCCCCTCGAAGATCCGCTTTCTGGAGTCCGAGGGGCTGATCGAGCCGGACCGGACCCCCGCGGGGTACCGCAAGTTCACCCACGCCGACGTGGAGCGGCTGCGGTTCATCCTCGCCGCCCAGCGCGACAGTTATCTGCCGCTGCGGGTGATCAAGGAGCAGCTGGAGTCACGGCCGCCGCGCACGCTCGTGGCGGCCGACTCCCAGCCGTCGGCCGAGGTCGCGCTGACCCGCCGCCAGCTGCTCGACGCCGCGGGGATCACCGAGGCCCTGCTGGAGGAGCTCGAGGCTTACGGGCTGATCCGGCGCGCGGGCGGCCACTTCGGCTCCGAGGCGCTGCTGGTGGCCCGTACCGCGGCCCGGCTCGCGCCCTTCGGTCTTGAGGCAAGGCACCTGCGGGTGATCAAGGCGGCCGCCGAACGCGAGCTCGACCTCGTCGAGCAGATGATCGCCCCGCTGCTGAAACGCCGTGCGCCGGGCGCGCACGAGGAGGCGGGCAGGACCGCCGACGAGCTGTCCGCGCTCGTGCTCGAGCTGCACACCGCCCTCGTCACCGCGGGCCTGCGCGACAGCCTCGGCAGGTGACGGCGGGCCGGAGCCGCTGACGCGGTTCCGGAAGGTGTAGTTTGTGACTAGGACCGCCTGACGCAGGGAGCCGCCGTGAAGCAGATGGAGGTCGTCGGCGTACGGGTCGAAGTGCCCACCAACCAGCCGATCGTTCTGCTCAAGGAGGTCGGCGGGGACCGCTACCTCCCCATCTGGATCGGGGCTGTGGAGGCCACCGCCATCGCCGTCGCGCAGGCCGAGGGTCAGCCGCCGCCCCGGCCGCTCACGCACGACCTGTTCAAGAACGTGATCGAGGCGCTGGGCGTCGCCCTGACCACGGTCAACATCACTGCCCTGCGGGACGGGATCTTCTTCGCCGACCTCGTGTTCTCCAACGGCACCGAGGTCAGCGCCCGTCCGTCCGACTCCATCGCGCTCGCGCTGCGCACCGGATCGGCGATCTTCGCCAGCGAGGACGTGCTGGAGAGCGCGGGTGTGTCCATGCCCGACGAGCAGGAGGACGAGGTGGAGAAGTTCCGGGAGTTCCTGGACAACATCTCTCCCGAGGACTTCGAGAAGGGCGACGCCTAGGCGCCGCCCGAGCTCCGTGACCTTTCACCGGACGTGACAGGAGTCATGGCCGTTTCCCACACCCGCGCGCGAGGGTAGGGGAGGAGAGGGAGCGGAGACCGAGCCGTTTGTGCACGTGAAGGCGATACATCCGCCTTGCGACGCGCCGACGGCGAACGTTGACCATGCCCTGACCGGCACCTACCGTGCTGGTGGAGCACCCTTGGTGAATTTCCGGCAAACCCCCTTGCCGGGACTACCGAGGGATGACAGAAGCCGGAGGTCCGCGTGGCGGTGAGCAGCGGCGAGGACAAGGTGGACCGCGAACGTCAGCTCGCCTCCCGGGAGGCCGGGGAGCAGGGTTTGCTGTTCGATGGAGGCGCACCGATGCCTTCCCGGCTCTCCGACGACGTGGGTTTCCGCGGCCCCGCGGCCTGCGCGGCGGCCGGGATCACCTACCGCCAGCTCGACTACTGGGCCCGCACCGGCCTTGTCGAGCCGAGCGTTCGGCCCGCGCACGGCTCGGGCAGCCAGCGGCTGTACGGCTTCCGCGACATCCTCGTGCTGAAGGTCGTCAAGCGGCTCCTGGACACCGGTGTGTCACTCCAGCAGATCCGCGCGGCCGTCGGCCACCTGCGCGATCGCGGGGTCGAGCACCTCGCCCAGATCACGCTCATGAGCGACGGCGTCAGCGTGTACGAGTGCACGAGCCCGGACGAGGTCGTGGATCTGCTCCAGGGCGGCCAGGGCGTCTTCGGGATCGCGCTCGGCAGGGTCTGGCAGGAGGTCGAGGGCAGCCTCGCCGCGCTGCCCGCCGAGAACGCGGCCCCCGGATCGGCGGCCGACGAGCTGTCTCGGCGCAGGGCCCGCAAGACCGGCTGAGCACCCACCGGGCACACCCACGGGCCACCCACCGGGCACACCCACCGGGCAAGGCCCTGAGCGGCCGTCTGGCGGCTACAGCGAGTCGTTGCGTTGCAGGTGGTGGAAGGCGGCCCAGCCGGGCAGCACGGGCAGCCAGAACGTCAGCAGCCGGTACAGCAGCACCGCCGAGGTCGCGGTCTCCACCGGAAGGCCGGCGACCGTCAGACCGAAGATCAGGGCGGTCTCGACCGCGCCAAGGCCGCCGGGGGTCGGCGCGGCCGAGCCGAGCGCGTTGCCGGTGAGGAAGACCACCGCGACGGCCGTCCAGCTCAGCGAGCCGCCGAACGCCCTGATCGAGGCGTCGAGGCAGACCACGAACGCGACGGTGAGCAGCAGCGTGCCGCCGAGGGCCGTGGCGACCTTGCCCGGGTCCTGGAGCACGTCGACCAGGCGCGGCACGACCCCGGAGAACATCCGGCGCATCCGGCGCGCGACGAGCCTGCGCACCGGCCCCACGGCCGCGCCGAGGCCGAGGAAGGCCGCGACGGCGAGCAGCACGAGCATCAGAGTCTTGGACGGCGCGAACTCCGCGTCGGGGCGGCTTGAGCCGGTGAGGAAGCCCATCAGCAGCAGCAGCATGATGTGGATCACCAGGCCGACGAGCTGGGACGCCCCGACGCTCGCCACCGCGGGCCCGGGCCGGACGCCCATCTTCTGCAGATACCTGGTGTTGATCGCGATGCCGCTGACGGCGGCGGGCGCGACCAGCTTCACGAACGAGGCGGCGAACTGGACGGCGACGGTCCGCCACAGCGGCAGCCGCTCGGGCACGAACCCCATGACCATCATCGCCGCCGCGACGAACGACACCCCGGCGGCGACGAGCCCGAGCAGCGCCCAGCGCCAGTCGGCCGAGGCGAACAGCTTGCCCAGGTCCTGCCCGCCGAGCTGGGACAGCAGCACGTACGCGGCGATCGCCGCGCCGACGATGCTGAAGATCGTGCGCGGCCGGAACCGCTCGAGCTTGACCTGCTCGACCTCGATCTCCGGGTAGGAGCGCAGGATCTCCTCGCGCAGCGCGGCGAGCAGCTTGCCGTCGCGGCGCAGCGCCGCGCGGGTCTCCCGGGTGAGCGCGACCTTCTGCAGCAGGGGGACGAGGCCGCCCAGCGCGTCGGCCCCGAGCATCGCCGACGCCGTGCGCACCGCGCGCTCGGCCCCGACCCGCAGGCCGAGGGTGGCGAGCAGCTGGGCCTGGTCGATGCGCAGCAGGAGGTCGCCCGCGGCGATCTCGCCGCCGCCCAGCCCGACGAGCCACGGCCGCCCCTCGGTGACGAGGATCGCCGAGCCGTCGAGGCCCCGGTGCGCGACGCGCTGGCGGTGCAGCAGGTTCAGCTGCCGCCAGATGCCCATGAGGAGGTCGTCGGTGAGGCCCTCGTCGGGCAGGTCCGGCAGCGGGACGCCCTCGACGTGCGGGTAGGCGAGCAGGGCGGCTTCGGTGCCCACCTCGGAGGTCGCCACCAGCCTCGGCGTGCGCACGCCCGCCGCCGTCGCCGCGTAGGACAGCAGCGACTCCTGCTCAAGGGACCTGCGCAGTGAGCGGACCGCGCGGCGCGGCTGGTTCGCGCGCAGCCGCAGGCCACGCCAGGCCCGGTAGAACAGGCCGGAGGTCTGCTGGTCGCGGTCGAGGACGTACACGTCGAGGTCGCGGGCCCGGGTGCGGACCAGGTAGCTGCGCCGCGCGGGGGTGCCGTCGTCGGTGCGGGTGAGCTTGAGCGGGTGCAGGCCGAGCCGGTCGAGCGCGGCGAGGACCGCGGTGCCCGGCGGGCGCGGGTTCGGCGTGCCGAGCGCGTAGAGGGTGAGGTAGCCGGCGAGGCGGCCGATCAGGTAGGTCGCGACGAGGCCGAGCGCCGTGGTGTTGCCCGCGACGAGCGAGGCGAGCCCGCCCAGCGCGATCGCGCCCCACATGACGGCCTGCCAGCGGGGACGTCCGGCGAGCCGGATCGCGGTCACATAGGCGATCACCGGCGTCAGGTCGGCGGGGACCGGGGTCTGCCCGGTCTTGGTCCAGCCGAGCGCGTTGGTGATGATCGCGGGGGAGGCGCTCTCGATCCAGGAGTCCAGTGCCACGACCGCGCCGAGCGCGGCGATCGCCGCCGCCAGGCCGACCACGATCCGCATGCCGTCGCGGCGGACCACCCGGTCGGCGGCGAAGACCAGCGGGACGAGCAGGACGCCGAAGCCCGCGGTGAGCCCGGCGAGGGTGAGCAGGAAGTGCGGTGCCTGCTCGGTGCCGCGGGTGACGTCGCTTTCCAGGCCCGTCGTCGTCTGGGTGGCGAAGGAGGGGAGCAGCAGGAGCAGCCCGAGGCCGACGAGGCACGCGACCGCGCGGAAGAGGTCGGCCTGGTTGCGGATACGCGACGGAAAGGGAGGTTCGTCCACCTCTGTACCTTCGGGAAGGCTGAGGGGCGGCTCCAGGGCTGTCGCGCCCTGCGTTCTCACCACGTCGCCACCGTCCTCCCGTTTCCCCGCACCGCCCAAGGTTAGTGGGCCCTCCGTCCACGAGTGATCACACCTTCGGGTGAGTTCGCCCGGCTCGTCGCCGCCGGTTCTCCTACCCGCGCACGCTGATCTTCCGCGCCGGGCCGCCGACGAGGACGAGATCGTGGACAAGGTACACTGGCCGCGCTGTCGACCCCTGGCGGGAGAGACTTCGCGCAAGCCGGCGCGGAGCGCCGAAGGAGCAACGTCCCCGGAACCTCTCAGGCAAACGGACCGTTCGGGTGAGGCGCCTCTGGAAAGCGGGCATGTGCCCCACCGAAGGTGAAAACCGAGCACGAAAGTGTGAGGTGAAACTCTCAGGTTCCAAAACAGAGGGGGAGCGCGGGTCCCGCCGACTCAACTTTTCCAAGGCGTGGCCCGATCACCTCTGTACCGCGCCTTCGGGAGGCCCCGGGATGACCGCCCAGACGAACTTCGCAGACCGCCACATCGGGCCGTCGCCCGCCGACCAGGCCAAGATGCTGGCCGCCGTCGGGTTCGCCGACCTCGGGGCGCTCGCCGACGCCGCCGTCCCGGCCTCGATCCGCACCACGCGCGCGCTCGACCTTCCCGCGCCGCTCGGCGAGACCGAGGCCCTGGCGCGGCTGCGCGAGATCGCGTCGCGCAACCGGGTCCTCACCTCCTACATCGGCCTCGGCTACTACGGGACCACCACCCCCGGCGTCATCCTGCGCAACGTCCTGGAGAACCCGGGCTGGTACACCGCCTACACCCCGTACCAGCCGGAGATCTCCCAGGGACGCCTTGAGGCCCTGCTGAACTTCCAGACCGTGGTGTCCGATCTCACCGGCGTGGCCGTCGCGAACGCGTCGATGCTCGACGAGGGCACCGCGGCCGCCGAGGCGATGGCGCTGGCGCTGCGCGCGACCCGGCGCAAGGAGGCCGGCGCCTTCGTGGTGGACGCCGACGCGCTGCCCCAGACCGTCGAGGTGATCCGGGCGCGGGCACTGCCGCTCGGCATCCCCGTCGTGGCCGCCGACCTTTCCCAGCCGCTGCCCGAGGGCGAGATCTTCGGCGTCCTCGCGCAGTACCCGGGGGCGTCGGGGGAGATCCGCGACCTCGGACCGCTCGCCGAGGCCGTCCATGCGCGCGGCGCGCAGCTCGTCGTGGCCGCCGACCTCCTCGCGCTGACCCTGCTGAAGTCGCCGGGCTCACTCGGCGCGGACATCGTCGTCGGCTCGGCGCAGCGGTTCGGCGTCCCGTTCGGGTTCGGCGGACCGCACGCGGGCTACATGGCGGTCCGCGAGGAGCTCCAGCGGCAGCTGCCGGGACGGCTCGTCGGCGTGTCCGTCGACTCAGGGGGGCGCTCGGCCTACCGGCTCGCGCTCCAGACGCGCGAGCAGCACATCCGGCGCGAGAAGGCCACCTCGAACATCTGCACCGCGCAGGTGCTGCTGGCCGTCATGGCCTCCATGTACGCCGTCTACCACGGGCCCGAGGGGCTTACGGAGATCGCCAAGCGGGTGCACCGGCGTGCGGCGACGTTCGCCGCGTCGATCACCGCGCAGAAGGTCGACGGGTTCGAGGTCGTCACCGGGGACTACTTCGACACCCTCACGATCCGCGTCCCGTCGCCCGCCGACCTCACCGTCGCCGCCGCCAGGCGCGCGGGCTACAACATCCGCCAGGTCGACGCGCACACCATCGCCGTCTCCTTCGACGAGACCACCACCGAGAACGACCTCCAGAACCTGCTCGAGGCGATCGAGCAGCGCGGGTTCCGGCGCGCGGTCGCGCTGGTCGACCCGTCCGGCGACGCGCTGCCCGCGCACCTGCGCCGCGACGACGAGTTCCTCACCCACCCGGTCTTCCACAGCCACCGCTCCGAGACGGCCATGCTGCGCTACCTGCGCCGCCTCCAGGACAAGGACATCGCCCTCGACAGGTCGATGATCCCGCTCGGCTCCTGCACGATGAAGCTGAACGCCACCACGGAGATGGAGCCCATCACCTGGCCGGAGTTCGCGAACCTCCACCCGTTCGCGCCGATCGAGCAGGCCGCCGGGTATGTCGAGCTGATCGGTGAGCTCGAGGAGTGGCTGGCGGAGATCACCGGGTACGCCAAGGTGTCGGTCCAGCCGAACGCGGGGTCGCAGGGCGAGCTGGCCGGGCTGCTCGCGGTCCGGGCCTACCACGCCTCGCGCGGCGAGGGCCACCGGGACGTGTGCCTGATCCCGTCGTCGGCGCATGGGACGAACGCGGCCAGCGCCGTCATGGCGGGGATGCGCGTGGTCGTCGTCAGGTGCGACGACGCGGGCAACGTCGACCTCGACGACCTGCGCGGCAAGCTCGACAAGCACGCCGAGAACCTCTCGGTGATCATGGTGACGTACCCGTCGACGCACGGCGTCTACGAGGAGGGCATCACCGAGATCTGCGCGGCCGTGCACGCCGCGGGGGGCCAGGTCTACGTGGACGGGGCCAACCTGAACGCGCTGGTCGGCCTCGCCCGCCCCGGCGAGTTCGGCGCGGACGTCTCGCACCTGAACCTGCACAAGACCTTCTGCATCCCGCACGGCGGCGGCGGCCCCGGCGTCGGCCCGGTCGCGGTCGGCGCGCACCTCGCGCCGTTCCTGCCCAGCCACCCGCTGCGGCCCGAGGCCGGCCCGGAGACCGGCGTCGGCCCGATCTCGGCGGCCCCGTGGGGGTCGGCGGGCATCCTGCCGATCCCGTGGACCTACATCGCGATGATGGGGCCCGAGGGCCTGCGCCGCGCGACCGAGGTCGCCGTGCTCGCCGCGAACTACGTCGCGCGCCGCCTCGCCCCGCACTACCCGATCCTCTACACCGGCCAGGGCGGGCTCGTCGCGCACGAGTGCATCGCCGACCTGCGCAGGATCACCAAGGAGACGGGCGTCACCGCCGAGGACGTCGCCAAGCGGCTCATCGACTACGGCTTCCACGCGCCGACCCTGTCGTTCCCCGTCGCCGGGACCCTCATGATCGAGCCGACGGAATCCGAGGACCTCGCCGAGCTCGACCGCTTCTGCGACGCGATGATCGCGATCCGCGCCGAGATCGACAAGGTCGGCTCCGGCGAATGGGACGCCGCCGACAACCCGCTGCGCAACGCCCCCCACACCGCCGACACCCTCCTCACCGACGAGTGGAAGCACTCCTACACCCGCGCCGAAGCCGCCTACCCCCTCCCCTCCCTCCGCACCCACAAGTACTGGCCCCCCGTCGGCCGCATCGACCAGGCATACGGCGACCGCAACCTCATCTGCTCCTGCCCACCCCCCGAAGCCTTCGAAGACTGAGTTTTATTGCCGGGTGCGTGCCTCGTCCGCCTGGCGGCTCCCGAGGCGCGCACGCGGCTGGTTCGGGCGCTTCGCGATCCTGGCGCCCCTACAGGCTTTATGGCCGCATGCGCGCCTCGTCCGCCTGGCGGCTCCCGAGGCGCGCATGCGGCTGGTTCGGGCGCTTTGCGATCCTGGCGCCCCTCCCTCCGGCCCTGGGGGCCTACGGGAGGGACACCAGGGCGCCCTCATAAACCCGCGGTGGGCTGGGGTGAAACCCGCCGTGGGGCTGAGGCCGAATTCGCGGTGGGTGGGGCTGAAAGGTGCGGGGGTTGGCGCGGGGGAAAGGCGGGTGTGGAGGGCGTTGAAGCACTAGGGTTTTTGCGTCGATGCCGCGTGAGGAGGCCCGGGTTGAGCTTGGCGCAGGCACATCGCATGGCGGAGACCGGTGATCTGACCGGGGCGGCGACGCTGTTCACCGCGGCGCTCGAGGGGTCTCCCGCCGTCGCCGACCGGGCGCAGGCCGCGCTGGGGCTCGCCGTGGTGCTCGACGACCTCGGCGACACCGAGGGGGCGAGGCGCGCTGACTGGGCGGCGATCGAGACCGGCGACCCGGACTACGCGCCGCGCGCCGCCTACCACCTCGCGCTGTCGCACGAGCGCGCGGGCGATCCCGGCGGCGCGGCCGAGGCGTGGCGGATCGTCGTGGCGTCCGAGCACCCCGCCTACCTGCCCGCCGCGTGCCTCGCGCTCGCGCAGCTCGCCGACGACGCGGGCGACGCCGACACCGCCGTCGGCTGGTGGGAGCGGGTCATCGACACCGGCGACGCCGAATACGCGCCCGTCGCCGCGCACGACCTCGCCCAGCGGCTCCTTGAGGACGGCAAGCCGGCCCGCGCCCAGCGCGTCCTCGCCGACGCCCTGCGCGGCGTCGACCCCGGCGGCTACGCCTACGCCAGGCTCGCCGTCCTCATCGGCCTGACCCACCTAGACCAGGCGATCGGCGCGTTCACCGCCGCCGTCGAGTCCACCGACGCGCCCGACGTCGCGCCGCTGGCCGTCGAGCTCCTCGCCCGCACGCTGCGGCTGCGCGCCCGCGACGCCGAGGCCGACTCCGTCTGGCGCGCGGGCCTCGCCGACCCCGCGCTCGCCGACCAGGTCGCCGCCCGCCTCCAGCGCGACACCCCGCCCGCCTGACCCGCGCGCCCGGCGGGGCGGGGGAGGGGCAGCCCGTTGATCATGGGAGCATGGGCGGGTGCGGATCGAGACAGTGGCGGGCACCGCCGAGATCGCGCTGGAGGGCCCTGAGGACGCCAGGCTGCTCGTGCTGCTGACCCACGGGTCCAACGGGACGGTCGACGCGCCCGACCTCACCGCCGTGCGCGAGGCCGCCCTCGCCCTCGACGCGGCGGTCGCGCGGATCACCCAGCCGTTCCGGCTCGCGGGCAGAAGGGCCCCGGGAAGCCCGGCCAAACAGGACGCCGCGTGGCTTGAGGCGGTGGCCGAGGTCCGTGCGCGGGTCCCGTCGGCCCCGCTCGTCCAGTGCGGCCGCAGCAACGGCGCGCGGGTCGCGTGCCGGACGGCGGCGGAGGCCGGAGCCGTGGGAGTGCTGGCGCTCGCCTTCCCGCTGCATCCGCCCGGTAAGCCGGAAAAGAGCAGGGCCGGGGAACTACGCGAGGCGGGAGTACCCGTGGTGGTCGTCAACGGCGACCGCGACCCGTTCGGCGTGCCCGACCCCGTGGACGCCGCCGAGGTCGTCGTCCTGGCGGGCGAGCGGCACGATCTGAACAGGGACCCCGCCCGGGTGGGCGCGGCCGTCGCTCCGTGGCTCCGGCGCTGGAGGAGCCGATGACGGCCGCTGGCGGGGTCGGAAGGCTGCGCTTCGAGGGACGCTCCCCCCGAAGCCGGTGATCACCCGATAGGACTAGTCCCCTGCGGCTAGGCCGCGGTGGGGGCGTGCAGGTCGGTGGGCCGGTGCGGCGCCACGATCCCCCCGTCGGGCAGCAGCTCACCGGTGTCTTCGAACAGCACGACGCCGTTGCACAGCAGGCTCCACCCCTGTTCTGGGTGGCTGGCCAGGGTCCGCGCGGCGTCGCGGGTCGGTCCGTCGGAAGAGGGACAAGGCGGCTGGTGCGGGCACATCGGCGTGCCTCCGGTTCTCACTCTCGAATGGGTGTGTGTGATCTGTCACGTTGGACGCGTACCAGTCTGCAACGGTTCGCGTTCCCCGGGACATAGCCCAATGGGACTGTTGTGGCATCGACACCTCGACCGTCGCCCCGTCGCGACGGCCCCAGCTGATCGACGTGGCCGAATACTTCCCCCACCTATCCCGGAGGAAACGGGCAGCTCCCCACCGTGGCCAGAAGATCATCCCCTCTTGGCAACACCCAGGCCGAGAACCCCGGCAGCCCATCGCGAACGGGGTCCCTCAGCCATGCGAAGCCGGGGCGAGGAGCGCGGTCAGCACCGCGGCGAACGCCCGCTCGACGACGTCGGCCGTGACGGTCTCGGGATCGGCGAGGTGCTCGTTGACCAGGCCGTTGGTCAGGCAGTGCAAGATCAGCCCGGCGAGCTCCGCGGGAACCGCCGGGCCCGCGCCGGTCCGCTCGGCCACCTCGGCGACGGCCCGGGCCGCGGCGTCGCGCTGCGCGCGGCGCATCGGGGCGAGCACCGCCCTGGTCTGCTCATCACGGGCGGCGCGGGCGGCGAACTCGAGGCCCAGCTGGCCGTGCCCGGTGTCGGTGGCGATCCGGGCGGCCATCAGCCCGGCCACCCGTTCGATCACGGCCCCGGCGTCGTCGGCGCCGTCCATCCCGGCGGTCACGGCGGCCAACTCGTCCTGTGCCCCCTGGCCGAGTACCGCGCCGAACAGCTCATGCTTGCCGCCGAAGTTGGAGTAGACGGCGCCCTTGGTGAATCCGGCGGCGTGGGCGATGTCCTCGATCCGGGCGTCGGCGTAGCCGCGTTCGGTGAACACCCGCACCGCCTCGGCCAACAGCCGCCGCCGCACCTCCGCGCGGGGGACCCGCCTCGACGGTCCTGGGTTGTCGGTCATGGCCCGACCGTAGCATACTCAAAGTATTCAATACTTTCGGTATCGAACGGGGAGCTCCCTTGACCGCCTCACTTCGCAGCCCACTGTCGTCGGCCATGGGAGGTCTGCTTCTGCTCGCGCTCCTCACCGGCTGCGGCGCGTCGGCCGACAGCGCGTCACCCGAGCGGCGTGACTTCGGGGCCGTCGGCGCACGCCTCGCCATCAGCAAGGACCAGGGCGACCTGGACGTCCGGCCCGCCGATGTCGAGAGTGTGCGGGTGACCCGCAGGTTCGACCGGTGGGCGCTGATCGGCGGTGAGCCGACCGCGACCTGGGCGCTCGCCGGCGGCCGGCTCACCCTGGCCACGGACTGCGGCGGGGTGATCGCGGGATGCGCGGTGCGTTACGAGGTCGTGGTCCCGCGCGACGTCGCGGTCGACATCGAGGGGGAGAACGGGACGATCTCGGCCACCGGGTTCAGTGCGGCGCTGCGCGTCCGCAGCAGCAACGGTGCGATCGCGGTCAGCGGCGCGACGGGTCCGCTCGACCTGCGCAGCGAGAACGGTGAGCTGCGCTCCGCCGAGACCGGGTCGGCCCAGGTCTCGGCGACCTCCCAGAGCGGGGACGTCGATCTGGCGTTCACCGCGGTGCCGCGACAGGTCGCCGTGACCACGGAGAACGGCGAGGTGAGGGTGACGGTCCCGCGCGCCGCCTACGACGTCACCACCACGACCGACAGCGGGGACGTCAGCACCGACCTCGCCGCGGACGCCTCCGCGCCGCGCTCGATCACCGCCCGCACCGGCAGCGGAGCGATCACCTTGACGGGCCGCTGACGACGGCGGCCCCGACCACCTCCGGGCAGGGCTCAGGCGAGGGTCACAGGAGGGCGGTGAGCATTCCCGACAGGAGGACTTCGAGGCTTTCTTCGAACTGGCGGTCCCAGTCGACGGGTTCGGGGGTGGGGAGTTCGCGGCCGCGGACCTCGAGGGCGGCGTGGCCGATGAGGAAGGCCAGGAGGGTGCGGGCGGCGGTGTGGGCGGCGGACTCGAGGAATCCGGCGAGGCGCAGCACCTCGGCGACCGAGCGGGTGGTGGACGCCAGCGCGGCGGGGTTGCGGCGGGTCACCAGCAGCGGCAGGACGCCCGCGTGGTCGACGAGCAGGGCGCGGTACGCCTCGGCCCATGACCTGATGCGGTCGCGCCAGTCGTCCTGGCCCAGGGGGCGGGTGTCGGCGTGCAGGACGCCGACGTGGGAGACGAGCCCGTCGAGGAGTTCTTCCTTGCCGCGCGGCAGATGGTGGTAGATCGCCATCGCCTCGACCTCGAGGGCGTCGCCGAGGCGGCGCATCGTGAGGCGGCCGAGCCCCTGCCCGTCGACGATGTGCAGGGCCGCCTCGATGATGCGGTCGCGGGTCAGCGGCTCACGCGGGCTCAACTGTGCTCCTCGGCGGATCAGCGTGGGCGACGGGAAGTCGATCACGGCGGGACGATCACCAGTGACCTTACTGCGTAAAGGCCCCCGCCGGGGCGCATGACGTGGAAAATCGACGCGGGAGGTTGTGCCGGTCGTCACGCGGCGGCGTAGGCTGCCGCGAGTACCTGTGCGGAAAGGAACGACCCATGGTCTTCAGACGTCGCTACAGCGCCGACGACGCGGCCCACTACGCCGACGACAAGCAGCTCGCCAAGGAGCACGCCTCGCGTCTGGCGAAGGTCGAGGAGGCGCGTGCGGCACTGGCCGCGGGCGCGCCCGATACCGCCGGACGCCGTGAGCTCGCCGGGGCCCTCGAGGCCGCCTACGTCGACGCGATCGCCTCGGCGGCCGCCGCCGAGCGCGTCGCGATGGGCCTCAAGACCTACGGGACGACCAGGCCCGCCGAGATCGCCCGCCGCAAGGCGAGGGCGAAGGCGTCGGTCCGCCCCTACAGTGAGGAGCTGGACCGGCTGCGGACCGCCCGAGAGGCGCACAAGCTCTCCTACCGGGCCCTGGAAAGGGTCTAACGGGAGAATGGCGGGGTTTTCCGGCGCGCTGGTCACTCAAGGTGGCACAGCGGCCGGAACTCTGAGAACCTTGCCTGCGCATTCGCGGCGGGGGCGCCGCGAGTCGGGAAGGAACCGGGCAGGATGACGGGCGCCCTGGCGGAGCCGGGCTCGCCGAGCGCCCGCGTTTCGGCCAATGAGTACGGGCCGTGGCAGGTCCGGCGGGGGAATCGTGGGGGTTGTGAGTTGGATCGCAGGCCGCCTGACCGGCACCGCTTGCTTGAGTCCTACCGCGCGGGAGTGGCCGCCATACGGCAGTTCGCGGCACGCTGTGACGACTGGGACGCGCCGACTCCGTGTTCGGAGTGGCTGGCGATCGACCTTGCCGGGCACCTGCGCTGCGTGGCGGAGAACCACCTCGAATACCTCCAGGACGCGCCCGACAGCCGGCTGGCGAAGCTGTTCGCCCAGGACATCGCGACGGCGGTGCTGATCCGTCAGCAGGCCAGGCAGAACGCGGCCGAGCTCGCGGTGCTGCCGCCGGAGTCGGGGCGCGAGCGGATCATGTCGTTCACGGTGTCGGCCGACGCCTACCTCGACCTGATGGCCGACGCGTGGGAGAAGACCCACCTGATCCACCGGGGGACCAAGTACACGGTCGGCGACCACGTCGGCTCGGCCTGTGTGGAATGGCACCTGCACGCCTGGGACCTCGCCCGCGCGATCGGCGAGGACTACCGGCCCGCCGACCCCGAGCTGCTCGTCGCGGCCTGGGCGTGGGGGGTGCCGCATCTGCCGCTGAGCCGGGAGTCCGACCCGTGGATCAGGGTGCTGCGCTCGTCGGGCCGCTCCCAGGACTGGCGGCGCGACAGGCCCGTCAGAGCCCGCCGACGCCGTTGACGGCATACCCGGCGGCATGCCGGGTAGGTCAAGGTTCGTCCGGTCTCGGGGGAGGCCGCGCTCGGATCCCGGGGGAGATCACGATGGCCAAGTGCGAGGTTTGCGGCAACGACTACGATCTTGCGTTCGAAGTCCACACGCAGGGCGCGGTGCACGTGTTCGACAGCTTCGAGTGCGCGATCAGCAAACTCGCCCCCATCTGCGAACACTGCAAGTGCCGCGTCATCGGCCACGGCGTAGAGGTCGACCGCCACTGGTACTGCTGCGCCCACTGCGCCCGCGCCTCCCAGGGCGCCGCCGCCAGCCAAATCCGAGACCGAACCCCCGCCTAACCCCTGCTCCGCGCAGCCCCTCCGGGACCGCGCGGTCCGCCTCCTGCGGGCTACACGGCACTCCTTGCGCTAGGACGCGGTGCGCGCCCTTGTTTGAGCGGGCCCGAGGAAGCTCTGTGGTCCGGCTCCTGGGGCGCGGACCCGCTCCTCTCGCGCAGCCCCAAAGGGACCGCGCGGCTCGCCTCCTGGGGGTTGCCAGGGAGGCGCGGTGGCCGCTGCTCTTCCGTGTAGAGCGCGGTGACGCTCTTGTTCGTGCAGTTCCAAGGGGCTGCGCGGTCCGCCTCCCGCAGGCTGCTGGGGCGCGGGGACCGCTGCTCTCGTGCAGTCCCGAAGGGACCGCGCGGCTCGCCTCCTGGGGGTTGCCAGGGAGGCGCGGTGGCCGCTGCTCTTCCGTGCAGTCCCGAAGGGACTGCACGGCTTCCTTGCGCAGCCCGGTAGGGCGCGGTGACGCTCTTGTTCGTGCAGTCCTGGGGGCTGTGCGGTCCGCCCTCTGCGGCTGCTGGGGCGGGACCGCTTTCTCCTCGCGCAGTCCCGAAGGGACTGCGCGGGGTTTTGTGGTTAGCGGGGGTGGGGGGTTAGGGGGGTGGCGTGGGCTTCGGGGGGGACGCCGGCTTCGAGGTAGACGGGGTGGCCGGAGGCGGCGACGATGCCGGCTATGCGGCGGGCGATGTGTGGTGGGGTGAAGTCGCCGACCTCGTCGGGGGCGGCGAGGACGTGGTCGGAGAGTTCGTCGGGGGGGAGTTCGATGCGGGCGATCTCGTCGGGGGCGAGGCGTCCGGCGAAGACCCAGACGTTGGTCGCGTCGATCTCGCCTTCGGGCGGGACCCAGTCGTAGCAGACGAGGCCGTCGAGACGCGGTCGCAGCCCGAGTTCCTCCTGGCATTCGCGCAGGCACGCGGCGAGCGGCGACTCGCCCGCCTCGATGACGCCGCCGGGCAGCAGCCAGCCGGGACGGTAGGTCGGCTTCACCAGCAGGATGCGGCCGCCGTCGTCGGTGAGCAGCGCGGAGGCCGCTCCCCGGGTGCGCGGCAGCGTGGCGAGGTATGCGGCGTCGGCCATGCTTCGAGACTAAGCCCGGGAGCGGCGGAAGCGCCGTTTGTCGCGCGGAAAGCGCACCCTGCGCGCCGCGCGGAGTGAGCGCGTATTAACACCGGGGACACGCATGGGACGCGCACGCGAAACCGCGCCCGAACACGATCGGGACATGGCCGCAAGCGATGGGGGAGCCATGGCTCCCCGCTGCCCGTGCCGCTCGCCGCGGTGCGGTCTGGCAGGCGGACCGGACAGCACCCGAGTGATCCCCGACGGTTCCGCCGGAGTGTGCGGGCCGGGTCAGAAGGGCTGGTCGGCCGGCGAGATGCGCAGCGTACCGGACCGTGTGACGACTCCTCTCCTGCGGGTGCATCCCGGGGCCCCGCTGGAACCCGTGTCCTGGGACGCGGCGCTCGACGTGGTCGCCGCGCGGCTGCGCGCGGCGCGCGGCGGCTCGGCCGCGGTGTTCGGCGGGTGCGGGATGACCAACGAGCAGGCTTACCAGCTCGGCAAGTTCGCGCGGGTCGCGCTGCGGACTCCGCGGGTGGCCTTCGGCGACGGCCCCGGCCTGCCCGCGCCCGCCGCGGCTGCGTTGACCAGGGCGTTCGGGCTCGACCGCGCCTTTCCCGGTCCGCTCACCGACGTCGGTGAGGCCGACGCGCTGCTGCTGGTCGGCGGGGACTCGGCGGTGGCCGCGCCGTCGTTCCTGCGGCAGGTGCGGCGGATGCGCGAGGGCGGCGGCGCGCTCGTCGTGGTCGATCCGCGCGCGACGGAGCCGGCGCGCTCGGCCGACCTGCATCTCCAGCTCACGCCCGGCACGGAGTCCATCCTGGCGAACGGCCTGCTGTTCCTGGCGATAGCCGACGGCCTCATCGACGCCGCCTACGTCGCGGCGCGCACGTCGGGGTTCGACAGGCTGCGCACCGCGATCGGCGGCTACTGGCCGGAGCGCGTGGAGCGGCTGACCGGCGTGCCCGTCGCGCGGATGCGCGAGGCGGTGCGGCTGCTGGCGGCCGGGCGGCGCTCCCTCGTGGTGACCGAGCGGGAGCGCGGCGCGCAGACCGTCGCGGCGTATCTCAACCTCGCGCTCGCGCTCGGCCTGCCCGGCGTGGAGGGCTCGGGTTTCGGCTGTGTGGCCGACCCCGACGACGGACGCGGCCACGGCCAGAAGGCCGACCGGCTGCCCGGCGACCGCTCCCCGGACGACGTCGCGGCCCGCGAGCACGTCGCGCGGGTGTGGGGCGTGGCCCCCGCCGACCTTCCGGTGGGCGGCCCCCCGGTCGACGGTCTCCTCGGCGGCCCCGACGCGCCGCGCGCCCTGCTGGTGTTCGGCTCCGACCCGGTGGCGGCGTCGGCGCGCGCGAGCGTGGTCGAGCAGCGGCTGAGCGCGCTGGACCTGCTCGTGGTGGCCGACCACGAGCTGTCGCAGACCGCGCTGCGCGCCGACGTCGTGCTGCCGGTCGCGCGCTGGGCCGAGGTGTCGGGGACGGCGACGAACCTCGAAGGGCTCGTGCTGCGCCGACGGCGTGCCGTCGCGCCGCCCGAGGGGGTGCGCACCGGCCTCGAGGTGCTGCGCGACCTCGCGGCGCGGCTCGGCGCGCCGGGGGAGTGGAGCGCCGACCCCGCCGAGGTGTTCGCGGAGCTCGGCCGTGCTTCCGCGGGCGGTCCCGCCGACTGCGCCGGCATGTCGTACGCGCGGCTCGACGCCGAGGACGGCGTCTGCTGGCCGTGCCCGTCGCCGGAGCATCCGGGGACTCCGCGCGCGTTCCTCGAGTCCTTCGCCACCCGTGACGGGCGCGCCAGGTTCGTCGCGGTCGACCCGCAGGGCCCGGCCGAGGACGTCGACGCCCGCTACCCGCTGTACCTCACGACGAGCCGGAACACCGGCACCCCGAGGCCGTTCCGCAGGGCCCGGGGCGCGGAGGGCCGCGTCGGGGATCTCCGGCGCCCGGATTCCGGACCCCTCGACGCGTCCAGCGCACAGGCCATGGACACGGGCTGGACGGCGGAGGACGCCCCCGTCGTGGAGCTGCATCCGGATCTCGCCGAGCGGCTCGGCGTCACGCAGGGCGCGATCGTCCGGGTGTCGGGGCGGCGCGGTGTGGTGATCGGGCGCGTGCGGTTCTGCGCGGCGCTGCGCGAGGACACCGTGGCGATGTCGGCCCCGTGGGGCGGCGAGGGCGGCCAGCGGCCCGCTCCCGGCGCGGAGGGCGCGCCTTGGTCGGCGGTGTGGGCGGTGCGGATCGAGCCCGTCGGGCTGCCCGATCCCGTCGCGCCGCTGATGCTCGACGGCCCCTGAAACGGTTCAACGCCCGGAACCCGCTGTGACGACCGATCACAGCGGGTTCTGGCGTTTTGTTAATAAAGTAGAAAAAAGTCCGATTCTTGGTCACGCCATGACAACGACGATGTCTCGACGTGAGCGTGTTTTAACACAGGGGTGACAATGGGGACCCTGACGCGAAACGCGCCCTTCCGAATATCTCTGCATGGATCACGGAGGAGTCGTTTCCCCAAAGAGGCTTGTGGTCGTCGGGTACGGCCCCGCGGCGCACCGGCTCATCGACGCGCTGCGCGAACGGGACGGCGCCGGAACCTGGAAGATCACCGTCATCGGTGAGGAGACCAGGACCGCCTACGACCGGGTCGCGCTCACCACCTATCTGGAAGGCGCCGACCTCTCTTATCCCGGGCACGGCGACGGCGTCGAGGTGGTCTGCGGCGACCGCGTCAGCGCGCTGGACCGCGCGGCCAAGGAGGCGGTCACCGACTCCGGCCGGCGCTTCGGCTACGACGTGCTCGTCCTGGCGACCGGCTCCGCCCCCTTCGTCCCCCCGGTCGAGGGCAAGGACCTGCCCGGCGTCTTCGTCTACCGGACCATTGACGACCTCGACGCGATCCGCGACTACGCCGCGGGCCGCGCGTCCGGCGCGGTCATCGGCGGCGGCCTGCTCGGCCTCGAGGCGGCCCGCGCGCTCCAGGGACTCGGCCTCGCCAGCGGCGTCGTGGAGGTCGCGTCATGGCTGATGCCCCGTCAGCTGGACGAGGGCGGCGGTGCGATGCTGCGCCGCCACATCGAGGGGCTCGGCATGGCCGTGCACGCGGGCACCCCCATGGCCCGTCTCAGCCCCGGCCCCGACGGCTCGGTCGACCGCGTCGTCCTCCAGGACGGCGCGGAGATCCCCGCCGAGGTCGTCGTGTTCTCCGCGGGCATCAGACCGCGCGACGAACTCGCCAGGGCGGCCGGCCTGGCCGTCGGCGAGCGCGGCGGCATCGTCGTGGACTCCGCGTGCCGCACCGACGACCCCGCGATCTACGCGATCGGCGAGTGCGCCCTCATCGGCGGCATGGTCTACGGCCTCGTCGGGCCGTGCTTCTCCATGGCCGAGGTCGTCGCCGACCGCCTGGTCAACCCCGAGAGCACCGCGGCCTTCGAGGGCGCTGACCTGTCGACCAAGCTCAAGCTGATGGGCGTGGACGTCGCCAGCTTCGGCGACCCGTTCGCCGTCGACAACCAGCCGGGAGCCCTCGGCGTCACATACACCGACCCGGTAGCGGGCGTGTACAAGCGGCTGCTCGTCAGCGACGACGCCCAGACGCTGCTCGGCGGCGTCCTGGTCGGCGACGCCGAGTCGTACTCGACGCTGCGCGCCTACGTCGGCGCGAAGCTGCCAGGCGCACCCGAGCAGATGCTGTTCGGCGGCACCGAGGCCGCGGGCGGCGACCTGCCCGAGGGCACCGTCATCTGCTCGTGCAACAACGTGACGGCCGGGGACATCCGCTGCGACATCCGCGACCACGAACTGCGCGACGTGGCGGCCGTCAAGAGCTGCACCCGCGCCGGGACCAGCTGCGGAAGCTGCGTCCCGCTGGTCAAGAAGCTGCTCGACGCCGAGCTCGCGGCCGCCGGCATCGAGGTCAGCAGGGCGCTGTGCGAGCACTTCGCCTACTCGCGCGCCGAGCTGTTCGACATCATCCGGGTCCGTCAGATCAGCACGTTCAGCAGGCTCATCGCCGAGCACGGCACGGGGCGCGGCTGCGACATCTGCAAGCCGACGGTCGCCTCGATCCTCGCCTCGCTGGGCAACGGCCACATCCTCGACGGCGAGCAGGCCGCCCTGCAGGACACGAACGACCACTTCCTCGCCAACATGCAGAAGAACGGCACGTACTCGGTCGTTCCGCGCATCCCTGGCGGGGAGATCACCCCGGACAAGCTCATCGTGATCGGCGAGGTCGCCCGCGACTTCGGCCTCTACACCAAGATCACCGGCGGCCAGCGGATCGACCTGTTCGGCGCGCGCGTCGAACAGCTCCCGCAGATCTGGAAGCGCCTCGTCGACGCCGGATTCGAGTCCGGCCACGCCTACGGCAAGTCGCTGCGGACGGTGAAGTCCTGCGTCGGCTCGACCTGGTGCCGCTACGGCGTCCAGGACTCGGTCGGCATGGCCATCAAGCTCGAGCTGCGCTACCGGGGCCTGCGCGCCCCGCACAAGCTGAAGTCGGCGGTGTCGGGCTGCGCCCGCGAGTGCGCCGAGGCACAGTCCAAGGACTTCGGGATCATCGCCACCGAGAAGGGCTGGAACCTCTACCTGTCCGGCAATGGTGGCATGCGGCCCCGGCACGCCGACCTGTTCGCCAGCGACCTCACCGATGAGCAGCTGCTCACCTACATCGACCGCTTCCTGATGTTCTACATCAGGACCGCGGACCGGCTCCAGCGCACCTCGGTGTGGATGGAGTCCCTGGAAGGCGGCCTCGACTATCTGCGCGAGGTCATCATCGACGACCGCCTCGGCATCTGCGCCGAGCTCGACGCCGCGATGGCGCGGCACGTGGCGGCCTACGGCGACGAGTGGCGCGAGACGCTCGAGGACCCCGAGCGGCTCGCCAGGTTCGTCTCCTTCGTCAACGCCCCCGAGACGCCCGACCCGAGCATCTCCTTCGAGGTCGAGCGCGACCAGATCAAGCCGGTCCTGGTGACCGGCCCCCGCCTGGAGGTGATCAGCCAGTGACCGTGACCGCCCTCGCGACCTGGACGGACGTGTGCTCCGTCGACCGGCTCACCCCCGAGCGGGGCGTGTGCGCGCTGGTGAACGGCCTTCAGGTGGCCGTCTTCCGCACGTTCGAGGGCGACCTTTACGCCCTGTCCAACTACGACCCCTTCAGCAACGCGTACGTGCTGTCGAGGGGGATTCTCGGGAGCCGCGGCGGCGTGCCGACCGTGGCGTCCCCGATGTACAAGCAGGTCTTCGACCTGACCAGCGGAAGGTGCCTGGACGATCCGGACACCTCCGTGCCCACCTTTTCCATCAGGCTCAACGGCGACCGAGTGGAAGTGATGACGTGACTATTCAGGCGGGTGTGCTGACCAGTGAACCCCTATCGGGGTTCGCCGTCGGGGTGACGGCGGCCCGCCGCCATGAGGAACTCGCGGCGCTCCTGGAAAGAAGGGGCGCCAGGGTGGTCCACGCCCCGGCCATCCGGCTCGTGCCGCTCCAGGACGACGCCGAACTGCTCCAGGCCACCGAGGAGTGCATCAGCCGCCCGCTCGACTACGTGGTGGTCACCACCGGCATCGGCTTCCGCGCCTGGCTGGAGACCGCCGACGGCTGGGGGCTGCGCGACAGCCTGCTCGACCGGCTCGGCAGGGTGCCGATCCTCGCGCGCGGCCCCAAGGCGCGCGGCGCGATCCGGTCGGCGGGCATCACCGAGGCGTGGTCGCCGGAGTCCGAGAGCTGCGAGGAGGTGCTGAAGCACCTCCTCGAAGGCGATCTGCGCGGCACGCGTATAGCGGTGCAGCTGTACGGCGAGCCGCTTCCGGAGTTCACCGACGCGCTGCGCTCGCACGGCGCGGAGGTGATCGAGGTCCCGGTGTACCGCTGGTCGCGGACCGACGACTCCACGCCGCTGCGCCGCCTCGTCGGCCAGGCCGTCGCCGGGACCGTCGACGCGATCACCTTCACCAGCGCGCCCGCCGTCTCGGCGACCCTCGCGGTCGCCGCGGAGGACGGGCTCGAGGACGCGCTCATCGAGGCGCTGCGCACCCACGTGGTCGCCGCGTGCGTCGGGCCGGTGACCGCGTTCGCGCTCACCGAGCGCGGCGTGCCGACGATCCAGCCCGAGCGGGCGCGGATCGGGGCGCTGGTCCGCGCGATCGTCGAGGACCTGCCCGCGCGGCGGGCGCGGCGGCTCCAGGTGCGGGGCCACGCGCTCGAACTGCGCGGGCACGCCGTCGTCCTTGACGGCCAGCTCAGGCCGATCGCGCCCGCGCCGATGGCGATCCTGCGGGCGCTCGCGCGGCGGCCGGGACACGTCGTCTCGCGGGCCGAGCTGTGCGGGGTGCTGCCCTCCCGGGTCGTGGCCGCCGGGTCGAGCTGGACCAACCCGCGTGACGGACGGCCGCAGGCCGACGAGCACGCCGTGGAGATGGCCGTCGCACGGCTGCGCCGCGGCCTCGGCCGCACCGGGATCGTGGAGACCGTCGTCAAGCGCGGCTACCGGCTCGCGTGCGAGCCGGGGCGTGAGGCCCTCGCCTGATGGCGGTGCTGCTCGGCGTCGCGCACGGCACCCGCGACCCGTCCGGGGCCGCGACGGTCCGCGCGCTGCTCGCGCTGGTGCGGGCGGCGCGGCCGGAGCTCGCGGTCGCCGAGGCGTACGCCGAGAACGCGCGGCCCTCGGTGGCCGCCGCGGTCGGCGCGCTCGCGCCGGGCCCGCTCGTCGCCGTGCCCCTGCTGCTGGGGCGCGGCTTCCACGTCCACGTCGACATCCCCGCCCAGCTGACGGGGGCGGGCGCGCACGCCGTGGTCTCGCGGCCGCTCGGCCCGCACGCGGAACTCACCCGGGCGCTGGTCGACCGGCTCGGTGAGGGGGCGCGGGCCGACGCGGTGGTGCTCGGCGCAGCGGGGTCGACCGATCCGCGCGGCGTCGCCGACGTGCGCACCGCCGCCCGGATGCTGGGGCGGCGGCTGGGGCGTGAGGTGCCGTTCGGCTTTGTGGGCGGGCCGGGTCCGCGCCTTGACGACGTCGTCGCGGCGGCAAGAGCCGGAGGCGCCCGCAACGTCGCGGTCGCCTCCTACCTTCTCGCGCCCGGCTTCTTCCAGGGCCGCCTCGTGGCGACGGGGGCGGATCTCGTCGGGCCGCCTCTGGGCGCGCACCCGGCGATCGCGTCCCTGATCCTCCGCAGGTACGACGAGGCCCTCATCGCCTCCCAGGCCCTGACCCCCCGCTAGAACCCCGGACGGCCCGTTCGGTTCTCCTAGACCGCGAAGTCCAGGAGGGGCTGGGCGTTGCTCGGGTGGCGGAGCTTGGACAGGGACTCCTTCTCCAGCTGGCGGATGCGCTCCCGGGTGAGGCCGAGGTGCTTGCCGATCTCGTCGAGGGTGCGCGGGGTGCCGTCGTAGAGGCCGAAGCGCATGGACATGATCTTGGCCTCGCGCGGCGACAGCACGGACAGGGCCCGCCGCAGCTGGTCCGCCATGAGCTGCCGGTCGACCAGCTCGGACGCCTCGACGCTGTCGGTGTCCTCGATGAGGTCGCCGATGCGGGTCTCGCCGTCCTCGCCGATCGTGGAGTCGAGGCTGATCGGCTGGCGGCTCGTGCGCAGCAGCTCGCGGACCTGCTCGGGGCTCTTGCCCATCTCGACCGCGAGTTCCTCGGCGGTGGGCTCCCGGCCGAGCCGCTGGTGCATGTCGCGTTCGATGCGGCTGAGCTTGCTCAGTAGTTCAAGGACGTGGACGGGCAGCCGGATCGTGCGGGCGGAGTCGGCGAAGCCGCGCTGGATCGCCTGACGGATCCACCACATCGCGTAGGTCGAGAACTTGTAGCCCTTGGAGTAGTCGAACTTCTCCACCGCGCGGATCAGCCCGAGGTTGCCCTCCTGGACGACGTCGAGCAGCGACAGGCCGCGGTCGGAGTACTTCTTGGCGACCGACACCACGAGCCTGAGGTTGGCCTCAAGCATGTGCGCCTTGGCGCGGTTGCCGTCCTCGGCGATCCACTCGAGTTCGGCGCGCTCGGCCGACGACATGCGCGGCGGCGCGTTCTCCAGCTTGTACTCGGCGTACAAGCCGGCCTCGATCCGCTTGGCGAGGTCGACCTCCTGGTCGGCGGTGAGGAGCTGACGGCGGCCGATGGCCTTCAGGTACGTGTGGACGGAGTCGCCCATCACCGAGGTGTTGTCGTCGAGGTCGCGGGTGCCGACCTCCTCGGCCTCCTCCTCTTCGGCCGCGGCGGGGTCGAACTCCGAGTCGTCGTCGCCGAGTTCCGCCGCGCGCGTCGTGGTGGTCTCCTCGGCGCGGGCCGGCTCCGGCTTGCCGGTCTCGGTCTTCTTGGCGGCGCGCGCGGTCCGTCCGCCGGACGCCGACCTGCGGGTAGTCTTCGTCGTGGACCTGTTCGTCGTGGACCTTGTGGCGTCGCCGCCGCCGTCGTCACCGAGGCGCACACCGCTCTCGGTGAGCTCCTTCAGCAGGGAGCGCCCGCGCGTCGCGGAGACTCCGGCCTCCTCGAACGCCTGGCGGACCTCGGTGAGCGACAGATGTCCCCGAGACCTGCCCAGCGCGAGCAGATCCGCCAGGTGGGCGGCCGCGCCGTTCCCAGTCGCCGCCCCGTTGTCCGTGGTCGGGGCCGCTGTAGCCTTTCGAGGCATGGGGTCCGACCCTCCCTTCTCGAGGTCCGAATTCGGCCTTTTGGGCACGTATCCGAAACGAAGGACCGTGTCCAGGATGTTCCCGACCAGCGAAAACCTTGACTGAAGCGGCTTGTGGCCGGTGATAGTGCGGATCGCACGGATCTGGTCGGGTGCCCGGCTGTGTCAGGTGGAACGCACCGGTAATACGTATGATTCCTCGACCCCGCGCGGGGTTGGCCGTTGTGGCGGAATTCTCACCCGGCGGTGAGACCGCCCTCTCCCGACGGCCCCGCCCGCAGCGCCTCACGGTCGGGCTTCCCGGACGGCAGCAGCGGCAGTTCCGCCCGGATCTCAAGCTCGCGCGGCGCGGCGTGCGCGGGCAGCTCGGCCCTGACGAGATCGCGCAGCTCCGCCAGCGTGACGGGCCCGTCGGCGACGACCACGGCCGTCACCCGCGCCCCCCACTCGGGATCAGCCCTGCCGACCACGACGGCCTCGCGCACGGCCGGATGCCGCGAGACGATCTCCGCGACGGCCCCCGCGACGACCTTCTCGCCCCCGGTGTTGATCACGTCGTCCACCCTGCCGAGGACGCGCAGGCGGCCGTCCTCGAGCACGCCGAGGTCCTGGGTGGTGAACCACGGCCCGCTCCGGCGCGGCCCGAACCGGTACCCGGCGAACAGGACGGGCCCGGCGAGCGCGATCCGCCCGTCGGCGTCAAGGGCGACCTCGACGCCTTCCAGCGGGACGCCGTCGTAGACGCACCCTCCGCTCGTCTCGCTCATCCCGTAGGTGGTGAAGATCCTTGCGCCCCGCTCCTTGGCCTCCGCCAGCAGCGCCGAGGGGGCGGCGGCCCCGCCGAGCAGGATCGAGGCGTAGGACGACAGGTCGGCTCCGACGTCGAGCAGCCGCCGCAGCTGGGTCGGCACGAGTGAGACGTGCACCTCACCGGCCTTGGCGACCTCCATCAGGTCGAACCCCGGATGGATCACCGGGGGAGTGCCCGCGAGCAGCGCCCGCACGAGCACCTGGACGCCCGCGATGTGCGAGGTCGGCAGGCAGCACAGCCACGGCGCGTCCTGCGCCCCCACCCTGGCCAGCGTCGCGCGCGCCGACGACTCGAGCGCCCCGGCCGTCAGCTCCACGACCTTCGGCCGCCCGGTGGACCCCGAGGTGGCGATGAGCACCGCGGCCTCGGTCGGCTCCCCGCCGTCCAGCGGATGGACCCCCGACTCGTCCACCAGGGCCGCGGGTCGCGCGGCCTCCAGCAGGCCGCTCAACGCCGGTGCGGGCGTCCCCGGGGCCACCGGCAGCAGCGCGGGCCCGCTCCCGTCGAGCGCCGCCGTCAGCGCCTCGAGGAGGCGGGGCCCCGGCGGCAGTGCGACGGCGTGGAGAGCTCTCATGATGCGATCAGGCTACCTGTGGCCTGATACGCCTTGGAAAGGCGATGTAATAGGGGCCATGGTCTCCGAGATATTCGACGCCACAGCCTGGAAGGAAGTCGACGGGTTCGACTTCACGGACATCACCTACCACCGCGCGGTGGACCAGGGGACGGTACGGATCGCGTTCAACCGGCCCGAGGTGCGCAACGCGTTCCGGCCGCACACCGTTGACGAGCTGTACCGGGCGTTCGACCATGCCCGTCTGTCGCCCGACGTCGGCGTGATCCTGCTGACCGGCAACGGGCCGTCGCCCAAGGACGGCGTCTGGTCGTTCTGCTCGGGCGGCGACCAGCGCATCCGGGGCAAGGACGGCTACAAGTACTCCGAGAGCGAGACCGCCGCGGGCATCGACCCCGCGCGCGCGGGCCGGCTGCACATCCTCGAGGTGCAGCGCCTCATCCGCTTCATGGGCAAGGTCGTCATCTGCGTGGTGCCGGGCTGGGCGGCGGGCGGCGGCCACAGCCTGCACGTGGTGTCCGACCTCACCCTCGCCTCCCGCGAGCACGCGCGGTTCAAGCAGACCGACGCCGACGTGGCGAGCTTCGACGGCGGGTTCGGCTCGGCGTACCTGGCCCGTCAGGTCGGCCAGAAGTTCGCGCGGGAGATCTTCTTCCTCGGCGACACCTACTCGGCCGAGGACGCCCACCGCATGGGCATGGTCAACGCGGTCGTCCCGCACGCCGAGCTGGAGAAGACGGCGCTGGAGTGGGCCGCCAAGATCAACGCCAAGTCCCCCACGGCGCAGCGGATGCTGAAGTTCGCCTTCAACCTCATCGACGACGGCCTGGTCGGCCAGCAGGTCTTCGCGGGCGAGGCCACCCGCCTCGCCTACGGCACGAATGAGGCGGCCGAGGGGCGCGACTCCTTCCTTGAGAAGCGCGACCCGGACTGGTCGCCCTACCCCTGGCACGGCTGATGCGGGCCTTCTCCATCCCGATGCGCACCCGGTTCCGGGGTCTGACGCGCAGGGAAGGCGCGCTGATCCACGGTCCGGCGGGATGGGGGGAGTTCTCCCCGTTCGCCGAGTACGGCCCCGCCGAGTCGGCCCGCTGGCTCGCGGCCGCGCGCGAGGCGGCCTTCACCGGGTTCCCCGCGCCGCTGCGCGCCAGGATTCCGGTGAACGTGACGGTCCCGGCCGTCGCTCCTGAGGACGCCTGGAAGATCACCGCAGAGGGCGGGTGCCGCACGGCCAAGGTGAAGGTCGCCGAGCGCGGCCAGACCGACGCCGACGACCTCGCCCGCGTTGAGGCCGTCCGCGACGCCATCGGCCCGCAAGGCAAGGTCCGCATCGACGTGAACGGCGGCTGGGACGTCGACCGCGCGGTGCGGATGATCGGGCTGCTCGACAGGTTCGGCCTTGAATACGTCGAACAGCCCTGTATGACCGTCGAGGAGCTGGCCGAGGTGCGCAGGCGGGTCGAGGTGCCCGTCGCCGCCGACGAGTCGATCCGCCGCGCCGACGACCCGTTCCGCGTCGTGGCGGCCGAGGCCGCCGACATCGCGGTGCTCAAGGTCCAGCCGCTCGGCGGCGTCGCGCCCGCGCTGGAGATCGCCGAGGCGATCGGCCTGCCCGTCGTGGTGTCGAGCGCGGTCGAGACCTCGATCGGGCTCGCCGCTGGTCTCGCGCTGGCGGCCGCGCTGCCCGAGCTGCCGTACGCGTGCGGCCTGGCGACGCTGAGCCTCCTTGAAGGTGACGTGACCGGCGATCCGCTGGTCGTCGAGGACGGGTGCATCGCCGTCCGCAGGCCCGAGGTCGACCTGGCGGCGCTCACGCGCCACGCCGTCGACCCGGCGGCCTGGCGGCGGCGCGCGGAGGAAGCGGAGAGAGCATGAACCCGGCGACGGCGCTGGCCACTGTCCTGGTGGACGAGCTGGTCCGGGGCGGGATGACCGACGCGGTCCTCGCCCCCGGCTCCCGCTCGGCCCCCCTGGCCCTCGCCCTTGACGCCGCCGAGCGCGCTGGAAGGCTGCGCCTGCACGTCAGGGTGGACGAGCGGTCGGCGTCGTTCCTTGCGCTCGGCCTCGCCAAGCGGACGTCGCGGCCCGTCATCCTGGTGTGCACCTCGGGGACGGCCGCGGCGAACTTCCACCCCGCGGTCATCGAGGCGTCGGAGTCGGCGGTCCCGCTGCTCGTCGTCACCGCCGACCGGCCGCCCGAGCTGCGCGGCACCGGCGCGAACCAGACGATCGACCAGGTCAAGCTGTACGGCTCGGCCGTGCGCTGGTCGTGCGAGGTGGGGGTGCCCGAGGAGCGGCCGGGGATGGTCGGCTACTGGCGGTCGATGGCCAGCCGTGCCTACGCCGCCGCCCTGTACCCCGACGCCGGGCCCGTCCACCTGAACGTCTCCTTCCGCGAGCCGCTCATCCCCAACGGGGACGACACGTGGTGCGAGCCGCTGGACGGCGGCGGCTCCGGCGTGTGGACGCGGGTCCGCGAGAGCGCGCCCGGGTCGGTGCTGCACGTGCCGCCGACGCGCAGGGGAGTCCTCGTCGTCGGCGACGGGGCCACCAACGTCAAGCGTTACGTCGCGGCCGCCTCGATGGCCGGATGGCCCGTCCTGTCCGAGCCGATAGGCAACGGACGGTACGGCGACCACGCGATGTCGTCGTACCACTTCCTGCTGGGGACGCCGGAGTTCGTGGAGGCGCACCAGCCCGAGGTCGTGGTGACGCTCGGCAAGCCCGGCCTGTCCAAGCCGCTGCTGGCGATGCTGCGCCGCGCCCAGGAGCACATCGTGGTCACCCCGTCGCTGACGCGCTGGCCTGACCCGGTGCGCTCGGCCACCCAGGTCGCCCAGGAGGTGGAGATCCCCGTGGTCTCCGGCGACGACGGCTGGCTGAAGTCGTGGCGCGCGGTCGACCAGGCGGCGGCCGCGGCCGTCGACAAGGTGCTCGACGAGGACGAGGAGGTCACCGAGCCGCGCCTCGCCCGCGACCTCGTCGCCACGATCCCCGGCGGCTCGCTGCTGCTGACGTCGGCGAGCATGCCGGTGCGCGACCTCGACCAGACGATGCGGCCGCGCCGCGGCCTGCGGATCATGGCGAACCGTGGCGCGTCGGGCATCGACGGGCTCGTCTCGACCGCACTCGGCATGGCGCTCGGCCACAGCGGCCGCTCCTACGCGCTGCTGGGCGACCTCGCGTTCCTGCACGACCAGAACGGCCTCATCATCGGCCCCCGGGAGCAGCGCCCCGACCTCGCGCTCGTCGTGGTGAACAACGACGGCGGCGGGATCTTCTCGCTGCTGCCGCAGGCGTCGCTGCGCGACCCGTTCGAGCGGGTCTTCGGCACCCCCCACGGCGTCGACCTGGAGCGGATCGCCGCCGCCCACGGCATCCCGTACACGCGGCTGGACTCGGCGGGGCAGCTGTCGCGCGCGCTGGCGGGCGACGGCCTGCGCATCGTGGAGGCCAAGACCGACCGGGAGAAGAACGCGCTGCTGCACGCGCGGATGCGCCAGGCGGCCCACGAGGCGATCAAGACCGCGCTGTAAGACCGCGCTGTGACCGTGCGGTCGCCTTACTGTGTAAAAACGCGGGATCGCGCTGTGCCGTAAGGGTTTGCGGAGAATCAGCGAGGCCGGATCGGGCGAATCCCCGGAAACGCCCGGTGTTTCTTTACAGTCACCGTGCGTTATGGGCGAGCGGCCTGCGGTCGTCGTCGCGGTCATCGCGGCAGCGGCGTCCCGCGACGTACAGGGCGACCTCGCTTCCCGGGGTCCACTCCTGGCCGCCGGTGGGCTGCTGGTACAGGACGCGCTCGTCGCGGCCGCGCACGCACACCCGGGCGTAGCCGAACCCGGCCTGCGCGAGCGCCGCGGCCGCCTCGTCAAGGGACATGCCGACGACGTCGGGGACGGGCCGCGCGGTCGGGGGAGGCGGCGGCTCCTGCGTCGCCGGAGGCTGGGTCCCGGGCGGCTGCGGGTGAGGCTGCGACGGCGGCGCGGCGGGCGTGCTCTGCTGTGGCTTGGGGGCCGTGGAGGTCGGCGTGGCCGACGGGCTCGTCGGCGCGGAGACCGGCGAGGGCCGCGCGACGTGCGGGGTCGTGCTCGGCGTCACGCTCGAGCTCGCGGTGGCGGCGGTGGGCCGCTCTGGGACGAGGGCGAGGTCATCGGAGTCGTCGCCGAGCGCGGCCACCGCGACGCCCGCCACGACGGCGACGGCGGCGACGGGTACGGCGATCCGCCACAGCATCCGGCTCCGCGGATTGCGGGTGTGCGCTCCGATGGTGAATCCCCCCTTTCGCGGCGAGATCTTACGGCATTACGGATTAATCAAGACGGTGTATCGCCGAATCACCCGTCGCTCCCGCACCTCGATTCCCACCGGTTGATTACACAACGGGTGATGTTGGGTACATGCCGTAATTGAACCGGTGCATCGGGAGGCGGGGGCAATGACGACGGAACCGGCTGTGGCCGACGACGCCTTCGCGCCCCTACGCGCGCTAGCCGACGCGATCCTTTACGAGGGCTACCTCCTGTACCCCTACCGGCGTTCCTCGGCGAAGAACCGGGTCCGCTGGCAGTTCGGCGTGCTCACGCCGCGCGCGTGGACGCGGGCGCGCGGCCCCGACGACACCGGCGTCGCGGGCTCGGCCGAGGCTTGGTGGCAGCGGACCGAGTGCCTGGTGCGCCCGCGCGAGGGGACGCCGGACGGGCCAGTGGAGGTCGCGGGCGTCGTCCGTTTTCTGCAGCTGCAGCGCAAGACGGTCGAGGTGCTGCGGGACGGGCGCTGGCATCAGGCGGAGTCCCTTGAGGCGGGCGACCGGCACGAACTGCCCTTTGACGAGGCGGTCCCGCACGAGTTCGGCTTCCGCGCGCGCCTCGGCGCTGCCCGGAGCCTTGAGTTCACCGCTCGGGGTGGCCGTGAGGTTGAGGACGTCGCGGACGCGTCCGGGCGTGTCGTCGGGCGGGTCGTGCGTGAGCGGCTTCCGGTCACCGTCGCGGTGCGGGTCGACGGCGAGGCCGTCGGGGAGTCGCCGCGGCTGTACCGGCTCGGCGTCCGGGTGGAGAACACCGCGGAGGACGTCGACCCCATGGAGCCGCGTGACGCCGTCCTCAGGGTGTCGCCGCTGGCCTGTCATCTGCTGCTCGCCGTCTCGGAAGGCTCCTTCGTCTCGATGCTCGACCCGCCGGAGTGGGCCGAGGCCGCCGTGCGCGGCTGCGCGAACGTCCATGTCTTCCCGGTGCTCGCCTCGGACGACGGCACGCTCGTGCTGGCGTCGCCGATCCTGCTCTACGACAACCCGCGCGTCGCGCCCGAAAGCCCGGGAGATCTGCACGATTCCGGCGAGATAGACGAAATCCTCTCGCTGCGCACCCTCACCCTGACCGAGGCGGAGAAGCGCGAGGCCCGCGCCACCGACGCGCGCGCCGCCGCGATCCTCGACCGGGTCGAGACGATGCCGCCCGAGGTGTTCGAGCGGCTGCACGGGGCGGTCCGCTCGCTCGCGCCCGCCGACCCCGCCGACGCCTCAGTCGTGGTCGCGGGGGTGCGGCTGAGCGCGGGCAGCAGGGTCAGGCTGCGGCCGCGCAAGCACGGCACCGACCCGCAGGACCGCTTCCTTGAGGGGCGCACCGCGCGCGTCGAGAAGGTGCTCGCCGACATGGACGACGCCACGCACCTCGCCGTCACCGTCGAGGACGACCCGGCCGCCGAGCTCGACCGCTGGTACGGCAGGTTCCGGTACTTCGCGCCCGACGAGGTCGAGCCGTGTGAGTCCGCCGAGCCCCGCGAGCCGGGGGACGGCGGGTGAGCGCGCGCGTGCTCGTCGCGGGCATCGGCAACGTCTTCCTGGGCGACGACGGCTTCGGCGTCGAGGTGCTGCGGCGGCTCGACCCGGCCCTGCTGCCCGACGGCGTCCGCGCCGCCGACTACGGCATCCGCGGAGTCCACCTCGCCTACGAACTGCTGGACGGGACGGTCGACACGCTCGTCATGGTCGACGCCGTCCCGCTGGACGGCCGGCCCGGCGCGCTCGCCGTGCTCGAGGTGGGCCCCGACGACCTGGGCGACGACGACGGGACGACCGTCGACGCGCACGGCCTGCACCCGCTCGCCGTGCTGCACCTGCTGCGGCGGCTCGGCGGGTCGGTGGACCGCGTCTTTGTCGTCGGCTGCCGCCCCGAGTCCCTCGAGGAGGGCATGCGGCTCACCCCGGCCGTCGAGGCGGCCGTTGACGAGGCAGTGGGCCTCGTCGTGGACCTGGTGCGTGATCTCGTCGGCGTCCCGGGGGCGTCGACGGAACGAGAGGAGACGGCCGATGCATGAACTCGGACTCTGCGACGGGATCGTCGCCGCCGCGCTCAAGCGCGCGGGCGACCGGCGCATCCGTGCCGTGAAGGTGCGCGTCACCGGCCATCCGGTCGATCCCGCGGTCATCGAGCAGGGCTTCCGGCTCGCCGCCGCAGGCACCCTCGCCGCGGACGCGACTGTCGAGCTCGTGCAGGACCAGGCCGAGGTGCGCTGCCGCACCTGCGGCGCCGAGGAGCGGGCCGACGGGGCGCTCGGCCTCGCCGCGTGCGTCCGCTGCGGCGGCCTCGACGTCGAGGTGACCGGACGTGAGGAGGCGTTCCTGGAGGCCATCACCGTCGACCAGACCGACGGCCATGACGAGCCCGCCGCCACGGGCGGGTGAGGGGAGGCGTGCGATGAGCACCACGACAACGCGCAAGGGCGTCGAGGAGGTCCACATCCTCTGGATCTCCGAGGGCATGAGCTGCGACGGCGACACGGTGTCGATCACCGCGGCGTCGCAGCCCGCGATCGAGGACGTCGTCAGCGGCCTCATCCCTGGGCTGCCGAAGGTGCACCTGCACAACAAGGTGCTGTCGGCGACGCTCGGCGGTGAGGAGTTCCTCGGCCCGTTCCGTGCCGCCGCGACCGGCGAGCTCGACGCGCCGTTCGTCTTCGTCCTCGAGGGCTCGGTGCCCAACGAGAAGATCAACGGCGACGGCTACTGGACGTCGTTCGGCAACGACCTCATCACCGGCGAGCCGCTCACCCTCGACCGCTGGATCGACGCGCTCGCGCCGCGCGCGTTCGCCGTCGTCACGGCGGGGACGTGCGCGGCGTTCGGCGGCATCCACGCGATGGAGGGCAACCCGACCGGCTCGATGGGCCTCGCCGACTACCTCGGCGCGGACTTCCGCTCGGCGGGCGGGCTGCCGATCGTGAACATCCCGGGCTGCCCGGTCCAGCCGGACAACTTCATGGAGGCGCTGACCTGGCTGCTGTACTACGCGGCCGGCACCTCGCCCGCGCCCCCGCTTGACGACCTGGGCCGTCCGACGTGGCTGTTCGAGAAGACCGTCCACGACGGGTGCGACAGGGCGGCCGGGTACGAACAGGGCGACTTCGCGCACGACTACAACTCGCAGAAGTGCCTGGTGAAGGCCGGATGCTGGGGTCCCGTCGTCAACTGCAACGTGCCCAAGCGCGGCTGGATGGGCGGGATCGGCGGCTGCCCGAACGTCGGCGGCATCTGCATCGCCTGCACCATGCCGGGCTTCCCGGACAAGTTCATGCCCTTCATGGACATGCCTCCGGGCGCTGCCCTGTCATCGGCGATGATCAAGCCCTACGGGGCGTTCGTGCGGCGCATGCGCGGCATCACCATGCACACCGCGAACCGCGAGCCGAAGTGGCGGCACAACCGGGACAAGATCACCACGGGCTACAAGGCCCGGCGGCGCTGAGGCGCGCCGTCCGCGAGGCAGGGGGAGAAGCACCGATGGCCATCACCGATCCGAGAACGTCCGGGAAGACCAAGCCCAGCCAGCTTGTGGAGATGTCCTGGGACCCGATCACCCGCATCGTGGGCAACCTCGGCGTCTACACCAAGATCGACTTCGCGAACCGGAAGGTCGCCGAGTGCCACGCGACGTCGTCGATGTTCCGGGGCTACTCGGTCTTCATGAAGGGCAAGGACCCGCGCGACGCCGGATTCATCACGAGCCGGATCTGCGGGATCTGCGGCGACAACCACACGACGTGCTCGGTGTACGCGCAGAACATGGCCTACGGGATCAAGAACCCGCCGCTCGCGGAGTGGATCATCAACCTCGGCGAGGCCGCCGAGTACATGTTCGACCACACGATCTTCCAGGACAACCTCGTCTTCGTGGACTACTGCGAGGCGATGGTCAAGGACACCAACCCGAGCGTGCTGCGCAGGGCACGTGACACGCCGGCGCCCAACGCCGACATCCACGGGTTCCGTACCATCGCCGACATCATGGCCGCCTTCAACCCGTTCGAGGGCGAGGTCTACAAGGAGTCGCTGAAGATCTCCCGCGTGACGCGTGAGATGTTCTGCCTGATGGAGGGCAGGCACGTCCACCCGTCGACGGTCTATCCGGGCGGCGTCGGCACGGTGCCCGACCCGAACGTCTTCACCGACTACCTGACGCGGCTGATGCACTGCGTCGACTTCTTCAAGCGGTCCGTCGCGATGAACGACGACGTCTTCGACTTCTTCTACGAGGCGCTGCCGGGCTACGAGGAGGTCGGCCGCCGCCGCGTCATGCTGGGCTGCTGGGGCTCCTTCCAGGACCCGAACATCGTGGACTACCGCTACGAGAACATGGACGCCTGGGGCAAGGCCATGTACGTCACGCCGGGCGTCGTCGTAGACGGGCAGTTGCTCACGACCAACCTCGTGGACATCAACCTCGGCATTCGCATCCTGCTGGGCAGCTCGTATTACGACGACTGGACGAACTCGGAGAAGTTCGTGGACCGCGACCCGCTCGGCAACCCCGTCGACATGCGGCACCCGTGGAACCAGACGACGATGCCCGCACCGCAGAAACGCGACTTCGAGGACAAGTACAGCTGGGTGATGAGCCCGCGCTGGTTCGACAAGGCGAGCGGGCAGCACCTCGCGCTCGACACCGGCGGCGGCGCGTTCGCCAGGCTGTACACCACGGCCCTGGCCAACATGGTCGACACGCCGTACGTGCGGGCCACCGGCGACGGCGTCCAGATCAACCTGCCGCGCGGCCCCGAACTGCCCGAGACGACCCTTGAGTGGCGCATCCCGCGCTGGTCGAACGCGATCGAGCGCAACCGGGCCCGCACCTACTTCGTCGCCTACTCCGCCGCGATGGCGCTGTACTTCGTGGAAGAGGCGATGAAGCTGGTCGGCGCGGGCGAGACCAAGGTGTTCGAGCCGTTCGAGGTGCCCGACGACGCGATCGGCTGCGGGTTCCACGAGGCGGTGCGCGGGGTCCTGTCCCACCACCTCGTCGTCCGCGACGGCAAGATCGCCAACTACCACCCGTACCCGCCGACGCCGTGGAACGGCAGCCCGCGCGACAGCTACGGCACGCCTGGCCCGTACGAGGACGCCGTCCAGGACATGCCGATCTTCGAGGAGAACGGACAGGACGACTTCCGCGGCGTCGACATCATGCGCGCCGTGCGCAGCTTCGACCCTTGTCTGCCGTGCGGCGTCCACATGTACCTCGGCAAGGGCAAGACGCTGCAGAAGATGCACTCGCCGATGTTCGGGGCCACCCATGGATGAGCCCGCGCCACGCCTCGATGACGCCGCCGTCGGCGAGCGGATCGGCAGGATCGAGGCCGAGCTCGGCGCGCTGGAGAGCATGCCGGGCGCGACCGCCGCCCGCGCGCTTGACGCCGTCGCCCTCCTCACCCAGGTTTACGGGGAGGCGCTGGCCCGGGTGGTCGACCGGGTGGATGGGCCCGTCGCCGAGGCGCTGGCCGCCGACGAGCTCGTCGGGCACCTCCTCGTGCTGCACGGGGTGCATCCCGAGCCGCTGCCGCGCCGGATCGAGCTGGCCCTTGAGCGGCTGCGTCCGGTGCTCGGCGGGGGCGAGGCGCGGCTTGAGTCCGTCGCGGACGGGGTCGCGCGGGTGCGGCTGAGCGGCGCGCGCGGGCAGGGGTGCGGCGGGACGCGCCGGCTTGAGGACGCGGTGCGCGACGCCGTCGGGGCCATCGCGCCCGAACTCGACACCGTCGAGGTGCGCTCCGGCGATCCGGCGTTCGTCCCGGTGGACGCGCTGCTGACCAAGCCCGGTGTCACGCGATGAGGCCGCTGGAACGCCTGGTGAGACGCGCCGCGGCCCCGTCCGACGAGGCGTGCGGGCTGTGCGCGGCTCCGCTGGGCGAGCGGCACGACCATGTGCTGGATGACCGGGACGAGAGCCTGCTGTGCGCGTGCCGCGCGTGCGTGCTGCTGTTCGGCGAGGGCACCGGGCACTTCAGGCCGGTCCCGTCGCGCAGGCTCAGGCTCGACGGGGTGCGGCCGCAGGACCTCGGCGCGCCCGTCGGGCTCGCGTTCTTCACCGTCGCCGCAGACGGGACTGTCTCAGCGCGCTATCCGAGCCCGGCGGGCGCGGCCGGATGGACGGTCGATCCCGACGCGTGGGCGGGGGCAGTCGCCGCGTGCCCGCCGCTGGGCGAGCTGCGGCCGCACGTCGAGGCGCTGCTGGTCAACACGTTGAACGGCGCGGACGAACGCTGGCTCGTGCCCGTCACCGACTGCCACAGGCTCGTCGCGGCGGTCCGGATGTCGTGGAAGGGCCTGTCCGGGGGGACCCGGGTCAGGCCGGAGATCGAGGCGTTCTTCGCGCGCCTCGCCGAAGGGGGACAACCGTGAGGGGACCGTGGGTCTTCGCGCTGGCACTGATCGGACTTCTTGGGCTTTTTGTCTTTTGGAAGGAACTACCCGACCTGAAGCGCTACCTCCGCATGAGGCGGATGTGACCGGCGAGAGAGGCGGAAAAGCGGATGTGCCTGGGCATCCCCGGAGAGATCGTGGAAATACTGCCGGACCGGGACGACCTCGCGATGGTCGAGGTCGCCGGAGTGCGGCGGCCCATCAGCGTCGGCCTCGTCGGCGAGGTCACGCCCGGCGACTGGGTGCTCGTGCACGTCGGCTTCGCCATGTCGAAGATCGACCAGGCCGAGGCCGCGGCCACGCTCGCCCTGCTGGAGGGCCTCGGCCAAGCCTACGCCGACGAGCTCGAAGCGCTCGCCGCATCGGACATCACCTGAGGGAGGGCGGCCGGGCATGAGGTTCGTGGACGAGTACCGCGACGCGGAGAAGGCACGCGCGCTGTCGGCGCGGATAGCCGCGCTGTGCGAGCCGGGCAGGCACTACAAGTTCATGGAGGTCTGCGGCGGCCACACCCACACCATCTACAAGCACGGGCTCGAGGACCATCTGCCCGAGACCGTCGAGCTGGTGCACGGCCCGGGATGTCCGGTGTGCGTCATCCCGATGGGCAGGGTGGACGACGCCATCGCCGTAGCGCGCGAGCCGGACGTCATCCTCACCTCGTTCGGCGACATGCTGCGCGTGCCCGGAGGCACCGGCTCGTTCCTCGACGCCAAGGCCGAGGGCGCGGACATCCGCATGGTGTACTCGCCGTTGGACGCGCTCAAGATCGCCCGCGCGAACCCGGACCGGCGTGTGGTCTTCATGGCCATCGGGTTCGAGACGACCGCCCCGTCGACGGCGGTGACGGTGCTGCGTGCCGCGTCGGAGGGGATCGCCAACTTCTCCGTCTTCTGCAACCACGTCACCATCATTCCGGCGATCAAGGCGATTCTCGACTCGCCCGACCTGCGCCTCGACGGCTTCCTCGGGCCTGGCCACGTCTCGACCGTCATCGGGTGCCGGCCGTATGAGTTCATCGCGAGCGAGTATCAAAAACCGCTGGTCTGCGCGGGTTTTGAACCGCTCGACCTGCTCCAGTCCGTCGCGATGCTGCTGCGGCAGTACGACGAGGGGCGCTGCGAGGTCGAGAACCAGTACACCCGCGTCGTCCCGTGGGACGGCAACGTACGCGCGCTTGAAGCCATCGGTAAGACGATGGAGCTCCGGCCGCACTTCGAGTGGCGCGGCCTCGGGTTCATCTCGCACTCGGCGCTCGCCCTGCGCGAGGAGTACGCCGCGCATGACGCGGAGAAGGTCTTCGACATGCCGGGCGTGCGCGTCGCCGACCCGAAGGCGTGCCAGTGCGGCGAGGTGCTGAAGGGCGTCATCAAGCCGTGGGAGTGCAAGGTGTTCGGCACCGCGTGCACCCCGGAGACCCCGATCGGGACCTGCATGGTCTCCTCCGAGGGGGCCTGCGCGGCCTACTACAACTACGGAAGGTTCACCCGGGAGCGGGTGCGGGAGGCGACGCGCGCATGACCACCGAACAGCAGGTGCTCGACCGGATCGAACGTGCCCGTAGACGCGCTCCGAAGGTCCGTGAGGAGCGCGTCACCCTCGCGCACGGGGCGGGCGGCAAAGCGAGCCAGACCCTCATTGACGATGTGTTCGTCACGGCGTTCCGCAATCCGGCGCTTGAGGCCCTCGGGGACGGGGCGGTCGTCGGGGTCGGCGTCGACGGGCCCCGGGTGGTGATGACGACCGACTCGTTCGTCGTCTCGCCCGTCTTCTTTCCGGGCGGGGACATCGGGGACCTCGCGGTCAATGGGACGGTGAACGACCTCGCGGTGTCCGGGGCCAGGCCGCTGCATCTTTCCGCGGCGTTCATCCTTGAGGAGGGGTTCCCCGTCGCCGACCTGCGGCGGATCGCCGGGTCCATGGCCGCCGCCGCCGAGCGCGCTGGAGTCGCGGTCGTTACGGGGGACACCAAGGTCGTGCAGCGGGGAAAGGGCGACGGCTGCTACATCACCACGGCCGGGGTGGGCGTGCTGGAACGTCAGGACGCGCTCGGGCCCGCCGAGGTGCGGCCGGGGGACGCGGTGCTGGTGTCCGGGCCGATCGGGGAGCACGGCGTCACCGTCATGCTCGCGCGCGGTGAACTCGACCTGGCCGCCGACCTCGAATCCGACACCGCGCCCCTGCACGAGCCCATCGCGGGGCTGCTCGACGCGGTACCGGGCGGCGTACGGATGATGCGTGACGCGACGCGCGGGGGCGTCGCAACCGTGCTCAATGAGATCGCGGTGGGTGCGGGCGTCTCGATCGTCGTGGACGAGGCAGCGGTGCCGGTGCGCGGGCCCGTCGCGGGGGCGTGCGAGCTGCTGGGGATCGACCCGCTTTACGTGGCGTGTGAGGGGCGATTTGTCGCCGTCGTCGCCGGGGACCGCGCCGACGCCGCGCTCGCCGCGCTGCGCGCCCACCCGTCGGGCGCGGAGGCCGCGCTGGTCGGCCGGGTCGTCGCGGACCCGCCGGGCCTCGTCCTGCTGAAGACGGCGTTCGGCGGCACGCGGATCGTTGACCTGCTGGTGGGCGACCCGCTTCCGCGCATCTGTTGAGCCCGGGGGTGCCGCGCGGGCGCGGGCTTGCTTCAATCGGGAACATGGACGATCCCCTTGCCGAGGCGAACGACGCGGTCGCGCCGCTTGAGCTTGTGCTCGCGGCGGCGCGGCCCTATCTCGCCGGGCTTTCCGACCGCAAGGTGCACGACGGCTCGGCCGACGCGCTGCTCGCCAGGCTCGACGGGCCCCTTCCCGAACGGGGCGAGGGCGCGGCGGGCAGCGTCGAGCGGCTCCTCGACGTCGCGACGCGGGCCGCCACGCACTCGTCGGGGCCGCGGTTCTTCCACCTCGTCGTCGGCGGCTCCACCCCGGCCGCGATGGCCGGCGACTGGACCGCCTCGCTCATCGACCAGGTCGCCGGGCTGTGGGTCGCCTCGCCGCTCGCGGCGAAGGTCGAGACGATCGCGCTGCGCTGGCTCAAGGACCTCTTCGGCATCCCCGCCTCCTACGGCGGCGTCATCACCCCGAGCGCGACCCTCGCGCACGTGACCGGCCTCGCCTGCGCCCGCACCTGGTGGGCGGCGCGGCACGGCGTCGACGTCGCCGCACAGGGCCTCGCGGGGCTGCCGCCGATGCCGGTGTTCAGCAGCGGCCTCGTCCACCCCAGCACCCGCAAGGCGCTCCAGATCCTCGGCCACGGCCGCGACACCCTGCGCACGTTCTCCGGCGACGACACGGGCCGCGTCGACCTTGTCGCCCTCGAGTCGGCCCTCGCCGGGCTGGGCGGCGCGCCCGCGATCATCGTCGGCAACCTCGGCGAGGTCCACACCGGCGACAGCGACCCCCTCGACGCCATGGCCGACCTCGCCGAACGGTACGGCTCCTGGCTGCACGTGGACGGCGCATTCGGCATGTTCGCCGCCCTTTCCCCACGAACCGCGCACTACGCGGCGGGCGTCGAGCGCGCTGACTCGATCACCGCAGACGGGCACAAATGGCTGAACGTGCCCTATGACTGCGGTTTCTCCTTCGTCCGCGACCCCGCGCTCCAGACCCGCGCGTTCGGCGCGTGGGGCGTGTCCTACCTGCCCGAGGCCGACGCCGACCAGACCGACTACAACACCCTCGGCCCCGAGTCCTCCCGCCGCGCCCGCGCCCTCCCCGTCTGGGCGACCCTCGCCGCCTACGGCCGCGCCGGCCACCGCGCGATGGTCGAACGCCACCTCGACGTCGCCGCCCACCTTGGCGCGCTCGTCGAGCAGCACCCCGACCTCGAGCTGATGGCCCCCGTGCGCCTGTGCATCGTCTGCTTCCGCTACCGCCCCGCAGACGTCCCCGAACACCTCCTCGATGACCTCAACGCCCGCCTCGGCGAAGCCCTCCTCGCCGACGGCCGCGTCTACGCGGGCACCTCCCGCTACCGCGGCCACACCGTCTTCCGCCCCGCCCTCCTCAACTGGCGCACCACCCCCGCCGACGCCACCCACCTCATCAAAACCCTCACCACCCTCACCACCCTCCCACCCACCAACCAAACACCCCCCTAACAACACACCCATACCGTCCCCCAGCACCCTCCCTCCCACCCCACCAACCCCACCCCCGCCCTGCCCACCTCACGCCTCCACCCACGCCCCCTCCAGCCCTCCCCGACAGCACATCCGGCCAGACAGCCCCCCACGGCACCTACACGTCACAACCACTTCGCGTCCGCCCCAGTCCGCCACAAGGCCGGCCCCCGGGCGGTCCCCACAAGCCGCGAAGCCGAGCACGACAAGACACTTCGTCGCGCACGCAAAGAACATGCGCGGAAGACCACGCCGACGCGGCCCCGTCATCACGGCGCGCGTCCGCGCGCTGCCACGGCGCCGCGGCCCCGGCATCGTGGCGCAGGTTCGCGCGTTGTCACGGCGCCGCGGGCTTGGTATCGCGGCGCGGGTTCGCGCGCTGACGTGGGGACGCTGGTCCGTCATCGCGGCACGGGGCCGCGCGCTGTCACGGGCGCGGTCGGGTGGTTCGGGCGGCGGCGATGTGGGCCTGGCCCAGGGTGAGGCCGCCGTCGTTGGGTGGGAGGCGGGTGTGGCGGAGAGGGTTCGCACGCTGTCGCGGGGACGCTGGTCTGGCATCGCGGCGCGGGTCCGGGCGCTGTCGCGGCGAGGCGGGCCTGGTGTCACGGCGTGGGTCCGGGCGCTGTCGCGGGGACGCGAGCCTGACATCGCGGCACGGGGCCGGGCGCTGTCGCGGGCGGGGTCAGGTGGTTTGGGTGGTGGCGATGTGGGCTTGGCCGAGGGAGAGGCCGCCGTCGTTGGGTGGGACGCGGGTGTGGCGGAGGACGCGGAAGCGGGCGGCCTCCAGGGCGGCGGTGGTCTTCTCCAGGAGGAGGACGTTCTGGAAGACGCCGCCGGACAGGGCAGCGGTAGCGATGCCCGTACGCGCGCGCACGAGCGCGGCCGCGTCAACGACCGCGTAGGCGAGCGTGTTGTGGAAGCGGGCGGAGACCAGCGGAGGGGGCGTTCCGGCGCGGACGTCGTCGGCCACCGCGCGGACGAGATCGGGACAGGACATGACCAAAGGGTCGCCGTCGAGGATCGGAAAGGGGTAGCGGCCCAGCTCACCGGGGTCGGCGGCGCGTTCCAGCAGGATCGCCGCCTCGCCCTCGTAGCGGGCCGTGCCGCGCAGGCCGGTGAGTGCGGCGACCGCGTCGAAGAGCCTCCCGGCGCTCGACGTCAGCGGGGAGGCGAGCCCGGAGCGGGAGAGCGCGGTGACGGCGTCCCAACGGTCCGCGTAACGCTCCCGCAAGGGAAGGTCGGGAGGGGAGCCGTCGTAAGCGGCGTCAAGGTGCGCGGCCGCCATCCGCCACGGTTCACGGATCGCGGCGGCCCCTCCCGGCATCGGCACCGGCGACAGATGGGCGACGCGTTGATAGCGCGCTAGATCGGCCACCAAGACTTCGCCGCCCCAGAAGGTCCCGTCGGGTCCCTGGCCCAGGCCGTCGAACGCGACGCCGATCACCGGGCCGTCCTCACCGTTGTCGGCCAGGCACGCGGCGACGTGCGCGTGGTGGTGCTGGACCGCGACGAGCTCAAGCCCCTCGGATTCAGCAAGTTCCACCGCGAACTTGGTCGAAAGGTACTCCGGGTGCAGATCGTGCGCGACGACCTCGGGCTCGATCCCGAACAGCCGCCGATAGTGCGCCACGGTCTGCTCGTAGGCACGCAAGGTCGCGTAGTTCTCCAGATCGCCGATGTGCGGCGACACAAAAGCGCGCGAGCCCCTGGCCAGGCAGAACGTGGCCTTCAACTCGGGCCCGCACGCGAGGACCGGACGCGGGAACGCGCGGTGCGACCGCAGCGGAGCGGGGGCGTAGCCGCGCGAGCGGCGCAGCACCAGTTCGGCCCCGCGGAAGACGCGCACCACCGAGTCGTCGGCGCGCGCGTGGATCGGCCGGTCATGGGTGAGGAACGCGTCCGCGATCTTCGACAGGCGCGTCATCGCCCCGTCGTCGTCGTGCTCGATGGGTTCGTCGGACACGTTGCCGCTGGTCAGCACGGCGGGCGCGGCGAGTCGGTCGGCAAGCAGCCGGTGCAGGGGCGTGTAGGGGAGCAGCACGCCGAGTTCGCGCGCCCCGGGCGCGACCTCGTCGGCGATCGCGGCCCCCGGAAGACGGCGCAGCAGCACGATCGGGCGGCGCGGGCCCGTCAGGACGGCGGCCTCGGCCGCGTCGACCGCGACGAGCGCGCGGGCCGCGTCGAGATCGCCGACCAGCACCGCGAAGGGCTTGGCCGCGCGGTGCTTGCGCTCCCGCAGCCGCGCCACGGCCGCCGCGTCGTGGGCGAGCACGGCGAGGTGGTAGCCGCCGAGCCCCTTGACCGCGACGATCCCGCCGTCACGCAGCATCGAGACGGCGGCTTCTACGGGGTCGCCCGCGACGCGTGAGCCGTCGGCCAGCACGAAGCGCAAGGAGGGCCCGCAAGACGGGCAGCAGACAGGCTGGGCGTGGAAGCGCCGGTCAGCGGGGTCGGCGTACTCCTTCGCACACGCGACGCACAAGGCGAAGCCGCGCATCGTGGTGTTCGGCCGGTCATACGGGACGTCCTCGGTGATCGTGTAGCGCGGCCCGCAATTCGTGCAGTTGGTGAACGCGTAACCATGCCGTCTGTCCGACGGGTCGCTCATCTCCCGAAGGCAGTCCGCGCAGGTGGCGGTGTCGGGGGAGACCAGAGCCGACCGGCTGTCTCCCGGGACGCTCGCGACGATCTGGAAGCCCCGGTCCCCGAGCGGCGTCGCGGCCTCGTAGGTGACCTTCTCCACGACGGCCAAGGGCGGCGCGCAGAGGCCGAGGTCGGAGACGAAGGACTTGAGCGTCGAAGGATCGCCTTCGGCTTCGGCGAAGACCCCGTCGGCGTCATTCCCGACGAATCCATCGATTCCATACCGGGACGCGAGTTCATGGACGAAAGGCCGGAAACCCACGCCCTGCACGATGCCCTCGACCCTGACGCGGACGCGCTCCCGGCTCACCGCGTGTCCGGCTCGTCCATGCCCATGACCGCCGCCGAGGTCAGCTCCCCAAGGACGTGGTACAGCGTCGTCTGCGCCTCCTGGATGCGGTGCACCGAGTCCGACGGCACCACGAACAGATGCCTGACGAGCCCGGAGGCCGCCATCGCCCCGCCGTCGTATCCGGCGAACCCCACGGTGACGAGCCCGCGCCGGCCCGCCTCGTCAAGCCCGCGCAGCACGTTGGGCGAGCCGCCGCTTGTCGAGAACGCGACGGCGACGTCGCCGGGACGTCCCAGCGCGGCGACCTGCCGGGAGAACACGACCTCGTAGCCGACGTCGTTGGCGAGCGCCGTGAGCGCCGCGGTGTCCTGCGCGAGCGCGAGGGCGGGCAGCGCGCGTCCGCCGGGCGAGGCGAGCAGACCCGTGAAGGCGCGTGCGTCGGTGGCGCTGCCCCCGTTGCCGAAAGCCAACAGCCTGCCTCCGGCGGCGAACGAGGCGGCCAGATCCCGCGCGCACTCAGCGAGCGCTTGGGCGAACGCGTCGGCGAGCCCGCCGCGCAGCGCCGCGGCCTCGTCGGCCTTGCGTGCCGTGGACGTCTCGACGTCGGCGAGCAGCGCGGCGGCCCCGTCCTCGCCCGTCGCGTACAGGAACGGGTACAGCGCCTCAATCCCGCGCACGCCCGTCACGGCTCCTCCTCCACGAGCGCTATGGCCTCTTTGGCGTGGACGAGGACGAGGTCGCCGGGGGCCGCGTCGACAAGGGCGACGCTCACTTCCTCCGGGCCTGCTTCGGTGTCCACAAGGGCGAGGCCCCCGGGCCGGATTTCGCGCACGCGTACGGCCACCGCGCTGTCGGAGCAGGTGATACAGACCTCTCCATCGCAGTGCGTGGCCGCGTTCCGCTCGTTCATGGGACCTCCCTGCCTTCGGGGAGCGCGTCCGCAAGGGACCCCTCCGCGAGAAAGACATGCACCAGCTCCCACAGGACGTGGTAGGCGGTCACCTGGATCTCCCGGACCACGAGCGGGTCGGCGCAGTCGACGGCCAGGACGTGGTCGGCGGCCTCCCCGGCGCAGGAGCCGTCACCGCCGACGAGCGCGACGGTGAGCGCGCCGGCCTCCCTGGCCGTGGCCAGGCAGCGCAGGACGGCGGGGTCCTCCCCGTCGGCGGCGAGGCCGAGGGCGATGTCGTCGGGTCCGGCGAACGGGCGCAGGCGGGCGGCGAGCGCGTCGTGCGGGCCGTCGCCCTGGCCGTCGCAGGGCGCTCCCGCGCCGAGCGCGACGGCGGGCAGCGCGCGCTTGCCCACGATCACGGGATGGGTGAACTCGACGGCGACGTGCGCGGCGTCGGCCGCCGCGAGACCCGTGCCGAACGCGAACAGGACGCCGCCGCGCCGGAACCGTTCGGCGATCGCGCGGCAGGCGAGGGCGATGCGCGGCGCGTCACGGGCCAGGAGAGCGCCGGGTTCGGCGCGCGCGGCGAGCATGTCGCGGGCGAGCGCCTCGACCGCCGTCATCGCGCGCTCCCGCCGCTCAGCGAGCGCGGGCCGGGGGCCTGCGCCCAGCGCGCCAGGCAGCCCTCGAGCACCTGGCCGATCCCCGCGAGCCGGGGAATCCACGACTCAAGGGCGGCGACGCCCTCGGGCGTGAGCTCGTAGCGGCGGCCCGCGGGATCGTCGGGATCACCCGGGTTGTCTGAGATGTCCCCGGCCGAGGTGAGCAGCCGGGACGCCTCAAGGTCGCGCAGCGTGCGGTAGGCGTCGCTCGAATCGGCGTGGACGAGGCCGAGCCTGGCCAGCCGTTCGACGAGTTCGCGACCCGCCCCCGGCCGCTCGTAGACCAGCAGGAGCAGGAACGGGCGCAGCAGGCCGCGCACCACATCTGCGTCCACGGCGTTCCCCCTCTGCGGCGGCCCCGCGACTCCGGCGAAGCGGACTGATCACTTGCTGTAGTCGATGTCCTACCTGTCGGGGTCTCGGGTGAAACCTGGGGGCCGGGCCGTCAGGTCTGCTCGATGATCATCACCGCCGTGGTGTCGGGTTCCAGCGCCTCGAAGACATGCCTGGTGTCTCCGGGATAGACCACGTAGTCGCCCGGCGCGAGCTCGACCGCGGCGTCAAGCGGGCCGACCCGCGCCCGTCCGCTGGACAGGACGACGTGTTCGCGCACCCCCGCCTGGTGCGGCGTCGTGGTCAGCCGGGGCGCGCCGGGCTCGGCCACGACCCGGAAGAGGTCGCGCCGCGCGCCGGGCGGGCACGGCGACAGCAGGGCGACCTCGTAGGGGGCCTCCTCGGACCGGGTGTAAGGCCCCTCGCCCGCGCGGATCACGCGGACCGACGGCTGCGGCGGCTCGACAAGCCTGCTGAACGGGACCTCGAGGGCGAGGCTGAGCGCCCACAGCGTCTCCACGCTCGGGTTCCCGGTGCCCGACTCGAGTTGGGAGAGCGTGGACTTGGCGAGCCTGGCGCGGCGGGCCAGCTCGGTGAGCGACAGGCCCGCCCGCTCGCGCTCGCGGCGCAGCGAGAAGGCGATGGTCGTGATGATGTCCGGGGCGCTGATCGTTCGGCTCCTTCACTGGCTTGCCTTGTGCCTGGTCCCGCACATGGTTCCGCATGCGGTCGCACGTCTGGTCCGACCTGGTCTCGCGGCCGACCCGGCGTGTTCGCCAGATCGGTCCGAGTGTTCGATTTGACGAACGGCTCGACTTCGTTCATTCTATCGGTCATGTGTTCGTTGTGGCGAACGATGGATCGCGGCACGCTCCGCGACATCGGCCTGGTCTGCGTCGCCGACGCCCTCGTCGGCATCTCCTTCGGCGCGCTCGCGCTCGCGGGGGGCCTTCCCCTGTGGGTGCCGGTGGCGCTGTCGGTGCTCGTCTTCGCGGGCGGCGCGCAGTTCGCCGCGCTGGGCGTCGTGCTCGCCGGGGGAGGGGCGGTCACCGCCGTCGTCACCGCGCTCGTGCTCAACGCCAGGCTGCTCCCGTTCGGCCTCGCCGCCGCCGACGTCTTCACGGGCAGGCCGTGGCGCAGGCTGGTCGGCGCACACCTGCTCACCGACGAGTCGCTAGCGTTCACCCTGCGGCACGAGGACCCGCGCCAGCGCAGGATGGCCTTCTGGGTGTGCGGAATCGCCCTGTTCGTCGTGTGGAACCTCGCGGTGCTGGTCGGCGCGTACGCGGGCAGCGTGCTCGAGGACGTCAACGCGCTCGGGCTCGACGCGGCGTTCCCCGCCGTGCTGCTGGCGCTGGTGATGCCCGCCCTCACCGAGCGCGGCACCAGGAACCTTGCGCTTCTGGGGACCGCCGTCGCGCTCGCCGCCACGCCACTGCTGCCACCGGGGGTGCCGGTGCTGCTCGCACCGGCCGCCGTCGCCCCGCTCCTGCTGCTCAAGGCGCGCCGCGCCAGAACCCCCTGAGGAGACCGTCATGCCGCTACTTGCCGTGCTCGTCCTGGCCGCCGGAACCTACGCCTTCCGCATCGCTGGCCCTCTGGCAGCCCGCCACCTGGATCTGGAACGCCTGCGCGCCCCACTGGTGACGGCCGCCGTGGTCCTCCTGCTGGCCCTCGCCGTAACCTCCTCGGTCGCCGACGGCCAGGACTTCACCGGCTGGGCGCGTCCGGCGGGCGTCGCCGTCGCCGCGATCCTCGCCTTCCGCAAGGCGTCCTTCGTCATCGTGGTCCTCGCCGCGGCCGCCACCACCGCCGCCCTCCGCCTCATGGGCATCCCTTGACCCCACCCCCCACCACCACCCCGCCCGCAAGCGAGAGGCCCACCGCCACCCCGCCCACAAACGCGGGGCCCACCGCCACCCACCGCCGACGCGACCGCGAGCGCGGGCCCACCGCGACCGGCGTCTCGGGGTCGCGGATGGGCAGGAGGCGGGGCCGTGAGCGCGGGGCCCACCGTGACCGGCATGTCGGGGGTCGCGGAAGGGGCGGGAGACGCGGCCGCGAGCGCGGGGTCCGCCGCGACCGGCATGTCGGGGGTCGCGGAAGGGGCGGGAGACGCGGCCGCGAGCGCGGGGTCCGCCGCGACCGGCATGTCGGGGGTCGCGGAAGAACGGAGACGGGGCCGCGAGGGCGGGGCCTGCCGTGACCGGCGTGTCAGGGTTCGCGGAAGGGCAGGAGACGGGGCTGTGAGCGCGGGGACCGCCGAGCGGAAATTCAGCGCGGCATTTCGGCGGTGGAGAGGGAGCGATGTCGAGGGTTTTCGGAAGGGGGGATCAAAGAGATGGGTGAATCGGTGGTGAGTGCGAAGAGGGGATGCCTGAATGGGTTTGTTGTGCGGCTGGGGAGTGCGGGTGGTCCGCTTATTCGGTCGCGACCGATATTCGGGTGGTCGGGGTTTGCGAGCGTTGTGAGGTGGACTCCAGGGGTGTTCTTATGGGGGCATGAGCGCACTCAAGGGAAAGACCGCTCTGGTGACCGGAGGCTCCAGGGGAATCGGGCGGGCGATCGTTGAGCGACTGGCGCGGGACGGGGCCACCGTCCTGTTCAACTACGCGGCGCGCGACGACGCGGCGGAAGAGGTCGTCCGCAGCGTCGAACGGGAAGGAGGGAGCGCCCGCGCGGTGAAGGTCGACCTGACGGCGGCGGACGCCGGCGAGCGGCTCGCCGCCGCGGCGGCCGACCATCTCGACGGGCTCGACATCCTGGTCAACAACGCGGCGGTGCACACGCCGCCCGCGCTGCTCGCCGACACCACAGACGAGGACTTCCGCGTCGCCGTGCAGGCCAACCTGTTCACGGCCTTCACGCTGATGCGGCATGCCGCGCGGCACATGCGCGACGGCGGCCGCGTCATCAACATCTCGACGGCCAACACCGTGCGCCCGTCGCCGGGCAACGCACCCTACGCCGCGACCAAGGGCGCGCTCGAGCAGCTGACGCTGGTCGCCGCGCAGGAACTCGGCGCGCGCGGCATCACGGTCAACACGGTCTCGCCCGGCGCGACTGACACCGACCTGCTCCGCTCGGTCAACCCCGAGGAGGCCCTTAGCACCGTCGCGTCAATGACCCCCCTGGGCAGACTAGGCACCCCCGCCGACATCGCCGACGTAGTCGCCTTCCTAGCCTCCCCCGACGCCCGCTGGCTCACCGCCCAGAACCTCCGCGCCACCGGCGGCCTAGCCTAACCCCCACCCCGCCCCGCAAGGTGAGACCGCCGTCACCTGCGCGGTGCCGGAGCCCGCGGCGTAAGGCTGTTGGCCCCTGCAGCGGTGCTGGAGGCCGCGGCGCGAGGTTGTGAGGGTCTGCGGCGGTGCCGG
>NZ_JAWZTE010000029.1:0-804 GCF_033875155.1 Actinocorallia sp. A-T 12471 | reverse complement strand
GAGGGATTCGCGCGGTTAGTATCACGAGGTTCAGCGTTGGCGCGTACCAGCGGGTACGGGAATATCAACCCGTTGTCCATCGATTACGCCTGTCGGCCTCACCTTAGGTCCCGACTTACCCTGGGCGGATTAGCCTGCCCCAGGAACCCTTGGTCATCCGGCGGAGCAGTTTCTCACTGCTCATTCGCTACTCATGCCTGCATTCTCACTCGAACAGCCTCCACCACTAGCTCACGCTGCGGCTTCACCGGCTGCACGACGCTCCCCTACCCAACCAGACATACATCTGATTGCCACGACTTCGGCGGTGTGCTTGAGCCCCGCTACATTGTCGGCGCGGAATCACTTGACCAGTGAGCTATTACGCACTCTTTCAAGGGTGGCTGCTTCTAAGCCAACCTCCTGGTTGTCACAGCAACTCCACATCCTTTCCCACTTAGCACACGCTTAGGGGCCTTAGTCGATGATCTGGGCTGTTTCCCTCTCGACTACGAACCTTATCGCCCGCAGTCTCACTGCCACACTCTCACTCACCGGCATTCGGAGTTTGGCTGACGTCAGTAACCTTGTCGGGCCCATCGGCCATCCAGTAGCTCTACCTCCGGCGAGAAACATGTGACGCTGCACCTAAATGCATTTCGGGGAGAACCAGCTATCACGGAGTTTGATTGGCCTTTCACCCCTAACCACAGGTCATCCCCCAGGTTTTCAACCCTGGTGGGTTCGGTCCTCCACACCGTCTTACCGGCGCTTCAACCTGCCCATGGCTAGATCACTCCGCTTCGGGTCTACAGCATGCGACTA
>NZ_JAWZTE010000028.1:0-916 GCF_033875155.1 Actinocorallia sp. A-T 12471 | reverse complement strand
GCTGAGAATCTAAGCGCCGGTAAACGGCGGTGGTAACTATAACCATCCTAAGGTAGCGAAATTCCTTGTCGGGTAAGTTCCGACCTGCACGAATGGCGTAACGACTTCCCCGCTGTCTCAACCACAGGCCCGGCGAAATTGCACTACGAGTAAAGATGCTCGTTACGCGCAGCAGGACGGAAAGACCCCGGGACCTTCACTATAGCTTGGCATTGGTGTTTGGAATGGCTTGTGTAGGATAGGTGGGAGACTGTGAAGCTTGGACGCTAGTTCGGGTGGAGTCATTGGTGAAATACCACTCTGGTTGTTTCGAATGTCTAACCCGCGCCCCTTATCGGGGTGGGGGACAGTGCCTGGTGGGTAGTTTAACTGGGGCGGTTGCCTCCCAAAATGTAACGGAGGCGCCCAAAGGTTCCCTCAGCCTGGTTGGTAATCAGGTGGCGAGTGCAAGGGCACAAGGGAGCTTGACTGTGAGACCGACGGGTCGAGCAGGAGCGAAAGCTGGGCCTAGTGATCCGGCACCTACGTGTGGAAGTGGTGTCGCTCAACGGCTAAAAGGTACCCCGGGGATAACAGGCTGATCTTCCCCAAGAGTCCATATCGACGGGATGGTTTGGCACCTCGATGTCGGCTCGTCGCATCCTGGGGCTGGAGTAGGTCCCAAGGGTTGGGCTGTTCGCCCATTAAAGCGGCACGCGAGCTGGGTTTAGAACGTCGCGAGACAGTTCGGTCCCTATCCGCTGCGCGCGTAGGAGTCTTGCGAGGATCTGTCCCTAGTACGAGAGGACCGGGACGGACGAACCTCTGGTGTGCCAGTTGTTCTGCCAAGGGCACGGCTGGTTGGCTACGTTCGGAAGGGATAACCGCTGAAAGCATCTAAGCGGGAAACCTGCCTCCAGATGAGGACTCCCTCCAC
>NZ_JAWZTE010000026.1:0-20316 GCF_033875155.1 Actinocorallia sp. A-T 12471 | reverse complement strand
GTCGTCGCCGCAGGACGAGGCGGCCTTGGCGAACAGGACGAACGCGGCGAACGCGCGGACCGCGCCGAGCGACACCGGCTGGCCCGGCGCGTACTGCGCGAACAGGTCGATGAGCTGCTGGGTGGCGGGGCTGCTCGACGCGCTCTCCAGCGGGTGGACGCCGCCGAGGTCGGCGAGGTTGTTCTGGAAGCCGATGGCCTTGCCGCCGAGCTGGAGGAACGCCGGGCCGTAGGAGTAGGCGTTGGCGTCGATCCAGTCGAGCTTGTAGTCGAGGTTCGTCAGCGCGAGCTCGAGCTTCACCAGGTCGGTGAAGTTGCCGTAGAAGACGAGGCCCTTGATGTTCTTGCTCTTGATGGCCTGCGCGTAGGGCGTCCAGTCGGCGATGCCCGCCGGCGGGTAGGTGTCGCTGTAGGCGAACTTGCCGCCCGCCCACTCGACGGTCTCCTTGACCTGCTCGACCAGCACCTTGGTCACCGGCGAGTCGCCGACGATGCTGCCGACCGCGCCCGCGGAGTCGGGGTACGCCTCCTTGAGCAGCCAGGTGAAGTACCCGGCGTAGCGGCTGTAGGACGCGCCGCCCCACGGGGAGACCTGGAGGTCGGAGCCGGTGTTCTCGACCTGGGTGGTGGTCGCGGGGAACGCCGGGAGGACGCAGGTCAGCCGGTCCTTGACGCCGAGGCCGTCGAGCGCGGACGCGCCGCCGACGAGGAAGAAGTCCTCGCGGCAGGCTTCCAGCATGCGCTGGCGGACCTCGGTGAGCTTGGAGTCACGGGTCTGCGAGACAAGCTTGCGGCCGTTGACGCCGCCCGCGGCGTTGCACCACGAGGTGAAGACCTTGGCGGCGTCGGGGTAGTCGGGCCGCTTGTCGAAGCCCTGGTCGGTGAAGGTCCCGACCTGGATCTCGTCGGCGGTGACGCCCTGGGCGGAGGCGGACTTGGCGTCGCCGGGGCCGCACAGGCCCTTGAGCGTGCCGAAGTCCGCCGCGCCGGCCGACGCGGGCGGCGGGGTGTCCTCCGTGCCGCCTGAGCCGTCGCGGCCGCAGCCGCTCACGACGAGGACGAGGGCGGCGAGTGCCGCCAGTGCTCTGTGGTGTCTCACGGGGTTGCTCCTCGAAGAATGTGGCCCCCGAATCGGCGTCCGCGCTAACTATGCGAACGCTCACTCACCACAAGATGGCGGGCCCGGGGAACCCGCGTCAAGACTCGGAAGCTTGCAGTTTCAGCACGTCACCTCGCGACGTCTTCGCAGGTCAAAGCCCAAAAAGGGCATGCGGCGGACGGGGCGCGGCACCGCTCCTCGTGCCCTGCCCCGTCCGCCTCTCACCGCCCGCCGAAGCCGGGTCGCCGTGGTCCGCACGCCGCCGACCCGGCCCGACGGGCCGTCCTCACTTGATCTTGGTCTTCATCTCCTCGAGGCGGACGAGGATCGGGTAGCCGCTGACGGACAGCGCGTTGCCGTGGCCGGTCTGGTGCACGTCGAACACCGACTGGATCGCGGCGTAGAAGCCCTGGACATCGAGGGTCTGGTTGACCGCCCGCTTGGCCTGGCGGAGGCCGAACGGGGGCATCTCGGCGATCTGGGCGGCGAGCGCGCGGGTCTCGGCGTCGAGGTCGGCGCGGGGGACCACGCGGGTGACCATGCCGACCTTCGCCGCCTCGTCGGCGGTAAGGGGGCGGCCGGTGAACAGGATCTCCTTGGCCTTGCGCGCGCCAAGCTCCCAGGTGTGCCCGTGGTACTCCACTCCCCCGATGCCCATCGTCACGACGGGGTCGGAGAACAGGGCGTCGTCGGCGGCGATGATGAGGTCGCACGGCCAGCACAGCAGCAGGCCGCCCGCGATACAGCGGCCCTGGACCGCCGCGATCGTCGGCTTGGGGATGTTCCGCCAGCGCAGCGAGTATTCGAGGTAGCGGCGGGCCTCTGCGGCGTAGATCCAGTCGAGGGTGATCTTCTCGGGGGCCGGTGTGCCGCTGCGGAGGTCGTGGCCCGCTGAAAAGTGCTTGCCTTCGGCGCGCAGGATGATGACGGTGACGTCCTCGTCGGACGCGGCCTGGGTGAAGGCGGCGTCGAGTTCGTCCAGGAACTGCATGTTCTGGGCGTTCGCCGCTTCCGGCCGGTTCAGGGTGATCGTGGCGATCTTGTCGGCGGACGCGTAGTCGATGTAGGGCATGTTGGGGGGCTCCTCAGGCTCGGGGGAGGCCGAGCACCCGCTCGGCGATGATCGTCCGCTGGATCTCCGACGTGCCGCCCGCGATCGTGCCGCCGAAGCTGCGCGCGTAGCGCTCGAACCAGCCCGCGGTGAACACGTCGAGGTGCAGCGGGGCGTGCGGCGCGGTCGGGGTCGGGTACAGGCCCGCGACGCCCTGGGCGTCGAGGATGCGTTCCAGGGCCTTCTGGGCGGCCTCGGAACCGAACACCTTCAGCACCGACAGCCCGGCCACGTCACGCTCTCCGCGCGCGGCCCTGGCGAGGGCGGCGGAGCCCATGAGGCGCAGCGCCTGGGCGTCCATGAGGAGGGTCGCGTACCAGTCGCGGTCGAGGGGGGTCTCGGGGGTGAAGTCGCGGATCTCCTCCTCCAGGCGGGCGGCGAAGCTCAGCCACAGGAGGTTCCGCTCGTGGCCGAGCGAGCCGTTGGCGACCCGCCAGCCGTCGTTCAGGGGGCCGACCAAGTTCTCCTTGGGCACCCGGACGTCGGTGAAGAAGACCTCGTTGAAGTCGAGGTCGTCACGGCCCGCGATCGAGCCGAACGGACGCCGCGCGACGCCTTCGAGATCGGTCGGGATCAGCAGCACGCTGATGCCCTTGTGCTTGGGCGCGTCCGGATCGGTGCGGACGAAGGCGAGGATGACGTCGGCGTCGTGCGCGCCGGACGTCCACACCTTCTGGCCGTTCACCACGAACTCGTCACCGTCCAGGACCGCGCGGGTCCGCAACCCCGCGAGGTCAGAACCCGCGCCCGGCTCGCTCATCCCCAACGCCGCCGTGATCTCCGCGCGCAGGATCGGCACTGCCCAGCGCCGCTTCTGCTCCGCCGACCCGAACGACAGCAGCGACGCCGCCACGATCCCCAGGCCCTGCGGGTTGAAGCTGTGGTACATCCGCCGTCTGGCCAGCTCCTCGAGGTGCACGTACTGCTCGATGATCCCGGCGTTGCGGCCGCCGAACTCGGGCGGGTTGCCGGGCAGCAGCCAGCCCTCGTCGAACAGCAGCCGCTGCCAGCGCCGCGCCCACTCCGGCACGTGCGCGCTCGACCGCGACCGCTCGGCGGCCTCGGCCTCGGTGGGCGCGTGCGCGTCGAGGAACGCCGCGAACTCGGCGCGGAACGCCTCGACTCCCGCGTCGAATGTCAGCCGCACAGGTACTCCTCAACGATGAGCGCCCGGTGCTCGGCCGCGCCGCCGAGCAGCAGCTCGCCGGACTTGGCGCGCTTGAGCGCGAACTGGAGGTCGTTCTCCCACGTGTAGCCCATGGCCCCGAACAGCTGGAAGCCGTGCCGGAACACGAGCCCCTGGCACTCCCCCGCCGCGGCCTTGGCCATCGAGGCCGCGTAGCCGGGACGGTCGCCGTCCGCCGCGATGACGAGCGCCGCGTAGTAGGCCAGTGCCCTGGCGCGCTCGATCGCGACGTGCATGTCGGCCGCCTTGTGCTTGACGGCCTGGAACGAGCCGACCGGGACGCCGAACTGCTGCCTCGTCTTCACGTGGTCGAGCACGAGGTCGAGGACGCGTTGGCAGGCCCCGACCATGGTCAGCGCGATCCCGGTGACGGCGAGCGGCCTGACCTCGTCCGCGCCCACCGAGCCGCGCTCGGCCTCGGTGACGCGCACGCCGTCGAAGGTGACCTCGGCGACGTGCAGCAGCGGATCGAAGACCGGCGTCGGCACGACGGTCACCCGGTCGGCGGGGACGGCGAAGACCCCCGCGCCGGTGACGACGGCGAACCGTTCGGCGCGGTCGCCGTCGAGGACGTGCCGGGCCGTGCCGCTGAGCAGCCAGCCGTCGCCGTCCGGGACCGCGCCGACCCCCTCGAACGCCGCGGTCCCTGACCGTCCTGGCGCGGTGTCGGGGAAGAACGGGACGAACTGCGTCATCGTCGCCAGGTACGGCGTCGGGTCGACCGCGCGGCCCAGCTCCTCGAGCAGGATCGCCAGCTCGACGGTCTCACCGCGCTCACCCAGCTCGGTCCACCCGTGCCTGACGTAGGCCGCCCAGACGGGCGCGGGATCGACCCCGCCGTCCACCACACTCCGCACCAGCGACGGCGGGCACTCCTTGGCGACGGCCTCGCGGACGGTCGCCTGCCAGAACCGCTGGTCCTCGTCGAACTCGAAGTTCACGACGGCACCCGCCGTGTCCCGGCCCGGAAGGGCACTGTGCGCTTCACGCTCTCTCCTTAACGTTGGTCTGTCAGGCGGGCCGCGCCGCGTCGCGCAGGACGTCCTTGGTGACCTTGCCCGCCGCGTTGCGCGGCAGTTCGGGCAGGAAGACGACGTCGCGCGGCACCTTGTATCCGGCCATCCGCTCGCGGCTCCACGCCAGGAGCCCCGCGACGGTGACGGGCGCGCGCGCCACCACGAACGCCACGCCGACCTGCCCGAGCCGCGCGTCCGGCACCCCGACGACGGCGGCCTCGGCGACCGCGGGGTGTTCCATCAGGAACCCCTCGATCTCGGCCGGGTAGGCGTTGAAGCCGCCGACGAGGAACATGTCCTTCTTGCGGCCCTTGACGAGCAGGCGTCCCGCGGCGTCGAACGCGCCGAGGTCGCCGGTGCGCAGCCAGCCGTCGGGGCCGATCGCCTCGGCGGTCGCCGCGGGGTCGTCAAGGTAGCCGCGCATCACCGAGTAGCCGCGCACGAGGATCTCGCCGTCGGCGGCCAGCCGGACCTCCATCCCGTCGCACGGGGCGCCGACGGTCCCTGCGACGTCCTCGAACGCGTCGCCGGGCCGTGACGCGGTGACCGTCCCGGCCTCGGTGAGCCCGTAGGCGGTGGTGATCGAGGTGAACGGCAGGTCGGCGCGCATCCTGCGGACGAGGTCGGCCGGGATGTCGGCCGCGCCGGTCGCCGCGACCCGCAGCGACGACACGTCGCGGCCGCCGCGCGTGGTCCGGTCTCCGGGTGCGGCGAGCAGCCCGTGGTAGACGGCCGGAGGGCCGGGCAGCACGGTGACCCGCTCGGTCTCCACGAGTTCGAGCACCCGGTCCACGTCGAAGACCGGCACGGGCAGGATCGTGCAGCCCTTGAGCAGTGACGCGACGCAGCCCGCCTTGTACCCGAAGGTGTGGAAGAACGGGCTGACGACCAGGTACCTGTCTCCCTCGCGCAGGCCGACGAGGTCGCCCCACGAGCCGTACTTGCGCAGCGTCTGGGCGTGGTCCATGAGGACGCCCTTCGGCCGCCCGGTCGTGCCGGAGGTGAAGACGATGTCGGCGACGTCGTCCGGGCGCACCGCGCGCTCGAACGGCCGTCCGTCATCGAGGAACCCCGACCCGAGGTCAACGACCCGGACGCCGGGCGGGGCCGGGTAGTCCCTGCCGAGGAAGCCGCCCCGCACGAGCAGCAGCCGCGCCCCGCCCCGGACGACGACGTCGGCGGCCTCCTCGGCCCTGAACCGTGTGTTCACCGGGACCAGCACCCCGCCGGCCGTCAGCAGCCCGAAGGCCGCGACGATCCACTCGACGGAGTTCGGCGCCCAGATCGCCACCCGGTCGCCCCTGCCCACCCCCGCGGACGCGAACGCGCCCGCGGCCACACGGACCCGGGTCGCCAGATCGCCGAAGCCGAGCCGCGTGGGGCCGTCCACGACCGCTTCGGCGTCACCGAAGCGGTCAGCGGCGGCGAGCACCATCTCGGGAATGGTGGCGGGGGTCACGCCGAGATCAGCCTCGCCAGGTTGCCGCCCATGATGAGGGCCTTGTGCTCCTCGCTGAGGCCGGCGAGCTCGTCCACGTAGGTGATCGGGTCGGCGAGGCCCTCGGGGTGCGGGTAGTCCGAGCCGAACAGGACGCGCTCGACGCCGATGAGCTCGGCGAGCTTGCCCATGTCGTCCTCCCAGAACGGGGAGATGTGGATGCAGCGCTTCACCGCGACGACGGGGTCCTCGCTGAACGCGTCGGGCATCTTCTTGTAGATGCTGGCGAGCTGGTCGAGCAGCGGGCCGACCCACACCGAGCCGTTCTCGATGACGGCGATCTTCAGGTCGGGGTGGCGGGACAGCGCGCCGTGGCAGGCGAGCGCCGCGACGGCGTCCTGGATGGGCCGCCACTCGAAGACCTGCCGGAACGCGTTCGGCACGAACGGCAGCATCTCCTGGTCGACGCCCTGCCAGTCGGCGACGTACCGGCTGTAGCCGGAGTCCGACGAGTGCAGCGCGACGAGCACGCCGTGGTGGACGACCCGCTCCCAGAACGGGTCGAACTCCGGCAGGCCGAACGAGCGCGAGTGCCGGTAGCCGGGCACCGGGGCCGGGCGGACGAGGATCGCGCGCGCGCCGTTCGCGACCGCCCAGTCAAGCTCCTCGATGGCCTTCTCGACGATCGGGAGGCTGATGACGGGGGTGGTGAAGATGCGGTCCTTGTAGTTGAACGACCAGGTCTCCAGCAGCCACTCGTTGAGCGCGTGGATGACCGCGTGGATCATGTCGGGGTCGTCGCGCATGCGCTCCTCGATGAGGCTCGCCAGCGTCGGGAACATCAGGGTCTGGGAGATGCCCAGCTCGTCCATCAGCTCGAGGCGCGGCGCGGGCTCGCGGAACGCGGGGATCGACTTCATCGGCTTGCCGAAGATCTCCCTGCGGCTCTTGCCCTCGGGGTTGCCGACGCGGAAGTAGTCCTCCATCGCGCCGGGCCGCGCCACGACCTCGAAGGTCGGGTTCGGGATGTACTCGCTGATGTGGCCGCGGACGGCGATCTTCGTCCTGCCGTCCACCTGCACGTACTTGATCGTGCCCTTGTACTTCTCCGGCAGGTACTTGGTCAGCGCCTCCTCGGTCTCGTACAGGTGGTTGTCGGCGTCGAACAGCGGATACGGCAGTTCACGCGAAGGCATGGGGTGCTCCTCTACCGGGTGGGACGGTCATTTTGGATATGATGTTCTCATGAACGAGAACAACATATCCAGTTCTGGAGAATGAGATATGTCGGGAGAGTCCTCCGTGCGCGCGCACGGACTCGGGCTGACGGTCCTGCCGCGCGAGCGCGCCGACGCCGTCGTCCTGTACCTGCACGGCGACCGGAGCCTGGCCGGCGCGCCGGAACCCGGGCTCGCGTTCGCCGAGGACCTCGCGGCGCGCACCGGGGCCGAGGTGTTCTGCGCCGGGTACCGGCCGCATTTCCCCGAGGCGCTGCACGACGCGCGCGCCGCGTTCGAGCACTGCCGGACGCGCGGACCCGTCGCACTCGCGGGACGGCTTGAGGGGGCGGGCCTCGCCGCCGCGCTGCTGCTCGCGCTGCGCGACGAGGGCGCGCCGGGCCCGTCCTGCGCGGTGCTGCTGACCGCCCTGCTCGACCTGCGCCTCGACGCGCAGAGCCTGCTGCTCAACGCCGCGACCGACGCCGCGTTCGACCTCGCGGACCTGCGCGCCCGCGCGCTCGCCTACGCGGCGGGGACCCCGCTGGGCGACCCGCTGCTGAGCCCCCTGCTCGGCAACCTCCACGGGCTGCCTCCGGTGCAGCTCCAGACCGCGGGCACCGACCCGCTGCTGGACGACTCGATCCGCTTCGCGGGCCGGGCCGCGCGCTCCGGCGTCGACGTGCATCTGCGCGTCAGGGCCGGGGCCGAGGCGCTGCACGCGGGCCTCGCCCCTTCCGCCGCGGCGTTCCTCACCGCCTGGGGCGCGCGGCGTGCCTGAGCGCGCGGCGGCGCGGACGGCGTCGGCCCGCCGGTCCGCGCCCCGCGCGCTCATGTGACGGCACCCGCCGTCTTCAGCTCGATCAGGCGCTCCCAGCTGAGGCCGAGTTCCAGCAGCACCTCGTCGGTCTGCGCCGCGAACTCCGGCGCGGGACCCGAAGCGGGGCTCGCCACGTCGAACTGGACGGGGCTCGCCGCCAGCTTCAGCTCCCCGGTGTCCACGAGGTAGTCGTTCGCGGTCACCTGGCCGTCGGAGACGACCTGGAGCGAGTCCTGGACGGGGGCCCACGGGCCGGAGAGCGTCGCGAACCGCTCGGACCACTCCGCGAGCGTCCTCGTCGCGACGACCTCGCGCAGGATCTCCACGGCCTGGCCGGTGTTGGCCGCGATGTCCGCGCCCGTCGCGAAGCGCGGGTCGTCGATGAGGTCGGGACGGTCGATGTGGCGGCACACGTCGGCCCAGAACTTCGCGGCCTGGAGCATCACCAGCGACAGGTAGCGGCCGTCGGCCGTGCGGTACAGGCCCGTCAACGGGTTCACCGGGGAGCCGTGCGCGCCGGACTTCGGCGCGACCATCGGCTCGCCCAGGTGCGCCGACAGGGCGACGCCGTGGCCGAGCGCCCACACGCCGCTGCCCAGCAGGGACACGTCCACCACCGACGGCTCGCCGGTCCGGCCCAGCTTCACCAGGGCCGCGGCGATCCCACCGGCGAGGTTCGTGCCGGAGATGGTGTCGCCGTAGGCGGGTCCCGGAGGGCTGATCATGCCCTCGACGTCCGGCGGGGTGAGGCTCGCGGCGGTCCCGGCGCGCGCCCAGAAGGCCGTCATGTCGTAGCCGCCGCGTTCGGCCTCCTGTCCGCGCGGGCCTAGCGCGCTTCCCCGGGCGTAGATGATCTTCGGGTTGACCGCGCGGATGTCGGCGACGTCGATGCCGAACTTCGCGCGCGCCCCGGGCAGAAAGCTGGTGAGGAACACGTCGGAGCGGCGCGCGAGCTCGTGCAGCACCTCGCGGCCCTCCGGGTTGCCCATGTCAACGCCGATGCTGCGTTTGCCCCGGTTGGCGTGCGCGAAGTTCGGGTTCGGGTCGCCCTCGACGCGCATCGTGCCGGTCTGGCGCAGCCCGCGCTGCGGGTCGCCGTGCACCGCGTGCTCGACCTTGACGACGTCGGCGCCCCAGTCGGCGAGCACCCCGCCCGCCGACGGGACGAACCCGTACATCGCCACCTCAAGGACCCGGACGCCCTCCAGCGGCCGGCTCATCCGACGACCGCCGCGAAGACCTTGCTCTCCAGGAACTCCTCGAACCCGGGAACACCGCCCTCCCGGCCGATGCCCGACTGCTTGTAGCCGCCGAAGGACGCGTCGCCGCCGAAGTAGTAGCCGCCGTTGACGCTCAGCGTCCCGCTGCGGATGCGCCTGGCGACGGCGATGGCCCTGTCGTTGTCCGCGCCGAACACCGCGCCGGACAGCCCGTAGATCGAGTCGTTGGCGATGCGGACCGCCTCGTCCTCGCCGTCGTAGGCGATGACCACGAGGACCGGCCCGAAGACCTCCTCCTGCGCGATCTCGCTGTCGGGCGCGACGTCGGTCAGCAGGGTCGGCTTGTAGTACCAGCCGGGGTCGACCTTCTCGCCGCCGGTGACCAGGGTCGCGCCCGCCGCGACGGCCCGCTCGACGAGGCCGTGCACCTTGTCGCGCTGCCGCTCGCTGATGAGCGGGCCCATGTAGGTGCCGGGGTCGTTGGGGTCGCCGTAGTTGATGCCCTGCAGGAACGTCGACGCCTGCGCGACGAACGCGTCGTGGTGCTCGCGCGGCACGAGCACCCGTGAGGTGATCGCGCAGCCCTGACCGGCGTGGCTGCAGATCATGAACGCCGACGCCATCGCGCACAGGCCGAGGTCGGCGTCGTCAAGGACGATCATCGCGGACTTGCCGCCGAGCTCGAGGAACGTCCGCTTGACGGTCTTGGCGGCGGCCTCCATGATGCGGCGGCCCGTCGCGGTCGAGCCGGTGAACGTCACCATGTCCACGTCGGGGTGGGTGGTCAGGGCCTCGCCGGTGGCGGCGTCGGAGGAGGAGATGACGTTGACGACCCCGGCCGGGATGTCGGTGTGCGCGTGGATCAGCTCGCCCAGGGCCTGGGTGACCAGGGGGGTGTCCGGGGCGCCCTTGAGCACGACGGTGCAGCCCGCCGCGAGCGCGGGGGCGATCTTGGCGAGCGCGATCTGGACCGGGTAGTTGTACGGGGTGATCGCGGCGACGACGCCCGCCGCCTCCTTCTCGACCCAGCGGCGGTGCTTGCGGCCGCGCGTCTCGATGACGCCGAGCTCCTCGGTGAGCGGGTACGTCCCGAGCAGGTCGGCGTAGTACGCGACGATCTCGATCGGCTCTTCCAGCTGGGTCGCGTGCGTGATCATCCGGGGCGCGCCGGCCTCGGCGATGATCAGTTCGCGCAGTTCCTCCTTGTTGTCGTGCAGCGCCTGGTGCAGCTGGCGCAGGCAGCGGACGCGCAGGTCGGGGTCGGTCGCCCAGTCCGTCGTGTCGAAGGCCCGGCGCGCGGCGGCGATGGCCGCCTCGGCTTCGGCGACCGTCGCGTCGGGGGCTTCGCCGACCACTTGGCCGGTTGCGGGGTTCGTTGACGAGAATGACGTTCTCGCTTCGATCAGCTGCCCGTCGATGAGCAGCTTAGCCCGTCTTTGCGTGGATGACACCGGTCCTCCTCGTGGTGAGTGGCAACCATTTAATGAAGTGAGCGAGCACTCATCAAGACTGGTTTTCCGATGTTCTTGAGAGTATGGTTCTCCCAATCGGAATCGGGCTTCTTTCGAGACGAAAATCTCAGATCTCGGGAGCGAACGCCCGGCCCGGCCCCACCTCCGCCCCCGGAACAAGGAGCCACCCCATGGGACGCGTTGACGGAAAGGTCGCCTTCATCACCGGTGCCGCCCGCGGCCAGGGCCGCAGCCACGCGGTCCGGCTCGCGCAGGAAGGCGCCGACATCATCGCGGTCGACCTGTGCCAGGACTACGAGACAGTCGACTACCCGATGTCCACCCCCGACGACCTCAAGGAGACCGCGCGCCTTGTCGAGGAGCTCGGCCGCCGCGTCGTCACCGTCCAGGCCGACGTCCGCGAGGCCGCCCAGGTGCGCGGCGCGCTTGAGCAGGGCATCGCCGAGTTCGGCAAGGTCGACGTGGTCGTCGCCCAGGCCGGCATCGCGCCCCTGCACGGCAACCCGCCGCTGCAGGCGTGGAGCGACGTCGTCAACGTCAACCTGCTCGGCTCGATCAACGCCGTCCAGGCCGCGCTGCCGCACCTCGCCGAGGGCGCGTCGGTGATCACCGTCGCGTCGGCGGCCGCGCTCATGTCGCAGGGCATGGTGCAGAACCCCGGCAGCAACCCCGGCGGCAGCGGCTACGCGTGGGCCAAGCGCATCCTGGCCGACTACACCCACGAGCTCGCCCGCCAGCTCGCGCCCCGCTCCATCCGGGCCAACGTCGTGCACCCCACGAACGTCAACACCCAGATGCTGCAGAGCAAGCCGATGTACAAGTCGTTCCGGCCCGACCTGGAGAACCCGACCCGCGAGGACGCCGAGCGCGCCTTCTACGTCCAGCAGGCGATGCCCGTCCCGTACATCGAGCCGGTCGACATCAGCAACGCGATCCTGTTCCTCGCGTCCGACGAGGCGCGCTTCGTCACCGGCATGCAGCTGCGCGTCGACGCGGGCGGCTACCTCAAGTGGCACGACTTCCACGTCTAGGCCGACTCCGGAAGAACCACCAAGGAACAGGCGGAAGGAGACAGTGACGTGAAGGTCAGCGTCGATCAGACACGCTGCCAGGGCCACACGCTGTGCGCGATGAAGGCCCCCGACATCTTCGAGCTGGACGACGTGGACGGCCACTCCACCCCGGTCAGCCCCGACGTGCCCGCCGGGGAGGAGAAGAACGTGCTCAGCGCGGTCCGCTCCTGCCCCGAGCAGGCCATCACCGTGGAGGACGCCACGTGAGCGCCGAGGAGACCACCGGAAGCGACGGGCGCAAGCGCGTCACGTTCCACTTCGACAGGCACGAGCCCGGCTACCGCGAGCGGTTCGAGGACATCACCCACGAGATGCACGCCAAGTGCCCGATCGCGTGGACCGAGACCCACGGCGGCCACTGGGTCGCCGCCGGGAACCGCGAGGTGTTCGAGCTGGCCGCGCGGTCGGCCGAGTACCTGTCGAACGACCACGACGTGAAGAACCAGCGGCGCGGCTACAAGGGCATCTCGATCCCGTCGCCGCCGCGCGCCCGCGACAGCCGGGGCGGCTTCCTGGAGATGGACCCGCCCGAGCAGCGGCACTACCGGCAGGCGCTGAACCCGTACCTGTCCCCCGCGGCGATCAACCGCTGGATTCCGTGGCTCGACGAGCTCGTCCGGGCCTGCATCGACGAGAAGATCGAGTCGGGCTCCATCGACTTCGTGGAGGACCTCGCCAACATCGTCCCCGCGGTCTTCACGCTCGCGATGCTCGGCATCCCGATCAAGGACTGGACGATCTACTGCGAGCCCGCGCACGCCGTCATCTACACGCCGCTCACCTCGCCCGACATCATGCGGGTCGGCGGGCTGCACATGGAGATGCAGGCGGAGATCGCGCGGCAGCTCGCCGAGGTGCGCGCGAACCCGCGGCCCGGCCTGATCAACGCGCTGGTCAACGCCGACGTCCTCGGCGAGAAGCAGCCCGACGACGAGATCCGCGGCGTGCTCGGCCTGCTCATCGGCGGCGGCTTCGACACCACCACCGCGCTCACCGCGCACGCCATCGAGTGGCTGTCGGAGAACCCCGAGGAGCGCGCGCGGCTCAGCCGTGAGCGCGCCGAACTGCTCGACTCGGCCACCGAGGAGTTCCTGCGCTACTACACCCCCGCCGTGGGCGACGGGCGCACGATCTCGGCCGACTGCGCGGTCGCCGGCGTCGAGTTCAAGGAGGGTGAACGCCTCTGGCTGTCGTGGGCGATGGCCAACCGCGACCCCGCGGTGTTCGCCGACCCCGACCAGATCGACATGGGCCGCGAGGGCAACCGGCACGCCAGCTTCGGCCTCGGCATCCACCGGTGCATCGGCTCCAACGTCGCGCGGACCGTCTTCAAGCGGATGCTGCTCGCGGTCCTCGACCGGATGCCGGACTACGTCTGCGACCCCGAGGGGGCCGTGCACTACGAGACGATCTCGGTCATCAACGGCATGCGGTTCCTGCCCGCGACGTTCACCCCGGGCAAGCGGCTCGGACCCGGCCTCGCCGAGACCCTGGAGATCCTCCAGAAAGCCTGTGACGAGCAGCGGCTCGCCGAGCCCGTCACGGTGCGCAAGGCGGCGGCCGCCCTCACCCCGGAGGGCGGCGCGAAGTAACCGGACACCGGACGGCGTGTCCATGGGGTGGCGCGCCGTCCGGCGCTCTCCTGCCCGGCCCACGCGGTGGCACCGCGTGGGCCGGGCTTTTCGGCTTTCCCGCTCTCCCATACGGCCCCGCGGCGTCCGCGGGGCCTTATGTTCGGAGCACGTACGCGGAGTAACCTGGAGATCATCGGTGGGACGCCTGCCGGACCAAGGCGGCCTCACGCGTACTAGGATGTAAGTATGTGCCCACTCACCTCCCCCGTCGGCGGAGGACTGGTCACCGGGAGACACGCATGAGCACCAGGCCGGTCGAGTCCTCAGCCGCGGTCGAGTCCGAAGCCGATCCGCAGGTCGAACCGCCTGTGGAGCCGTCGGACGAGGCGCGGCCCGTCGCGGAGAAGCGGCCGCGCAGACGGCTCACCGCCGCCGCGCGCAAGAGCTCGATCCTCGCCGCCGCGCGTCGGGCGTTCATCGAGACCGGCGACATGAACGGTACGACGATCAAGCTGATCGCCGAGCACAGCGGCATCAGCGAGGGCGTGATCTACCGGCACTTCGAGAGCAAGGAACAGCTGTTCTTCGAGGCCGTCGTGGAACCGCTCAAGCAGGCGGTGGACGATCTCGTCGCGGCGACCGAGGCGATCGACAGGGAACAGCCGCTCACCCCCGAGCGGCAGTTGCGCACGATGACGGGCCTGTACCGGCAGCTGATCTCGACGCTCGAGGAGATCCTTCCGCTGCTCGGCCTCGTCCTGTTCGGCGACCCGCAGGTGGCGCGGCGCTTCTACCAGGAGAACCTGACCGTCGCGATGGACAGGCTCGCCGAGGCATGGCGTGAGGTCGAGGACCGCTACGGCTACCCGTTCGAGTCCCCCGACATCTCCGCGCGGGCCGTCATGGGCATCGCCCTGGTCCTGGCGCTGGAGAGCCACCACGGCAAGGGCTTCGACCGGCACCGTGCCGTCTCGCTGATCAGCGAGGGCACCGTCAAGGGGTTCTTCCCGCAGCTTGAGCCGACCCGCCGCCGCCAGTGACCCCGTGAACGCCGAGAGGGCGGGACGCGCTCGCCGCGTCCCGCCCTCTTTGCGTGTTCCTAGGGTGCGGGGACCTCGAGGACGAGCGCGGAGGCCATGCCGCCGCCCGCGCACATGGCGGCGACCGCTATGCCGCCGCCCCTGCGCCGGGTCTCGTGGATGAGGGTGAGGACCATCCGGGTGCCGGTCATCGCGACAGGGTGGCCGAGGCTGCACCCGCTGCCGAGGACGTTGACTGACTCCTCGGGCAGGCCCAGCGCGTGCGTCGTGGCGACGGCGACCGACGCGAACGCCTCGTTCACCTCCCAGAGCTTGACGTCGGAGGCGCTGAGGCCCGCCCGGTCGAGCGCCTTGGGGATCGCGAGGATCGGCGCGAGGCCGGTCTCGGCGGGCGGGACGCCGACCGACGCCCACGCGCGCACGACCGCGAGGGGCTCCCGGCCTTCGGCCTCGGCGAGCGCCCTATCGGCGACGACGACCGCCGCGGCCCCGTCGTTGACGCCCGCGGAGTTGCCCGCGGTGATGGAGAAGCCCTCGATCTCCGGATGCAGCGGCTTCAGTGACGCGAGCTTCTCCAGGGTCGAGGTGCGTCTCGGGTGCTCGTCAACGGCGAAGGTGAAGGTCGTGCCGTCGCGGCGGGTGACGTCGAGCGGGACGATCTCGGCGGCGAACGCGCCCGCGTCGATCCCGGCGACGGCGCGCTCGTGCGAGCGGACCGCCCAGGCGTCCATGGCGGCGCGGGAGATCCCGGCCTTGACCGCGGTGTTCCAGCCGACGGTGATGGTCATGTCGCGGATGGGCGCGTCGGGGGTCTCGCGGTGGCTGGGGGCCAGCCAGTCCTCGGTCCACTCGTCGGTGCCTGGCACGCGCCGGCTCACCTTCGGCATCGTGGACGACGACTGGACGCCGCCCGCCACCACCACCCGGTCCATGCCCGCGATGACCGACGCGGCGGCGGTCTGCAGCGTCGCCAGGCCCGACGCGCAGTGCCGGTTGTGCGCGAGTCCCGGCGCGTTGACCAGGCCCGCCTCGATCGCGGCGTATCTGCCGATAGCGCCGCCGCCGTACAGGGACTCGCCGAGGACGACGTCGTCGAACAGCTCGGGTGGGAGGCCCGAGCGGGACACCGCCTCGCTGACCGCCTTGGTCGCCAGGTCCATGGCGTCGACGTCGACCAGGGAGCCCCGGAACGCCGTACCGATCGCCGTCCGCGCGCCCGCGACGATCACCGCTTCACGGCCCATGTCACGCTCCTCGTCTCACCGCCGTGGCGGGGTTGATTAAGTAAGTGAGTATTCTCTTATGACTGCTCGGATAGTAACTTCGGGGCATGGCGACAGCAAGGGTCAACGGACTGACGGTCGGCTACGAGGTGATCGGCGAGCGGGGACGGCCCTGGGTGCTCACCCCCGGGGGCCGCGACGCGCGGGACACCCCGGGACTCCGCGAGACCGCCCGCACGCTCGCCGAACGCGGTAACCGGGTCCTGGTCTGGGACCGGCCGAACACCGGTGAGTCGGACGTGTGCTTCACCGGCGAGTCCGAGTCGGCGATGCAGGCCGACGTGCTCGCGGGGCTGCTGCGTCAGCTCGGGCTCGCGCCCGCCGTCATCGCGGGCGGCTCGGGAGGTTCGCGGGTGTCGCTGCTCGCCGCGTCACGACACCCGGACGTCGCGTCGGCGCTCGCGCTGTGGTGGATCAGCGGCGGCGTGTACGGGCTGCTTTCGGTCGGGATGCACTACTGCGGCGAGTCCATCAGGGCCGCATGGGAGGGCGGCATGGCCGCCGTCGCCGACCTTCCCGCATGGGCCGAGGTGATCGCGCGCAACCCGGGCAACCGCGACCGCTTCCTCGCGCAGCACCCCGCCGAGTTCATCGCGGTGCTCGAACGATGGCTCACGGTCTACTGCCCGAATCCCAACGAGCCGGTCCCCGGCCTGACGACCGACCGCGCCAGCACACTCGACATCCCCGCCCTCGTCCTGCGCAGCGGAACCGCCGACATCCACCACCGGCGCGAAACCTCCGAAATACTCGCACGCCTCCTACCCGCCGCCCAACTCGCCGAGCCACCCTGGGGCGACGCCGAATGGCCCGAACGCCAGTCCGCCCGCACCTCAGGCACAGCCCCCGGCCTCTTCATCCGCTGGCCCCTCCTCACCCCCACCCTCCACAAGTGGGCAACATCCGCCCTACCCACCTACAAGGAAGCCTGACGAAGAACAACCCGCCGCATCTTCGCGCACTGACCAAGTCATACGACAGCGACCCGTCCTACGACATGCGGGGGCGACGGCACCGAGCACACGTCCACCTCGATCAGAAGTCCCTGCCGTGGATCAGGGACGCCGTGCGGGGCGCTCGGCTCCAAACCCGCCCGACGCGCTGTCCCCACACACGCACGGCATCTGCCGTAGCGGTCCGACCGGCCCGCCCACCGCGACCCGGTGTTCGCGACGCCGTCGACGCGAATGTGGCGTGAGCTTGCACAGCCCCACACAATCCTCGTGTTCGCCCCGACCTACCACCCGAACGCGTTCCCCGCCGAGGTCGCGGCCGCCCTCATCGACCACCCGAACATCGCCGACCCCGTCGTCTTCGACCTCCCCGACCCCACCTGGGGCACCCGCGCCCCCTAACCCCACCCGGACCTCCCGGGCAGACGAACTTCCCAAGCGCACGGACCTCCCGACACACGTCCCGAGCACGCGAACCTCCCAGGCGCGCGAACCTCCCGGGCCCACGGACGTCCCGGGCGCGCGGACCTCCCGGGCGCGCGGACCTCCCGAGCACGCGAACCTCCCGGGCCCACGGACGTCCCGAGCACGCGAACCTCCCGGGCCCACGGACCTCCCGAGCACGCGGACCTCCCGAGCACGCGGACCTCCCGAGCACGCGGACCCCCGGGCGCACGGACCTCCCGGGTTCACGGGGCTCCCGGGCTTTGGGGGCTTGGGGGACTACATATTTCCCCGCAGTCCCGAAGGGACTGCGGGGAAAAAGGGGTTAGGCGGGGGTTATTAGGCGGCCGGGGAGGGCTGGGGTCAGGGTGTCGTGGTTGATGAGGGGTTCGCCGTTGACGAGGGTGTGGAGGTAGCCGCGGGCTCGTTGGGTGAAGCGCGGGGCGTTGAGGGGGAAGTCCTCGAGCATGACGGGGGTGTGGAGCTCTAGGGACGCCAGGTCGATGACGTTGATGTCGGCGTAGGAACCGGGGGTGAGGGTGCCTCGGTCGGGGATGCCCCAGAGGGAGGCGGCGTCCTTGGTGAGTTTGCGGATCGCCGGGCCGACGTCGAGGAGGCCGCGGTCGCGGACCCAGTGGGTGAGGAAGTAGGTGGAGTTGCCCGCGTCCATGGTGAGGGCGACGTGCGCGCCCGCGTCGGCGACGCCGATGACCACGTCGGGGTTGGTGATCATCGTGGCGACGGCGTCGAGGTCCTGGTTGAGGACGGGGTAGTAGAGGAGGCCGACGCCGTCGGTCTCGCGGAGGTAGGCGAGGAACGCGGCGGGCGGGGTGAGGCCCCTGCGGGCGGCCTCGGCGGCGAGGCTGTTGCCGGGGCTGACGTCGTACGCGGCGGTGCCGGGCGGCAGCAGGTAGATCTTCGCCGGGTCCTTCGGCGCGAGCGGCCCCTTGAGGTCGGCCGGCCGCGACGCCTCCTCCACGAGACGCTCACGCAACGCCGCGTCGTCCAGCGCGCTAAGACGCTCGCCGATAGGCAACGCCATCAACGCCGCCCACGAAGGCAGCGCGTCGTACGGCGTCCTGCTGACGAGCCCGTACACGATCGCGCTGCCGCGCACCGCCGTCATCGGGCGCAGGTCCGCGCCGCGCGAGCGCGCGGCGGCGGTGGCGTCCATGACCCAGCTCCACAGCCCTGGCCTGCGGTCGCTCTGCATGATCGAGAACGCCAGCGGACGGCCCGACGCGCGGCTCACCTCCTCCATCCACGCCATCTCCGCGACCGAATTCGCCCGGTCCGCCCCGTCGCGTTCGCCGATGCGCGGCACCACCTGGAAGGTGCCGCGGCCGCGCGCGGCGAGGGCGTCGGCGATCGCGGCGAGCTCGGCGGGCAGCGCGTACGTGCCGGGCACGGGACGGCCGTCGGGCACGGTGTGCATGAACGTGCGCGAGGTCGAGAACCCCAGCGCGCCCGCCTCGACGGCCTCGCCGACGAGCGCGGCCATCGCGGCGAGGTCGTCGGCGGTGGCCGGGGCCTCCTCCAGGGCGCGCTCCCCCATCACGTACGTCCGCAGCGCGCAGTGCCCGACGAGCCCGCCCGCGTTGACGCCCAGCGGACGGCGGCCGAGCGCCTTGAGGTAGTCGCCGTAGCTCTCCCAGCCCCAGTCGAGCCCGGCCATGATCGTGTCGGCGGGGATGTCCTCGACCGACTCCATCATCGCCGCGAGGTACCCCTCCTGGCCGGGCCGCACGGGCGCGAAGGTGACGCCGCAGTTGCCCATGACGACCGTGGTGATCCCGTGGTAGCACGACGGGGTCGCGGCGGCGTCCCAGAACAGCTGGGCGTCGAGGTGGGTGTGCACGTCGATGAAGCCGGGGGTGACGAGCGCGCCGTCGGCGTCGATCTCGCGGCGGCCCCTGCCCAGGCCCGGGCCCACCTCGGTGACGCGGTCGCCGTCGATCGCGACGTCGGCGCGGCGGGGTGGCGTCCCCGTACCGTCGGCCACCTCGCCGCCGCGGATGACGATGTCGTGCATGGGTGTCCCCTCTCGGCTTGCCGGATAAAAAAGCGGGTACTCACTTACCCAAGCGTGCCGCACTCTGCGAGAATAAGAAAGTATTCACTCACTTTGCCCGTTCAGGCCGGTTCCGCCCGGCCTCCGGCCCTTCTCGGGAGTTCGTCAAGTGGGAACGTCAGCGGGAGCATCCGGCGGATCCATGCGGGGCCGCGTCGCGATCGTCACCGGCGCGAGCCGTGGCATCGGGCGGTACATCGCCGAGGGCCTCGCGGCCGAGGGAGCGGCCGTCGCGCTCGTCGCACGCACCGCGGCGGCCGGCGAATCGGCGCTGCCCGGGTCGTTGGAGGAGGTCATGGAGGGCATCCGGGCCAAGGGCGGCACCGTCGCCGCGGTGCGGGCCGACCTGACCAGGCCCGACGAGGTCGAGACCGTCGTCGCCCGCGCCGAGGACGCGCTCGGGCCGGTGGACACGCTGGTGAACAACGCGGGCGTCAACTTCTACGGGCCCGCGCTCGACATCCGCTCGCGCCGCTACGCCCTCATGTTCCAGATGATGGTGCACACCCCGTTCCGGCTGTGCCAGCTCGCCGTCCCCGGGATGATCGAGCGCGGGCGCGGCTGGATCCTCAACATCACCTCAAAGCAGGCCCGCCACCCGATGGGCCCGCCCTACCCCGAGTGGGCGGCCGACGGGTGCGTCCCGTACGGCATGTGCAAGGCCGCGCTCGACCGGCTCACCACGGGCCTCGCCGCCGAGGTGCACGGCACCGGCGTCAGCGTCAACGCGCTGGGCACGTCGGGCCTGGTCATGACGCCGGGCGTCGCGGTCGTCTCCCCGCACACCCCCGCGAACGCGCCCGTCGAGGACGACGACGCGATGGCCGCCGCCGCGCTCGCCCTGTGCGGCACCGACCCCGGCAGCGTCACGGGCCGCATCGCCTACAGCATGGACGTCCTGGGCCGCCCCTTCACCGAGGGCCCATGGTCCCTGTCCGCGACGTTCTGACCCCACCCCACCCACCCACCCGCAGGAGGAACCATGAAGGCGGTCGTCGATCCCGACCGGTGCCAGGGCCACGCCCGCTGCTGGGAGATCTCCCCCGAGGTCTTCACCCTCGACGCCGAGGGCCACGCCCACCCCCTCACCGAAGAGGTCCCCACCGACCTCACCCCGGCCGCCCACCGCGCCCAACGCAACTGCCCCGAACGCGCAATAACCCTAACCTGACCCCAAACCCCCAGGCCCGGCGTCCCTTCGGGACGCCGGGCCTAACCTCCTGCCCCCGCTCCCCCAACGCCGCGCACCCGCGCACCCGCGCACCCGCGCACCCGCGCACCCGCGCACCCGCGCACCCGC
>NZ_JAWZTE010000025.1:0-34242 GCF_033875155.1 Actinocorallia sp. A-T 12471 | reverse complement strand
TCGTGCCGCGCTGCGCTCGTGCCGCGCTGCGCTCGTGCCGCGCTGCGCTCGTGCCGCGCTCGCATAGTTGCGCTGGTGGGTCGGGTGGGTGGGAACTCGCGTGGGGGTGCGGGTTTCCACTGGGGTCGGTGTGGGCCTGCGTTCGGCCGTGCCGCGCCCGTAGGGCGCGGCACGGCCGAGGGTTTGTCGGTGGGGGGTTTTAGGGTTTGGGGGTGGGGAGGGGGGTGGGTGGGGGTGGGGTTAGGTGTAGGGCGATGGTGGTGTGGTGTTTGGGGATGGTCCAGGTGGCGTCGGGGAGGGGGGTGTTCGGGGGGTGGGCGTTGATGTGGAGGGTGTGGTGGCGGGTGGTGTGCCAGGTGCGGACGCGGGTGGTGAGGAGGTCGGCGAGGGCGGGGGCGTCGGGGCCGTGGGCGCTGACGCCGAGTTCGGCGGAGGTGCCGATGCCGCGGCGGGTCAGGTAGGCGAAGGAGTCGGCGGTCGCCGCGCCGGGGCCGCCCCACGGGTGGAGTGCCGCGGTGAGCAGGCCGGCGCGGACCGCGTCGAGGTCGGGCAGGACACGGCAGCACTCGGGCAGCGCGGCGAGGTGCAGGTCGAGATGGCTCTCGCCGCCGGGCGGCCGGACGCCGGTCCACACGAGCGTCTCCGGGCCGTCGAGGGCGCTTTCCAGCGCCGCCGCGTCGAGCGTGCGGTCGTCGTCGGTGCGGAGCCTGAGTACGGGCGGGTCGCCGAGGACCACCCGGTGTTCGGCGACCTCGCCTGGCCCGCGCAGCGGCAGCGGGGCGCAGCTCAGCGCGGCCCGCCCGCGCCAGACGCCGTCGCGCCGCGTGAACGCGACGGACCTCGTGACGCCGCGCAGCCGCAGCGGCGCGACGAGCACGCCGCCGGGCGCGAGCTGGTCGGCCCACGCCGGGGGCAGGTCCCACGCGCCCGCGCTCACCAGCACCCTGTCGTACGGCGCGCGCTCGGCGTGGCCGAGCAGCCCGTCGGCCACGGCAGTCTCGACGTGCCCGTACCCCGCCCTGGCCAGACCGCGCCTTGCGACGGCGACCGCGCCCGGCAGGATGTCCACGGACGTGACCCGCCCCTCCGGCCCGGCAAGGCGCGCGAGCAGCGCCGCGGTGTACCCGGTGCCCGTCCCGATCTCCAGGACGCGGTGGCCGGGCCGCACATCGAGCTGGTCGAGCATCGCGGCGACGAGTCCGGGTTCGGGCAGCGCGCTGAGCGTCGTGCCGGACTCGTCCCGGTGTGCCGTGATCGCCTCGTGGCCGTACGCGCGGGGGAGGGGGACGCCGGGCACGAACAGGTGTCTGGGCACCGCGCGCAGCGCCTCCTCCACCGGCTCGCCGCTGACGATCCCGTGCCGGCGCAGCGCGTCGACGAGTGTGCCGCGCATGGCCTCGGCGCTTGCGGAGTCTCTGCTGATAACCACTAACGCGACGTTACCTTCAGGCACGCTGCGTCACACCTGACTCGCCGGATCGGGAAGGAGGGCTCTTGTAGAGTGAGTGATTACTTGTTAACTTCGCGGTGTGGATAGGGAAGCCTTGGAGCGCGGCCTCGTCCGCCGACTGCTGGACCACATCGCGCACCGCACGACCGATCTCGCCGACGCCGTCCTCGAGGTGCCCGCCGACGTGTACTCGCCGGAGCGGCACGCCGAGGAGGTCGAGGCGCTGTTCCGCGACCAGCCCCTGGTCCTGTGCCTGTCCGGCGCGCTACCGGAGCCCGGCTCGTTCCGTACCGTGGACGTCCTCGGCACGCCGATCCTGCTCACCCGCGACAACGACGGGCAGGTCCACGCGCTGCTGAACGCGTGCCGCCACCGGGGCGTGCGGGTGGCCGACGGCGCGGGGGAGGCGGTCAGGTTCACCTGCCCGTTCCACGCGTGGACCTACAACCTCAAGGGCGACCTGCTGCGGATGCCGTCGGCCGGGGCGTTCGAGGGCATGTGCAAGGAGGACAAGGGCCTTGTCGAGCTGCCCGTCGCCGAAGGGCACGGGCTCGTCATCGGGAGGCTGACCCCTGGCCCGATCCCCGAGGTCGAGGCATACCTGGGCCCCGGCCTCGCCGACGAACTCGCCATGCTCGACTTCGCCGACTGGCTCCCGCACGGGGAGCCGCACGTCCACCGCGTCGCCGCGAACTGGAAGGTCACCCTCGACACCTTCCGCGAGAACTACCACTTCGACTACCTGCACCGGAAGACGCTCGCCACCTACGCCTACGGCGGCGTCCTCACGTTCGACCCGTTCGGCCGCCATCTGCGCAACTGCTCGGCGCTGCGCTCGATCGACGCGCTCAGGGACGTCCCCGAGGAGGAGTGGGGCGACGTCGGCCAGCACTTCAGCTACCAGTACGCCCTGTTCCCCAACACCAGCCTCACCCTCGACGCCCGGCACGTCGAGCTGTGGCAGATCCTCCCCGTGGACGAGGCGTCCTCGGAGGTGATCCACACCTCCTACTTCCGGCCCGACCTGGGCGAGGAGGAGCTTGCCAAGGCCGCCGAGATGGCCCCGTGGATCTGTGAGACAGTCGTGGACGGCGAGGACTTCTGGGTCGCCGGACGCACCGAGCCCGGCGTCCGCACCGGGCTGCTCGACACCGTCGTCTTCGGCCGCAACGAGCCTGCGCCGCAGCACCTGCACTACGGCTTCGAGGAGACGCTGAAGGCCGCGAGGCGGGCCCGCTAGAGCCCATGACGGGCACGGCGGCACAGGTCGGCGCGGCGGCCCGCCGCGCCGACCGCGCGGCACGCTCAGGCCGTGTCGATCCAGACGGACTTGGTGTCCAGGTACTCCTCGAGCGCGTGCGGGCCCATCTCGCGTCCGTAGCCGCTCATCTTCTGCCCGCCGAACGGCACGGCCGGGTCGAACAGCAGCATCGTGTTCACCCAGACCGTGCCGGTGCGCAGTTCCCGCGCCATCCGGTGCGCCCTGCCGACGTCACGGGTCCACACGCCGCCGGACAGCCCGTAGGACGAGTCGTTGGCGCGCGCGGCGACCTCCTCGACGGTGTCGAACGGCAGGACGCAGGCGACCGGCCCGAAGATCTCCTCGCGCGCGACCCGCATGCCGTCGTCGACGTCGGCCAGGACGGTGGGGGCGACGAAGTACCCGTCGGCGAGCCCGTCGGACTCGACCCGGGAGCCGCCCGCAACGGTGCGCGCGCCCTCCTCCCGGCCCAGGTCGAGGTACCCGGTGACCCGCTTGAGCTGCTCGTCGGAGACCAGCGGCCCGATCTTCGTGGCCGGGTCGAGGCTGTCGCCGACCTTCAGCCCCCCGGCGAACTCGGCGAAGCCCGCGACGAACTCGTCGTAGACGGGCCGCTCGACGTACACGCGGGTGCCCGCGCAGCAGATCTGCCCGGAGTTGGAGAACACGCCCCAGCCCGCACCGGGGATCGCGCGCTCCAGGTCGGCGTCGGCGAAGACGATGTCGGGGGACTTGCCGCCCAGCTCGAGGGACAGCCGCTTGAGGTTGCCCGCCGACGCCCGCACGATCTCCTGCCCGACGGCGGTGGAGCCGGTGAAGGCGACCTTGTCGACGCCCGGGTGGGCGACCAGCGCCGCGCCGACGCTCTCGCCGAACCCGGTGAGGATGTTGACGACGCCGTCGGGCACCCCCGCCTCGACCAGCAGCTCACCAAGCCGCACCGCGACCAGCCCCGCCTCCTCGGCGGGCTTCAGCACCACCGCGCAGCCCGTGGCGAGCGCCGGCGCGAGCTTCCACACCGCGTTGCTCACCGGCCGGTTCCACGGCACGATCGCCGCGACGACCCCGACGGGTTCGCGCAGCGTGTAGCTGAACACCGAGCCCGGCAGCGAGTTCGGGATGGTCTCACCGTGGATCTTCGTCGCCCAGCCCGCGAAGTAGCGCAGCACCTCGGCCTCCCACGCGGGGCTGCGGCCGGAGCGTGGCCGTCCGATGGGGGAGCCCATGTCGAGGGCTTCCAGCAGGCGCAGTTCGTCGTAGTGGGCGTCGACGAGGTCGGCGATCCGCAGCAGCAGCGCCTGCCTGTCGCGCGGTTTGGCGCGGCCCCACGGCCCGTCGAGCGCGGCGCGCGCGGCGGCGACGGCGCGGTCGGCGTCGCGCGTGTCGGCCTCTGCCAGTTGGGCGATGACCGTCCCGTTGGACGGGTTGACGCTGGGGAACGTCAGGCCGGAGGCGGCCTCGGCCCAGCTGCCGCCGATGAGCAGCCTCTTGGGCGGGCCGCCGACGAGGTCGGCGGGTGCGGGTGCCGGCATGGGGACTCCTTCGGGGGAGCGATGATAAAAGAATGCTCACTTACTAGATACAGGCTCCCGCAAGCCCACACCAGAGGTCAGCGCTTCGGCATCCGAGGTCTCTAGAAAGTGATCGCTCACCCTGTTATGTTGCGGGAATGGAGAAGCCCACCCCGCCTCTCGCCGTGCCGTCGGAGGCAGCTTCGGAAACAACCGCGATGCCCGACGAGTGGTGTGCGCGGCACTTCGACCACCTTTCCCCGGACCTCGCGGCGACGATGCCCGCGACCATGGCCCGCATGCGGGAACTGCATCCCGTCGCCCGCAGCGAGGAACACGGCGGGTTCTGGGTCGTCAGCGGCTACGACGAGGCCCTCGCCGTGGCGCAGGACTGGGCGGCGTTCAGCTCCGCGCAGGGGCTGAACATCCCGCGCGCGCAGCTCGTCGTGCGCAACCTCCCGGTCGAGGCCGACCCGCCCGAGCAGCGCGTCTACAAGCGGCTGATCAACCCGTACTTCACCCCCGCCGCCGTCGAACCCTGGGCCGAGGCCACCCGCGCGCTGGCCGACCGGCTCATCGACTCCTTCATCGAGTCCGGAAGCTGCGAGTTCATGAACGAGTTCGCCAGGCCCTTCCCCAGCCTCGCGTTCTTCCAGCTCGCCATCAACGCCCCCGAAGAGGACCTGGAGAAGGTCGCCTACATGGCGTCGAAGTCCTCGACGCCCGACGACCCCGAGTCGCGCGAGTGCTGGCAGGGCCTGTTCGCCTGGATCCGCGACTTCACCCGCGCGCGCAAGGACGCCCCGCCGCGCGGCGACGTGGTCGACGCGGTCGTACGCGCCGAGATCGACGGCAGGCCCATCACCGAGCAGGAGATCATCGGCACGGTCCAGCTCCTGGTCCTCGGCGGTCTTGAGACCACGGCCGGGGCGCTCGGGCTGATGCTCGACAGGTTCTGCGCCGACCCGTCGATCCCGGCGCTGCTGCGCGAGCGGCCGGAGCTGATCCCGTCGGCGTCGCTCGAGCTGCTGCGGCTCGATCCGTCGTTCGTCGCCGTGGCGCGCACCGCCACCCGCGACGTCGAGGTCGGCGGCTGCCCGATGAAGGCGGGGGACAGGGTGCTCATCCACTGGGCGTCGGCCAACCGGGACGTCAGGGAGTTCCCCGACGCCGACTCCTTCGACCCGGCCCGCGAGCGCAACCGCCACCTCAGCTTCGGCGCGGGCCCGCACCGCTGCGCCGGGTCGAACCTCGCGCGGATGAACCTGCGGGTGGCGCTCGAGCAGATCCTGACGCGGATGCACGACATCCGCCTCGCCGACGGCGCGAAGGTCAAGTACCACCGCGGCCTTACGCGCTCCCCGGACACGCTGCCCATCACGTTCACACCGGGTCCCCGTCTCACCCCGGCGTCCTGACGCCATGGCCGAGCGCACCCTTCTCACCAACGTACGGGTCCTGGCCTGCACCGGCGGACGTGACGAGCGTCCCGTCGCCGCCGACGTCCTCATCGAGGACGACCGGATCGTCCGGGTCGCGCCGGGGATCTCCCTCCACCCCGGCGCGGCCAGGACCGTCGACCTGCGCGGCGCGACGGTCCTGCCCGGCCTCGGCGACGCGCACGTCCACCTGAGCTGGCCGCTCGACTTCGTGTTCGACCACGCCGCCGTCGCGGCAGCGCCGCCCGGCGAGCACATGCTCGACGTCGCCGCCGTCGTCCGCACGTTCCTGGAGAGCGGCTACACGTTCGTGATCGGCGCGGGCACCACACAGCCGCGCGACGACCTGCTCATCAGCGACGCGATCGAACGCGGGCTCGTCCCCGGGCCACGGATCGTGCCGAGCGGGCCGATGATCGCCGAGGTGGGCGGGCTCGGTGGCGACGGGGAGATGATGGAGGTCGCCGCCGACGCGCGGAGCCTGCGCGAGATCGTCGCCAGGCAGTGCGACCAGGGGGTGCGGGCGCTCAAGCTGTTCATCTCCGGCGACGGCGTCGTGCCTGAGTTCCCGTCCGACGACGTCTACATGAACGACGAGATGCTGACGGCGGCCGTCGCGGAGGCCGACCGGCACGGCGCGTTCCTCACCGTCCACGCGCGCGGCTCGGCGAGCGTGGCGATGGCCGCGCGGACCGGCGTCCGGATCGTCCACCACGCGTGTTTCCTTGACGACGCGGCGGTGAAGGCGCTCGAGGCGCGGGGAGACGACATCTGGGTATGCCCCGGTTTGCACTACCTGTACGCGATGGTCAACGGCCACGCCGAGCCGTACGGGATGACGCCCGAGCGGATCGAGGCGTCGGGGTACCACGCCGAGTTCGCCTCGCAGGTGGAGGGCATCGGACGGCTTCGCGAGTCGGGCGTCGGGATTCTGTCCGGCGGTGACTTCGGACACCAGTGGACAAAACATGGGACGTATGCGGCCGAGCTCGTCAGGTATGTGGAGTGCGGGATGAGCCCTTCCGAGGCGATCCATACCGCGACGCGCAACATGGGCGCGGTGTCCGGTCTGCCGATCGGGCAGGTCCGTGAAGGGTTCCTCGCGGACCTCCTCGTTGTGGACGGGGACCCGGCCGAGGACGTCGCGGTCCTGCTCGACCCGGGCCGCCGTAGGGCGGTCCTCAAGGGCGGCGCGTTCGCTTACGTCAACCCGGGGCTGTATCCGTGACGGCGGTGCTCTCCGGCGTCGACGCCCTCGTCCGCCTCCTCGTGCTGCGCCGCCTCCTCGACGAGCGCGACGGCCTGAAGACCGCGACGATGGTCTCCGGCTACCCCGGCTCCCCGCTCGGCACGTTCGACCTCGCCGTCGACGCCCTGGGCCCCGCGCTCGCGGCGAACCGGATCACCCACCGGCCAGGGCTCAACGAGGAACTCGCCGCCGCGATCGTGTGGGGCAGCCAGATGGGCGCGGCGGTCCCGTACGACGGGATCGACGGCGTCGCGGGCGTCTGGTACGGCAAGGGCCCCGGCCTCGACCGCAGCGGCGACGCGCTCAAGCACGCCAACGCGATGGGCGCGGGCCCCCACGGCGGAGCCGTCATGTTCTGCGGCGACGACCCCGCAGCGAAGTCCTCGACCTTGGCGTGCGACAGCCAGTTCGCCTTCCAGGACGCGTGCGTGCCCGTCCTTGTGCCCGCCGACCAGCAGGACATCCTTGACCTCGGCATACACGCGTTCCGGATGTCCCGTTACGCGGGCTCATGGGTGGGGCTTCGGGTCGTCACCGCGGTAGCCGACGGGGTCGGCACGGTCGACCCCGAGCCCGGCAGGCACACGCCGCGCGACCCTGAGGGCTTCGTCGTAGACGGGGAGCCGTGGCGGCACGTCCCGCAGCGGACGATCGGGCCGCACGCGGTGCCGGGCCAGGAGGCGCTGATCGCCGACCACAGGCTGCGCGCCGCCCGCGCGTACGCCAGGCACAACCGGCTCGATCGAGTGAGTGGGGCGGCGTCCGGTGCGCGGCTCGGTGTGGTCTGCTCGGGAAAAACGTACTTTGACCTGCTTCAGGCGTTCGCCGATCTGGGGACGACGCCTGAGCGGCTCGGTGTGCGCGTCCTGAAGCTCGGGATGGTGTTTCCGCTTGTTGAGGAGACCGTGCTCGAGTTCGCGGGGTCCGTCGCGGAGATCGCGGTCATCGAGGAGAAGCGGCCCTTTGTGGAGACGCAGCTTCGGGCCGTGCTGCACGAGGCGGGAGTCGCCGTGCCGGTGCGCGGCAAGAGGGACGCCGGGGGGCGGGCTCTCGTGCCCGTCGCGGGGGAGCTCGATGCCGGGTCCGTCGCGGACGTGCTCGTGCGGCTGCTGCCCGAGGCCGCGCCCGAGCCCGTCAGACGGCCTGGGCTGCCGCTGCTCCAGGTCGCGGGACGCGCACCCGGGTACTGCAGCGGGTGCCCGCACAACCGCTCGACCGTCGTGCCCGAAGGCGCGCTCGCCGGGGGAGGGGTCGGGTGCCACGGGATCTTGTACTTCGAGGCGCGTCAGGAGGCGCTGCGGCGGCTCCCGCCGACGCCGATGGGGGCCGAGGGCGTCCCGTGGATCGGGCTCGCGCCGTACGTCGCAGAGCCGCACCTCATCCAGAACCTCGGCGACGGCACCCTCAGCCACTCAGGCACTCTCGCGATCCGGGCCGCGGTCGCGGCGAACGCGCCGGTCACGTTCAAGATCCTCTACAACGCGGCGGTCGCGATGACCGGCGGCCAGGACGTCACCGGCCTGCTCGACGTGCCCGCGCTCACCCGCGCGCTGGAAGCCGAGGGCGTACGGAAGATCGTGGTGTGCGCCGAGGAGCCCGGAAGGTACGGGCGGCGAGCGCGCTGGGCGCGCGGGGTCGAGGTGAAGCACCGTGACGCGCTCGCCGACGTCCAGGAGCGGCTGCGCCGCGAACCCGGCGTGACCGTCATCGTGTACGACCAGCGGTGCGCGGCCGAGGCGCGCAGGCTGCGCAAGCGCGGACTGCTGCCCGAGCCGCCGCGCAGGGTCGTCATCAACGAGGCGGTGTGCGAGGGCTGCGGCGACTGCGGGGCCAAGAGCAACTGCCTGTCGGTGCTGCCGGTGGAGACCGAATTCGGCACGAAACGGCAGATCCACGACCCGTCGTGCAACCGCGACTACACCTGCCTCGACGGCGACTGCCCCTCCTTCGTGACGCTCAAGCCGGCCCGGCGCGGCAGGCGTCGGGCCCGCGCGGACGCCCGCCCGACGCTGCCGCAGGGCCACCTGCCGACGCCCGAGCCCGCGCCGATCGACGGACGCTTCGGCGTCTACTTCACCGGCATCGGCGGCACCGGGGTGATCACCGCGGTCCGGGTCCTCGCGCGCGCCGCCGAGGCCGCAGGGCTCGCCGTCGGCGGAATGGACCAGACGGGCCTGTCACAGAAGGCCGGAGCCGTCGTCTCCCACCTGCACCTGGCCGCCGACCGCAGCGCGCTGGGCGCGGCCGCCGTCAGCGCGCGCGGAGCCGACCTCTACCTCTCCGGCGACATCCTCCAGGCCGCCTCCCCCGCCCACCTCACCAAGATCAGCCGAGGCCGCACCCTGGCCGTCATCGACCCCACCCTGACCCCCACCGCCGCAATGCTCCAACACACCAACCCCACAACCCCCCCACCCCACCACCCCAACACCCCGGGCCCGTCAACGCACCGCGCCGACGCCCCGGGCCCGCCGACCCACCACGCCGACTCCTCCGCCCCGGTCGTTTCGCGCGAGGGCTCCTCCGCTCCGGCGGTTCTCTCCGACGACGCCTCGGGTGCGGTGGTTCAGAGTGACGACTCCACCGGCCCGGTGGTCCCTCGTGACGACTCTTCCGGCTCGACGGTTCGGCGCGATGGCGTCGCGGGTGGGGTGGTTTCGCGCGAGGGTTCTGGGGTGCGGGTGGGGGACCTTGGGCGTGCTGTGGTCGGGGAGGCGGGGGAGGGGGCGACGGTCTTTGTGGAGGCGCGGGCGATCGCGGAGCGGGTGTTCGGGGACCATATGCCCGCCAACATTGTGCTGCTCGGGGCTGCCTTTCAGCGTGGTGGGCTGCCCGTGCCGTTGACGCGGATCGAGGCGGCGCTGGGTGCGGGACGCGGCGGGGAGGCGAACCTCGCGGCGTTCGCGTGGGGGCGCTGGGCCGTCCACGATCCGGAGGCGGTGGCGGCGGCGCTCGCGTCGGAGGCGTCCGGGGGAGGGCTCAACGACCCGTCAGCGCGCGCGCTTGCCGTGGCGCGCCCTCTGCTCGACGGCCTTGGCCTGCCCGCCGAGCTGGAAGGGCTCCTGTTGAGGCGGGCCGCCCAGACCGTCGACTACCAGGACGCGGCCCGCGCGCGGCGTTACCTCGCGCTCGTGGCGCGGACCGCCGCGCACGACGGCGCGGCCGAAGGCTGGGCGCTGACCCGTGCGGTCGCGGAGTCCTGGTTCAAGCTGCTCACCTACAAGGACGAGTACGAGGTCGCCCGCCTGCACCTCAAGGCCGACTACGACGCCCTCGCCGCAGGGCTCGGCATCGAAGGCCCCTACAAGGTGGTGTTCCACCTGCATCCGCCGATGCTGCGCCGTCTCGGGCTCAAGAAGAAGCTCCCCCTGGGCCGCCCGTACGAGCTCGCGTTCCATGTGCTGCGCCGGATGCGCCGCCTGCGCGACACCCCCTTCGACGTCTTCGCGCACGACCCGGATCGCAAAACGGAACGCGCGCTGATCCTCGAATACGAACGCCTCGTAGCCGACCTTCTGTCAGGGGACCTGCCCTACGCCGAACGAGTCGCCCTCGCCGCGTCGGCCGAAGGAGTGAAGGGCTACGGCCCGCTCAAGGAGGCGGCGGCCACCGCCTGGCGCGCCCGGGTCCGCGCATGACCCGCACACCGCAGACGATCCGACGGGTCTGCTGCGCGACGCGCACCAAGGGCGTCACCCGTGAGGAGTTCGCGGCGGCCTGGCCCGCCGCGGTCGCCGTCGCGGCGCGCGCCCCCGAAGGCGTGCGGCCCGTGCGCGTCGCGGTGAACACCGTGCTGCCCGAGGTCGCCGAGCCCCGGCACGACGGGATCGAGGTCGCCTGGTTCACCGACCGCGCCCACGCCGACCGCTTCGCCGCCTGGCAGACCACCGAAGGCCGCGCGGCCCGCCGCGACCTCGCGGAACTCACCGACCCGGCGTCCCCGGTGCTGCTGGCGACCGAAGCGGTCATGCGCGGCGCGGACTGGCTCGCCGCCCGCTGGCACGACCCGTCGCCCCGGCTCAAACACCTCGCCCTCGCGACCCGCGCTGCGGGCCTCACCCCCGAGGAGTTCTCAGCGCGCTGGCGCGCCCACGCAGGTTCGGTCCGCCGTCCCGGCGAGCCGGGCCCTACGCCGATCCCCGACGAGGCACGCGGCTTCGCCTACGTCCAGTCCCACCCGCTGCCCGGCCTTCCCCGCGCCTACGACGCCCTCACCGAGGTCTACTTCACCACCCGCGAGTCCCTGGCGGCCCGCGTCGCCTGGTTCGCCGCCGCCCCGGCCGCCGACCCCGCCCTCTTCGCCACCTCGCACCTCCTCCCCGCCCGCGAGACCGTGCTCGCCTGAACTGTCAGACCGTCCTCGTATGATGCGTCGGAAAGGCAGTCAAGGTGAAGGTGGTGCGCGATGGCACAGCTGGTCAAGACGACGTCCGAGCTCTGGGTGTCCGTCTCGCACGGCAGATTCATCATCCTCGATGACGACGGCCTCGCCGACGAGCCCGACGGCGTCCCGTCGCTGATGGACGACGAGGACGAGCGCGGCGACGAGTGGTTCCGTCCGGCTTACAACGGCGTCGACATTGACGGCCCATTCTCCGACTACGACCCGGACGTCGTCCTCGAACTCTGGGACGGCCCACCGCCCGAGCGGCCAGGATGGGCGCGGACCGCATCGGGCGAGGTGTTCTTCAGCTCAGGCCGCGTCCACCTGAACAACATCTTCGGCGACGGCGACTCAGCAAACTCCTTCAACCTCGGCGAAAAGACCCGCACCTGGTCGCTGCGCTGCCACGCCCGCCCATCCCGCGACGACGAAGAGGAGTTCCTACTCCAGTTCTGGCCCACGCCCTTTTGACGCCACCCGAGCACGCCGCTGAAGAAAGATGCCGTAAACAGCGCCACCGAGGACACAGACCCAGATGAGCCGGGTCGCCCGTGATGGCGCTGGTGACGCCGTGCCAGCTCGACGGGGTCAGGTCGGGGTGCCAGAGGATCTGGGCGTCGTAGCGGGTGTGCACGTCGGCGTGGGCCAGAAGACCGGCGCGGGTCAGGTCGGGGTCCCGGAGGATCTGGGTGTTGTCGTGGGTGGGTACGTCGGTGGAGTTGGGGGTGTGGGGGTTGTGCGCCGTTGGGTTAGGGGGTTTGGAGGGCTGGGGGGAGGCCGATGGATTGGGGTTCTAGGAAGGTGGTGAGGCCCTCGGGGCCTAGTTCGCGGCCCAGGCCGGACTCCTTGAAGCCGCCGAAGGGGACGTGGGGGTAGGGAGGGTAGACGCCGTTGATGGCGACACCGCCGGTGCGCAGGCGGCGGGCGACGCGGAGGGCGCGGTGGGGGTCGGCGGACCAGACCGCGCCGGACAGGCCGTAAGGGGAGTCGTTGGCTATCGCGACGGCATCGTCGTCGTTGTCGTAGGGGATGAGGCAGACGACGGGGCCGAAGATCTCCTCGCGCGCCACCCGCATGTCGTTGGTGACGTCGGTGAGCACGGTCGGCTCGACGTACCAGCCGCGCGGGAGCCCGTCGGGGCGGCCGCCGCCCGTCGCGATCCGCGCGCCCGCCGCGACCGCGACCGCGATGTACCGTTCGACCCTGACCCGCTGGCGTTCGGCGACGAGCGGGCCGACGACCGTCGCCGGGTCGTGCGGATCACCGACGGGCACCGCCGCGGCGGCGTCCGCCGCGGCCTCAACGGCCTCGGCGTAACGGGCGCGCGGCAGCAGGATCCGCGTGTGCGCCCCGCACACCTGCCCGGAAAGGTGCATCGCACCGGCCACGATCGCGGGCACCACCGCGCCGATGTCGGCGTCGTCGAGCACGACGGCCGCCGACTTGCCGCCGAGTTCGAGCGACACCCGCTTCACCTGCTCGCCGCACAGGCTCATGATGCGTTTGCCCGCCGCGGTCGAGCCGGTGAACGCGACCTTGTCGGTGCCGGGGTGGCGTACCAGCAGCTCCCCGACGTCACGGCCGCCAGGCACGAGGTTGACGACGCCGTCGGGCACCCCGGCCTCGGCCAGCGCCTCGGCGAGCACATACCCGCTCAAAGGGGCCTCCGGCGGCGGCTTCAGCACGACGCTGCACCCGGCCGCGAGCGCGGGCGCGGCCTTCCACGCCGCGAGCGTGACCGGCGCGTTCCACGGCACGATCAGCGCCGCGACCCCCACCGGCTCATGCGTGACAAGCCCCGCCCGGTCCCCGACGACGACCTCACGGTCGAACGGATAACTCCGTACAAGGTCGGCGTAGTAGTCGAAAAGCGGCGCGACAAGCCCCGTCTGCGCGCGCCGCGCCTGGCTGACCGCGCACCCCATCTCGTCAACAGTCACGCCCGCGATGTCGGCTTCGCGTTCGCGAAGCAGGACCGCCGCCTTGGCCAGGACGTCGGCGCGCTCACCCGGCGTCATCCGCGGCCAGGGTCCTGTGTCGAACGCGGCGCGCGCGGCGGCCACCGCGCGTTCGACGTCCGCGCCGGTGGCGACGGGCACCTCGCCGACCGCCTCCTCGGTGGACGGCGAGACGACGCGGAGCGCGCCGCCGCCCGTGGGCGCAGCCCACTTTCCGTCGATGAAGAACTCACGCCGGTACATCAGCCGCTCGTCCACGCGGGCCTCCCGCAATCAGATTCCGGAGCCTAGTCTCCGGAGTGAACGCCCGCTATCCTAACCTAAGTATGTGAGCATTCACTTGCTACATTCCGCGCCTTCCGGGGCGCTCAGCCCACCGGGTGCCGACTACGCGAGGTGTTCGAGATGGATCTGCTGCTGCGCGGGGCCTCACTGATCGACGGAACCGGCGCGCCCGCGCGTCACGCCGACGTCGCCGTCACCGACGGACGGATCGCCGCCGTCGCCGAACCCGGCGCGCTGCCGCCGGGTGAGGCCGCCGAAACCGTCGACCTAGACGGCCTCACCCTCGCCCCCGGCTTCATCGACGTGCACACCCACTACGACGCCCAGATCCTCTGGGACCCCGACCTGACGCCGTCGAGCTGGCACGGCGTCACCAGCGTCGTCATGGGGAACTGCGGCTTCGGCGTCGCGCCGACGACCCCCGAGCACCGCGACATCATCGTGCGCACGCTGGAGAACGTCGAGGGCATGTCGATGGAGGCCCTGGAAGCCGGGATCGACTGGTGCTTCGAGTCGTTCCCCGAGTACCTCGCCGCGCTCGACGCCAGGCCCAAGCGGCTCAACGTCGGCGCGTTCCTCGGCCACACCCCGCTGCGCCTGTTCGTCACCGGCGGCGAGGAGCGCCCCGCGACGCCCGACGAGCTCACCGCGATGCGCGAGGTCGTCAGGGAGGCCCTGGAAGCGGGCGCGCTCGGGTTCTCCACCTCACGCCAGCCCGCCCACCAGGGCGCGTACGGACGTCCGGTGCCGAGCCGCTTCGCCGAGACCGACGAGGTCCACGCGCTCGCCGCCGTGCTCGGCGAACTCGGCAAGGGCGTCCTTCAGGTGTCGATCGGCCCCGGCCTGTTCGTCGACCAGTTCTCCGAGATCGCGTCCCGGTACGGCATCCCCGTCACCTGGACCGCGCTGATGGCCCGCGCCGACAAGCCCGGCGCGGCGCTGCGCACGGTCGAGCGGGGCGGCGCGCTGCCCGGCGAGGTCTACCCGCAGATCGCGTGCCGCCCGATCGTCATGCAGATCGGCATGGCAGACCCGGTGCCGCTCGCCGAGATAGACGAGTGGAAGGACGTCCTGGCGCTCCCGCGCGCCGAGCGGGCCGACCTGTACCGTGACGCAGGCTGGCGCGACCGCGCCCGCGAGACGACGCTGAAGTCCTGGGCGCACCGCTGGCCGAAGACGAGCGTCGAGGAGACCGTCGCGCACGCCGACGCCGTCGGCGTCCCCCTCGACGCGCTCGCCGCCGAGCGCGGCACCACCCCGTTCGACCTGATGCTCGACCTCGCCCTGACCGACGGCATGGCCACCCGCTTCCGCATCGTGCTCGACAACGACGGCGACGACGAGGTCGGCGACCTCCTCGCCGACGACCGCACCCTGCTCGGCCTGTCCGACGCCGGCGCGCACGCCACCCAGCTGTGCGACGCCTGCTACTCCACCCACCTGCTCGGCCACTGGGTGCGCGAACGCGGCGCGATCCCGTTGGAGAAGGCGGTCTGGCGGCTCACCGGGCATCCGCACCGCGCCTTCCGGATCGCCGAACGCGGGCTGGTGCGGGAAGGGTTCCACGCCGACCTCGTCGCGTTCGACCCCGCGACGGTCGGGACGACGCCCGTCGAGCGGGTGCACGACCAGCCGGGCGGCACCGACCGGCTCGTGGTGCGCAGCACGGGCGTCGAGCACATGTGGGTCAACGGCACGGCAGTCCGGGCCGGGGGAGCCGACCTCCCCGGCGTCACTCCCGGACGGCTCCTACGCTCCTGAGCCTTCCACCCCCCGAAGGAGACCCGCTTATGACCGACGTCTACTACGACCCGTACGACGTGGAGATCGACGCCGACCCCTATCCGGTCTACCGGAGGCTCAGGGAGGAGGCGCCGCTCTACTACAACGACCGGTACGACTTCTACGCGGTGAGCCGGTACGACGACGTCGAAGCGGGCCTCGGCGACCCCGCGACGTTCATCTCCGGGCGCGGCGCGATCCTCGAGCTGATCAAGGCGAACATCGACTTCCCGCCCGGCGTGATCATCTTCGAGGATCCGCCGCTGCACACCGCGCACCGGCGGCTGCTGTCGGGCATCTTCACGCCGCGCAAGGTGCTCGCGCTGGAGCCGAAGATCCGCGACTTCTGCGCGCGCAGCCTCGACCGGGTGGCCGGGACCGGACGGTTCGACTTCGTCGCCGACCTCGGCGCGCAGATGCCGATGCGCGTCATCGGCATGCTGCTCGGCATCCCCGAGGCCGACCAGGAGGCGATCCGCGACCAGGTCGACGACACGCTGCGCACCGAGGAGGGCAGGCCGATGGAACTCGACCTCGACTTCCTGGCCGGTGAGGCGTTCGGCGCGTACATCGACTGGCGGGCCGACCACCCGTCCGACGACATCATGACCGACCTGCTGAACGCGGAGTTCGAGGACGAGACCGGCACCCGCCGCAGGCTGACCCGCGAGGAGATCCTGACGTACGTGACGGTCGTCGCGGGCGCGGGCAACGAGACGACGAACCGGCTCATCGGCTGGGCGGGCAAGGTCCTCGCCGACCATCCGGGCCAGCGGCGCGCGCTCGTCGCGGACCCGGCGCTCATCCCGAACGCGATCGAGGAGCTGCTGCGCTTCGAGCCGCCCGCCCAGCACATGGCAAGGTACGTCACCCGTGACGTCGAGCTGCACGGCCGTACGGTCCCCGAGGGCAGCGTCATGATGTTCCTCGTCGCCTCGGCCAACCGCGACGAGCGCCGCCACCCCGACGGCGACGCCTTCGACATCCACCGCGCCGTAGGCCCCCAGCTCACCTTCGGCCGAGGCACCCACTTCTGCCTGGGCGCGGCCCTGGCCCGCCTCGAGGGCAAGATCGCCATCGAGGAGATCCTCAAGCGCTACCCCGACTGGGAGATCGACGCCTCCGCCGCCAAACTGGCCCCCACCTCGACCGTCCGCGGCTTCGCCTCCCTCCCCACCACGGTCCCCACCTGACCCCGACCGGGGGTCGGGGCGCGCTCTCTGCGGGTGTTGTGATCGCCGTTAAGCGATCACAACACCCGCAGGGTTTGGGGGTCAGGCCGGAGGGTCGAGGTTGTAGAGCTTGGTGGCCGTGTGCTGGAGGACCTTGCCGATGGTCTCCTCGGGGAGGCCGGACAGGGCGAGCTCCATGACGTCGCGGGGGCTGGGGGACTCCGACGCAGGGCCGGGGGACAGGCTCGTGGCGTGCGGGAAGTCGGTCTCGAACATGAGGTTGTCGCCGAGCTGGTCGATCACCGAGCGGACCGACTGGCGCTCGAACCAGAACATGCCGTAGATCTGCCGCTTCATGTACTCGCTGGGCAGGAGCCGGTCCGGGTACTCCTTGTGCGCCCCGACGTTGAGCCACTGCCAGTCCATCGTCTCGGCGAAGAACGGCAGCCAGCCCGCGCCGTTCTCGACCGACACGAAGTTGAGGTCCGGGTAGCGGTGGCACACGCCGCTCAGCACGACCTCGGCGATGTTCTGGGCGTTGCCGAGCAGGACGAGGGAGCTCTCCCGGGTGAAGTCGATCTTCTTGGACTGGTCGACCGCGCCCTTCAGGTCCTCGTCGGAGGCGAGGAACCCGACGTGGAAGTTCATCGACAGCCCCATCTCCTGGGCCTGGCCGAGGACGGGCTCCCAGTAGTCGTCAATGAGCCGGGGGAGTCCGACCTTGTCGTAGCGCGCCGCGAACAGGACGCCCTTGTGGCCCATCGCGTGCGCCCGCCGCATCTCCGCGACCGACTCGTCGATGTCCCAGAACGGCAGCATCATCATGGGGACGAGCCGCGTCGGGTCGGCCGAGGCGAACTCGGCGACCCAGTCGTTGTACGCCTGGACGCACCGGGTGGCGAGCTCACGCGGCATCTGGTTGAGGAACCTGTGGCTGTGGAAGCCCACGATGTTCGGGTACAGCACCTGGTAGTGAACGCCCACTTTGTCGTTGTAGGCGAGCCGCTCCTTGGCGTCGATCGCGGCGGGCAGCGCCTCGGACAGCCGCTTGGGGTGGGACGGCGGGAACTCCGCCCACCCGGCCTGCGCGAACGCGCCGACCCCGTAGAGCTTGCGGTCGCCGATGTACCAGACGTCCTCCTGGCGGCGCTCGTGGAAGCGGACGTGCGGCACGAGGTCGCCCCACTTGGCGGTGGAGATCCGCGACGTCCACAGGTCGGCGGGCTCGATGATGTGGGAGTCGACGTCGGCCACCGCGTACCGCTCGCAGAGCGCTTCGCGCGGCTTGGAGGCTGTCGGAGCGGTCAGGGTCGCGTCCTGGTCGGCCATGCGCGGGAACTCCTCCGCTTAGAGAGTGTGTACTCACTTACATTAGGCGTGGCCGACCCGGGTACGCAACGGCCCGCCGTCACTCCTCGGGTTCCGGCACCCCGCGCAGCCGCGCCGCCATCATCAGCGGCGTCACGCTGAGCACCCCCGACTCCACCGGAAGCGTCACGCCGGTGATCCAGCGCGCCTCGTCGCTGGCCAGGAACGCCGCCGCGTACGCGACGTCCCAGCCGTCACCCGGCGTGCCGAGCAGCCCCGCCTCGCTGCGCAGCGTGTTCATGAACTCCGCGCGCGGCCCCGGCGCGGACACCGACATCACCATCGGCGTGGTGATGTGGCCCGGCGCGACCGCGTTCACCCGGATGCCGTCGCGGCCGTGCGCGTAGGCCATGTCGACGGTCAGCGCGAGCATCCCGCCCTTGGCCGCGCTGTAGGCGGCGGTCCCGTCGCCGCGCAGCGCCGAGATCGACGCGACGTTGACGATCGAGCCGCCGCCCTGCTCGGCCATCACCGGCACCGCGTACTTCGAGGCGAGGAACGCGGTGCGCAGGTTGACGTCAAGCGCGCGGTCCCACTCCTCCTCCGACGTGTCAACGACGGTCCCGAGCGCGGCCCGGCCGATGTTGTTCACCAGGACGTCGACTGTCCCGTACCGCTCGACGGCCGTCGCGACCATCTCCTCGCAGTCGGCGGCCTGGGTCGCGTCGGCGGCGAACACCGACGCCTCGCCGCCCTCCTTCTCGATGAGCCGCAGGGTGTCCTCGGCCCGCTCGGGGAACAGGTCCACGAGCAGGACCTTCGCGCCCTCCCGCGCCAGGACGACCGCGGTCGCCTTCCCCGTGCCGATGCCGGGCCCGGGCGTCGAGCCCGCTCCCGTCACTATCGCGACCTTGCCTTCGACCCGTCCGGGACGATCCACCACTGCAGTTCTCCTTGTGTGTTGTTGCGTTGCCTCGTACACGGGCGCTACCAGCGGGTGAGCAGCGTCGCGCCCGCCTCGAACCCTCCGACGTTGCTCACCGCGGCGACCTCCGCGCCGACGACCTGCCGGTCGCCCGCCTCGCCGCGCACCTGCCGCACCGCCTCGGCGGTGTGCCCGAACGCCGCGTGCAGCCGGCCCCCGGACAGCTGGCCGCCCCACGTGTTCAGCGGCAGCTCCCCGTCGAGCGCTATGCGGGTGCCGCCCTCGACGTACGCGGCCGCCTCGCCGACCCCGCAGAACCCCAGGGCCTCGAGCCACCAGACGACCTCGATGGTGAACCCGTCGTAGAGCTGCGCGACGTCCACGTCGCCGGGCGTGAGGTCGGTGCGCGCCCACATGGCTTGCGCGGCCCCGTGCCCGACCCTGCCCATGTCCTGCCACTGATCCCATGACGGCCTGCCCTCCACGACCCCGGCCGCCGCCTCGATCCGCACGGGGGCGCGCAGGTCGGGGGCGGTCTCGACGGCCGAGACGACGATCGCGGTGGACCCGTCGGCGGGCACGTCGCAGTCGTACAGGCACATCGGCGTGGAGATCATCCGGGAGTCCAGGTAGTCCTCGACGCTCAGCGGGCTCCGGTAGACGGCGTCGGGGTTGCGCGCGGCGTGGGCGCGCTGCGTCACCGGTATCCAGGCCAGCTGCTCGCGGGTCGCCTTGTACTCGTGCATGTAACGGGCCGCGTAAGGCGCGACCTGGCAGACGGGCGAAAGCATCCCGACCGGTAGCAGCCACGCGAGCGTTCCTTCTGCGACGGGCTTGGTGGAGCCGTAAGCGGGCCGTCCGCCTGCATTGCGCGCGGCGCTGCCCTCCTTGACCGTCCGCCAGACGACGACATGACGGGCCTGCCCCGTCGCCACCGCCATCGCGGGCCCGTAGAACGGCAGCGCCATGCCCTCGTTGATGCCCTGCCGCCACGACGTGGTGATGCCGAGCGCGTCCTGGACCTCGTAGAGGTTGCCGTTGGCGTAGCCGGGCAGGTTGGCCGCGCCGCCTCCGGGGAACATCGCGAGGCCGTCGACGTCGGCGACGGTCAGGCCGGCGTCGGCGATCGCCGCGAGGACCGCGTCGAGGGTGAGCTGGAAGCCCGAGCGGTCGAGGCGGCGGCCGATCGCGGACTGGCCGACACCGGAGATGACGGCGCGGCGTTCGAAGAGGTCGGTCCCCAAGGGGCTCTCCTGAAGGTAGGGGTCGCCTAGCGCGCGGCGACGAAGCTGGGAATGGCGAAGCCGCCCGGGCCTGGCTCGAAGCCGATCTCGACGGTCATGCCGATGCAGGCGTCCTCGGGCGGGCAGCCGCGCAGCCGCCCGGTCACCCGGACGCCGGGGTGGCCGGGGAACTCCACGAGGACGACCGCGTAAGGCACCTCGAGATCCGGCAGCCACCTCTGGTGGTTGACGGTGAGGCTGTAGACCACGCCGGGCCCGGTGACCTCGGCGAACGCGGTCGGCCTTGTGCGGCACGCGCGGCAGATCCCGCGCGGCGGGAACGACTCGACGCCGCACGCCGGACACCGCTCGGCGAGCAGCCGCCCTTCCCGCGCGGCGGTCCAGAACGGCTCGGTCTCCTCGGTGACGGCGGGGGGAATCCCGACTGTCGCGTCCACTTGCGGGGGCCTCCTTCCGGGGCTCGTTCGCCCACCCCCACTGTCTACATAAAAAAGTGAGCATTTGCTATCTTCCGATCGAACGCCGTCCCCTCGGCGGTGTTCGAGGGGAGGACCAGTGGCAGACGACCGTGTCGCCCTCGGGGCGGCGGCGATTCCCGAACCCGACCGAGACTGGCTCGCCGCCGTGGAGCGGCTGCCGATCTCGTCGGTCTGGCAGGGCGGCCATGTGCTGCCGCCCAGCGCCACCGGCGAGGCGATGACGAGGCTCGCCCTGATGACCGCGTGGACCGAGCGGGTCAGGGTCGGCACCGCCGTGCTGATGCTGCCGCTGTACCACCCGGTGCTCGCGGCCAAGCAGCTCGCCGACCTCGACAGCAGGTCCGGCGGCCGGGTGGTCGCCGGGGTCGGCGTCGGCGGTGAGTTCCCGCAGGAGTTCGCCGCGCTCGGCGTGCCGGTGCGGGAGCGCGGCGCGCGCGCCGACGAGTCCATCGAGGTGCTGCGCAAGCTGTGGCGCGGCGGCTCGGTGAGCCACAAGGGCAGGTTCTTCGCTTTTGACGGCGTCGAACTCCGCCCGGTCCGGCACGGCGACGGGCCGGGGATGCGCGCCGGAGGGCCGCCGATCGTGGTGTCCGGGCGCAAGGAACCCGCGATGCGCCGGGCGGCACGGCTCGGCGACGGGTGGCTGCCCTACCTCGTGTCACCCGAGGCGTACGCGCGCTCGGTACGGACCATCAAGGACGAGGCCGCCGCGCTCGGCCGCGACCTCACCGGATTCGAGTGGGCGGTGTACCTGTACTGCTCGGTCCGCGCCGACCGGGAGCGCGCCCGCGCCGACGTCGCAGGGTTCCTCGGCTCCGCCTACGGCGACAAACCCCCGGAGCTGCTCGACCGGATCGCCCCCTCCGGCACCCCGGAGGAGGTCGCGGCCCGCATCCAGACCTACGTCGACGCCGGAGCCCGGCACATCGTGATCTCGCCCGCCGCACACGAGGACACCCTGGACATCGTGCGCCTCGCCGCCCAGGAGGTACTACCCCGCCTGACGCTCCCATCGGCATCGACCCCGGCCCCGGCCGCGTCGGCCCTGGCCGCCTCGGCCGCCTCGGCCTCGGCGGCGGCTCCGGCGTCGGGCCCGGCTTCGTCGGTCGGGGCGGCGGCGTTGCCCGGGGGGTCGGCGTGAGCGCGGGGCTGCCCTGTGCGGGGCTGCGGGTTGTGGAGCTCGCCGTCGGGGTGAGCGATCTGGGTGTCGGGCTCGCCGGGGGAGTGCCAGGTCTGCTCCTCGCCGATCTCGGCGCGACGGTCACCAGGGTCGTCGGGGCCGCGCCCGTCCCGCTCGACGCGGAGGTGCCGTGGGGTCGGGCCTGGCACCGTGACAAGCGGATCGTGCGGGCCGACGACGCGGCCATGGCCCTCGCCCTGCTCAGGGAAGCCGATGTCGCGCTCGTGTACGGGCCGGAAGAACGCGTCGAAAGGCGCGGGCTCGGCTACCGCGACCTGGTGAAGGACAACCCCTCCCTGGTGTACGCGCGCTGCCGTCCGAGCCGTACGGCCAAGGGCGAGACCGCCGACTACGGCATGCTGGTCGAGGCGTCAGCGGGGCTGTACACGCAGCTCGCCGGACACCGGCCGGGACCCGTCTTCGTTGACGCGCGCGCCTCCGGCGTCGGAACGGCGTCGCTGCTGTCGGTCTCGGTGCTCGCCCTGCTGCGGCGGCGCGCGCTCACCGGCGCGGGCGGCTGGGCCGAGACGTCCCTGTACGACGGGATGCTCGCGACGCTCGGCTGTATGATCGGCCGCTCCGAGGCCGCGCCGGAGGAGGTCGAGTCGTACTGGGCGAAGGGCTCGACTTTCCCGAACTTCCTGTACCGCTGCGCCGACGGCGAGCTGATCCAGGTCTGGTTCGGCGGCAAGGGCATGTACGCCGCGCTCATCGAGGTGCTCGGCGACGAGCCAAGCGAGGACGGCTACTACACCGACCAGATGACCGGCCGCCTCGGCGTCCGTGCCGCCCGCTGGTCCGCCCTGTTCGCCCGACGCCCCCGCCCCGATTGGATCACCGCCCTGCGCGCCGCGGGCGTCGCCTGCGAACCCGTCCTCGGCCCCGGCGAGGCCCTCCACGACCCCCACCTCACCGAAACCGCCCTCGCCCTCACCCGCGAAGACAACGGCACCACCTACGTCCTCCCCGGCTCCCCCATAACCGTCTCCCCCCTCACCCCGCCGCCAGGCGACACCCAGCACGGCCCGGCCGCCCGATCGACGGAGCCGGGGTCGCCCACACCCCCGCGCGAAGCCGGGCACGGCTCGCTCGCGGCGGAGTCGGGTTCGTCCGAAGCGCCTGCGGGCCCGGTTGCGCCCGGCGCGGCGGTCGGCAGCGGGCCGGGGTTGTTGGCGGGGTTGAGGGTCGCGGACTTCTCGGCCTTCGTCGCCGGGCCGCTCGCCGCCGAGGTGCTTGCCGATCTCGGCGCGGATGTCGTCAAGGTGGAGCCGCCCGGGGGAGAGGCGATGCGGGCCGCCGCGTATGCGGTGGCGGCGTGTCAGCGGGGGAAGCGCAGCGTGGCGCTCGACATCGGCGCGCCAGAGGCGCGGGAGGCCGTGGAACGCCTGCTCACGTGGGCGGACGTGGTCGTGCACAACTTCCGGGTGGGCGTCGCCGAACGGCTCGGGATCGGGGCCGCCGACGTCGCGCGGGTCAACCCGGGCGCGGTCTACTGCCACGCGAGCGCGTTCGGCGACAGCGGGCCGCGCGCCAGGTTCCCCGGCAACGACGCACTCATGCAGGCGGTCACCGGGTTCGAGGCGGCGATCGGCGGCGCGGGCAACGACCCGATCGCCGCGACATGGATCCCGCTGGACATGGCGGGCGGCTGGGTCGCGGCGGGCGGCGTGCTCGCGGGCCTGCTCGGCAGCGCCGCCGACGGCGCGGGCAGACGCGTCGTCACGAGCCTGCTCGGCGCGGGAATGCTCGCGCACAGCGGCGTCCACCTGCGCGACGGCGACCTCGTGCTCGGCCCGTCCCTCGACGGCGGCCAGACCGGCTACGGCCCCGGCTACCGCATCTACGAGTGCGCCGACGGGGCCTGGCTCGCCGTCGTCGTCCCCGATCCCGCCGCGTGGGCGCGGCTGGGCGAGTCCGTCGCCGACCTCCCCGACGCCTACGCCCCGCTGCGCGGCGGCCCGTCCGACGAGACGGCCCGCAAGGCCGAAGCGATCCTCGAGGCCGCCTTCGCCGCCGAGCCCGCCGCCGCCTGGACCGCGCGCCTGGGCGAGATCGGCGCGCTGTGCGAGCCCGTCGAACTCCTCGACCGCGACGGCTTCCGCGCCGCCATCCTCGACGACCCCGTCAACCGCCAGACGGGCCGCGCGGTCGCCTACCCCACCGCCGACTGGGGCAGGTTCGAGCAGATCGGCCCGCTCCTGCGCTACGGCCCGTCCGACGAGCCGCCCTCGGCGGCGGTACGCCTGAGCCTGCCCGGCGTCGGCGAGCACACCGCCGAGGTCCTCGCCGAGACCGGCATGTCCCGCGCCGACATAGCCGCGCTGCTCGCCACCGGAAAGGCACGCCAGCTCAAGGAGGCCCCATGACGACGAGAACCGAAGCCGCCGACGTGGTCGCGGAGATGGGACGCCGCTTCACCGAGGGCGACTTCGCGGGCGCGTTCGCCCTCCTGCACCCGGAGTTCCGCATCGAACAGCCCGCCTCACTCCCGCACGGCGGCGTCCACCACGGCCGGGACGGCATGGCCGCGATGGGCGCGGAGTTCGCGCGCCACTGGGACCGGGCCATCACCGCCCCCCGCGTCCTCGGCTGCGGCCCCACCCAGGCGGTCCAGATAACCACCCAGACCTGGACGGCCAAGCTAACCGGCCGCGCCGAGACCGTCGACGTGGTCGAGCTGTTCCAGGTCGCCGACGGGCTCGTCAGGGAGATCCGGGTCTTCCAGCAGGACACCCACGCCCTCCTCCGCACGCTCGACCCGGGTTGATCACCGGCCTTGACAGCCTCCCGGCCGCCGGGGAGGATAAATAACTGGGCGTTCACTTACTTATAGACGCGTTCCCCGCTTCGAACGCGAGCCGACGGAGGATGCGCGGCGATGGACTACCAGCTGATCGACGCAGACGGCCACTACTACGAGCCCGACGACTGCTTCACCCGGCACATCGAGTCGCGCCACCGCGACGCGACGGTGCAGGTCACCCGCGGCGCCGACGGCCTCGGCCGGATCTTCCTGCGCGGCCGCCGCACCTTCATGAGCGTCATGCCCGGCGACCACGCCTCGGCCCCCGGCGCGCTCGCCGGCCTGTTCGCGGGCGAGGTCGCCGACGGCTTCACGCACCGCGAGGTCATCAACGCCAAGGACCACCCGGCGTTCACCGACCGCACCGCGCGCCTCGCCCTCATGGACGAGCAGGGCGTGGAGGCCACGATCCTGCTGCCCACGATGGGCGTCGCGGTCGAGAACGACATGCGCGACGACGTCGCCCTCACCTATGCGAGCCTGCGCGCGTTCAACCGCTGGCTCGAGGACGACTGGGGCTACGGCGACGACGGCAGGATCTTCGCCGTCCCGATGCTGTCGCTGCTCGATCCCGACGAGGCGCTGACGGAACTGCACAGGGTCCTGGCGGCGGGCGCGCGGCTCGTCCACCTCTGTCCCGGCCCGACCGGCGGCCGCTCGCCCGCCGACCCGGTGTTCGACGGGTTCTGGGACACCGTCGCCGAGGCCGGCGTGCCCGTCGTCTTCCATGTCTCCAACAGCGGCTACCAGCACTTCTACGGGAAGATGTGGTCCGAGGACCCCGACAACCCCTCGCACCGCCAGTCCCCGCTGCAGTGGGCGCTGTGCAACACCGAGCGGCCGCTCGTCGACACGCTCACCGCGCTCACCCTGCACAACCTGTTCGGCAGGCATCCGAAGCTGCGGATCATGTCGATCGAGAACGGCTCGACCTGGCTGCGCGCGCTGTTCAAGACAGTCGACAAGGCGGCCGCGCTCGGCAGGCGCGGCCCGATGCTCGGCGGCCCGCTGCCCGCGCGGCCCAGCCTCGACCTCGCCGCGCACCTGTGGGTCTGCCCGTTCCCCGAGGACGACGTGCTCGACCTCATCGACGCGCTCGGCCCCGACCACGTCCTGTTCGGCTCGGACTACCCGCACCCCGAGGGCCTGCGCGAGCCGCGCGACTACGTGCCGAGGCTCGCCGCGTGCCCGCCCGACGTCGCCCGGCGGGTGCTGCGCGGCAACACCGCCGGCCTGCTCGGCCTGCGGGACCGCGCGACGGCGGCGGGGTGAGGCGGCGATGAAAGTAGCGATCGCCTACGAAGCGGGCAAACCCCCTGTTGTCGAGGACCTGCCCGTCCCCGACGTCGGCCCGCGTGACGTGCTCGTCCGCATCGCCGCCAGCGGCATCTGCCACACCGACCTGAACGTCCTCGACGGCCTGTCGGCGCTGCCGCTGCCGATCGCGCTCGGCCACGAGGGCTGCGGGACCGTCGAGGAGGTCGGCGCGGAGGTGCGCAGGGTGCGGCCCGGCGACCGGGTGCTCGCCTCGGTCGCGCCCGCGTGCGGGGTCTGCTGGAACTGCGTCAACGGCATGTCCAACCAGTGCGCGCTGAACCCGTCGGTGAAGGCGGCCGAGCGGTTCACCCTCGCCGACGGCAGGCGAGCCGCCGCCGTCTGCGGCTGCGGGACGTTCGCCGAGGCGATGGTCGTGCACGAGGCGTCGGTGGTGCCGGTGCAGACCGATCTGGCCGACGAGGAACTCGCCCTGCTCGGCTGCGGCGTCACCACGGGGCTCGGCGCAGTGCTCAACACCGCGGGCGTGACGCCCGGCGCGAGCGTCGCGGTCATCGGGTGCGGCGGCGTCGGACAGTCGGTCGTGCAGGGCGCGCGGATCGCAGGGGCCGCGGTGATCGTCGCGGTCGATCCGGTGCGGGGACGCCGCGAGGCTGCCCTCGCGGCCGGGGCCACCCATGCGGTCGACCCCTCGGCGGGCGACGCCGTCGCGCAGGTACGCGAGTTGACTTCGGGACGCGGCGCGGACTTCACCTTCGAGGCCGTCGGACGGCCCGACCTTATGGTCCAAGCCTTCGAGATGGCACGCGGCCACGGAACCGTGACGCTCGTGGGGATGCCGCCCGTGGGGTCGTCGCTGACGCTTCCTGCCGTGCAGGCGGTGTTCTCCGGGAAGCGGCTGGCCGGTTCCGTCCTCGGCGGGGCGCAGATCCTGCGGGACTTCCCCAGGTTCATTGCGCTCGCCGAGTCGGGGCGGCTCGACCTCGGGTCGATGGTCTCCAGCCGGATTCCCCTCGCCGACGTCGCCCACGGCGTCGAGCTCGTGGCCCGCGCCGAAGGCGTGCGGACCGTCATCGTCCAGGAGGCATAGCGCATGTCGGACACCTCTCCCGGCTCCCCGGAACCCCTGCCCGACGCGTTGCGCGCCTTCCGGCTCGACGGCAGGGTCGCGATCGTCACGGGGGCGTCGTCGGGGCTGGGGGAGGCGCTGGCACGCGGGCTCGCGTCGGTCGGGGCGCGGGTCGCGGTCGTCGCGCGCCGCCGCGACAGGCTCGGCAAGCTCGCCGAGCGGATCGACGGGCTCGCCGTCGCCTGCGACCTCGGCGACGCCGCTCGGGTCGCCGAGGTGGTCCCGGCCGTCGCCGAGGCGCTGGGGCCGCCCGTGATCCTGGTGAACGCGGCGGGCGCGCTGCTCAGCCCGTCGAAGGCCGAGGACGAGCCGCTCGACGGCATCCGCGCGACCCTCGACCTCAACCTCGTCGCCCCCTTCCGGCTCGCCCAGGACGTCTTCCCGCACATGCGCGACGCGGGCGGCGGCGCGATCGTGCACGTCTCCTCGATCAGCGGCAGGGTCGGCGTGCCCGGCATCCCGCAGGCTTCTTACGCGGCGAGCAAGCTCGGGCTGTCCGGCCTCACCGCGGAGCTCGCCGTCCAGTGGGCGCGGCACGGAATCCGGGTGAACACCGTCGCGCCCGGCTTCTTCCGCAGCGAGATCACCGCGGACCTCTACGAGGACGAGCGGAGCCGCGCGTGGCTGCGCCGCAACACCCCGCTGCCCACCGACGGCACCCCCGACGACTACGTCGGCGCGGTCCTGTGGCTCGCCTCCGACGCGGGCCGCTACGTCACCGGCCAGACGATCGTCGTGGACGGCGGCTGGACCGCCCGCTGATCCCGGATTGAGCCTTACAAGTATTGCAATCCTTATAAGGATTACGTACGGTCTGAGCATGGACTTCTCTATGGGCGCGGTGGCCGGAGCGCTCCGCGGTGAGCTGCGGGAGCTTGTGGCCCGGCATGTGCCGCCGGACTTCCTCGGGGCGTTCACCGACGACCCCAACGACCTGGAGACCGCGCAGCGCTTCTCCCGGACGCTCGCCGACCGCAGCCTGCTCTGCATCGCCTGGCCGAAGGAGTACGGCGGCGGCGACGCCACGGTCTGGGAGCAGACCGTGGTGCGCGAGGAGATGTGGGCGCACCACGAGCCGCGCGGCGCGCAGTACATGGGCGTCAACTGGGTCGGCCCGACGATCATGCGGCACGGCACCGACGCGCAGAAGCGTACCCACCTGCCGCCGATCGCACGCGGCGAGGTGATCTGGTGCCAGGGGTTCAGCGAGCCCGACGCGGGCTCCGACCTCGCCTCCCTGCGCACCACCGCGCGCCGCGACGGCGACGGCTGGCGCGTCACCGGCCAGAAGGTCTGGACGTCGTACGCGGGCATGGCCCAGTGGTGCTTCCTGCTCGCCCGCACCTCCACCGGCGAGCGCAGACAGCAGGGCCTCACGATCTTCCTCGTCCGGATGGACGACCCGGCCGTCGAGGTGCGGCCGATCGACTGCCTGATGGGCCCGCACCACCTGAACGAGGTGTTCATCACCGACCTGAAGGTCACCGAGGCCGACGTGCTCGGCGAGGTGGACGAGGGCTGGAAGGTCGTCCAGGAGGTGCTCGCCTTCGAACGCGTGGGCATCGCCCGCTACGCGCGCTGTGAACGCCTCCTGATGGAAGCGCCCCGCGCGCTGGGCGACGCCTGGGACGAGCTGCCCGAAGAGCTGCACGGCCGGTGGGCGCGGATGCTCACGCACTGCCGCCGCGCCAGGCTGCTCGCCTACAGCGTCCTGCACCGGCAGAGCGAGGGCCGGGTCAGGCCCGGCGACGCGGCGGGCTACCGGATCGCCGTCACCCGGCTCGACCAGGACAGCGCGGAGGTCCTGATGGACATCGCCGCGCACGCCCCGCGCGAGTCCGCGCGCGCGTTCCGCGCGGCCGTCGCCGACCATCACCGCTACGCGCACGCCTCGACAGTCGCGTCCGGCAGCATCGACGTCCAGCGCATCCTGCTGGCCCGGCACATCCTGGGGACCGCGTGAACATCGACCTGAGCGAAGAGGCTTTCGCCTACGGACGCGAAGCCCAGCGCGCGCTGGGCGCGGCGGGGGGAGACGAGCTCGTCAAGCGCGCTGAGGCCGACCCTGCCTCGCGGGCCGGGCTCGTCGAACCGCTGCTCGGCGACCTCGGCGCGTGGGACCTCGACCCGCGCGGCGACGCCGACGACCTGGAGGCCGCCGCCGCCCTCAGCCGCGCGTTCGGCTACTGGGCCGCGCCCTACCCGATCGCCGAACGGCTCGCCCGTCCGGCGGGGTCTGACGGGCTCGTCGTCGTCGCCGACCGGCATCCGGAAGGCGCGGTCGCGGGGCTCGACCTGCGCTGGACCACCGTCACGCTCGACGGCGCGCGCGGGGTCGCGACCGCCGTCCCCTCCGACGCGCGGGCGCGTGACACCGCGTTCGTCACCGCGCTCGACGTGCGGTCCGAGGGGGAGGCCGACGTCCGTGACGTCGCGCTCGGCCTCGTCCTGCCGTGCTGGACGCTGCTCGGCATGCTGGACCGGGCGATGGAGCTGACCCGTGAACACGTCCTCGTGCGTCGGCAGTTCGGCAAGCCGCTCGCCGACAAGCAGGGCGTCCAGTTCCAGCTCACCGACGCCGAGGTCGAGCGGGCGGGGGTCGCGATGCTCGCCAGGTACGCGCTGTGGAGCGTGCAGGACGGCAGGGCCGAGGCGGTGCACGACGCGCTCGCGCTGCGCCTCGCGGTGATCGAGGCGGCTGAGACGGTCTTGCGCACCTGCCACCTGCTGCACGGGGCCGTCGGGTTCTGTGATGAGGCGGCGCTTTCGTGGATCTCCCGGTACAGCCAGCCGCTGCGGCGGCTCCCGTACGGCGTCTCGGGCACCGGCGCGCGCCTCGCCCGCTCGATCGGCCGCGACGGGCTCACCGGCCTGTTCAGCGAGGTGACCGCGTGAGCCCCTACGACGGACTGCCTCCCGAACTCGTGGTGGAGCGGGACGGGCCCGTCAGGACCGTAGTGCTGAACCGTCCCGGCGAGCTGAACGCCGTCAACCGGGATCTGCACCGGGCGCTCGCGGAGGTGTGGGAGCTGCTCGCGGCCGACGCCGAGGCCAAGGTCGTCGTGCTCACCGGGGCCGGGCGGGCGTTCAGCGCGGGCGGCGACCTCGGGTGGATCACCTCGTTCCTCGACGACCCGGCCGCGCGGGACGCGAGCCTGCGGGAGGGGGCGAAGATCATCGAGGAGATGTTGCGGTTCCCGCTTCCGGTGATCGCGGCAGTCAACGGTCCTGCTGTCGGTCTTGGGTGCAGTGTGGCGGTCCTTTCCGACATCGTCCTCATCAGTGAGCGCGCGCACCTGGCCGATCCGCACGTCAGCGTCGGGCTCGTCGCGGGCGACGGGGGAGCGGCGTTCTGGCCGCTGCTCACGCCGATTCTGCGCTCGCGCGAGTACCTGTTCACCGGCGATCGCATCCCCGCGGCCACCGCCGTGGAGCTCGGCCTGGCCAGCAGGACAGTCCCGGCCGACGAGCTGGCGGGCGCGGCGCGCGACCTCGCGCTGCGGCTCGCGGCGCAGCCCGTCGCCGCGCTGCGCGGTACCAAACGCGTCGTCAACGCCTATCTCGGGCAGGCGCTCGCCGGGGCCGTCCAGGCGGGGTTCGCGGCCGAGGCCGAGACCATGCGCTCGGCCGAGCACCGCGCACTGCTGCTCGCCCTCGCCAGGAAGGCGGGCGGGTGAGCGACGACCTCGCCGACTTCCGGGCCGACGTGCGGGCCTGGTGCCGCGCGCACATCCCCGCCGACTGGCGGCGCGCGCAGACCGGCGCGAGCGACGCCGAGTTCGTCGCGTTCCAGCATGCGTGGTTCCAAGAGCTGCGGAGCGCCGGATACGCAGTCCCGCACTGGCCGGCCGCGTGGGGCGGCGGCATGTCCGTCGCCCGGCAGGCCGTGCTGTACCGGGAACTCGCGGCGCACGACGCGCCGCGCCTCGTCCTCGCGTTCGTCGCGATCCACCACGCGGCCGCGACGCTGCTCGCTGCCGGTACCGAGGAGCAGCGCGCGCGGCACCTTCCGGCGATCCTCGACGGGGAGATCTGGGTGCAGGGCTTCTCCGAGCCCGATGCCGGATCGGACCTCGCCGCGCTGCGCACGACTGCCCGGCGTGAGGGTGACGGCTATGTCGTCAACGGGCAGAAGGTGTGGGCGAGCGGCGCGGCGCACTCCGACTGGTGCCTGCTGCTGGCCCGGACCGACCCGGCCGCGCCCAAGCGGCGCGGGATCTCCTACCTGCTGATGGACATGCGGTCGCCGGGCGTCGACGTCCGCCCGATCCGGCAGGCGACCGGCGAGTCGCACTTCTGCGAGATCTTCCTTGACGACGTCGTCGTGCCGGTCGCGAACCTCGTCGGGCCGGAGAACGACGGGTGGCGGGTCGCCCAGGAGACGCTCGGCGCGGAACGCGGCATGACCATGCTGGAGCTCGCCGAACGCCTCGGCCACGGGGGTTTCCGGCGGCTCGTCGACCTGTGCGCGCGGCCGGGGCGCGACGGCGTCGCCCCGCTTGACGACGCCCGGGTGCGCGATCGGCTCGCCGTGCTGGAGACCGAGCTGGCGGGGTTGCGCGCTATGTGCGCCGACCTTGTCGCGGCCGACGCGCCGGGCCCGGCTGACGCGTCGATCGTGAAGCTGTACTACAGCGAGCTTCTTCAGCGGATGACTGACTTCGGCGTCCAGGTGGCCGGGCCGGCCGCGCACACCGTCCTGCGCAAGCCGCCGTCGAGCGGGTGGGAGTCGGGCGCGTGGGCGCTGGACTTCATCGGCTCCTGGGAGTGGACGATCCCGGGCGGGACCAGCGAGATCCAACGCTCGATCATCGGGGAACGCGGCCTCGGCCTGCCCCGCGAACCGAAGGCGGTCTGATGCCTGAGGAACACGCCGCGCTGCACGCGGAGCTGCGGGAGGTTGTTCGTGACCTGCTCGCCAAGACCGGTTCGGAGGCCGTGCCCGACTGGCGTGCGGTCGCGCGGTCGGGGTGGCTCGGTCTTGAGGTGGCCGAGGAGTTGGACGGAGCGGGCGCGAGCTTCGCTGAGACGGCCGTCGTGTTGCGGGAGTTCGGGCGGGTGGCGGCGCGCGGGCCGTATCCGGCTGTGGCGGCGCTCGGGCTCGGGGCGTTGGGTCTCGCTGAGGCGGGGCCGGGGAGGGATCGGCTTACCGCCCAGGCCGTCGCGGGGGAGGTGGTGCCGGTTCTGGCGCTTGACGGGGAGGTGGGGGGTGTTCCGTTCGCGCTGGTTCGGACGTCGCGTGGGCTTGTGCTGCGGGGTGGTGCCCGGTTTGTTCCGGATGCGGTCGGTGCGGATCGGCTGCTGCTGCCCGCGCTCGATCCGGACGGGGCGACGGTCCTTGTGGTCCTCGCGCCGGATGCTCCCGGGCTGACGGTGACCGGTCTGCCGGTGCTCGATGAGACGCGGGCGTTCGGGGAGGTGGGGGCGGAGGGCGTCGCGGTGTCTGAGGAGGCGGTGTGGGGGCTTGCGGAAGGGGCCGTGCGGCGGCTGTACGACAGGGCGGCTGTCGCGCTGGCGCTTGACTGCCTCGGGTCGGCCGAGGCGATGCTCGACGCGTCGGTCGCCTACGCGAAGACACGTGTGCAGTTCGGGCGGCCGATCGGGTCGTTCCAGGCGGTGAAGCACGCCTGTGCCGACATGCTCGTCAAGATCACGGTCGCGGACCGGCTTGTGGCGGCGGCGGTGCGCGGATTGGCGGGGGAGGGCGATCCCGTCGCGGCGGCGATGGCCAAGGCGTACGCGTGCGCGAGCGCCGTCGAGGTCGCGGGCGCGGCGATGCAGGTGCACGGCGGGATGGGCTACACGTGGGAGAGCGGCATCCACGTCCATCTCAAGCGCGCGACGCTGAACCGCGAGCTGTTCGGCTCGCCCGCCGCGCACCGGGAACTGCTCGCCGAGCGGTATCCGGCCCTGGCGCGGGGCGACGCCGACACCTAGACTAGTGAGCGTTCGCTTTCTTATGGACCTCGCATTCTCTTGGACGCGGGCCCAGCGCCCGCGTGAGTCTCGTGCCCGCCCGCGCCGCCGCGCGGCGGCGCAGTAGGGAGCCCCCACCATGGCGTTTTCCTGGTTCGTCTCGGTAGACGACCACCTCATCGAGCCCGCGAGGCTCTGGCAGGAGCGCCTGCCGCAGCGGCTGCGCGACGCAGGACCCAGGATCGTGCGCGACGGCGCGTCGGAGTTCTGGGTGTACGAGGACCGCCAGATCGTCACCACAGGGCTCAACGCGGTCGCCGGCAAGACCCGCGAGGAGTTCTCACCCGAGCCCATCACCTACGACGAGATGCGGCCCGGCTGCTACGACCCCGCCGCCCGCGTCGCCGACATGGACCAGGGCAGGGTCCTGGCGTCGATGCTGTTCCCGTCGTTCCCGCGCTACTGCGGCCAGGTCTTCCACGAGGCCAAGGACAAGGAGCTCGCGCTGGAGTGCGTGCGCGCGTGGAACGACTTCATCCTCGAGGAGTTCGCCGCCGCCTACCCCGGCAGGTTCATCCCGATGATGATCATCCCGCTGTGGGACCCGGTCGCGGCCGCCGCCGAGATCGAGCGGACCGCCGGGCTCGGGGCCAAGTCCATCGCCTTCTCCGAGAACCCGACGAAGCTCGGCCTCCCGTCCATCCACACCGGCCACTGGGACCCGGTCTGGCAGGCGTGCGACGACACCGGCATCGTCGTGTCGATGCACGTGGGGTCGTCCTCGAACCTGCTGCGCACCTCCGACGACATGCCGACGCTCGCGTTCATGGCCTACTCCGCCGCGGTCAACCAGGCGGGGACCCTGCTCGACTGGCTGTTCAGCGGGAACTTCACCCGCTACGCCAACCTTAAGATCGCCCTGTCGGAGGGGTCGATCGGGTGGATCCCCTACTTCCTCGAGCGGGCCGAGCAGGTCGTCGACAAGCAGAAGTACTGGGCGTCGCGCTTCGACATCGACATGAACGCCGCGCACGACCGCGGCGAGGCCAAGGGCGCGGCCAGCTTCGACCTCGACACCGACATCCGCCGCCTGTTCAAGGACCACGTCTACGGCACCTTCATCGAGGACCAGGCCGGCCTCCGCCTCCTCGACATCATCGGCGAGGACAACGTCATGCTCGAGTGCGACTACCCGCACTCCGACTCCACCTGGCCCGACACCGTCTCCCAGGCCAACAAGTGGCTCGCCCACCTCCCCGAATCCACCCAGCACAAAATCACCGTCGCCAACGCCTCCCGCATCTACAACTTCACCCCCGCCAACCCCGCCACAATCCCAGTCCCCTAACCCTTTTTCTTCCTCGCAGTCCCTTCGGGACTGCGAGGGCCCGAGCCCCCCTCCCCGCACGTTCAGCGCGGCGCCCCCGGCGCCGCGCTTGAACGCGCGCTTGAACGCGCGCTTGAACGCGCGCTTGAACGCGCGCTTGAACGC
>NZ_JAWZTE010000024.1:0-44967 GCF_033875155.1 Actinocorallia sp. A-T 12471 | reverse complement strand
GGTGTTGACACTGGCAGAAGAACAAGGTCTTGGCTGACCTTATCCAATTGCCTCAAAGAAATCCTCAGACGAGGATGACCAGAACCAAAGTCCTGGCCTTAATTGGCACTGACTTTTAGCACGCTGTTGAGTTCTCAAGAAACGGACTCGCAGTCCGTTCTCCGCCTTTCGGCGTTTCCCTCGCTGCGATGTTTCTAATTTAGCAGATCCCCGCTGGCTGTCAAATTCAGCCGGTTTCCGCCATGCCATTAAAAAGAGGCAATGCAGTAGCAGAGCTTCGATTTTCTGGCGATTTGCCCGCCGGCCGGCCGCCGCGGTCTTTCGACCGCCAGGCGTCCCGCACCCGGTTGGGCACAAGAGAGAACTCTACGCTCTCCCCCGGAGTGCGTCAAACCAAACCGGTGAACCCGCATCGGATCTCAGCGAGATCCGCGTCTGACGCACCCGGCAAAGGTACCCCACCCGCCGAGTCCTCGCCCCCGGAACACGAGAACCGGGCAGCGCCTCTGGGGAGGCGCTGCCCGGTTCGTCGCGAGTATCCGGCCGGACTGCGTGGCTTCAGATGATGGGCGGGCGGCCCGCGCGCGTCATGCGCCATGCCGTGCGCCAGCTGATGGGACGGCGTGGGCCCGCGTCCGTCCTGCAGCCTTCGGCGAAGCCCTTGAACCAGGGCTTCAACGCGGCGGGACGGCGTTCGCGCACCACGGTCATGCCGATCCAGACGCCGAGGTAGCCGATGGCGATCGGCCACGGCAGGTTCCGCTTGGCGAGCCAGACGCGGTTGCGCGCGTTGTACCGGTAGAAGCCCTCGTGACGGGTCGGCGGCGTCGCCGGATGGCACATGACGCACTCGGCGTCATAGACGATCCGGTATCCGGCGTTGATGGCCTGCCAGGCGAGGTCGGTCTCCTCGTGCGCGAAGAAGAAGTTCTCGGGAAGCCCGCCGCCCGCCTCGAACGCCGCCTTGCGCACGGCGGACGCGCCGCCGAGGAAGGTCGTCACCTGTGACGACCTGTCCGGGTCGCCGACGATCAGCCGTGGCACGTGCCTGCGCTGCGCGGGCCCGCCATCGGGGTCGCGCACCTGGAACGACACGATCCCCAGCGACGGGTCCACGTCGAACATCTTCTGCAACCGCAACCCGAGCCCGAGTGACGGGTAGTACCCGTCGTCGTCAAGGAACACGATGACGTCGCCCTTGGCCTCCCGGACGCCGTAGTTGCGTCCGGCGGGCACGCCGAGGTTCTCCGGCAGCGGGAACGTCCTGATCCTGTCGTCGGCGATCGGCGCGGTCCACTCGGGCGGGACTCCGTTGCCGACAAGGACGATCTCGACGTCGACGTCCTCCTGGTCGAGCGCGCTGCGCAGTGACGCTTCGAGCTCGACGGGACGGTTCCCCATCGTCAACACGACGAAAGAGAGCATCACGGCGTCCCCTTCCTTGTCCCGGCCGCCTTCGCGGCCCTTACTTGAGCCGCCTAGAGGCGACGATGCTCACGAAGTGCAGGAGCGTCTGCACGACGGCGACGGCGAACACCGCGACGGTCAGCCCCCGCGTCACCGACCAGAGCGTGGCGTCGAAGCCGATCCCCAGCGTGCTGGAGTATGCCTCGGGCATCGCGATCGGCTCGGGCGTGCGGCCGAAGGAGGACCACCCGAAGTCACGCATGTCGGGCAGGCCGAAGACCCTGTCGAGGATCGCCGCGACGAGGATCAGCAGCGACAGTTCGACCGCCCCGATGATCCTGTGGAACTTCAGCAGCGACGCCGCCTGCCGCGCGAGCGCGAGCCACGTCGAGGTCGGCCGCAGCGCCCGGTCCCCCCCGGCGGGGTCGGCCGGCAGTCCCGCCTTGGCCCGCGCGACGACGACGTTGTCGGTCTCCGCCTTGATCAGCGCGGCCCCCAGCGCGGCGGCGACCCCGAGGGTCACCCATCCGCCCTGCGAGAAGACCCCGCCCACCTGGGCCTGTGCCCGGAATCCGAGCCCGACGAGGATGGCGACCTCGGAGAAGTAGTGGCCGAGCCGGTCGAGGAACACCCCGGTGACCGAGGTGCGTCCGGTGACGCGCGCGGCTTCGCCGTCGGAGCAGTCGAGCACGAGGTACAGCTGGACGAGCACCACCCCGACGACCGCGCTGACGATCCCCGTCCCCGACGCGAACGCGACGCCCGCGCCGATCCCGCACGCGATCATCAGGTACGTCATCTGGTTGGGCGACAGCCCGAGCCGCAGAAGCAGCCACGTCAGGTACGGGGAGACCGAGCGCGCGTACAGCCGCCCCGCCCAGTGCTCCTCGTTGCGGCGCTCCTTGAGGCCGGGGGGCTGGCCCTTCTCCCGGATCTCCTTGAGGGAGTAGCTCCTGGCTGGCATCTAGCTACCGAACTCCTGAACGTACTTGTGCACCGCGGCGAGGATCTCGGCTTCGCCGAGGTTCAGGTACTCCAGGACGGTGTACCTGCCGGGCCGCGTGGAGGGGGCGAACGCGACGGCCTCGGCGAACTGCTCGGCCGAAAGGCTCACGTCCTTGCAGGTGAGCGGGAGCCGGTGCCGGTCGAGGCACTCGGCGACGATCCGCGCCCGGTCGGGGTCCTCGCCGAGGTACTCGCGGCGCAGGTAGTGGCAGAACAGCGCGCCGATCCCGGCGAGTTCGCCGTGGTTGCCGGTGCCGGGGAACAGCCGGTCGATGGCGTGCAGGATCTCGTGGTCGCCGCCCGAGGCGGGCTGTGACGACCCGGCGAACGACATCGCCATCCCCGACAGGACGAGCCCTTCGGCGAGGACCGTGAGGAACGCGTCGGACTCGATCGAGGACGGCTGGTGGATCAGCGCCTCGGCGGCGGTGCGCGCGACGGTGAGGGCGAGCCTGTCGATCGGCTCGCCGGTCTCGGCGTGCGCGAGCTCCCAGTCGGCGACGGCCGACAGGTTGCTGACGACGTCGCCGACGCCGGAGCGGACGAGCTGTTCCGGCGCGGCCCGCACGTAGTCGAGGTCGACGATCATCGCGATCGGCATGACGACGCCGAACGAGCCCTTGCCCTTGTCGTGTTCCAGTGACGCGACGGGCGAGCAGATCCCGTCGTGCGAGAGGTTCGTGGCGACCGAGACCATGGGGATGCCCGCGAGGGTCGCCGCGTACTTGGTCGCGTCGATGGTCTTGCCGCCGCCGATCGCGACGACCGCCTCGTACGTGCCGCCGCGCAGGTGCCCGCCGAGTTGGACGGCGGCGTCGACCGTCCCGCCGGGCACCCGGAAGATGTCGCAGTCGGCGAGCGACGGCCGCACGTCGGCGGAGATCACGTCGCCCTGGCCCGGTCCGACGGCGATGGCGACACGGCCCTCGGTGGCGATCCTGCGGTCGGCGAGCAGTTCGCCGAGGGACGCGATCGCACCGCGCCGCACGTCGATCGACAGCGGCGCGGTCAGCATCCGCGTCAGTAGTGGCACGCGATCTCCCTGGCCTTGGCGAGGTCGTCGTGGTTGTCGACCTCGACCCAGGAGACGTCGCCGATGGGGGCGACGGCGATGGCGTTGCCGCGGTTGACGAACTCCTGGTAGCCGTCCTCGTAGTAGAGGTCGGTGTCCTTCTCGAAGGTGGCCTTGAGGGAGTCGGCGAGGGCTTCGGCGACCTCCGGCTCGAGGAGGGTCGCGCCGATGTACTCGCCGGCGGCGTCGGCCGGGTCCATGAGCTTGGTGATCCGCGCGAGGGTCCCCTCGGGGGACAGGATGACCTTCATCTCCTCGTCGGCGAGCTTCTTGACGTCGTCGACGGCCAGTAGGATGCCGGGGCTGCGGCCCGCCTCACGGGCGGCCAGGAGGGTCTTCTCGACCGAGACCGGGTGGACGGTGTCGCCGTTGACCATGAGGACGCCCTTGGCGAAGTGCTCGCGGGCCAGCCACATGGAGTAGGCGTTGTTCCACTCCTCGGCCTTGTCGTTGTAGACGAGGGTGATGGTGACGCCGTACTTGGCCTCGAGGGCCGCCTTGCGCTCCTCGACCGCGCCCGCGCAGTAGCCGACGACGATGACGACCTCGGTCAGGCCGACCTCGCTGAGGTTCTTCAGCGCGATGTCCATGATCGTGGTGTCGCCGTCGACGGGCACCAGCGCCTTCGGCAGGGTGTCGGTGTACGGGCGGAGCCGCCGCCCCGCGCCGGCCGCCAGAATCATGCCGATCATGCGCCGGCCTCCTCTTCCAAATCGATTTCTGCGCCCTTGCCGGTCCGTCGATCGGTCTCGACCCAGGTGCGCACGGATTCCCAGCCGAACAGCACGCCCAGGTAGAGCGCGAGAGCGGCGTAGACGGGGGTGGTGACGTCGAGCACCGCGGCGAGCGCGGCGATCAGCATCCGGCCGTCCCAGCCGAGGCCCGCCTGGAACACCCATTCGGGCGGCCACAGGCCCTGCCTTGTCCGGTAGACGGTGTCGTAGTGGTGGTACACCAGCACCGCGAGCAGCGTGTAGACCAGCGGCTCCGGCACGTTCAGGGCGAACCCCAGGACGGCGAGGTAACCATACTCGATCGCCCTGATCAGGGGGGGTACGAGCCAGTCGAGGCGGCCGCCGTGCGGGTGCGTCGAGGACGGCCCGGCCAGCAGCAGCAGCGAGACCGGGGCGAGCAGCGCGGCGAGTTCGCCGATGCCCGCGCCGAGGCTCAGCGCGACGACGGTCAGGACCGCGGCGACGAGCGCGGGCGCGAGGGGCGGGAGCTGGCCTCGGGCGAGCTGGCCGAGCGCGCGGGCGATGGGGCCGTCGTCGCGGTAGGCGCGCAGTTCGGCGGCGCGCTGGTCGGCCCTGCGCCGCGCCTCGTCGGTGTCGGTGGCGGCGGTCATGCGAGGGACCTCAGAATCCGTCCGGACAGGGTGTAGGCCGCGGCGAGACCGCCCCAGGCGAGCAGGGCGAGGAAGGTCACGCGGGCGTCGAAGAATGCCGCGGTCAGGGCGATCAGGGCGAAGCGCTCGCCGATCGGCAGGATGATGATCTTCTTGCCCCAGCGCGCTCCGGGGACGCGTTCCAGCGCGGCGGAGAAGCGGACGGCCAGCATGCCGAGGCCCTTGCGCGGGGCGGCGTGCCGTGACGCCGGAGCCGGGTCGAGCAGGCTGTCGTCGGGCACGTCGAGGGGCAGTTCGCGGATCGGGGCGGGCGGGATCGAGCCCTTGTGGACGGCGAAGCTGAAGTCGACCATGTGGCGGCAGGTCTGCAGGATGATCACCGCGCAGGCCAGGCCCCAGACGTCGCCGGAGTGGGTGGCCCCGTAGCCGACGGCCAGGCCCGCGTAGGCCAGGTACTCCTTGCCCCGGTCGAAGGTGGCGTCGAGCCAGGCCCCGAGGGTGGAGTACTGCCTTGTATAGCGGGCGACCTGGCCGTCGACGCAGTCGAAGACGAACGCGAAGTAGAGCAGGACCGCGCCGAGGACAAGGCCGAGCCTTGTGCCTTCGGCGAACCACAGGGCGGCGATCGCGGCGGTGCCCATGGAGATGCAGGTGACGGCGTTGGGGGTGAGCCCTCGCTTCGCCGCCCAGCGCGCTATGTAGCGTGAGTAGGTGGAGACGAAGTAGGTGGTGAACCAGCCGTCGTCGGCCTTGACCGCGGCGTTCAGCCTTACCTTGTCCTCGTCTATGGCCTCGACTGCCTCGCGGGCGGCGGCGGCCTGCTCGGGGGTGAGGGCGCGTTCGCAGACGAGGTCGTCGACGTTGCGGGCGGCGACCCTGACGCCGGAGCGGACCAGGCCCACGAGGACGAGGGCGAGCGTGTCGGGCTCGTCGGGGGCGGTGGTGCCGAGGACGCGGTGCTGGCTGACCGATTTGTCGAGTTCGTCGCGGGCGGTGGTGTCCACGAAGACGTCGAGGTTCCTTGCGCGCTCCTTGCCGAGCACCCTGACGGGCTCGACCTCGGGCAGCATGTCCACGAGCATCGTCAGGCGCTCGCACACGTCGGCGAGGGCCTGGCTCTCGACCACCTTGAGCAGGCCGCGGAAGACCCCGTCGGGGTCGGTGACCTGGTGGAAGCGCGAACCTGCGGAAACCACCCGGCGGCCGGAGATCCGGACGGCCGGACGGGTTCCGGTGACGGGCTGCTTGGCGGTGATCGCCGTCGTGCCCTTGTCGCGGGCGAGGCGGGCCAGGAGCTCGTCGCTCACCACAAGATCGGCGTGCGCGAGGGTGATCTCGCCCTTCGCGCGGGCGATCCTGCCGATCTCCAGGAGGTCGCCCGCGACGTCGGCGGACTCCACGACCGTCAGGCCGCGCGCGTCCGCGCCGTTCTTGCGCAGCACCTCGGCGGCCCTCGGCCGTGCGACGACGCGCACGTCCGCTACCTTGATTGCCGCCAGTTGTCCCAGCAGCCGGTCGAGCAGTGTCGTCCCGGCTGAGAAGTCCAGCTCGGCTGTCGGGTCGCCCGGCTCGGTGGCCAGCACCACGAACGTCACCCGCAGCCTCCAACACACGGCAGGTAGTCCGGAAAGCCCCAAGCCTAGTGGGTGAACGGGACAGAAACGGAGGAGTACCAGGTGAAAACCGCAGGCGTCATCCTCGCGGGCGGAATCGGGCAGCGGGTCGGCGCGGGCATCCCCAAGCAGCTCATCCGGGTCGCGGGCCGCCCGCTGCTGGCCTACCCGATCGACACATTCGCGGCCTCACCCCGCCTCGACGAAGTGATCGTCGTCATGGCGAGCGGGCACTTGGAAGCCGCCGAGGAGCTGTGCGCGCCGCACGGCATCCGCGTGATCGAGGGCGGCGAGACCCGCACGGCCTCCACCCTCAAGGCCATGGACGTGCTGTCAGACGCTTCGGACGACACGAGGGTCCTGTTCCACGACGCGGCCCGCGCCTTCGTCACCCACCCGGTGATCGACCGCTGCCTCGACGCCCTGGAAACCCACGAGTCCGTCGCGGTAGCCCTCCCCGTAACCGACACCGTGGTCTCGGTAGCCGACGGCCAGGTGGCCGCCATGCCCCCCAGATCCTCCCTGGCCCGCTTCCAAACCCCCCAGGGCTTCCACCTGGGCACCCTCCGCCGCGCCTACACCCGAGCCCTCGCCGACCCCACCTTCATCGCCACCGACGACTGCGGCGTGGTCCACCACTACCTCCCCGACGTCCCCATCACCATCGTCGAAGGCGACGAATCCCTCCTAAAAATCACAACCCCCCTAGACCTAATCCTCGCCGAACACCTAGCCACCCCCCCACCCCCCTAACCCCAACCCCGCAGTCCCTTCGGGACTGCGGGAAAAGGGGGGTGCCCCAGCCGCTTCAGGCAGCCTTTCGGGCGCGGGAAAGGGGCGGGCCCGCTGCTTCAAGCGGGCCTTCGGGTGCGCGAAAGGGGTAGCCCCGCTGCTTCGGGCGGGCCTTCGGGCGCGGGAAGGGGGTAGCCCCGCTGCTTCAAGCGGGCCTCGGGCGCGGGAAGGGGATGGCCCCGCTGCTTCAGGGGGGCTTGCGGAGGCTGCGGCGAGAGGCGGGAGTTAGGGCTTGCGGAGGCTTCGCCGAGGTGCGCGCAGCGCGGGCCCGCGCCCCCTAGGGGCACGAGGCTGCGGGCCGCACCGTGCGTGACGCGGGCCGCACCGCCTCGCGGGCCCGGAGGGGCTGGGGGGTTAGGGTTTGCAGAGGTTTTGGGTGGCGGTGCGGGTTTCTACTTTTTCGGTGGTGGTGGTGGGGAGGGCGACTTTTTGGGGGGTGGTCCAGGCGGAGCCGACGACAAGTTCCATGGTCGCGCCCAGGGCTTCGACCTTTTGGAGTTTGGCGAAGGGGATCGCGGCGGCGAGGGTGCGGGCGGAGTCGGCGCGGGCGGGGCCGTAGCGGATCACCGTGGACTTGGTGTCCTTGCGTTGGACCACGCCGATGACCCAGGAGGCGCGGAAGCCCGCCTTGACGAGGCCGTCGGTGGCCTTGCGGGCGAGGCCGACGGTGCCGACGCCGTTGCGGACGATCACGTTGACGTCCTTGGGCGCGACGGTCAGCGGCTTGGCGGTGCTGGTCGGGGTCGGCGTGGGCTCGACCGGCGTGAGGTCGTCGTCTATTCGCTGGAACATGCGGTCGGCGGCCGAGCCGTCCCAGACGACGACCGACTGGGTGATGCCGCCGAGCTGGGCGGTGCCTGCGGGGTCTTCGAGCGGGACCTTGGCGAAGCTGACCTTGTCGAGGGAGGCGTCCTTCAGGCGGCCCGCGTAGGACTCGAGGTTCTTCTTCAGGCCCGGGTCGACCTTCACCGAGCTGAGGAGCGCGCTGAGCACGGCGGCGCTGCGCGTCGGGTCCTTGAGCTTGGCGATCACCGCGCTCATCAGCGACGACATGAACTCCTGCTGCCGCTGCATCCTGCCGATGTCCTCGCCGAGCCCGTGCCTGACGCGCGCGAACGCGAGCGCCGTCGCGCCGTCGACGTGGTGGGTGCCGGCGGCGAGCTTGAGGCCGGTCGCGCGGTCGTCGATCGGCCGCTCCGTGCAGACCTGCACCCCGCCGACGGCGTCGACGACCTTGAGGAACCCGGCGAAGTCGACCTCGATGACGTGGTCCATGCGCAGGCCCGTGACGTCCTCGACGGTGTCCTTCATCAGCTGCGACCCGCCGTACGCGTACGCCCAGGTGAGCTTGCCCTGCTGCGCCCCGACGCGTTCGCCCTCGGCGTTCATGTGCGCCGGGATCGTGACGAGGGTGTCGCGCGGGAGGCTGACGATGGTGATCTCGTCGTGGTCCTTGGAGACGTGCAGCACCATCATCGTGTCGGACCGCGCGCCCGCCTCCTTGCCCAGGTGGAGGCGCTTGAGGTCCTTGGGGTCCATTCCGTCGCGTTTGTCCACCCCGGCGAGCAGGATGTTCATAGCCCCGCCCGGCGTGCCGTCCGCCATGTCGAGGTCGAGGGTCTGGACCTTGCCCTTGAAGTACTCCTGGAACGCCCACCCCGCGCCCGAGCCGAGCAGCACGACGGCCGAGGCGGCGGCGGTGATCGAGACGAGCCTCCTGCGCCGCACCGCCGCGCGGGCGGAGACCGCGCCGCGCACCCTGCGGCCCCCCGAGCGGGGCGGCGCCACCGAGACCTTCTGGGCGCGGTCGTCGTCCACCGCGACCGCGTCCCAGTTGCCGCTGTCGTCGGCCACCGGGCCCCCCGGCCCCTCGGCGCCCGCGGGACGCGGACGGAAGTACTGCTCGATCGGGTCGTCATCGGCCATGCCAAGCCCCCTCCCGTGCTTCAACGGCCGACGAGCCCGGCCCCGTCGGGCGCGGTGTCCGCGCGTCCGACGGCCGGCTGTCGGGTGGGTGTTCTCGCCCGACTCGGGCCACGTGGGGCGCATGGGGACGCCCGTACTGGCCTGCGTACGTAGCCGGATACGTTACCGTGGCGCCGTCATGAATCTGCCTCTCCACGCTGACGGCGAGCCGCGCACCACGTGGCCCGCCGTGTCCGTCGTCATGCCTGTGCTCAACGAGGAACGCCACCTCGCCGACGCCGTGCGCCACATCATGGCCCAGGACTACCCCGGTGAGCTGGAGCTGGTCCTCGCGCTCGGCCCCTCCCGGGACAAGACCGACAAGATCGCGACGGCGCTCGCCCGCACCGACCCGCGCATCGTCGTCACCCGCAACCCGACAGGGCGCACGCCCAACGGCCTGAACATCGCGATCAAGGCGTCGCAGTACTCGATCATCGTCCGGGTCGACGGGCACTCGCTGCTGCCCGCGAACTACGTCCGCGTCGCGGTCGAGACGATGGACGCCCACGGGGCCGACAACGTCGGCGGGCTGATGGACGCCCAGGGCGTCACCCCGTTCGAGAAGGCGGTCGCCCGCGCGATGACGTCGAAGTTCGGCGTTGGGAACGCGCGTTTCCACACCGGCGGCGAGGCCGGCGAGGTGGAGACCGTCTACCTCGGGACGTTCCGGCGCAGCGCGCTGGAACGCGTCGGCGGGTACGACGAGACGTTCGTCCGCGCCCAGGACTGGGAGATGAACCACCGCATCCGGCAGTCCGGCGGCAAGATCTGGTTCACGCCGGAGATGCGGGTCACCTACCGGCCACGGCCCAACCTGAAGACCCTCGCGACCCAGTTCTTCTACACCGGACGGTGGCGGCGCGTCGTCGGCCGGGAGCACCAGGGCACCCTCAACCTGCGCTACCTCGCGCCGCCGCTCGCGGTGCTCGGCATCCTCGCCGGGACCGTCGCCGGGCTGTTCGGCTTCTGGCTCGGCTGGATCCTGCCGCTCGGCTACTTCCTGGCGATCCCCGTCGGCGGGACTGTCCTGACCGCGCAGGGCCTGCCGGTGAAGGCGAAGCTGTTGCTCCCCTTCGTCTACGCGACGATGCACATCTCCTGGGGTCTCGGCTTCCTCACGAGCCCCCCTGGCCTCGGCATAACCCGCGACTAACCCAAACTCCCTCAAACCAAACAGAAGGGGCCGGACGACGTCCGGCCCCTTCTGAGTTCGCGCCGAGGGGGTCAGGGGCGGCCGAGGGCCTTGTAGGTCCAGCCGGCGGCGCGCCAGATCTCGGGGTCGAGGGCGTTGCGGCCGTCCACGACGTTGCGGGCGGCGACGTGGGAGCCGAGGACCTCGGGGTCGAGGTCGCGGAACTCCTGCCATTCGGTCAGCAGGAGGACGATGTCGCTGCCGTGGGCGGCCTCGAGGGCCGACGCGCCGAAGTTGAGCGTCGGCTGGACTTTGCGGGCGTTGTCGAGCGCCTGGGGGTCGTAGACGGTGACGTCAGCGCCCTGCTCGCTGATGACGGCGGCGACGTCGAGGGCGGGCGAGTCGCGCACGTCGTCGGAGTTCGGTTTGAAGGCCGCGCCGAGCACGCACACCCGGTGGCCTTGGAACGATCCGTTGAGCAGGCCGCGGGCGAGGTCGACCATGCGGTGGCGGCGGCGGATGTTGATCGCGTCGACCTCGCGCAGGAACGACAGCGCCTGGTCGACGCCGAGCTCGCCCGCGCGGGCCATGAACGCGCGGATGTCCTTGGGCAGACAGCCGCCGCCGAAGCCGAGGCCAGGGCCGAGGAACTTGCCGCCGATGCGGTCGTCGAGCGACAGCGCCTTCGACAGCATCGTGACGTCCGCGCCGGTCGCCTCGCAGACCTCGGCCATCGCGTTGATGAAGGAGATCTTGGTGGCGAGGAACGCGTTCGCCGAGACCTTGACGAGCTCCGCCGTCGGGAAGTCGACCACGAGGAACGGGATGCCCTCGGCGATCTGGTGCGCGTACACCTCGCGCAGCTTCCGCTCGGCCCGCTCGGACATGACGCCCGCGACGAGCCGGTCGGGGTGCAGGGTGTCCTGGACGGCGAAGCCCTCCCGCAGGAACTCGGGGTTCCAGGCCAGCTCCACGTCCGGCGACGGGGCGAGCTCGCCGAGCAGGTCCGCCAACCGGTGCGCGGTGCCGACGGGGACCGTCGACTTGCCTACGACGAGGCACTCACGCGTCAGCAAAGGGGCGAGCGCGGAGATCGCCGCGTCGAGATAGGAGACGTCCGCCGCGTAGTCGCCGGACCTCTGCGGGGTGCCGACGCACACGAAGTGCACGTCGCCGAACTCCGCGACCTCCTCGTAGGAGGTGGTGAACCGCAGCCTCCCGGACTCGAGGTTGCGCCGGAGCACCTCGGGCAGGCCCGGTTCATAGAACGGCAGGTCTCCCGCCGCGAGCCGTTCCACCCTGTCGGGCAGGACGTCGAGGGCCAACACCTCGTACCCCAACTCGGCCATGCACGCCGCGTGCGTCGCACCGAGGTACCCGGCGCCGATGACCGTGAGCTTCAGAGCCACCAACCTTCTCCTTAAAGATCTCTACCGACGGGTAGCATGCCCCTATGAGCAGCGATTTTCCCGCCTACGCGCCCGCCGAGGAGCACGAGCTCCTCCGACGGACCGTGCGCGAACTCGCCGAGGCCAAGATCGCCCCGTTCGCGGCGGAGGTCGACGAGCAGGCCCGTTTCCCCCAGGAGGCGCTCGACGCCCTGGTGGAGAACGACCTCCAGGCCGTCCACGTCCCCGTCGCCTATGGAGGCAACGGGGCGGACGCGCTCGCCGCGGTGATCGTGATCGAGGAGGTCGCCCGTGTGTGCGGCTCGTCCTCTCTCATACCCGCCGTCAACAAGCTCGGCACGGTTCCCGTGCTTTTGTCCGGCTCCGAGGAACTGAAGAAACGTTACCTGCCTCCCGTCGCCCAGGGCGATGCAATGTTCTCTTATGCACTCTCAGAAGCGGAAGCCGGGTCCGACGCTGCGGGAATGCGAACACGGGCGGTGCGCGACGGTGATCACTGGGTGCTCAACGGCGCGAAAATGTGGATCACCAACGCCGGGGTGTCGGAGTACTACACGGTCATGGCCGTGACCGACCCGTCGGCGGGCGCTCGGGGGATTTCCGCCTTCGTGATCGAGAAGTCCGATCCGGGGGTTTCGTTCGGGCCGAAGGAGAAGAAGCTCGGCATCAAAGGTTCACCCACCCGTCAGGTGATCCTCGAGGACGTGCGCGTCCCGGCGAACCGGATGATCGGCGCGGAGGGCACCGGGTTCAAGACCGCGCTGGCGACCCTCGACCACACCCGCGTCACCATCGCCGCCCAGGCGCTCGGCCTCGCCCAGGGCGCGCTCGACTACGCCATCGGCTACGTCAAGCAGCGCAAGCAGTTCGGCAAGGCGATCGCCGACTTCCAGGGCGTCCAGTTCATGATCGCCGACATGGCGATGCGCCTGGAGGCGGCCCGCCAGCTCACCTACCACGCGGCCATCAAGTCCGAACGCGCCATGCACGGCGAAACCGTCCCGGACCTCACCTTCGTCTCCTCGGCCTGCAAGTGCCTGGCCTCCGACGTCGCCATGGACGTCACCACCGACGCCGTCCAACTCCTCGGCGGCTACGGCTACACCTCCGACTTCCCCGTCGAACGCATGATGCGCGACGCCAAGATCACCCAGATCTACGAAGGCACCAACCAAATCCAACGCATGGTCATCTCCCGCCAACTCCTCAAGTAGTCCCTCCCCCCGTGACCAACATCACGACCTACCCCTAGGGCGACAATCCGCCAACGGACATTCATGGAGTTATCCGTCACCAGGTCGGCCGAGACCGGTCACCGGAGTCCACCGCGTCCTCCACGTCTGCTAGAGGATCAAGAGCGCGAGCTCGCGCGGCCGGTCACGTCGGAGGTGGTCATGGCTCTACTCCCGGATGCGGTCGCGGGTGCTCGCGGCGCTGTTGGAGGTGGAGACCGAGGGTGGAGAAGCTCGGGATTGACGACCTGCTCAAGGCGTCCCGGTCGGCGGCGGTGCACCTTGAGATGCGGGACGCCTATGTTCCGTCAGATCCGTCCTACCTTGCCTTCGTTGGGGGGCCGCCGTTTGATCGGGCCGAGCGGGAGGCGCACTGGCATGGGCTCGTCGGGCCTCTGGTGGCCCGGGGCGTCCGGGTGCGGCGGGCGCGGATCGTCTCCGAGCCCGTCACCGACTACATCGCGTTCGAACACTCGGTGACACGGTCGATGAACGTCGCGGCGGGGGAGGAGGTCCGTTGGCTGCCTCGCACTATGGCCTCCGATCTCCTGCTTCCAGGGAACGACTACTGGGTCTTTGACGACCGCCTCGTGCGTTTCGGTCATTTCTCCGGCGTAGGTGAGATTCTCGGCCACACTCTGAGTGAGGATCCGGCGGTCGTGAAGCAGTGCGCGGCGGCATTCGAGGCGGTTTGGGAGCGTGCCGTTCCGCACGAGTCCTACGAACCGCGTCGGTGACGGTGTCTCAACGGTTCGCGCGATGCCTTCCGCCCCTTCTCCCTCGTCCAGTGCGCAGGCCGCGAGGCAGGCTCTCGCCGACCGCCTGCGGGCGATCCGCGAGGAGGCCGAACTGTCGGCCGTCGAGTTGTCGGCAAGGGCGGGTTGGCACAAGTCGAAGACCTCACGGATAGAGCACGGGGTACAGACGGCGAGCGCGGCCGATATCCGGGTGTGGTGCGCGGCCTGCGCGGCCGAGGGGCAGGTGCCGGACCTTCTCGCGGCGTTGCGGACGGCCGAGGGCGCCTACGTCGAGTGGCGGCGGCTGAACCGGGGCGGTCTGGCGACCCTCCAGGGGTCGTACGTCCCCCTGTATGAGCGGACGGCGCTGATGCGGTCCTATCAGTCCCACGTCGTGCCGGGGATGCTCCAGACCGCTGGGTACGCCTCCGCGCTCCTTGCGCGTATCGCGACTTTCCGTGGCATTCCCGATGACTCGGAAGCAGCGGGCGAAGCCCGGGTTCGGCGGCAGCGGCTGTTGCGCTCCGGGAAGCACCGCTTCGCCTTCCTCCTTGAGGAGGCGGTACTCCGGCAGGGCGTGGGCGGGGGGCAGGTGATGGCAGAGCAACTCGGGCGGCTCATGGAGGTCGCGACGCTGCCGTCGGTGTCCGTTGGAGTCATCCCCGCGCGCGCCGACCGTCCACTGTGGACCTTGGAGGGTTTCACCCTCTACGACGACTTCCAGGCCCATGTGGAACTCCTCTCAGCCCGGGTGACGCTCACCGCGCCCGGGGAGATCGCGACCTACGTCAAGGCTTTCGAGGAACTCTCCGCCATGGCCGTCTACGGAGACGCGGCGCGGGCCCTGATCTTGAGGGCTCTTGAGGGTCTGCCCTGAATTCGAGCACAACCCGCCGCAACTTCATGGAGCCGTAGAGGTTCCACGGCCAGAGTTCTCCCAGGACGAACTTTGGAGGGAACGCATGAGCACGGCCCTGCGTGGACCCGATCTCGATCTGATCATCTGTTCGCCGGACGGCGAGTCACGCTCCGAACTGTTCCGCGTCGGAGACCTCTTCCCGATGGACCCGACCGGACACATCCTGATGGCCCCCGGCACGGCGGCCTCCGAGGCACGCCCATGGGGACTTCGGTTCCGGCAGGTGCCGCAGCCGCGCGCCGGCAAGCACGAGTCGGGTGCCACGTCCGAGGTCTCCACCAGCAACGACGGCACCGGCCCCGAAGAAACGCAGTCCGACTGATGGCCGGGCGCACCGTGGTGATCCTGACCGAGGATCGCGACCGCACCGCCGACCGCGTCGCGGCCGAACTGACGCTCCGGGGCGTCCCGGTCATCCGCATGGCGACGAGCGATTTCCCGAGGAACATCAGCATGGCCGCGAAACTCGCGGAGAGCGGCTGGGAGGGCACGCTGTCCCTGCCCTCCGGTGACGTCCTGGACTTCGCGGACATCGGCGCGATCTACCGACGGAGGCCGACACAGTTTCAGGTGGACGCACGCATGTCGTCGTCGGAGAAGGCGTTCGCCTACGGGGAGGCGCGGCGCGGATTCGGCGGTGTTCTGAACGCCCTGGCGGTCAACGGCTGTCTGTGGGTCAACGACCCGGCCGCCGCGGCGGCGGCCGAGTACAAACCGCTCCAGCTCGCGACAGCGAAGGCGGTCGGGCTGGATGTGCCTGACACCCTCATCGCCAACCATCCGGCCGAAGCGCACGCCTGGGCGGAGTCCCTCGGCGAGTCGATCGTCTTCAAGCCCCTGTCCGGTGTGTGGCACGCGGACGAGGGGACGCTCGGCATCATCTACACCTCGCCGGTCAATCCGGACGACCTCGCCGATCCCGCGCTCTCCCGGACGGCGCACATGCTCCAGGCATATGTCGCCAAGCGGGACGAGGCCCGCGCCGTCGTCGTCGGAGAGCGGGTGTTCGCGATCCGGATCGTCGCCCACAGCGAGCGGGCGGCGATCGATTGGCGGTCCGACTACGACGCGCTGGAGTACGAACCGCTGGACCTCCCCGACGCCGTCACGAAAGGCCTGGTCGAACTGCACCGGCGGCTGGGGCTCGCGGTCGGCGTGGTGGACATGTGCCGCGACCACGACGGCCGATGGTGGTTCCTGGAGACCAACCAGAACGGCGAGTGGGGCTGGTTGTCCGACGAGGCGGGATTCCCGATCGCCTCGGCCGTCGCCGACCTCCTGCAAGCCGGGGCGGCGTGGATCAGGTGAGCGGACCGGACGCTCTCGTCGGTGATCTGGCGGCCAGGGGCGTGCTCACGGACGGACGTGTCCGGGCGGCGCTCCTGGCCGTCCCCCGGCATCTGTTCGTGCCGCGCCGGGGGTGGGTGTCGCCCGACCGGGCCGACGCCGAGGGCTTCCTTGCCGATTCCGTCGCCGATCCGGAGGGCTGGTGGACGGCGGCGTACTCCGATGCCTCGATCTGGCTTCAGGCCGACGACGGCGCGGAGGACCCGACGACCGGAAGAGGGTTCGCGACCTCTTCCCTCTCGGCCCCCGGAGTGGTCGTCGAGTTCCTGCAGCTTCTCGGCGTCCGACCGGGCCACCGTGTCCTGGAGGTCGGCACGGCCTCCGGTTGGACGGCCGCGCTGCTGGAGCATCTCTCGGGCGGGGCCGGGTCCGTGTACTCGGTGGAGGTGGACGAGAACGTCGCCGCCTCCGCCGCGGTCGCGCTGGACGCGCGGGGAAGTCGCGTGATCCGGGTGCTCGGAGACGGTGCTCTCGGTGTACCCGAGGCCGCGCCCTTCGACCGGGTGCACATCACCTGCGCCGTGACCGCCATACCGTCCGCGCTGGTGCGGCAGACCCGGCCGGGCGGGATCATCGTCGCGCCCTGGAGCCCGGGCGGCCCGGACGGTCACCGCCTCAGGCTCACCGTGACCGGCGAAGAGACCGCGACCGGCACGCTGCACGGCAGGGCGAACTACATGCTCATGCGTTCCCAGCGTTATGGGCGGTGGCGGGCCCACCACGTCGAACGGGCCGAGACCTCGACGACCGCGCTCGACCCTCGCGAGATCGCCGGGGCGGGACCCGGCGCCGCCCTCGCGATCGCCGCCTGCGCGCCCGGGGTCTCATGGCACACCGTCTCCGACGAGGCCGGGGCCGTCTCGCTGCTGCTTTGTGAACGGAACCGGGCTGAAGGCTCCTGGGCGGCCTGCGACCATGAGCCGGGCGCGGCGCGCTTCGGCGTCACCCAGTACGGCGAACGGCGGCTCTGGGACGAGGTCGAGAACGCCTTTCTCCGCTGGTGTTCTTGGGGCCGTCCGGGCCTGGAACGCTTCGGGGTGGCACTTGCGGGAGCCGAGCTGACGGTGTGGCTGGACGCACCGGGCCGGATCGTCCGCTGAGCCGGGCGGGTCAGCGGTTCAGGGCCTTCAGGGTGCCGGGGATGTCGTCTACTACTAGGGCGTCGGCGGGGAGGTAGGGGGTTAGGGCTTCGGGTTTGGGGGTCCAGACGAGGACGTCGAGGCCGGCTTTGTGGGCTATGTCTACGCAGTCGGCGAAGGGGCGGGCTTTGGGGGTGGGGTCGCAGGAGGCGGTGTGGAGGGCTATGGCTTCGAGGCCGAGGCCGGCGGCGGAGGCTATGGCGTGGCCGATGGGGAACCAGAGCCAGGTGAGCAGGCCGCGGGGGATGCCCGTGCCGTCGAGGGCCAGGAGGACCGAGGGGTCGAAGCTCGTGACGATCAAGGGGCGGCGCGTGGCCTCCTGCTTGAGGATGTCCTTGAGGAGGGGGGCCGTGCGGGGCTCCAAGGCGTCTTCCAGGACCGTCTTGACGTCCACGTCGATGCCCACGTGGGGTGGGAGGGCGGCGAAGACCTCCTCCAACGTGAGGCGGTCGCCCGCGGGGCCGTCCACGTGGAAGGAGCCGTCCTCGCCGACGGGGTCGTGCGCGAGGACGAGCCGGTCGTCGGCCGTCCGCTGGACGTCGATCTCCACCCAGCTCAGCCCGGCCTCGACCGCGCCGAGCAGCGACGGGAGCGTGTTCTCACCCGCCCCTCCGCCGAGTCCCCTATGCCCGATGATCGTCGGTCCGCCGTCAAACATCATGTGTTCGCCCCACTAAGCTGCTCGGTGTGAGAAGTCCAGGTCAGATGCCGGTTGTCGGGATGGTGGGCGGCGGTCAGCTCGCCCGGATGACGCAGCAGGCCGCGATCGCGCTCGGGGTGCGGCTGCGGGTGCTCGCGGGGGATCCCGAGGAGTCGGCGGCACAGGTGTGCTCGGACGTCCGGATCGGGTCCCACACGTCCCTGGAGGATCTCATGTCCTTCGCCGAGGGCTGCGACGTGGTCACGTGGGACCACGAGCACGTCCCCGGGGAGCACATCCGGGCCCTGGAAGCGGCGGGCGTGGTGTGCCGGCCGGGTTCGGCCGCGCTGCTGCACGCCCAGGACAAGCTGGTCATGCGCGAGAGGCTGTCGGCGCTCGGCGCGCCGTGCCCCGCGTACACGGCGGTTCACAGCACAGACGATGTCACGGCGTTCGGCGAAAAGCACGGATGGCCCGTCGTGCTGAAGGCCACACGCGGCGGCTACGACGGCAGGGGCGTGTGGGTCGTCGGCTCCCCCGACGAGGCAGCCGCGCTGGTCGACCGGGTGATCGCCACCGGCACCGCCCTGATGGTCGAGGAGAAGGTCGCCTTCCGCAGGGAGCTCGCCGCGCTCGTCGCGCGTTCCCCGCACGGCCAGGGCGCGGCGTACCCGGTGGTCGAGACGGTCCAGCAGGACGGGATCTGCGTCGAGGTCGTCGCCCCCGCCGAGGGCCTCGACGACGAGACCGCCGCGTTCGCCCAGAAGCTCGCGCTCGGCATCGCCGAGGAGCTCGACGTCACGGGCCTGCTCGCGGTCGAGCTGTTCGAGACCGCCGACGGCGTCGTCGTCAACGAACTCGCGATGCGCCCGCACAACTCGGGCCACTGGACCACCGACGGCGCCCGCACCACCCAGTTCGAACAGCACCTGCGCGCGATCCTCGACCTCCCCCTGGGCGACACCGACGCGAACGCCCCCTGGACGGTCATGGGCAACCTCCTGGGCGGCGACGACCCCGACATCTTCGAGCGCTACGAGCACGTCATGGCGCACGATCCCGGAATGAAGATCCACTTCTACGGCAAGGGCGTCCGTCCCGGCCGGAAGATCGGACATGTCAACGTCTCGGGGGATGATCTGTCCCGGCTGCGGGCAAGGGCCGAACATGCGGCCCTGTACCTGCGCGACCCGGGGCTGGTCTACCCGGAAGAGAGGAAGTAGCGCGTGGCGGACACCAAGCCCCTGGTCGGGGTGGTCATGGGCAGCGATTCCGACTGGCCCGTGATGCAGGCGGCCGCCGACGCCCTGACGGAGTTCGGCGTCCCGTTCGAGGCCGACGTCGTCTCGGCGCACCGGATGCCGCTTGAGATGATCGAGTACGGCACCGAGGCCGCCGCGCGCGGCCTCAAGGTGATCATCGCGGGCGCGGGCGGCGCGGCCCATCTGCCCGGCATGCTCGCCAGCGTCACCCCTCTCCCGGTGATCGGGGTGCCGGTACCGTTGAAGTACCTGGACGGCATGGACTCGCTCCTGTCCATCGTCCAGATGCCGGCGGGCGTACCCGTCGCGACGGTCGCCGTCGGCGCGGCCCGCAACGCCGGACTCCTCGCCGTCCGGATACTCGCCACCGGCGACCCCGAACTTCACAAGAAGATGCTGGAGTTCCAGCAGGATCTCAATCGCCAGGCCAAGGAGAAGGGCGCCCGCCTTCGCGCCGACCTCTGACGCGAAGACGGGCGGCCGGGGCTCACGCCGCGGGGTTCTCGGCGGCCACGTTCCCCGCCCCGGTGACCTCGGCGAGGACCCGGTTGATGGCGTCACGAAGGCCGATGGCCTGCGCAAGGGTGAACCGCATCTGCCCGGTGTCGATGGGGCCGACGAGAGGGATCGGCTTGTCCGTGAGCGGGATGATCGACAGTTCCTCGCGTCCGTCGAGTTCCCCGTTGAAGCAGATCAGCAGCCCCTCGCCCTCTATGTTGGCGACCTCGGCGTCGGCGCACGGCCCGTAGTGCGGCTCGTCGTCCCGGTGCTCCCGCCGGCACCACGCCGGGTGCTCGCCCGACCGCCTGCCCTTCACGCTCGTCATCGCGCCTCTCCCTCGCTCGCGCCGGACGCGGCACGCCCGGCCCTCCCCCGAAAACCGTGTCGCGGGGCAGTTTCTCCGTTACCGCTGCCAGCATGGCCGTAAAAAACTACGCTGGGCTACGAGAACGCCACACGGGGACGCCTACATGACGCCCCGCGCGGCCTACCGGCAGACAACCGCACGCCTACCGCCCCCCGGAGGCCCCCTTGGCCAGCGACAAGGACCTCACCCGCGACCCGCTCATCCGCGCCTTCAGCAAGCTGCTGCGCGCCTACCGCGAGGACGCCGACCTCACCCGCCCCCAACTCGCCGACGCCCTCGGCTGCTCCTACCAGTGGATCGAAAAACTGGAACGGGGCGCCAAACCCTCCGTCGCCACCGGAATCGACCTCGACACCTACTTCAAGATCCCCCAGGGCACCTTCCAAACCCTCGCCGAGGAGATCGAAGAAGCAGGCCGCCACACCGCAACCCCCCGAGGCTTCTCCACCTTCAAAACCCTCGAAGCCAAAGCAACCTCAAGACGAGATTTCGAGGCCCAGGTCATCCCCGGCCTCCTCCAGACCGAGGCATACGCCCACGCGATCCTCTCGGACAGGCCGCGCAGCACGCCTACCGACGACCTGCTCGTCACCCGACTGGATAGGCAGAACGCACTTTGGGGCGACGATCCCCTACGGTTCACCGCGGCCATCGACGAATCAGCGCTGCGTCGCCCGATCGGCGGCCCCGAGGTGATGCGTGAGCAACTCCTCTACCTGCGGAAACTCATCCTGGAAGTACCCACGATCCACCTCTGTTTCCTCCCCGAGTCCCGCCCCACCTGGGCGGCGCGCGATGGGTCGTTCTCCATCCTGAGCTTCGCCGACAGCCCGGACATCGCCTACTACGAGGGTCCCGACAGCAGCCAGTTCATCCGCGACCCTGAAGATGTCGTTAACGTCTCGCTACGCTTCAACGTAATCGTGGCCGAGGCGACGAGCCGTACCGAGACGCTTCGGATGATCGCAACAGCATTGGAGACCTACACGTGAGCACCGCCCCCACCGCGCTCCACTGGCGCAAGAGCAGCCACAGCACCTCACAGGGCGGCAACTGCGTAGAGGTCGCCCCCATGGTCTCCGCCATCGCCATCCGCGACTCCAAGAACCCCACGGCCCCCGCCCTGGCCTTCTCCCGCACCGCCTTCCGCCGCCTCAACCACGCCCTCCGCACCCCCTGACCACCCCGAGCCCTCCAGCCCGACCCTGGAGGGCTCGTCCCACATCTCTGGTCCCGTCTGAGCCGCTACAGCGCCGTACGCTTGGGTGCGCTGTGATGCGTTCATCTTCCTCGTCCTCGGCTCAGGCCGCCCGGCAACGCCTGGGCGGTCGGCTTCGCGCTCTTCGCGAGGAGTCGGGGCTCAACGGCCTCTCGTTCGCCAGGGAAGCCGGGTGGAAGGACTCCACCAACGTCAGCCAGGTCGAGCTCGGAAAGCGTGCCGTCACCGCCGAGCATGTGAAGCTGTGGTGCCGCGTCTGTGGGGCCTCGGAAGGGGTCAGGGAATCCCTGTTGGCCGAACAGGCCAACGTGGCGAACATGTGGCTGACCTACGAGCAGCTCAACAGAGGCGGTCTGAAGGCGGCTCAGGAGTCGGTCCGGGAGAAGTACGAGCGTCTGAGGCTGCTTCGGGTCTATCAGTCGAAGTCCTTCCCCGGACTCCTGCAAGGGCGCGAATATCTCCACGAGATCCTGACCGGGGTATGGGACGAGCAGGCGGTGCGGGCCGACGACCGCGAGGCGGACATCGCGGCGGCCGTCGCGGAACGGCTCGACCGGCAATCAGTGCTCAACCGCCCCGGAAAACGGTTCGTGTTCGTCGTGGAGGAGATCGTTCTCCGCTACCGCACCATCACGCCGGAGGCACACCGCGCCCAGCTGGCCCACCTGCTGAACGTGATGCGTCTGCCTTCGGTGTCACTCGGAATCATCCCGATGGACGCGGACCGGCACGGGGCCCGCCCCCGAGAGACCTTCATCGTCACCGATGACCGCCTCGTGAACGTCGAACTGGTCTCCGGCTACCTGTCGCTCACCGACCCCAAGGAAGTAGGCGAGTACCTCGCGGTCTGGGAGACGCTCTTCGGCCTCGCCGTTCACGGCGACGCGTGCGCCGAGCTGATCGAGCACGCCGGCGCAGCCCTCCCCTAAAGCTCGTGCTCCGCGTGCGGAGTCGCACGCTCCCAGGCCATCTCAAAGGCTCCGGCGACCCGCAGGACCCGGCGAGGATCGCTCACGAACTCATACTCCTTCAGACTCCGGCCGTCTCCGGCGTTGTGGTGGAACCGCACAAGACGGTTGTCGAACATCCACAGGTCGGCCCCGGGAAGCAGCAGGTCGTACGCGCGCTTGCGCGGCAGCCAGCGGACGTCTTCCCCGGCCTCGACGTTCTGGGGAGTGAGAGCGTGCTCCCACTCGATGTAGCGGGTCGCGGGCTGGGAGTAGACACGAAGCCGACGCATGGCCACACCACGCCCCACGGCTTCGGCCACGGTCGAGAGCCACGCGGACCGGTCATAGGTGCCGGGACCACCCGCACAGAAGTCCCGGTAGGCCGGATCGCTCTCGTCGTAGACGTCCCGCATCTCCAGATGGACGGCGGAGCGCTTCGTGTTCGCGAGCAGGTCCTTGAAGGTCGGCACCCCTGGACCGCGCAGGTCCATCGCGTACGAGCCGGCGATCGCCGCCCCGATGATCGGCCGCATCCGGGCCGGGTGCCAGATGATCTCTTCGTCGTCGCCGCGCGGGGCGTGCTCGGCGAACCACCTCAGAACCTCGGGGTCCGTCACGACCCGCCCTTGGAAGAACACATCACCGGTGATCGGGTCCACCGCGACGGCGGGGCACTCCTCGTCCGGCGTATCGGGATCGATTCCAACGAAGTCCATCGTGCTGCGCCTTCGAGTCGGCGGATTTCCGGACGTGATCGACTCTCGCCGCGGCACTCCGAACAGTCAAGACCCTCGAACGGATAGTCGCTGCCAAACACTGCCAAACTCGTGGCTCCCGTGCCGGGCGGCCGCTTAGCGTCCAACCCATGAGCATCGACCCATGTGCGGAGGGTGGGCGGCGTTCGGAAGAGACGCCGGTGCGGCTCTCCCCGTTGCCCAGCCTGCATGAGACCTTCTTCGAGCTGCTTCGCATCGAGATCGACAAGCACCCCCACATGGGCGTCGGCGTCGTTCCCCGGGACGGCCGAAAAGTCCTCTTCGTCGTCCACGGCGAGACCGGGCGGCTCGCCGACATCGACATCACGGTCCTCGGCGACACCCACTGGTACACGTGGGCGGCCGGGCACACGAACGGCCGCACGATCGGCACCCCCGCCGAGGCCGCCGACGTCGCGTCCGTCATCGTCAAGACCCTCGCCGAGGCGGGCCGCCCCAACGGCGCGGTCTGACCCCTGTTCGTCCTTGTGTTCTGGGAGGCTCGGTGGCATGGCGAAGACTTCGTGGCATGAGCTGCCTCGCGGGGTGCGGGACGCCGTTCAGCGGGAGCTGGGTGGCGTGGCGGGCGTCGAGATGATCTCGGAGGGCCTCAGCTCCGACGTCACCTTTGTCGCGGAGACCGGGCTCGGCAGGTTGTTCGTCAAGGGCGCGCGGCTCGATGACGACCTCAAGGCCAGGCAACTGCGGCGCGAGATCTCGATCAACCCCTACGTCACCCATCTCTCTCCGGAGATCCGGCTTCAGGTCGAGGAGGCCGAGTGGCTGATCGTCGGCTTCGACTACGTCGAGGGGCGGCGGGCCGACTATTCGCCGCTGTCGCCGGACATCCCGCTGGTGCTCGATCTCCTCGGCGAGCTGAGCGAGACGCCGTGTCCCGAGATCCCCCTGCGTGACGCCGGGCGACTCCGTGAGAGCCACGCCCGGCCGGAGGATCTGCACAGATTCAGCGGCGACGCCCTGGCGCACACCGACCTCAACCCGGGCAACTTCCGGATCACCTCAGACGGCCGCGCATACCTGGTCGACTGGGCGCGTTACTCACGCGGCGCTCCATGGATAGACGCGACGGCCTTCGCCATGTGCCTGATGACCTGCGGGCACACCCCCTACGACGCCGAAGGGATCATGGCGGCGCTTCCCGTCTGGAAGACCCTCGAACCCGGAGACCTCGACGCGGTGGCGTACTACCAGAGCGCCATGCGGTCGGCTTGGCAGCCGCGGCTCGACCCCTGGACCAACGCCTCCGTGGCCGCCGCGCGACGCTGGTTCGACTACCGCGTCGGCTTGGAGGTCGGCTTGTAGGTCGGCTTGGAGACGGAACGCGGAGGGTGAGGGTCGCGGCCGGGGGCGTGCGGGTCAGGTGGGGGCGGTGAGGGTCGTGGGGGTGGGGCGGGGGTGGCGGGTTCCGGTAGCGTTGGTTGCCGGTAGGGGAATGTTCGGTTCCGGGGAGGGCACTTCGACGTGAGCGTTCGCAGGTACGTCGGTGCCGGACGACGGTGGGCACGCCGGCTGGCGCGGGAGTTCGCCAAGTTCGGGAGCGTGGGCGCGATCGCGTTCGTGATCACGACTGTGCTGTTCAACGTGTTCCGCGCGCTGGAGGTCGGGCCGATCACGTCGATCACGATCGCGACGGTGATCGCGACGACGTTCTCGTACTTCGCGAACCGGCACTGGACGTTCCAGGACCGGGAGCGGAGCGGGCTGCGGCGGGAGTACGTGCTGTTCTTCGGGTTGAACGGCGTCGGCCTGGTGATCACGCAGCTGTTCATCGGCGCGAACCACTATGTGCTGCACCTTGACGGGAAGATCGCGGAGAATGTCGCGCTTGTGCTTGGCACGGGGGCGGCGACGATCTTCCGGTTCTGGTCCTACCGCCGCTGGGTGTTCCTGACGGCCCCAGCGTCGCCGTCCGCGCCCGTCGAGGCCGATTCGGCACAGGGGACCGGCCAGGGCGCGCCGTCCGCTCAGGAGCCCTCTGGGACGCCGCTGGGGTACGCGGCCCCGATCAGACCGGTCCGCTGACGACCCGTTCGTGCGCCAGGCGGGCCTCCTCACGCCGCCGCATGAAGAACGCGAACACCGCGGGACTCGCCTGGACGAGTTCGAGCCGCCCCCCGTCGACGGCCGCAAGGGACCGGGCGAGGTACAGCCCGAGCCCGGTGCCGCCCGCCCCGCTGACGCTCCGCTCGAAGATCTTCTTCCCGAGCTCAGGCGCGACGCCCGGCCCCTCGTCCCCGACCTCCACGACCACGTTCTGACGGGTGAGCCGCGTCGTCAGGGTGACCGCGCCCGAGCCGTGCATGAGCGAGTTGTCCAACAGGGTCGCCAGGATCTGCGAAAGACAGCTCGGCGTGACGACGGACACAAGGTCGGCGTCGCCCTCAAGGTGGATCGTCCTGCCCTCGCGGGCGAAGATCGGCCGCCACTCCTCGATCTGCTGTTCGATGACGAGGTCGATCGCGGTCGGCACGGCCTGGCCCGTCCTGTCGTGCTTGGCCCTGGCCAGCAGCTGCTCCACCACGGCCACGAGCCGTTCGGCCTGGGCGAGCGCCGCCTGGCCCTCCTCGCGGACCACGTCGGGGTAGTCGGCGGCCTCGACCATCTCCTCGAGCCGCATCGTCAACGCCGTCAGCGGCGTGCGGAGCTGGTGGCTGGCGTCCGAGGCGAACTCGCGGCTCGAGGCCAGCAGGTCGGCGATCCGGACCGCGCTGTTGTCCAGCACCTCCGCGACGGTGTCGACCTCGGGGATGCCGTACCTGCGACGGCGCGGCCGCGCGTTGCCCGTGCCGAGCCGCTCGGCGGTCTCCACGAGGTCGATCAGCGGCAGCGTGAGCCGTCTGGCCAACAGGATCGCCAGCACCGTGGCGATCGCGACGCCGAGCAGGATGAGGCTGGCGATCAGCAGCAGCTGGCGCAGCACCTCGTCCCTGACCTCGGCGTACGACCGGTGCACGGTGACGGTGATGTCGTCGGTGGTGCTCGTGGCGCTCATCGTCTCGCCGCGCGGCTTCGGCCCTGCCGTCTCGGTGGAGCCGTCGGGCAGCCTGATCTCGATGTACAGCCGCGGATAGGCCCGGGCTATCTGCCCGGGATCCGGCCGCTCACCCCTGCCGAGCGGGACCTCGACCTCCTTGATCAGCCCCGCCGCGGTGATGTTCAGGCTCTGCTTGGCGTCGTCGTAGATCAGCTTGCTGACGACCCAGGCCAGCGGGATACCGAGCAACAGGATCGCCGTCACCGCCACGCCGAGCGTCGACAGCAGGATGCGGCGCCTCATCGCTCCCCTTCCCGGCCTTGCCCGGCCGCCGCGGGCGTGCCCGCACCGGCTGGGACCCTCCGGCCGTGCGTCCGGCCGTGCGTCGTCAGTCCCCCCGCTCGAACCTGAAGCCGACCCCGCGGACCGTGGTGATGTAGCGCGGGCTCGCGGCGTCGTCTCCCAGTTTGCGGCGCAGCCAGGAGATGTGCATGTCGAGCGTCTTGGTGGAACCCCACCAGTTGGTGTCCCAGACCTCGCGCATGATCTGCTCGCGGGTGACCACCTTGCCCGCGTCGCGCACCAGGACCCGCAGGAGATCGAACTCCTTGGTGGTGAGCTGGAGTTCGTTCTCGCCCATCCACGCGCGGCGGGACTCGGCGTCGATCCGGACGCCCTGCACTATCGGCGTCTCGGTGCTGCCGCGGCGCAGCAGGGCCCGTACCCGGGCGAGCAGTTCGGCGAGCCGGAACGGCTTGGTGACGTAGTCGTCGGCGCCCGCGTCGAGGCCGACGACGGTGTCGACCTCGTCGGCGCGGGCGGTGAGGATCAGGATGGGCACCCCGTGCCCCTCGGAGCGGACGCGCCTGGCCACCTCGAGGCCGTCAAGCTCGGGCAGGCCGAGGTCGAGCACGATGAGGTCGACGCCCCCGCCCAGGGCCCGCTCCAGGGCCTGCGGTCCGTCGGGGCTCACTTCGACGCTGTACCCCTCGCGGCGCAGCGCGCGGGCGAGAGGCTCGGAGATGGACGTGTCGTCCTCGGCGAGCAGTACTGAGGTCATGCACCGATCGTAGGACCGTTCATGAACGTTTCCTGGCATGGGACACAGGCTTGACCTGCGGTTTACTACTCATAGTACAAACTCAAGTACGACAGATCACCCCAATTGCGGAGGCATTCGGCCATGTCGCGGATGGTGCGACCGTCGCCCGACATCGCCCGCGGCGCAGGCGCCGGCCTGTTCTTCCTCGTCGCAGGAATCCACTTCCTCAGCCTCCCCGAAGGGTTCCGCCTCGGCGCGTATGTGGGCGTCATCCTGCTGCTGAGCTGCGTCATCGACTTCGCGGGCATCGTCGGGTTCATGGTCGAGTCACGGGCGCGCATCTGGTGGTACGCGCTCGTCAACGGGGTCTTGACGATGGTCGCCTGGCTGCTCACGCAGAGTGTCGGCCTGCCCGTCACGACCGAGCCGGTGGACGGCCGCTGGGCCCGCGATCCGCACGATCTCGCCCTCCCGTTCGTCGCCGCCTCCCTCACCGCGCTGTCGGCCTGGGTGCTGCTGTCGCGGGCCCACGAGAACGCCGACGACGCCTTGCAGAGGGCGCGGGAACGCTTTCTGCACAGGGGCTGACGGCCCCGTCCCGCCTCCCCGCGAACCCCTCAGAACCGGGACGGACCCGCCCTGAGCAGGCAGGCGACACCCCCCGTTGGAAATTTCCCCGCGGCCGAGGCTGGCCATCCCGGTAGGACGTGTTGTAACTTAGGGGTGCCTAACCTAACCGGTTGGACGACCGAGGGCCCCGGTCCTCGGGAGACCCCCGGCCCCCCGCCCACCCCGGCCGAAGGACCAGTCCCATGTACGTGTGCGTCTGCAACGCGGTGACCGAGGAAGCCGTCCACACGTGTCTCACCTCCGGCGCGCAGACCACCCGCGAGGTCAAGGACGGGTGCGGCATGAAGCCTGGCTGCGGATCGTGCACCAAGCGCATCCGCGCGATGCTCAGCGAGTGGAAGACCGCGAACGAGCTGATGGACGCGATCACCGGCGGCCCCGCGACCCTGCACGCGGTGCCGGACGAGGAGGGCGTCGAACTCGCTCCCGCGATCGAGCCTTACGCCGAGCCGGGACGCGTCACCGCGGAGGCGGAACTCGCGGCCGAGCCGAAGCCCCAGCCCCAGCTTGAGCCCCAGCTTGAGCCCTCCAGGCGGCCCGAGCTCTCCGGCGACCCCGCGCACCAGGCCGAGCGGCGGTTCGGACGGCCCGTCAGGGAGGTGAGCAACCCGGCAGCCTGACCCCGGCACGCGGCGCGCGACGCCGCCGGAACGCCGCAGCCCGTTCGCGGACACGCGATCGGGCGCTTTGTGCTGTCCGGACTTCGTGCTTGGATGTCCCCATGGAAGGCGACAAGGAAGTCATCGCGCTGCTCAACGAGCAGCTCACCGCTGAGCTGACGGCCATCAACCAGTACTTCCTGCACGCCAAGATGCAGGACAACTGGGGTCTGAAGTACCTGGCGAAGCACACCAGGGAAGAGTCGATCGACGAGATGAAGCACGCCGAGGTCCTCACCGACCGGCTGCTCTTCCTCGAGGCGCTCCCGAACTACCAGAAGCTCAACCCGCTCCGGATCGGGCAGACGATCAAGGAGCAGCTCGAGGCGGACCTGGCGATCGAGATGGAGGCCGTGGTCCGGCTGCGCGGCGGCATCGACACGATGCGCGCCAAGGGCGACGTGACCTCGGCCCGGATCTTCGAGCACATCCTCGAGGACGAAGAGAGCCACGTCGACTATCTGGAAACCGAACTCGAACTGCTGAACAAGCTCGGCGAGCCGCTGTACATCCAGCGCTTCACCGACGACAACGGGCACTGAGCCGATCGGCGCACCCTTCCCGAACGTTACGTCCACGTGACATCCTGAGGTTCACGCGGACGGCCGAACGGAAGGGGTGCCCGGGCCCATGGCCGAACACCTGGAGATCGAGCTCAAGTTCGACGCCGACGCCGGGTTCGTCCTGCCCGAGCTCGGCGGTCCCGTCACCGCGGGTCCGCCCGAGGTCCACGAGCTCGAAGCCGTCTACTACGACACCGACGAGCTGCGGCTCGCCGCCCGCAAGGTCACCCTCCGCCGCCGGACCGGCGGTCATGACGCGGGCTGGCATCTGAAACTGCCAGCGGGGCCCGACGCCAAGCGCGAGTTCCGGGCCCCGCCGCAGGAGGAGCTTCCCGAGGAGCTGTCCTCCCTGGTCACCGCCTATACGCGCGGGAACGCGCTGAAGCCCGTGGCGACCCTGACGACCGTGCGCACGACGCGCGACCTGCACTCCGAGTCCGGCGAGGTGCTCGTCGAGCTCGCCGACGACCTCGTCACCGGGTCGGTGGAGGGGACGCCGGGGGCGTCGTCGTGGCGGGAGATCGAGATCGAGCTCGTCTCGGGTGATCCGAAGCTGCTGGCGGACCTCGGCAAGCAGCTCACCAAGGCCGGCGCGCGGCGCTCGGCGAGCTCGTCCAAGCTGGGGCGGCTGCTGGCCCCGGCGATCACCAAGCCGCCGACGTGGGGCGGCGACCGCGCGGGCGACGCGATCATGCGGCATCTGACCGTGCAGATCGCCGAACTGCTCGGCAACGACCCGAAGGTGCGGCGCGAGGAGTTCGACTCCGTCCACAAGATGCGGGTCGCGGTGCGGCGGCTGCGCAGCGTCCTGGCCAGCTCGCGTCCGCTGCTCGACCGCGCGCTGACCGACCCGCTGCAGCCCGAGCTGCGCTGGCTCGCCGAGGTGCTGGGCGAGGTGCGCGACGCCGAGGTGCTTTACGAGCGGTTCTCGTCGCGGATCGCGGAGCTGCCGATCGCGCCCGAGCACGACCCGGGCTGGCTCGTGGAGATCAAGGAGCGCGAGCTCGCGGGGTACGACACGATCCGTGCGGCGCTCTCGGGCGAGCGGTACTTCACGCTGCTGAACTCGCTCGACCACCTGCTGACGGCGCCGCCGTTCACGCCGCGCGCGGTGCGTCCGGCCGAGTCCGAGCTGCCGAAGCTCGTCCGGCGGGCCTGGCGCAAGCTGCAGAAGGCGCACGCGGAGATCGCGGCGGCCGAGACCCCGGAGGCCGCCGACGAGGCGCGGCACGAGATGCGCAAGAAGGCCAAGCGCGCGCGCTACACGGCCGACTCCACGCGCGAGGTGCTCGGCAAGGACGCCAAGACCGTCTCCAAGGCCGCCAAGTCGCTCCAGGAGGTCCTCGGCCGCTTCCAGGACGGCGTCCTCGCCCAGGACTTCCTGCGCGAACGCCGCCCCTCCACCGCCACCCCCGACGCCCTCGACCAGTCCTTCGTCCTCGGCGCCCTCTACGGCCGCGAACGCTGCGAAGCCCAAACCGCCCTGAACGAACTCGAAACCACCTGGACCACCGCCCAATCCACCACCCTCCCCCTCCTCACCTAACCCCAAAGACAGTCGCCCCTCCCCGCAGGAAGCCGGGGCCGGGCCGCCCAGTGCTCCCCGGACGGCCCCGCGGCCGCGAAGGGAGCTGGGGTCGAGCCGCCCGGTGCTCCCCGGCCGAGCGCGCGGCCCCGAACAGGGCCGGGGTCGGGCCAACGGCCCTCCTGGTCGGGTGGGGGTGCGTCGCTTCTCCCCCGCAGTCCCGAAGGGACTGCGGGAGGTTCGTGGGGGCCGGGGGCCGGGGCGTCGGGCCACCGGTGGTCCGGGTCAGGTGGGGGTGGGGTCGGTTCTTCCTCGCAGGCCCGAAGGGACTGCGAGGGGTTTTGTGGGGTGGGGGGCGTGGTGTTCGGTGGCGAGGGGGAGGCCGTCGGGGGTCAGGTGGAAGACGCGGAATTCGGACTTCCGGAGGGTGGGCGGGTCGGGGGGCGGGTCGGCCAGGGCGTTCAGGAGCAGGGGGATGATCTCGCCGTGGGTGCAGATGAGCAGGCCGTCGGGGCTTTCGGCGATGAGGTCCCTGAGGCGGGCGGCTGCGTCGGGGCGGTCGTCGGAGGGGCCGACGGTGAAGGCGGGGTCGGTCGCGATGGGCAGGCCGCGCGAGAGGGCGTAGTCAAGGACCGTCTCCACGCAGCGTGCGGTGCCGGAGGAGACGACGCGTCCGGGGGCGTAGGCGGCGAGCAGAGGGGTCAGCGCGGTGGACTCCCAGCGGCCCCGGTCGTCAAGGGGGCGCAGGAGGTCGCTGCCCTGCCAGAAGCGCTTCTCCCCCGCGCACGCGTGCCGCAGCACGACCACCGGACGCGTCCGGCACGGCCAGGGCGCGCCGGCCCGGATGGGTGCGGCGAACGCGCGCAGCAGCGCCGCGTCCTGGGCGTGCGTGAGCAGCCCGAGCGCCTCCGCGACGGGCACCCAGCGCAGCGCGTCGACCTCCCGGCCCGGCTTGAACTCCTCACTCGTGACGACCTCAGCCGCCCAGTACTCGACGGTCTTGGGCCGCCCGCCCACGCTGTAACGCGCGGTCGGCAGCGGAATCCCCAGCCGCGCGGTCACCCCGGTCTCCTCGGCGACCTCGCGGACCGCCGTACGCACCGGGTGCTCGCCGTGCTTGGCCTTGCCCTTGGGGAAGCTCCAGTCGTCGTACCTGGGCCGGTGGACGAGCGCGACCTCGATGACGCCGTCGCCGTCCCGCCACAGCACCGCGCCCGCCGCCCGCACGGGAGACGGGCCCGGCTCGGGTGCGGCCTCAGCCGCCATCCACGGTTCTCCACCGGCGCGTGCGCATGAGGTGGCTCTGGATGTCGGTGGCCGGATTGTCGGGTGTGCCCTTGTAGCGGGTCCAGTCGCCGTCGCCGTGCAGGTGCCAGGACGCGGTGTCGTCGTCCATGCCGCGGTCGAGGAAGCGGATGAGCTCGTCGCGGTGGCCGACGTCGTTGACCCTGACCATCGCCTCGACGCGGCGGTCGAGGTTGCGGTGCATCAGGTCGGCGCTGCCGAACCACACCTCGGGGCTGCCGCCGCACTCGAACGCGTAGATGCGTGAGTGTTCGAGGAACCTGCCGAGCACACTGCGCACCCTGATGTTGTCCGACATTCCCGCGACGCCCGGACGCAGCGCGCAGATCCCCCGGACCCAGACGTCGACCGGCACCCCGGCCTGCGACGCCCGGTACAGCGCGTCGATGACGACCTCGTCAACAAGGCTGTTGCACTTGAACCGGACGCGCGCGGGACGGCCCGCCCTGTGGTGGCCGATCTCCCGCTCGATCCGCAGGACGAGGCCGCTGCGCAGGGTGTTCGGCGCGACGAGGAGCTGCCGGTAGCTGACCTTGCGGGAGTAGCCCGTCAGGTGGTTGAACAGCTCGGTGACGTCCTCGGCGACCTCCGGCGCGGCGGTCAGCAGGCCGAGGTCCTCATACAGCCGCGCGGTCTTCGGGTGGTAGTTGCCGGTGCCGATGTGGCAGTAACGCCGCAGGCTGCCGTCGGGCTCCTGCCGGACGACGAGGGCGAGCTTGCAGTGCGTCTTCAGGCCGACGAAGCCATAGACGACGTGGCACCCGGCCTGTTCCAGCTTGCGGGCCCACTCGATGTTCGCGGACTCGTCAAAACGGGCCTTGATCTCGACCACCACGACGACCTGCTTGCCGGCGTCTGCGGCGCTGATGAGCGCGTCGACCACCGGGGAGTCGCCTGAGGTGCGGTAGAGGGTCTGCTTGATCGCCAGGACGCGCGGGTCGTCGGCGGCCTCCTCGATGAGCCGCTGGACGCTCGTGGTGAACGAGTCGTACGGGTGGTGGACGACCACGTCGCGCTCGCGCAGGGCGGCGAAGATGCTCCCCTCGCTCGGCAGCGCGGCCTTGGACGGCACGAACGGCGGGTACTTCAGCTCGCTGCGGTCGAGGTCGGCGATGATCGCGAGGCCGCCGAGGTCGAGCGGGCCTGGGACCCGGTAGACCTGCCGGTCGCTGACGCCGAGCTCCTCCATGAGCAGCTCGAGGACCTCCTCGGAGATCGACTGCTCGACCTCGAGCCGGACCGGCGGGCCGAAGCGGCGGCGCAGGAGTTCCTTCTCCAGCGCCTGGAGCAGGTCCTCGGTGATGTCCTCGTCCACCTCGAGGTCCTGGTTGCGGGTGACGCGGAACGCGTGCCGCTCGACGATCTCCATCCCGTTGAACAGCTGCGTGAGATGGGCGGCGATCACGTCCTCGAGGGGCGTGAATCTATCGGGCGAGGCTTCCAGCAGGCGCGGGAGGAGCTCGGGCACCTTGACGCGGGCGAACAGCCTCGCCTCGGTCTCGGGGTCGCGCACGACGACGGCGAGGTTGAGGGAAAGGCCCGAGATGTACGGGAACGGGTGGGCGGAGTCGACCACGAGGGGGGTGAGGACGGGGTAGATCCGCTCGCGGAACATCCGGCTCAGGTTCTCGCGCTCGGTGTCGGCGAGGTCGTCCCAGCGCAGGATCTCGATGTCCTGTTTGGCCAGGGCAGGGAGGATGTCGGTGTGGAAGCAGGCGGCGTGCCTGAGCATCAGTTCGTGCGCGACGACGGCGGTGCGCTCGAGGACCTCGCGGGGCTGCCTTCCCGAGGCCGAGCGGACGGCGAGGCCGGTGGCCATCCGGCGCATCAGGCCCGCGACGCGGACCATGAAGAACTCGTCAAGGTTGGTGGCGAAGATCGACAGGAAGCGGACGCGTTCCAGCAGCGGGAGTTCCGTATCCTCGGCAAGCTCCAGGACGCGCTGGTTGAACCTCAGCCAGCTCTCCTCACGGTCCAGGAAGCGGTCTTCCGGAAGGTAGTCACCGTGAGGGATTTGTCCTGGATTCGCAGCCATGATGGTGAATGATCCCCCTTGAAGGTGAACGGATAACAAACTCCGTGTGTCCTCAAGTTTGTCATCGTGATGTGGACCTGCGCACCACGTACGGTTGGATGATCCCCAACCCACGCACCGGTCTACGCACGATCCGCACGAGTTCATACGAAGAATCTCCCTGGAGCTCCTTCGCCAGGCCCTCGTCGGCGACCAGCGTGCCGGGGCGCGCGATCGACGTCAGCCGGGACGCGAGGTTCACCGTGGTGCCGAAGATGTCGCCCATCAGGGGCAGGACGGGGCCGTAGGCCATGCCGACGCGGACGTCGGGGACCTCGGTCTCGCGCTGGACGGCCTCGGAGATGTCGATGCCGACCTCGACGCCCGTCGCCGCCGAGTCGGCCGCGTAGAGGACCTCGTCGCCGAGGGTCTTGATCAGCCGTGCGCCGTGCGCGGCGACGATGTCGGCGGCGGTCGTCTCGAAGCGCTCGACGATCCTGCCGAGCTCAAGCTCGTTCAGCTCCTTGCTCATCGCGGTGAACGACACCATGTCGGCGAACCCGACCGCGACGGGCCTCGCCGTCAGCTCGCCGTCCTCCGACATGGACGCCAGCGCCCGCGCCCCCGCGGCGGCGAGCTGACGGCGCCACGCGTGCAGCAGCAGGGGTTCCAGATGGCCGAGGAACTGCTCGTTCAGGACCGAGAGGTCCAGGCCCGCCCCCGTCAGCAGGCCGCTCTGCCACTCGGCGAGGCGCGCCATGGTCTGCCCGAACGCGCGCGCCTGCCCGAGGACGAGCTCCTCGGTGCGATCACCGAGGCTGTTGCGCTCGAGCAGGCCCTTGATCCTGCGCAGCGCGCTCAGATCGCCCTCGGTGAACGCCGGGACGCCGTCGCCGGGGCTCGCGAAGCCGAAGGAACGCCACAGCCGCTCGGTGAACTCGGCGGGCACGCCGGTCTCACGGACCGCGTCGGCGCGGGTGAACTTCAGTTCACCGCCGAGCAGGAGCTCTTCGAGCTCCCGCACCTCCCGTTCTCGCCCGGACATTTCCCCGTCACTCCCCGATCTCGCGGCTGATCAGCCCCAATGCGACGAACAGGCTATGTGATGGCTGTCACTAGTGTCCCGCGGGTCCCGGATTCCGGACGTGGACCACATCGCCCGCGCTGAACGCCTGCGGGCCCTTCGCGGTGTCGACGACGAGCCTGCCCTCGGCGTCGACGTCGACGGCCCGGCCCGTCTCGGCGCTCCCCCCTGGCAGCTCGATCCGGATGTCCTTCCCCAGGGTGACGCACATCTCGCGATAAACCCCCCGCAGGCCGCTCCCGTCCGGGTCGCCGTCGGCCGCGCGCCACTCGGTGTACCGCAACGCGAGCTCACGCAAGATCGCCTTGAGCACGGTCTCCCGATCGGTGACGGCCGCGTCCTCGAGCAGCAACGACGTGGCCGTCGCCACCGGCAGCTCCTCAGCCCGCAACGACACATTCAGCCCCACCCCGACGACGACGGCATCCCCCACCCGCTCCGCAAGAATCCCCGCAAGCTTCCGATCCCCCACAAGCAGATCATTAGGCCACTTGAGGCCCGCATCCACTTCCTTCGCCCCCGTAGCCTCCCCGAACTCCCCGGCCTGCGCCCTCCCCGTAACCGACCGCACAGCAGTCGCCACGGCAACCCCGGTAAGCAGCGGAATCCACCCAAGCCGCGCCGCCGGCACCTTCCCCCCCGGCCGCAACAACACCGAGAACATCAGCCCAGACCTCGGCGGCGCGACCCACCCCCTCCCAAGCCTCCCCCGCCCAGCCCGCTGCGCCTCAGCCACCACCACAACCCCTTCACGCCCCCCCTCAGCCGCGATCCCAGCCACATCCCCATTGGTGGACCCGGTCTCCTCCACCACCCGAACCTCCCGCCAGAACCCCCCCTCCCGCACCAACGCCCGACCAAGCCCCCGCCCACTCAACGGCGGCCGCCCCAAATCCGAATACGCACCCATCCCCCCATCCAACCCCATCCCCCCACCCCCCTCCAGCGCACCACCCCCTCTCACGCTGGCAGGACATCGTTGAGCATGTCCCTGAGTTCGGCCGCCTGGTCGAGCGTGAACACGACAACCTTCCCAACCCGGAAATGCCAGACAGGAGTCCTCACCACAAGAGCGACGCCGTCCGCCCCGTCATAGTCAAGGGAGACAAGCAGGGGCTCACCGTCGGCGCTCGTGTTGGCGATGACACGCTGAGTCTGCTGATCCGGCGGACGGCGAGTCCGACCTCCCGCGGTCGGCTCACCGGCATCGGGTGGTCGCCGTCATCGTCACGGACGAGCAGCACCATGACCAGGTCAGAAGGGCGCAGACCCTCACGACGATATTCGAGACTCCGTTCTTGAGCATTTCAGCAAAGGATGAAATCCAGGAATAAATCGGTGACCTGGTTCAGTGAACCTCGATTGCCGACCGCAGGGTACGGAACGAACGCGGGAAGACCGGTCAAAGTGGCAGGAAGGCGATGGTGCAGTATCTGCACGGTGAGGTCCTGGGCCTGTTGCAGGGGAATTTTGCGAATGACAGGGTGCGGCGGGAGATGTTCTCGGCGGCCGGTGAACTGACCTATCTCATCGGCTGGATGGCGTTCGACAATTCCGAGCAGGCGGTCGCCCAGCGGTACTTTCGTGAGGCCGTGAAGCTCGCGGCGCGCGGCGACGACGCGCCCCTTGCCGGGCACGTCCTGCGCGCGATGGCGCAGCGCAGGACGGCGGCGGCACGCGCGCTTGTCAAAGCCGAGGACGACCGGCGCTGTTGAGGAGGCGTGTGGGACTTGGGTGAGGGCGCTTGATGCGACGGATGAGGGGATCTGTTCCGGGCGTGCTCGTCAGGTCGTCGTGGAGATGCGGCGTCAGGTTTCGGCCTATCGCCACCGCAAGATCCCGGCCGTTATGGAAGCTGACTCGCGTGCTGCCCGTTATCTGGCGCACGTAGATTGATCTGTTGAGTGTTCTTGGTGGGAGGAATTGTGTTGCTTGAGATAGTGCCCATTGGTCATGTCGTCGGTGGGCGGGGTGTGGTCAGTGACGACCACTGGACCGAGACGGCGATCATCAGGCTTGATGCCGGGTATCCCGTTGAGGTCGTTCGGGGGCTTGAGGAGTTCTCGCATCTGGTCGTCGTCTGGCACTTTCACCTGGCGTCGCCCGGGGATGTCGCGCTGCATGCGCGTAGTCCGCGCGGCGATGCCCGTTGGCCGTCCACGGGGACGTTCGTGCACCGCAACCATCGGCGGCCGAATCAGCTCGCGCAGTCTTTTCCCCGGCTCCTCAAGGTCGACGGTCTCGATCTGCACGTGGCCGACCTCGACGCCGTTGACGGCACTCCCGTCTATGACCTCGCGCCCTACTTCCGGGAGATGGGGCCTCGTGGAGAGATCCGCCAACCGGCCTGGCCCACCGAAATGCTCGCCGACTACTGGACTGCGACTTCGCCGGAGCGGTGACTGGGCGTGCCGCCGTCTTTCTGGTTTGGCGGTGGCGCGCTTCTGCGTGGGGGTCAGCCGGTGTTTTGGAGGCCGGCGGCTACGCCGTTTACGGTGAGGAGGAGGAGGTTTTCTAGGCGGGTGGGGTCGTGGTCGGGGGTGTGGGGGGAGCGGAGGGTGCGTAGGGCGCGGAGTTGGAGGTAGCTGAGGGCGTCTACGTAGGGGTTGCGGAGTTCTACGGCGCGGGAGAGGACCTTGCGGTTTTCCAGGAGGCGGCGGTGGCCTGTTACGCGCTTGACGAGGTCCAGGGTGCGGTCGTATTCGGTGATGACTGTGGTGGCGAGGTCGTCGCGGGAGCCCAGGGAGAGGTAGCGGACGGCGATGTCGCGGTCGGTCTTGGCCAGGGACATCTCGGCGTTGTCGATCATGGCGTTGAAGAGGGGCCATGAGGCGTATGCCTCGCGGAGGTCCGGGTCGTCGGCGACCGCCGCGAGGCCGGTGCCGAGGCCGTACCAGGCGGGGAGGTTGACGCGGGTCTGGGTCCAGGCGAAGACCCAGGGGATGGCGCGGAGGTCGTCGAGGGTTGAGGCGCCGGTGCGGCGGGCGGGGCGTGAGCCGATGCGGAGGTCGCCGATCTCGGCGAGGGGGGAGACGCGGGAGAACCACTCGGCGAAGCCGTCGGTTTCGACAAGGGAGCGGAACGCCTTGTGGGCGGCGTCGCTGATGCGGTCGGCCAGCGGACGGAACCGCGCCGCCGCCTCCGAGACCTTCCGCTCGACCTCGGGGGTCGAGGAGAGCAGGATCGCGTTGGTGACCTGTTCGACGTGGCGCTTGGCGATCTCGGGGTGGCCGTAGCGGGCGAAGATGACCTCGCCCTGCTCGGTGACCTTGAACCTGCCGTCGACGGAGCCGGGCGGCTGGGCGAGGATCGCGCGGTTCACCGGGCCGCCGCCGCGGCCGAGCGAGCCGCCGCGGCCGTGGAAGAGGGTGAGGGTGACGTTGTTGTCCTCCGCCCAGCGGGCCAGGGCCTCCTGCGTGTCGTACAGCAGGAGGGTGGCGCTGGCGGGGCCCATGTCCTTGGCCGAGTCGGAGTAGCCGAGCATGACCTCCAGACGGCGTCCGGTCTGCCCGAGCCGTCGCTGGACCGGGACGAGCCTGATCGCCTCCGACAGCACCGACACCGCGCGCTGGAGGTCGTCGCCGGTCTCGAACAGCGGGACGACGTCGAGGGTCGGCGCTGCGTCTCCCAGGGACTCGGCGAGTTCGTAGACGGCGGCGATGTCGGCGGCCGAGCGGGAGAACGACACGATGTAGCGGGAGCAGGCCGACACGCCGAACCGCTTCTGCGCCCACGCCATGACGCGCAGGGTGTCGAGGACCTCCTCGGTCTCCGGCGACAGCGCGCCGCCGCGCCTGACCTCGGTCAGCGCGCGCTCGTGCACCGCGGAGTGCTGGCGGATCTCCAGCTCGGCGAGGTGGAAGCCGAACGTCTCGACCTGCCAGATGAGGTGCTGGAGCTCCCCGTACGCCTGGCGCGGCGCGCCGACTTCGGCGAGGGAGTCCTGGATGAGGACGAGGTCGTCGAGGAGCTGTTCGGGGCCCGCGTAGCCGAGGTCGGCGTTGCGCTCGCGGGTGGCCCTGATCCGCTCGGCCGCGTACAGCAGGTACTGGCGGTGCGGCTCGCCGGGCGAGCGCGCGGCGAGCTCGGCGAGGACCTCGGGCTGCGAGGTGCGGGCCGCGGCGATCGCGTTGCGCAGCGCAGCCGACGCCGGGGTCGTGCTCTGGTTGACCGTCAGCTGCCTGCCGATCCGGGTGGCGGCGTTCTCCAGCGCGATCAGCACGTGTTGCGACTGGATCTTCAGCGCCTGCCTGGTGACCTGGGCGGTGACGAACGGGTTGCCGTCGCGGTCGCCGCCGATCCAGCTGCCGTAACGCACATAGGCGGGCGCGAGGGGCGGCTCGGCCCCGGCTGCCTCGAAGTCGTCCTCCGACGGGCCGTCCTTCTCGCTGTCCTTCAGGACGGTGTCCAGCGCGCGGTAGATGGCCGGGACGACGCGGAAGATCGTCTCATCGAACGTGGCGAGGGCGACGCGGACCTCGTCAAGGGGGTCCATGGCCTCGTGACGGCGCTGCGCGGTGCGCCACAGGAGGTCGATCTCCTCGCGCATCCGGCGGCGCAGCTCGGTCTTCTCGCTGAAGCCGCGCGCGGGGCTGTTGTACTCGTGCAGCAGGCCGCTGACGCGCGTGATCGACGTCACGACCGCGCGGCGGCGCGCCTCGGTGGGGTGCGCGGTGAAGACGGGACGGAACTCGAGGCCGGCGACGGCGTCGACCGGATCGGCCAGCGCGGCCACCGCGGCCTTCACCGAGCCCGACTGCGGCGCCGCGCCCTCCACGTCGCGTTCGCGCAGGGTGCGGATGCGGTGGTGCTCCTCGGCGAGGTTCGTCAGGTGGAAGTACACCGAGAACGCCCGTGCGACGAGCTCACACCGCTCAAGCGGCCACTCGCCGACGAACGCGACGATCTCGTCGCCGGGCACCTCGCCCTTGCGCGCGGAGATGACGGCGTGGCGCAGCCGTTCGACGTCGTCGAGCAGGCCCTGGCCGCCGTACTCGACGAGGACATGGCCGAGCAGGGAGCCCAGCAGCCGGACATCCGCGCGCAACTCGTCGGGCAGGTCCACTCTGATCTGGGAAGCGAGGTTCTCGGTCACGATCGGCATCCTACAGAGGAATCGATTGGTCTATACCATTGGGTCGCGGTCATTTCGCGCATACCCCGGTGCACCGGGTTTGACAAGCGACTCGTTACCCTTTCGCCCATGGCGATGGAAGCGGTTGAACCCCCGGTCGAAAAGATCGACATCCACACCACGGCGGGAAAAATCGCCGACCTTGAGCGACGCAGGTACGAAGCCGTGCACGCCGGGTCGGCCGCCGCGGTGGAGAAGCAGCACGCGAAGGGCAAGATGACCGCTCGCGAGCGGATCGACGCCCTGCTGGACGAGGGCTCCTTCGTGGAGTTCGACGAGTTCGCCCGGCACCGCTCGACCATGTTCGGGCTGGAGAAGAAGCGCCCCTACAGCGACGGCGTCGTCATCGGGTACGGCACGGTCGACGGCCGTCAGGTGTGCGTGTTCTCCCAGGACGTGATGGCGTTCGGCGGCTCGCTCGGCGAGGTCTACGGCGAGAAGATCGTCAAGATGCTCGACATGGCGCTGAACACCGGCTGCCCGATCATCGGGATCAACGAGGGCGGCGGCGCGCGCATCCAGGAGGGCGTCGTGGCGCTCGGCCTGTACGCGGAGATCTTCAAGCGGAACGTGCACGCCAGCGGCGTCATCCCGCAGATCTCGCTGATCATGGGCGCGACGGCCGGCGGGCACGTCTACTCCCCGGCGCTCACCGACTTCATCGTCATGGTCGACCAGACCTCGCACATGTTCATCACCGGCCCCGACGTGATCAAGACGGTCACCGGCGAGGAGGTGACGTTCGAGGAGCTGGGCGGCGCGCACACGCACAACAGCAAGTCGGGCGTTTCGCACTACATGGCCTCCGACGAGACCGACGCGATCGACTACGTCAAGGCGCTGCTGTCGTACCTGCCGTCGAACAACATGTCCGAGGCGCCGGAGTTCGAGCCGGCCGCCGAACTGGACACCGTCGACGAACTCGACACGATCATCCCGGACTCGGCGAACCAGCCGTATGACATGAAGACGGTCATCGAGGGCGTCGTGGACGACGGGGACTTCCTCGAGGTCCAGCCGCTTTTCGCGCCGAACATCGTCGTCGGGTACGCGCGGGTGGACGGGCGGAGCGTCGGGATCGTCGCGAACCAGCCGCTGCAGTTCGCCGGGACGCTGGACATCGACGCGTCGGAGAAGGCCGCCCGGTTTATCCGGACCTGTGATGCCTTCAACGTGCCTGTCCTGACTTTTGTGGACGTGCCCGGGTTCCTGCCCGGCACCGACCAGGAGTTCGGCGGGATCATCCGGCGCGGCGCGAAGCTGCTGTACGCGTACGCCGAGGCGACCGTGCCGCTGGTGACCGTCATCACCCGCAAGGCGTACGGCGGCGCGTACGACGTCATGGGGTCCAAGCACCTTGGCGCGGACGTCAACCTCGCGTGGCCGACCGCGCAGATCGCCGTCATGGGCGCGCAGGGCGCGGTGAACATCCTGTACCGGCGTGAGCTGGCGGCGGCCGACGACCCCGACGCGCGGCGGGCCGAGCTCGTCACGGAGTACGAGGACACGCTCGCGAACCCGTACATCGCGGCCGAACGCGGTTATGTCGACGCGGTCATCAAGCCGTCGGAGACGCGGATCCACGTGATCAAGGCGCTGCGGGCGCTGCGTGAGAAGCGCAAGACGCTGCCGCCGAAGAAGCACGGCAACATCCCGCTGTAACGGTGTTCTCTTAATGAGACGGTACATTTCGGGATGACAAGGGGCGAGCATGAGTGAACGACCTTTTCTTCAGGTCATCAAGGGCGACGCCACCCCCGAGGAGGTCGCCGCGCTGATCGCGGTGATCTCCGCGCGGGCGGCCGCCCCCGCCGCCGCGCCGCAGCGCCGCAGGTCGGCGTGGACCGACCGGTCCCGCCTCGTGCGCGGCCCCGTCCACGCGGGCCCGGGTGCCTGGCGAGCGAGCGCCTTGCCGTATTGAATTGTCGCGGCTCCGCCGCTCCGGTGATCGGGCGCTCGCGATCCTGGCACTGCCCTCCGGCCCTGGGGGCCTCCGGGCAGCACCAGGGCGCCCGATCACTCTCGGGGTTTATGTCCGGAAGCCGTGACCCCGGCGGGAGGCGGGTGCCGTCCGGGGTGGTCCGGGCGGCACCCGAAAAGGCGGTGACAAGTAGCTCCTCGGAAAGGCTCGGTGCCTTTAAGGTGGGGTACCCATGGCTGCCTCCGAGTTTCTTCCGCAACCTGCCCGCTATGCCGTTTTTGTCGATGCGGGTTATCTTTACGCTGCTTCCGGGGCGCTGCTTCTTGAGGCGTCGTCCCGGCGCGAGTACCGGGTCTTCGCGGAAAAGCTCATCAAGGCGCTCACCGCGCACGCCGACGAGCGCATCAACGGCGAACTCCTCAGGCTGTACTGGTTCGACGCCGCGCCGCGCAAGCAGCCGACCGTCGAGCAGCGCGTCATCGCCAACCTGCCGCTGGTGAAGCTGCGCCTGGGCAACCTCAACGCGCAGGGGCAGCAGAAGGGCGTCGACGCGCAGCTGCGCGCGGACCTCGAGTCGCTGGCGCGGCACCGGGCGATCACGGACGCGGTGCTGCTCGCGGGGGACGAGGACATGCTTCCGGCCGTCGAAGCCGCGCAGAGTTACGGGGTGCGGGTCCACCTTTGGGGGGTGGAGCCTACGCACGGGTCCAATCAGGCCGAGTGGCTGGTGTGGGAGTCCGACACCGTCGAGGTGCTTCCTGCGGATTTTGTGCGGCCTTACTTCGCGCGGGCGGGGGTGTTGCCGGGGGCGGAGCCGCCTTCGGCCGTGGCGGCTTCGACGAGTCGGCCTTCGGTGCCGTCGCCGTCGCAGGTTTTCGCGGGGAAGGTCGCGCCTCCGCCTCCGGTGCGGCCGCCTTTGCCGTCGACGGCTGCGGCCGCGGTGGGGTCTGCGGGCAAGGCCGTCGAGGGGAAGGGGGCTGAGGGGCGGCTTGCGGAGGGTAAGGCGGCCGAGAGCAGGGCCGTCGAGGGCAAGGGTGAGAGCAAGCTCGGGCCCGACCGCGGGGCGATGCTCGAGGTCGGCGAGCACGTCGCGCAGAAGTGGGTGTTCGAGCGGGGACGCGACAACATCCGCGACCTGCTGCCGGGGCCGATACTGCCCCCGGTCATCGACAAGGAACTGCTCATCGACGCCGAGAAGATCCTCGGCCGCTCACTGCGCCCCTACCAGGAAGCCCGCACCTGGCTGCGCGACGGCTTCTGGGAACGCATCTACCGCGAATTCGGCATCGGCATCGGCACCTCAGGCTCCTGACGCTCGGGGTCCTTGCGCGGTGCGTGTTCGCGAGGCGCGCGGGTTTCCGCGGCGGGCGTTCGCGAGGCTTGCGCGGCGCGGTCTAGGGCCCGAGGCGGCGCGCGGCGCGCCAGCGGGCCTGAGGCGACGCGCGTTCGCGCGGCGCGGCGCGGGCGGGCACCGGCCTGACAGGGCGGGGTCATCGGAGAGTCAAGCGACCGGCACTCGGCGTGAGCGCGGCGGTACATTCGGCGGGTGCGTTCTTCCTTGGGCGTGGTGGTCGCGGTCGTGCTGGGGTGCGGCGGGCTGACCGGGTGCGCCCCGGTGCCGCTCGCGCCGGACGGACGGCCCGGCGACGCCGTCATCGGGCTCGGCGCGGCGCTGCCTTATCTGCCGTCCGGGCCGCCGCTCGCCGGGCCCCGGCGTCCCCTTCCCGTCGACGTGTACGCCGCGAAGAGGCCGGAGAAGGTGGCGCGGGCGTTGCGGACGCTGCCGAAACGCCTGTTCGTCCCGCACGGCCGCACGGTGACCGTCCTCGCCCAGCGCGACCTCGCCCGGGTCCGACGGATCCGGCTCGCCGCCCCGGTCGCCCGGGTCGTCCCGTCATGGGACCTGGGCACGCTCTGGGCATTCGGCCCCAACGCGCTGGTCCCCCTCAACCCGCGCACCCTCCGCCCCGGCCGCCCGCGCCCCCTCTCCGCCGCCCGCGACCTCGTCTTCACCCCCGACGGCACCACCGCGCTCCTCCTCACCGCCCGCCGCCTGGAGTACCGCGACCCGACGTCAATGGCACTCCACCGCGCCCTCCTCCTCCCCTGCGCCCCCACCTCCACCGCCGACTTCACCGCCGACGGCGACCGCCTCGTCACCTCCTGCGGCACCACCCTTCTCTTCCTCGACTGGCGCACCGGCATGTCCGGCACCTCCGTCATGTCCGACGCCCCCACCCGCCTCCTCCTCTCCCCCGACGGCTCCCGCTTCTACGCCGCCACCCCCTCCGGCCTCCTGGTCCTCGACGCCACCTCCCTCCAACAAACCTCCCGCATCACCCTCAACCACCCCATAACCACCCTCCTCCCCGCCCACTCCACCCAGACCATCTACGCCTCAGGCCCCGGCACCCTCACCCCCATCCCCCCCAACGCCACCCCCACCCAGACCCTCCCCCTCCCCCACAACGCCACCCTCTCCGCCCTCTCCCCCCACACCCTCTACCTCCGCACCCCCACCTCCCTAACAACCCATCCCTTCCCCCCACACCCTTCACCCCCCACCCACACCACCCCCCTCCCCAACACCGACCTAACCCTCCACCCCCACCCCTCCCGCTACCCCCCCACCCCCCACCCCCACTAACCCACCCGACAGCTTTCACACCAGCAAAGTCCCGATCTGCAGACGCATTTCCTTGACCTCCGGACCCTCGAAGCGATCGACGCCCTCCCCGACGACTTCGAATTCGGCGGCTGGGGCCTCCGCCTGGTCCTCGCCACCGCCACCAACTCCGGCACCCACCCCTTCCCCCACAACAACGCCCCCGGCAAATGGGTCTTCGCCACCTACCACCCCCAGATCGACCACTGACCACAAACCAGAAAAATTCCCAACGAAGGTCGCATGGATGCCCTCCCGGATTGGACGGTCCCTCCGCGTGAGGAAGGGTGGTTCGCGGAAGACCTCGACCGCCTCCCGGAAGCACCGCGTCATACCGAACTGATCGACGGAGCCCTCGTCTTCATGACGTCGCTGCGGCGCGCCTGGCATGGCCGCCTCGTCACAGCCCTTGAACCACGACGCGTGACACTCCCGGGCCCTCTCCGACCCGGCACCCACCTGCCAGTTCAACGACCACTCCCCGCGCTACCGCGCGGAATCACCGAGGAAGTTCTGGGGGGTGGGGTTCTGGGGGGTGGGGTTCTGGGGGGTGGGGTTCTGACGCGACGCGGCCCTGACGCGACGCGGCCCTGACGCGACGCGGCCCTGACGCGACGCG
>NZ_JAWZTE010000023.1:0-49151 GCF_033875155.1 Actinocorallia sp. A-T 12471 | reverse complement strand
CCGCTGTGATTCCACCCTTTCGGGCTTCCTTCTCGGCGGTTTCTCTAGCTTACCAGGCCCTCGGAGTGCTTCGCGCATCTCCGGGTGAACCGTGAAGTTCGAGATGTTTCGTCCCCGGGCCGGCCGCTCTCGCGTCCCGCTTCCCTCGGGGCAGGAAGAACATTACGGCGCACCCTCGACAACGTCAAATCGACGTTACATCCGGGCGAAACGCCTGCTCATCTGGTTGTTTGTACGGATCTGTATGCCCCTGACGGCCCCTCCGCAAACCGGATGTGACCCGGATCTCCCTTTTCTGGGCCGAAGACGAGAATGGCCCGTACCTCGCGGATGCGTGGTACGGGCCATTTCCCGGGTGACAGATCGTGACAAAGCGCAGGTCAACCGACGACGACGCTGCCGATCGTGCGCTTGCCCCTGCGCAGCACGAGGAACCTGCCGTGCAGCAGGTCCGACGGCTCAGGAACCGCCTCCTCCGAGACGACCTTCTCGTTGTTCAGGTACGCGCCGCCCTGCTTGATCGCGCGTCGCGCCTCGGACTTGCTCGCGCACAGCCCCGAGGAGACCAGGAGGTCGGCCACCGAGGGCAGCTCCTGCCCCTTGACGAGCTCGGCCTTGGGCGTCTCGGCGAGCGCGGCCGCCAGCGTCGCCTCGTCCAGCGCTTCGAGGCCGCCCTGACCGAACAGCGCGGCGGACGCGGCGATGACCTTCGCGGTCTCGTCCGCCCCGTGCACGAGCGTCGTCAGCTCCTCGGCCAGCGCGCGCTGGCCGATGCGTGCGGCGGGCCTGTCCGCCGACTGCTTCTCCAGCTCCTCGATCTCCTCACGGGACCGGAAGCTGAAGGTGCGCAGCAGCTTGCCGACCTCGCCGTCCTCGACGTTCACCCAGTACTGGAAGAACGCGTACGGGGACGTGAGCTCGGGGTCGAGCCAGATCGCGCCGCCCGCGGTCTTGCCGTACTTGGTGCCGTCCGGCTTGGTGAGCAGCGGCGTGGAGATGGCGTGCACGTGGTTGCCGGTGACCCTGCGGATGAGGTCCGCGCCCGCGGTGAGGTTCCCCCACTGGTCGCTGCCTCCGCTCTGCAGGACGCAGCCGTAACGGCGGTGCAGCTCAAGGAAGTCCATGCTCTGCAGGAGCTGGTAGGAGAACTCGGTGTAGGACAGGCCGCTCTCCAGCCGGGAGGCGACGACCTCCCTGGCGAGCATCCGGTTCACCGGGAAGTGCTTGCCGACGTCGCGCAGGAAGTCGATCACCGACATCCCGCCCGTCCAGTCGAGGTTGTTGACCATGCGCGCGCCGTTGTCGCCCTCGAAGGACAGGAACCGCGACACCTGGCCCTTGATCCGCTCGACCCACCCGGCGACGACGTCCTCGGAGTTGAGCTGGCGCTCGGCGGACCGTCCGCTCGGGTCGCCGATGAGGCCGGTGGCCCCGCCGACGAGCGCGAGCGGCTTGTGCCCGGCGTCCTGGATCCGGCGCATCGTGAGGAGCTGGACGAGGTTGCCGACATGAAGGCTGGGCGCCGTGGGGTCGAAGCCGCAGTAATACGTGACGGGCCCGGCCGAGAGGGCCTGGCGCAGCTCCTCAAGGTCGGTGGTCTGGGCCAGGAGGCCACGCCACTGCAGCTCGTCCACGATGTCGGTCAACGGTCTTCCATTCTCTTCTCGAAGGGATCCCTTGCGGATCCAGGGTGCCCGATGAAGGCTCCCCGGTGGTAATCCTTTCAGCGCTTGCGTGCCCTCGGGGTGTGCCGCCGGTAGATCGAGACGCTCGGCTCCCCCTCCAGCCAGAACCTCCACGGCGTGTCGTGCGCCGAGGAAACCCCGACCCTGGGCCCGGCCTGGACGAGCCCGCCTTCCACCCCGTCCCCCGCACTGATCACCAGCTCCCCCGGGACGCAAACGTCGACCCCGTTCTGCGCCCTTTCCACGGCGAGCGTCTGGCACAGCCGAGCGGGCCCGCGAGCGAGATCCCGTACCGACGACTTGGGCCGGCGCGCCCGAGCGAGGTCCAGCCCTTCGACGACCTCTCCGGCCCGTAGCAGAACAGCGGAGGCCGTCCCCTCCGGACCGCACACAAGGTTCATGCAGAAGTGCATCCCATAGGTGAAGTACACGTAGCAGTGCCCAGGCTCCCCCCACATGACGGCGTTCCTTGGCGTCTTGCCTCTGTAGGAGTGGGACGCGGGGTCCTCTCCCCCCGCATACGCCTCGACCTCGGTGAGCCGTACCGCGACGACCCCGTCGTCAGTCGTCCGGGTGAGCACGCATCCCAGAAGGCTCCGCGCCACCTCCGTCACCTCGCGCCCGAAGAACTCCCGTGGCAGTGGCGTGCGGCCCAACGCTGTCCTCTCCTCCCCTTGGATCTCACCGACTCTATGTGCGGCGGGCGGGGTGGTAGGCGGGTTGTCCGGGTGGGATGGGTTGCGGGTGTTCATCCCGTAAGCTCGCACACGTCGCCTTCGAAGGGCTGTTCGGTCGCCTCTCGGGCGAGCGGACGGAGGGGCGACGGCGGAAAGTATCTTTCGTCCGAGAGACAGGGAAGGACGGCCGATGCCCCCCGAGCATGCCTCGGTGTCCCTGGGCGCGCCCCGAGGTGAGGCCGCGCCCGATCTGCTGGAGCCGATGGGCACCGTTCATGTGCTGCTGGTCGAGGACGACCGCGGGGACAAGTTCCTGGTCGAAGGGCTGCTCGAAGAGTGCGGCATGGCCACGCGGCTCACCTGGGCGCGGTCGATGGCCGAGGCGCACGAGCACCTCACCGGCCAGGACGAGCCCGACTGCGTGCTGCTCGACCTGCACCTCGGCGATGCCCAGGGCCTGAGCGCGGTCACCCGGCTGCTCGCCGTCGCGCCGGACGCCGCGGTGGTCGTGCTGACCGGATTGTCCGAGGCGCGCGCAGGGCTCGCCGCAGTCGCCGCCGGCGCACAGGACTACCTCGCCAAGGGGCAGGTCGACCCCGAGGGGCTCGGGCGGATCATCCGCTACGCCGTCCAGCGGCGTCAGGTGCAGCAGGCCGCGGCGCAGTTGCAGGCGGAGCGCATCCGCGCGGAGGAGAACGCCCGCCTGGAACGCGGGCTGCTGCCGCGTCCGCTGGTGACCGACGAGCTGCTCGAGGTCGTCAGCAGGTACCGGCCGGGCCGCGACTACTCGCTGCTCGGCGGCGACTTCTTCGACGTGGTCGAGGCCGAGGACGGCGTCCACGCGGTGATCGGCGACGTGTCCGGGCACGGCCCGGCCGAGGCCGCGCTCGGGGTGTGCCTGCGCGTCGCGTGGCGTTCGTTCGTGCTGTCCGGGGTGCGCGGGACGCGGCTGCTCGGGCTCATGGAGGAGCTGCTCGACGCCGAGCGCGAGGAGCCTGAGACGTTCGTCACCGCGACGATCATCACGCTGCCGACCGGCAAGTCCACGGCCCGGGTGGCGCGTGCCGGACATCACGGGTTGCTCATGCACAAGCCGGGCACGGTCGAGTGGTACGAGCCGGAAGGCGGGCTCGCGCTCGGGATGGTCCCCGGCCTCGACACGTGGACCGAGCACACCGTGCCGCTCGACACCGGGACGGGCATCGTCCTGTTCACCGACGGACTCTTTGAGGGCCGCACGTCCGACGACGGCCACCGCCTCGACATCTCCGGCCTGCTCGACCTCGCCGGAACCGAGGCGCACCGCGAGAGCGCCGGCTTCGTCGACGCGATGATCGCGGGCGCCGAGGAGGCGTCCGCGCCGTACGGCGGGCTCGCCGACGACGTCGCGGTCCTCTATGTGAGAAGGACGGCATGACCAACGCAGTCCCCAAGGCCGCGCGGAAGCGAAGGCTCCGCCGCCTGTCCGCGCCCGCGCTGTTCCAGATCACCCTCGCGGTGCTCGTGGCGCTCGTCCTCGCGGCGGTGCTGGTGGTGCAGACGATGCTGGAGCGCACCGCCGCCGTCGGCAACCATCTGCTCGACGAGATCATGCCCGCGCACGTCGCCGCGTCGCACCTCCAGTCGGCGCTCCTCGACCAGGAGACCGGCATCCGCGGGTATGCGCTCACCGGCGACCAGAGGTTCCTCGAACCGTACGAACTCGGCCAGAACACCGAGCACAAGGCGATCTCGGACCTGCGGCGGCTGCTGCGCGACGAACCGGAACTGCTCACCGACCTCGACGCCGTCGAAGCGGCCGCCGTGCGGTGGCGGGAGGAGTACGCCGAACCCGTCGTCACCCGGATCTCCGAGAGCGGCGGCCGGGCGCAGGACCCGTTCGCGGCCAAGGGCAAGGAGACGTTCGACGTCCTGCGCACGGCGTGGGGCGTCCAGGGCCAGAACCTGGAGAAGGCGCGTGCCGAGGCGCGCGACGACCTTTCCGCGGCCCGGACCGTGCGTGACGCGATGCTGCTGGCGGTCCTGCTGGTCTTCCTGCTCGTCGCCGTCTGCCTCGCGGCGCTGCTGCACGTGGCGGTGATCCGGCCGCTGCGGGTGCTGCGCACTGCCTCGAGGGACGTCGCGGACGGCGACTTCAGCAGGCCGATCCCGTCGCGCGGTCCGGCCGACATCCAGGAGGTCGGCGAGGCGGTCGAGGCGATGCGTGAGCGGATCGTCAAGGAGCTGCTCGCCGCCAACGACCGCGAGAAGCTGCTGGTGCAGCAGGCCGCCGACCTCGACTCCCAGGCGATGGAGCTGCGCCGCTCCAACGCCGAGCTCGAACAGTTCGCCTATGTGGCGAGCCATGACCTGCAGGAGCCGCTGCGCAAGGTCGCGTCGTTCTGCCAGATGCTGGAACGCCGTTACCACGACCAGCTCGACGACCGGGGCCGCCAGTACATCGAGTTCGCCACGGACGGCGCGAAGCGGATGCAGGTGCTGATCAGCGACCTGCTGACGTTCTCGCGGGTCGGCCGGATGAACAGCCACCGCCGCGTCCTCACCGTGGACGAGACGCTCGACCGCGCGCTGGCCAACCTCGCGGGGGCGATCTCCGAGGCCGAGGCCGAGGTGGCGCGGCCGGACGGGCTTCCCGAGCTGACCGGCGACCCGACCCTGCTGTCGATGCTGTGGCAGAACCTCGTCGGCAACGCACTCAAGTTCCGCGACCCCGACGCCGCCCCCCGCGTCCGCATAGAGTGTGCGGAGCAGGGGCCCGGCCTGTGGCGGTTCACCGTCACCGACAACGGCATCGGGATTCCCGCCGAATACGCCGAGAAGGTCTTTGTGATCTTCCAGCGGCTGCACACGCGCGACGCCTACGAGGGCACCGGCATCGGACTCGCCCTGTGCAAGAAGATCGTGGAGTACCACGGCGGCTCGATCTGGCTGGACACGGAGTTCACCGGGGGCAGCCGGGTGTGCTTCACCCTCGCCGACAGCCCCGAGCCCGCCGCCGTCGTGCTCGTGCCGGACGCCGCGCGCCCCGAAGAGACCGTCAAGGAGACCGCCCCGTGAACACCACTCCCGCCGTCGAGCCCATAGAGGTCCTGCTCGTCGAGGACGACCCGGGCGACGAGCTGATGACCAGGGAGGCGTTCGAGACCAACAAGATCGGCAACCGGCTGCACGTCGTGCGCGACGGCGCGGAGGCGCTCGACTTCCTGTTCCGGCAGGGCGCGCACACCGAGGCGATCAGGCCCGACCTGATCCTGCTCGACCTCAACCTGCCCAAGCGCGACGGGCGCGAGGTGCTGGAGCAGATCAAGACGAACCCGGAGCTCGCCGCGATCCCGGTCGTCATCCTCACCACCTCCTCGGCCGAGGAGGACATCCTGCGCAGCTACCACCTGCACGCCAACGCCTATGTCACCAAGCCTGTCGACTTCGACCAGTTCATCGCCGCGATCCACAAGATCGACGAGTTCTTCGTGACCGTCGTCAAGCTTCCGCGCGGCGCACGCGCGCAGGGCCTGTAACGTCCCGGCCCCGTGAGCGGCGAGCGGTTCCGGGACGGGCGCGAGCGAATCTACGAGTTCGCCGACGAGGTCCTCGTGGTATGCCCCGGGTGCGGGGGCTGCGCGGTGGTCTCGGTGGTCCGCAGGCGGCTGACCTGCCCGTCCTGCGGGGCGACGCGGGAGGCCGACGGCTCGGCGCTGATGTACCGGGCGCCGGTCGATCCGGTGTTCCGGCGCGACGTGTGGCTCCGCGCGGACTTCCGGGGGCATCTCCTGTGGGCCTACAACGCGCGGCATCTTGAGTATCTCGCGGCTTATGTGGGGGCGCGGTTGCGCGAGCGCGGCGGCGACGGGTTCCGGCCGCACACCAGCATGGTCGAGCGGCTGCCGGGCTGGATGAACGCGGCGAAGAACCGGGACGCGCTCGTGCGGGCCTTCGCGCGGATGCGCGCGACGCTGCCGGCGTGGGCGTCGGGCGACGGCGTCACGCGCGAGGAGGGCTGAGCCGCCCTGGGCGCGCGGTGCTCAGCCCGACGTCCAGGGGAGCGGAACGCGGCGGCCCTCAGGCAGGACGACGGCGAAGGCCCCTCCGGGGGTCCCCGGGGTCTCGGCGGCCTGGGTGGCCGCGGTGAGCAGGATGTCGGGATCCGGCCCGGTCAGGAAGAACACGTGCTCCTCCGGCCTGTCCTCGGGCTCGGCGTGGATCTCGATCTCCCCGGTCTCCTCGAGATCGTCAAGGAACGCCTCGATGTCCTCGAGCGTCTCGGCCGAGTCCACGACCGGAACATGCAACTCCACAACGAACCGCGCCATACTCCCCTCCTTCCCTGTCTGGCCCGGGGGCCGTGAGCGCCGAGGCGCCCACGGCCGGAGGGGCGGGCGCAGGGCTCGATTCAGTTCTGCGCCCAGGCCGCCGCGTCGTCGGCGAAAGCCTTCAAGGCGGTGATCTGCTCTACGACGCGATCCGGGGCGGTGCCGCCGTGCGCCTTGCGGGAGGCGATGGCGCCGGGGACGTTGAGCACCTCGCGGACGTCCGGGGTGAGGTGCGGGGAGACCTTGGCGAGCTCCTCGTCGGTGAGGTCGCCGAAGTCCTTGTCGTTGACCTGGCACCAGACGACGAGGTGGCCGACGACCTCGTGCGCGTCGCGGAAGACGACGCCGCGCCGCACCAGCAGTTCGGCGAGGTCGGTCGCCAGGGCGAACCCCTGCGGGGCCAGCTCCTCGAGCCGCTCGGTGTTGACGCGCATCGTCGCGATCAGCCCGGACATCGCGGGCAGGACCAGCAGCAGGGTCTCGACGGCGTCGAACGCGCCCTCCTTGTCCTCCTGGAGGTCGCGGTTGTAGGTGAGCGGCAGGCCCTTGAGCGTGGTGAGCAGCCCGACGAGGTGGCCGATGAGGCGGCCGGCCTTGCCGCGCGCGAGCTCGGCGACGTCGGGGTTCTTCTTCTGCGGCATGATCGACGACCCGGTGGCGTAGGTGTCGTCCATCTCGATCCAGCGGAACTCCTGCGACGCCCACAGGCACACCTCCTCGCCGATGCGCGACAGGTGCACTCCGGCGAGGGCGGCGGCGAACAGGAACTCGGCGACGAAATCGCGGTCGCTGACGGCGTCCATGGAGTTGGCGGCGGCCGAATCGAAGCCGAGTTCGGCGGCGACGGCCTGCGGGTCGAGCGGCAGGGACGACCCGGCGAGCGCGCCGGACCCCAGCGGGGAGACGGCGGCGCGCTTGTCCCAGTCGCGCAGGCGGTCGATGTCGCGGCTGATCGCGTGGACGTGCGCGAGCAGCTGGTGGGAGAACAGCACGGGCTGGGCGTGCTGGAGGTGGGTCATGCCGGGGGCGGCGACGCCGAGGTTGGCCTCGGCCTGGCCGATCAGGGCGGTCTGCAGCTCCACAAGGCGCGAGACGACGCGGCGGGCGTGGTCGCGCAGGTACAGGCGCAGGTCGGTGGCGACCTGGTCGTTGCGGGAGCGGCCGGCGCGCAGCTTGCCGCCGAGGGAGCCGAGCCGCTCGAGCAGGCCGCGTTCCAGGGCGGTGTGCACGTCCTCGTCGGCGACGGTCGGGCGGAACTCGCCGGACGCGCACGCGCGCTCCAGGTCCTCGAGCGCGCCGAGCATCCGGGCCAGCTCGTCGTCGTCGAGCAGGCCCGCGCGGTTCAGCACGCGGGCGTGGGCGCGCGACCCCATCAGGTCGTACGGCGCGAGCCGCCAGTCGAACTGGACGCTCACTGACAGGCGTGCCAGCGCGTCCGACGGCCCGCCTTCGAACCGTCCGCCCCAAAGCCGGGTCGGTGCCTTGCTCACTGTGATCTATCTCCGAAATGTCGTGGTGGGGCCCGCCGCCGGATCGACGGGCGCTCAGACACAGTTGTACCGCTCCGGGGACCCGCCCCGGAGCGGCCCTGTGGATAACCTCGGGAAAGCCCCGCTCAGGCGTCCTTGCGGTCGCGGACCGCGGCGATCTTGCTCGGCAGGCTCCACAGCTCGACGAAGCCCTTGGCGAGGCTCTGGTCGAAGGTGTCGCCGGTGTCGTAGGTCGCCAGGTCGTAGTCGTACAGCGACGAGCCGCTGCGCCGCCCGGTGACGACCGCGCGGCCGCCGTGCAGGGTGAGCCGGACGTCGCCGTTCACGTGCGCCTGCGCCTCGGCGATGAACGCCTCGAGCGCGTCCTTGAGCGGCGAGAACCACAGGCCGTCGTAAACCAGCTCGCCCCAGCGCTGGTCGACCGAGCGCTTGAAGCGCGCGAGGTCGCGCTCGACCGTGACGTTCTCCAGCTCCATGTGGGCCGCGAGCAGCGCGATCGCGGCCGGGGCCTCGTAGACCTCGCGGGACTTGATGCCGACCAGCCGGTCCTCGACCATGTCGAGCCGTCCGACGCCCTGGGCCCCGGCGCGCTTGTTGAGCTCGTCGATGACCTGGAACGGGCTGAGCTTGCGGCCGTCGATCGCGACGGGGACGCCGTCGGCGAAGCTGATGACGAGCTCGTCGGCCTCGCGCGGGGTCGCGGGGTCGGACGTGTAGGCGTAAAGGTCCTCGATCGGGGCGTTCCAGATGTCCTCCAGGAAGCCGGTCTCGACGGCACGTCCCCACAGGTTCTGGTCGATCGAGTACGGGTTCTTCTCCGACACCTCGATCGGGAGGCCCTTCTCCTCGGCGAAGGCGATGGCCTTGTCGCGGGTCCAGGCGTAGTCACGCGCGGGCGCGACGCACTTGAGGTCGGGGTTCAGGGCGGCGAGACCGGCCTCGAAGCGGACCTGGTCGTTGCCCTTGCCGGTGCAGCCGTGGGCGACGTGCGTGCCCTTGAACTCCGCAGCCGCGGCCGCGAGGTGCTTGACGATCAGGGGCCGCGACAGCGCAGAGACCAGCGGGTACCGGTCCATGTACAGGGCGTTGGCGCGGATCGCGGGGAAGCAGAAGTCCTTGGCGAACTCCTCGCGGGCGTCCACGATGACCGCCTCGACGGCTCCGCAGTCCAGCGCGCGCTGGCGGATGGCGTCCATGTCCTCGCCGCCCTGGCCGCAGTCGACCGCGACGGCGACGACCTCGGCGCCCATCTTGTCGGCGAGGAAGGGGATCGCGACGGACGTGTCGAGGCCCCCGGAGTACGCCAGTACGACGCGCTCAGTCATTGGTCTTTCTCCTCAGGTAGTTCAAGTTCAGGAATGGTTCTCGCGGGGGCGGGGGTCTTCCGACCCCTGGCTTCGTCGCTCGGTGAGCGCGAGGAGGCGGGCCGCGAGGGCCTCGCCGCCGAGCGGGTCGCGGGAGATGACGAGGATCGAGTCGTCTCCCGCGACCGTGCCGAGGATCGAGGGCCATTCGGCGTGGTCGATCGCCGAAGCCAGGTACTGCGCCGCGCCTGGCGGCGTCCGCACGATCACGAGGTTGGCCGAGGACTGCGCGGAGACCAGGAGTTCCTGGGCCAGCCGCGCGAGCCGTGAGGCGAAGGTCTCGGCGTTGCCCGTGCGGGCGAGCTTGATGCGGTCGCCGCCCTCCCCCGGGACGGCGTAGATGAGGCTGCCGTCGTCGGCGCGCAGCCGGACCGCCCCGATCTCGACGAGATCGCGGGAGACCGTGGCCTGGGTGACCTCGAGGCCGTCGTCCGCGAGCAGCTTGGCGAGTTCGCCCTGGGAGTGGACCTTGTGCCTGGTCAGCAGTTCCAGGACGCGGGCCTGCCGCGCCGCCTTCGTCATCGGGGTGGTCACCGCTACCGCTCCAGCAGCCAGGCGAGCAGGGCCTTCTGGGCGTGCAGACGGTTTTCCGCCTCGTCCCAGACTACGCTGTTCGGCCCGTCCAGGACGGCGGAAGCGATCTCCTTGTCCCGGTAGGCCGGAAGGCAGTGCAGGACCGCCACTTCAGGGCCCGCGAGGGAGACGAGTTCCTCGGTGAGCGCGTAAGGCTCGTACTTGGAGACGTCCTTGCCCTCCTGGCCCATGGACACCCAGGTGTCGGTGGCCAGGACGTCCGAGCCGGTGGCGGCGGCGCGGGCGTCGGTGGTGATCTCCACGGAGCCGCCGGTCGCCTTGGCGATCTCCTCGGCGCGCCGCCATACGTCCGGGTCGGGCAGGTGTCCTTCGGGACCTGCCACGCGGACGTGCATCCCGGCGGTGGCTCCGCCCAGGAGGTAGGAGTGAGCCATGTTGTTGGCTCCGTCACCCAGGTACGTGAGGGTGAGCCCGGCAAGGTCGCCATTGTGCTCCTTGACGGTGAGGAGGTCGGCGAGGATCTGGCACGGGTGGAACTCGTCGGTGAGCGCGTTGACGACCGGGACCGACGAGGCGTGCGCCATCTCCTCGATGCGCTCCTGGCCGAACGTGCGCCAGACGATCGCGGCGCAGATCCGGTCGAGGACGCGGGCGGTGTCGGCGATGGTCTCGCCGCGGCCGAGCTGGCTGGCGCCCGCGTCGATGACCAGGGGGTTGCCGCCGAGTTCGGCGATGCCCGCGGCGAAGGACAGCCGGGTGCGGGTGGACGCCTTGTCGAACAGGACGGCCACCGACTTCGGGCCCGCCAGGGGCTTGGGGCCGTACCTGTCGGCCTTCATCGCCAGGGCGAGGTCGAGGACCTCGGCCTGCTCCTCGGGGGTGAGGTCGTCGTCGCGCAGGAAGTGCCTGGTCATGCCTTGGCTCCGTCAAGGATCGCGGGGAGGGCGGCGACGAAGGAGCGCGCCTCGTCCTCGGTCATGGTCAGGGCGGGGGCGAGCCGGATCGCGTCGGGCTGCACGTTGTTCACCAGGAATCCCGCCTTCTGCGCGGATTCCCGTACTTCGGCCGCGACGGGCGAGGTGAGCAGGAACGCGAGCCACAGGCCGCGTCCGCGCACGCCAGCCAGCAGCGGGTGGTCGATTCCGGCGATCCCGGCGGCGAGCAGGTCGCCGATCTTGACGGCGTGCGCCATGAGCCCGTCGCGCTCGATCGTCTCGAGGACGGCGAGGGCGGCGGCGCTCGAGACGGGGTTGCCGCCGAAGGTGCAGCCGTGGTCGCCGAGGGCGAAGATGTCGGCGGCGTCGCCGACCCCGATGACGGCCCCGATGGGGATTCCTCCGCCGAGACCCTTGGCGAGGGTGAGGATGTCGGGCCGTACGCCCTCGTGCTGGTGGGCGTACCAGGTGCCGGTCCTGCCGATGCCGCTCTGGATCTCGTCGAGGACGAGGAGCGCGCCCGTGGCGTCACAGATCTCGCGGGCGGCGGCCAGGTAGCCGGGCGGGGGCGGGACGACGCCCGCCTCACCCTGGGTGGGCTCCAGGAACACCCCGGCGCACCGGTCGGTGACGGCCTCGCGCAGCGCGTCAGCGTCACCGTAGGGGACGAAGCGCACATCCGCCGCGAACGGCTCGAAGGGGGCGCGGGCCGCCTTCTTGCCGGTGAGGGCAAGCGCGCCCATCGTCCTGCCATGGAAGCTGTTCTCGGTCGAGACGAGGTACTTGTCCGGGCCCGCGTGCTTGCGGACCATCTTGAACGCCGCCTCGTTGGCCTCGGTGCCCGAGTTGCCGAAGTACACCTTGCCGGGCAGGCCGAGCAGCTCGATCAGCTTGGCCGCCAGACGCATCTCCGGCTCGGTGGTGAGCAGCGGCGACACGTGCGCGATCCTGCCGACCTGCTCGGTGACCGCCGCGACCAGCGCCGGGTGGGCGTGGCCGAGCGCGGAGACCGCGATGCCCGCGAACATGTCGAGGTAGGCGTTGCCGTCGACGTCCCAGACGGTCCTGCCCTCGCCCCGCGCCAGCACCAGCGGCGGCAGCGGGCGGTTCGGCATGAACGCGGCCTTGAAGTCCTCTTGCCACGTCATGACGGCACCACCATCGTTCCGACCCCTTCATCGGTGAAGACTTCGAGCAGAAGCGAGTGCGGTACGCGGCCGTCAAGGACGTGCGCCTGGGGCACGCCGTTGGACACCGCGTGCAGGCACGCGCCCATCTTGGGGACCATGCCGGACGACAGGCCAGGCATCAGCTCCTCGAGTTCGGCGGCGGTGAGCTGCCGGATCACCTCTTCGCTGTTCGGCCAGTCGGCGTACAGGCCCTCGACGTCGGTGAGCACGATCAGCTTGGTCGCGCCCAGCGCCGAGGCGAGCGCGGCGGCGGCGGTGTCGGCGTTGACGTTGTAGATCTCGCCGTCGACGCCGCGCGCGACCGAGGAGATCACCGGGATGCGGCCGTCGTTCAGCAGGCTCTGCACCGCGCCCGGATCGACCTTGACGATCTCGCCGACCTGCCCGATGTCGACGGGTTCGCCGTCCACGATCGCGTGCAGCTTCTCCGCGGTGAACAAGTGCGCGTCCTCGCCGGACATCCCTACGGCGTAGGGCCCGTGCGCGTTGATGAGCCCGACGACCTCGCGGTTGACCTGCCCGGTGAGGACCATCCGGACGACGTCCATCGCCTCGGGGGTCGTCACGCGCAGGCCCGCGGTGAAGTGCGAGGCGATGCCGAAGCGGTCGAGCGCGGCGTTGATCTGCGGGCCGCCGCCGTGCACGACGACAGGCCGCAGGCCCGCCAGGCGCAGGAACACGATGTCGCTGGCGAACGACTCGCGCAGGGAGTCGTCGGTCATGGCGTTGCCGCCGTACTTCACGACGACGGTCTTGCCGTGGAACCGCTCAAGCCACGGAAGTGCCTCGATGAGGACGCTGGCCTTGGTGAGTGCCTCTTTGCGGTTCACGAGCTGTACGCCGAGTTCTCGTGGACGTACTCCTCGGTGAGGTCGGTCGTCCAGACCGTCGCGGAGTGCTTGCCCGCCGACAGGTCGACGGTGATGGACACGTCGCGGGGGCGCAGGTCGACCTTGTCGCGGTCCTCGCCGACCGAGCCGCCCCGGCACACCCAGACGCCGTTGATGGCGACGTTCAGCCGCTCCGGCTCGAAGACCGCGTCGGTGGTGCCGACCGCGGAAAGGACCCGGCCCCAGTTGGGGTCCTCGCCCTTGATCGCGCACTTCAGGAGGTTGTTGCGGGCGATCGAGCGGCCCACGGTGACGGCGTCGGCGACGGAGTCGGCCCCGACGACCTCGACCGCGATCGCCTTGGACGCGCCCTCGGCGTCGACGAGGAGCTGGCGGGTGAGGTCGAGGCAGACCTCGGTGAGCAGGGCGGTGAACTCCGCCTCGCCCGGGACGTGGCCGGTCGCGCCGCTGGCCATCAGCAGGACCGTGTCGTTGGTGGACATGCAGCCGTCGGCGTCGAGGCGGTCGAAGCTGTGCGAGGTGGCGTGGCGCAGGCAGCGGTCGAGGGCGTCGGCGGGCAGGTCGGCGTCGGTGGTGATCACCACGAGCATGGTGGCCAGGGAGGGGGCGAGCATGCCCGCGCCCTTGGCCATGCCGCCGATCATGTAGCCGCCCTCGCCGCGCCGGAAGGAGATCTTGGCGACGGAGTCGGTGGTGCGGATGGCGTCGGCGGCGCTGAGGCCGCCGTCACGGGTGAGCTCGGCGGCGGCGACGTCGATGCCCGCGAGGAGCTCGTCCATGGGCAGGCGGATGCCGATGAGGCCGGTGGAGCAGACCGCGATCTCGCCCGCGGAGTCCGCGAGCGCCTCGCCGACCTTCTCCGCGGTGGCGTGGGTGTCCTGGAAGCCCGGCGCGCCGGTGCAGGCGTTGGCCCCACCGGAGTTCAGCACGACGGCCCGGACGCGCCCGCCCGCGACGACCTGCTGGCTCCACAGGACCGGAGCCGCCTTGACGCGGTTGGCGGTGAAGACCGCGGCGGCGGCGCGCGACGGGCCGTCGTTGACGACGAGGGCGAGGTCTCGGGTGCCGTTGTCCTTGATGCCCGCTGCTATGCCCGAGGCCCGGAAGCCCAATGGTGCGGTGACGCTCATGCGCCCTCTCTCTGCTGTCGAGGTGGGAGGTTCAGGGTGCGACGGCGAAGGTGGTCAGCCCGGTCTCCTCGGGGATGCCGAGCGCGAGGTTGGCCGACTGCACGGCGCCTCCCGCGGTCCCCTTGGTGAGGTTGTCGATCGCGGCGACCACCACGATTCGTCGGGACCGCTCGTCAAGGGCGACCTGCATGAGCGCGGTGTTCGCGCCCAGGGTCATCGCCGTGGACGGCCACTGGCCCTCGGGCAGAAGATCGACGAAAGGCTCGGCGTCATACGCGGCGGCGTACGCCTCGCGCAGGGCCGCATAAGTAACGCCCGGCTTGGCCTTGGCGGTGCAGGTGGCGAGGATGCCCCGGCTCATCGGGGCGAGCGTCGGGGTGAACGACACGGTGACGTCCTCGCCGGCGGCCCTGGAGAGGTTCTGGGTGATCTCGGGGGTGTGCCGGTGGACGCCGCCGACCCCGTAGGCCGACACCGCGCCCATGACCTCGCTGCCCAGCAGGTTGGTCTTGGGAGCCTTGCCCGCCCCGGACGTCCCGGAGGCGGCGACGACCACGACGTCCGGCTCGGCGAGGCCCGCGGTGAAGGCGGGCACCAGCGCCAGGGACGAGACGGTCGGGTAGCAGCCGGGGACGGCGATCCGCTTCGTCCCGGTCAGGGCCGCGCGCTGGCCCGGCAGCTCGGGCAGGCCATAAGGCCAGGTGCCGGCGTGGGCTGAGCCGTAGAAGTACTCCCACTCCCCCGCGTCCTCGAGCCGGAAGTCCGCGCCGCAGTCGACGACGAGGACGTCCTCGCCGAGCTGGGCGGCCAGCGGCCCGGACGCGCCGTGCGGGAGGGCCAGGAAAACGACGTCGTGACCCGCGAGGACCTCGGGGGTGGTCGCCTCAAGGACCCGGCCCGCCAGGGACCTCAGGTGCGGCTGGAGGGCCCCGAGGGGCTGTCCGGCGTTGCCGCCCGCGGTGAGCGCGCCGATCTCGAACTCCGGGTGCGCCGCGAGGATGCGCAGGAGCTCACCGCCCGCGTATCCGCTCGCGCCCGCAACCGCGGCCCGGTACCCCATGTCCCGCTCCTCACTCCTTGGTGGGCAAAAGTATGCACGGGTGCGGATGAGTATTCAAGCTGGATCAAGGAACCTCTCACCATGTGGACATGGGAGGATTCGGGACGACCCGACGCGATCCCATGCAACCGGTGGGGGCCGTCGGGTGTCTTGGGAAGGGAGGGACATTTATGCGGAGCGGAGACCCGGACCGTCAGTTCGACGAGTTCGTCGCCCATCGTTTTCCGGCGCTCTACCGCTACGCCTATGTCCTCACCGGCAACCAGCACGACGCCGAGGACCTCGTCCAGGAGGCCCTCACCCGTACCGGCGTCGCCTGGAGTCGGATTCGACGCAAAGACGATCCGGAGGGCTACGTGCGCACGACGATGGCGCGCATCATGGCCAACCGGTGGCGCAGACCCAAACTCGAACACCTCGTGCCCGGGGTGCCGGAGACCGCCGTCGACGACCCCGGCCTCGACCGGGTCCACGAGGTCGACGGCCTCGACGCGGCGCTCCAGGCGCTGCCGCCCAGGATGCGGGCGGTGCTCGTACTGCGCTACTTCGAACAGTTGAGCGAGGAGGAGACCGCGCGGGCCCTCGGCTGCTCGCGCGGGACAGTGAAGAGCCAGGCGTCCCGCGCCCTGGCCAAACTGCGGGCCGGAATGCTGGACGACCCCGAGCGCGCACTCATGGAGGACCGACGTGGAAGATCTTGAGCGGCTCGTCGCGGGCCGGCTCCAGGCCCTGGACGGCGCAGAGCCCTCCGAGGACATGCGCGAGCGCGTCCTCGGCCGGGTGAACCGCCAGGTCGTGGTGCGCCGGCGCCGCCGCCGCGCGGCCGGATCGGTCGCCGGGGCCTCCCTGGTCGTCGCGGGCGGGCTCACCCTGCCTTCACTGCTGCCGAACGCCGACGAGGGCACGGCCCCGCAGCCGCTCGCCGTCGCCAGCAGCAAGGCCGAGCAGGAGCGCGGGCAGACCGGCGGGACCGGTCCCGACCTCGGCGTCGGCCAACGCGACCCCGACGGAACCGGCGGCCAGCCCGCCCCCGGCGCGGCGGGCGGGTTCGGCCGCGACCTGCCGACCGGCAAGATGCTCACCGTCTTCGGCATCGGCCCCGACGGCACGGTGCTCGGCACGGGCGTCGGACCCAACGGCCGCAGCGACCGCACCCTGTGGCGCACCGACCTCAGCGGCCTGCTCGGCGCGCCGGTCCCCGTCGCCAAGGCCGACGGCCTGTACACGGCCGCGGGCTCCGGCGAGGTGACGGTCTGGCCGGAACGCACCGACGACGGCTTCCAGCTCATGTGCCAGGGCCCCGAGGGCGATCCCGTCCAGCTCGGCGAGACCGGCGTCGCCCGGCGCGCCAGCGCGGGCTTCCACGTCGACGAGGGCTTCGTCGTCTGGACCGACCGCAGCCCCGGCGGCAAGGTGTGGACCGCGCGCGGCTGCGCCGACGACCCGAGCCCCCTCACCGAGGGCTACGCGGCGGGCTTCTCCTTCCCTTACGTCTACGTCCTGCGCGAGGCCGAGGACGACGCCGGCACCGGCCTGCGCCGCGTCGACGTCCAGACCGGCGCCGCCGAGGACCACGAGATCCCCGCCACCACCAAGGACACCCTCTACGCGGCCGCCGACGGCACCTTCGCCGTCGCCGACCAGGGCTCCCTCACCGTCTACGACACCAGCACCTGGGAGCCCGAGACCGTCCCCGACCCCCTCCCCGAGGGCGACGCCACCCTCACCGCCGGCGACGACGTCATCGCCTACACCACCCCCGACGAATCCCTCGTCTACGCCCCCGCCACCAAAACCACAACCCCCCGCGACGGCACCTCCTACGCCAACGGCCCCTACCTCCTCACCCGCGAAGGCAACTCCTTCACCCTAACCCGAACCTCCTAACCCTCCCTCCCCTCGCTCCCCCACCCCACCCCGCCTCCCCTTCCCAGCCTCACCCAACCCGCACCCCACCTCCCCGCACTCACCGAACCTCCCCCAGCCCACCGCACGAACCGGCACCACCAGACCCCTCCGCGCCCGCCCCACCCCATAGGCCCTCGCCGCACCTATCCAGCCACACAGTCCCACCCCACCCAGGGCCCCAGCCGCACCCCAGGCCCCAGCCGCGCGAACCCAACCCCGCAGGCCGCCACCGCACAAAGCCCAGCGGCCACCGAAACCCCCACCGCGCGCCCAGCAACACGAGCCCGCCCACCCCGCACAACTGCGACCACGAGGCCCGATCCAGCGAGCCCAACGTCGCACGGCGCTCAGCCCCGCCAGGCTCGCCCACACAGGACTCGCCCCCCGCAAGCCTCGCCGCGCACTCCGCCGCAAGACCCGCCCCAGCGACGCGCGCCCCACCCGCGCCAGGCTCGCCCACATAGGGCTCACCCCCGCAAGCCTCGCCGCACACCCCGCAGCAAGACCCGCCCCAGCGACGCGCGCCCCACCCGAGCGCACCCCAACCCGTCGCCCCCGGCAAACACGCTCCTCCCAGGCGAACCCCAGCCATCGTTCCCGGCAAGCGCACGCTGATCAGGCGAACTCCGAGCCGTTGTTCCCTGGCAAGCGCACGCCGAACGGGCGGACTCCGGCTGGGCAGGCTCGACTGGGTGGGGTCCAGCTGGGCGCGCCCTCGCCAGACATGCGCTGCTCGGGCCGGAGCGGGCCGCGCTCGTCCGGGCAGGGCCGGAGCGGGCCGCGCCGTCCGGGCAGGGCCGTGTCGGGCTCGTCGCCGGTGACGGAGTCGGCGTCGATGAACGCCCAGCCCCCGTTCCCGCCCAAGCAAGCCGCCCCCAGCCACACACGCCCTGGCCAGGCACACCCCGCCCGCATCCACCCGCCCGCGCACACCCCACCCAGCGCACCCCGGCGAAACGCACTCCGGCAGGCCCATCCCGGCCAGGCCCGCTGGTTCGAGGAAGCCAGCCAGGCGTCCCGGGTAGGCATTCCGCCGGCTCCCCAGCAGGGCGTACCGACTCGGCATTCCGCTGGGGCTCCCCAGGAGGGCGTACCGGCTATGTGTGCCCGCTAGGCCGTCCGTTGGAGGTCCCGACCGGACGTTTCCCGACCAGGTGCTTCCCCGGCTAGGTGTCTCCTAGCCGGGTGGGCCTCGGGTAGGTGGAACCGGTCGGTGAGCCGAGCTCGGCGGGCTCCGGCCGGTGGCTCGCCGGGGAGGCGAGCCTGGCCCGGCAGCCCCGGACTAGGGCGGTCGGGACCGGTGGAGCCTGGGCCAAGGCGCTCGAGACCGGTGGGCCCCGGACTAGGGTGCTCTGGCGGGCGAGCTCCAGTGAGGTGGGCGCCGGACGGGGCGCTCTCGCTGGGACCCAGACCCCGGGCCGCCGACGCTCCTGACCGGCGAACCCCAGCAGAGCAGACCCGGGACGGGGTGCTCCTTCCGGGAGACCCGGACTCAGGACCCGGGCCAAGGGCGCTCCTGGCCAGCGGACCCCGGCTCGGACCCGGGGACGGGGCGCTCTCTCCGGGAGACCTAGACCCCGAGCCATGGGCACTTCTGACCGACGGACCCTGGCTGGGCGGGGCCTTTCGCCGGACTGATGCAGAAGCTGGGGTGCCAGGCTGACCCGGGAACCGGATGAGGGCGCTCCGGGTAGGCGGGCCCCGGGCGGCGCTCTGACGTGGGTCCCGGCCTGATGAACCCGAACAGGTGAGGCCCCGGTGAGGTGAGGTGGGGCCAGAGCGGCGGAGCGCGGGTGGGGACACCTCGGGGGCTGTGGGCTCCGGGGAGGGGTGGCGGGTTGGTGGGTGAGCTGGGCAGACTTCGGGGTCGAGCCCGCTTCGGGTTGGAGATGGGCATGCCGGTTGCCGGGGTTGGGTCGTGAGGGGTGGGGGTGGGCATGCTGGTTGTGGGGGTTGGGGTGTGAGGGGTGGGGCTGGTCTCCGTTCTGGGTGTGCGGGTGTTCGGGGTGGGGTTGTGGGGAGTGGGTGGGCGGCGGGTCGGCCGGGTGGGGTGGTTGGTTGGGGGTGGATGGGGGTGGGCTTCAGGTGGGGGTGGGGGTGGGGTGTTCGGCGGATCGGCTTATGGGTTCCCAGGAGGACCAGGTTTCTAGGCGGGCGTGGGTGATGTCGACGGCCAGGTCGTAGACCATGCTGCCCAGGATGAGGCGGAGGGGTGGGGTTTCGCTGTCCACGAGTTTGAGGAGGGCTTCGGCGGCGAGGGCGGGGGCGCTGTCGACGGAGTTTTCGGCCCACTGTTTTTCGAGGTCCGCGCGTAGTTGTGCGTACGGTTTGAGGGGGGTCGCATTGGCGGTGGTGGAGTACAGGTCGGTCCAGTAGCCGCCGGGTTGGACGATGGTCAGGTTGATGCCGAAGGGCTCGGCCTCCATCGCCAGGGCCTCGCTCATACCCTCGAGGGCGAACTTGCTGGCGCTGTACATGCTGGTGGAGGGGAAGCCGCTCAGGGCGGCGATGCTGGAGATCTGGACGATGTGGCCCGCGCCGCGGGCGCGCAGATGGGGCAGCGCGGCCTGGGAGACCCACAGCGCGCCGAAGAGGTTGACCTCGAACTGGGCCCGCGCCTCGGCCTCGGTGAACTCCTCGACCATGCCCGACGACATCGTGCCCGCGTTGTTGACCACGATGTCGAGTTCGCCGAAGTGCTCGGCGGCGCGGGCGACCGCGGCGAAGACCGCGGTGCGGTCGGTGACGTCGAGTGGGAGCGTGAGCAGGCGTTCGGCGTGCCGTTCGGCGAACAGCTCGGGGGTGATGGTGCGGGCGGCCGCGGCGACGCGATCGCCGCGCTCCAGGGCGGCCTCGGCGAAGGCGTGGCCGAGACCGCGGCTTGCGCCGGTGATGAACCAGGTGCGGCCGGAGCCGGAGGCGGTGCGCATGATGATCTCCTGTCGAAAGCGATTTCCGTTCGAGTCGAGACGGTTCGTCTCGCCGACAACCCGAACGCTACATCACCCCCGCGACCGAGTCAAGACGGTCCGGTTCGTCTAGTACACTGGTGCCATGACGAAGCAGCGCAGCACCCCGGGTCGCGACGACCCTGCCGACGACGCCCCGGACCGCGAGACCGCCGACCGTGACGCCGCCACAGGCCGCGACGCGCCAGGCCAAAGCACCTCACGTAGGGGCGGCCAGGGCGCCGCAGGTCGTGGCAGCGCGTCCGCGAGGGGGAACGCGTCGCGGCGGAGTGAGGCGTCGCGGCGGGCGATCCTCAACGCCGCGCTCGAGCTGGTGAACGAGGTCGGCTACGCGAAGCTGAGCATCGAGGGGATCGCCGCGCGCGCGGGCGTCGGGAAACAGACGATCTACCGCTGGTGGCCGTCGAAGGGCACCGTCCTGTTCGAGGCGTTCCTCATGCTCAGCGAGGACGCCGACGGGCAGGCCGCGGCCCTGCCGGACACCGGCGATCTCGAGGCGGATCTGAAGGGGGTGCTGCGGGCCACGGTCGAGGAGCTGAACGACCCGCGCTACGACGAGCCGATGCGCGCGTTGAACACCGCGATCGCGCAGGACTCGGTGCTCGCCGCCGACTACGCGCAGCGCCTGGACGGCCCGATGAAGGAGATGAAGAAGAAGAGGCTGCGCAGCGCCCAGCGCGCGGGGCAGCTCGCCGAGGACCTCGATCTCGACGTGGCGGTGGACATGGTGTGGGGCCCGGTGCTGAACCGGTGGCTCCAGCGCAGCGCCCCCCTGACCGTCGAGTACGCCGACAGCGTGGTCGCCACCGCGCTGCGCGGCCTCCAGCCACGCGAGCCCGCCCCCTGAAGAGAACGCGAAGGCCCTCTCCTCAGGGGAGGAGAGGGCCTTGGGTCCGGATCAGCCCCGCAGGACCGCGCCGGTCAGCTCGGCGGCGCGGGCTACCGCGGTGTCGCGGGCGGCGGTGGCCTCCTCGGCGGTGAGGGTGCGGTCCGCGGCGCGGAAGCGCAGCGCGTAGGCGAGGGACTTGTGCCCCTCGTCAAGCTGGTCGCCGGTGTAGACGTCGAACAGGCGCACCGACTCAAGCAGCGGCCCCGCGCCCTCGACCAGCGCGGCCTCCACCGCGCCCGCGGGGGTCTCGGCGGTGACGACGAGCGCGACGTCGCGGGTGGCCACCGGGTAGGTGGACACGTGCGGGGCCTTGGGGGCCTCGCCGTCGAGCAGGCGGTCGAGCTCGAGTTCGGCGGCCGCGGCGCGCGGCGGAAGGCCGTACGCCTGCACGACGCGCGGGTGCAGCTCGCCCGCGTGGCCGACGAGCACGTCGCCGACGTACAGGGCGGCGCAGCGGCCCGGGTGCCAGGGCGCGTGCTGGTCGGCGGTGATCCGCAGCTCGACGCCCGCCTCGCGGGCGATCAGCCGGGCCGCCTCGATCGCGTCCTGCCAGCCCGCCTGACGCCCCGCGCCCCACCATCCGGCGGGCTCGGCCGCGCCGGTGAGCAGGACCGCGATCCGCTGCGGCTGGTCCGGGAGCGCCGCCTCGATCGCCGCGAGCTGCTCGGCCGACGGCGCCTTGTCGACGCCGTAGGCGGGCACCTTGCCCGCGCCGTCCTTGGGCCGGTACACAAGGCCGGTCTCGAACAGCGCGAGGTCGCTCTGGCCGCGTCCGACGTTGCGGGCGGCGGTGCGCAGGATGCCGGGCAGCAGCGTGGTGCGCAGCAGCGGCTCGTCCTCCGACAGCGGGTTGGCCAGGCGCAGTGCCTTGCGCCGCGCGTCGTCGGCGGGCAGCTGGAGGTTGTCCCAGTCCTTGGCGGAGGCGAACGGGTAGCTCAGCACCTCGGTGTGGCCGGTGGCCGCGAGGACCCGCCCGACCCTGCGGCGCAGCCGCTGGCCGGGGGTGAGGCCGCGCCCGGCCGCCGGACGCGGAGCGCGCTCGGGGATGGCGTCGTAGCCTTCGAGCCTGATGACCTCCTCGGCGAGGTCGTTGGGGTCGGTGAGGTCGGGCCGCCACGACGCGGGCGTCACCGTGATCGGGTCGTCGCCCTCGACGGTGCAGCCCACCTGCTCGAGCCGCCGCACGACGGTCTCGCGGGAGTACTCCACGCCCGCGACCCGCGACGGGTGCGCGACCGGGATCGTGATCGTCACCGGCTCGACGGGCGCCTCGGCGACCGTCGCGCCGGGCAGCACCTCGGCACCGCCGAGTTCGGCGAGCAGCCGGACCGCGCGCAGCGACGCCGCGAGCGGCAGCGCACGGTCGACGCCGCGCTCGAACCGGTAGGACGCCTCGCTGTGCAGCTTGTGCCGCCGGACGGTCCTTGCCACCGAGATCGGGTCGAAGTGCGCCGCCTCGACGACGACGTCGGTGCTGTTCTCGTCGATCTCGGTGTGCAGGCCGCCCATCGCGCCCGCGATGGAGATGACGCCCGAGTCGTCGGTGATCATGAGGTCGCCGGGGTCGAGGGTGCGCTTGACGTGGTCGAGCGTCTCCAGCGACTCGCCCGCGCGGGCCCGCCGCACGACGATCTCGCCGGTGAGCTTGGCGGCGTCGAACGCGTGCAGCGGCTGGCCGAGTTCCAGCATGACGTAGTTGGTGACGTCGACCGCGAGCGAGACCGGCCGCACTCCCGCGCGGAACAGCCGGGTGCGCAGCCACAGCGGGGACTTGGCGGCGGGGTCGAACCCGCGCACCTGACGGAGCACGAACCTGTCGCATCCGTCGGTCGCCTCGATCGACGCCGGGTACGACGGGCCCTCCGCCGGGATCTCGATCGCGGCCGGGTCGGTGAACGGCACGTCGTAGGCGGTGGCGGCCTCGCGCGCGACCCCCCGGATCGACAGGGCGTAGCCCCGGTCCGGGGTGACCGCGATGTCCAGGACGTCGTCGGCGAGCCCGAGCAGCTCGATCGCGTCGATCCCGACGCCGGTGTCCTCGGGGAGGATGAGGATGCCGTCGTGGTCGTCACCGATGCCGAGTTCGCGCACCGAGCAGATCATGCCCTCGGACAGCCTGCCGTAGGTCTTGCGCGCGCCGACCGCGAACCCGCCGGGCAGCACCGCGCCGGGCAGCACCACCACGACGGTGTCGCCGACGGCGAAGTTGCGTGCGCCGCAGATGAGGTTCTGCGGCTCGGGGTTGCCGACGTCGACCTGGCACCAGCGGATCGGCTTCTTGAACTCCGTGAGCTCCTCGATCGCCAGCACCCTGCCGGTGACGATCGGGCCGGTGATGTCGGCGGGCTCGACGGTCTCGACCTCGAGGCCGGCCGCGATCAGCTTCGCCGCGAGCTCGCGGCCGGTCACCCCGGCGGGCAGGGCCGCGTACTCGCGCAGCCAGGAAAGCGGGGCCCGCATCAGATCTCCATCCCGAACGGAAGGGTGAACCGGACGTCACCCTCGACCATGTCGTGCATGTCCTCCACGCCGTGGCGGAACATCAGGGTCCGCTCGACGCCGAGCCCGAAGGCCCACCCGCTGTAACGCTCGGGGTCCACCCCCGCGGCGACGAGCACGCGCGGGTTGACCATGCCGCAGCCGCCGATCTCGATCCAGCCCTCGGACGAGCAGGTGCGGCACGGCGCGTCGGGGTTGCCGACGGACTCGCCGTGGCACACGAAGCACTGCATGTCGACCTCGGCCGACGGCTCGGTGAACGGGAAGAACGACGGACGCAGCCGCACCGGGAGCGGGTCGCCGAACAGGCCGTTCACGAACGCGGCGATCGCGCCCTTGAGGTCGGCCATGGTCAGGCCCTCGTCGATCGCCAGGCCCTCGAGCTGGTGGAAGACCGGGCTGTGCGTGGCGTCGAGCTCGTCGGTGCGGAACGTGGTGCCGGGGGCGACCACGTACACCGGGAGCTCGCGCTCCAGCAGGGCGCGGACCTGGACGGGCGAGGTGTGCGTGCGCAGGACCATCCCGGAGTCTTCGGACTCGACGAAGAAGGTGTCCTGCATGGCCCGTGCCGGATGGTCGGGCGGGAAGTTCAGGGCGTCGAAGTTGAACCACTCGGCCTCGATCTCCGGGCCTTCGGCGATCTCGAAGCCCATGGAGACGAACACGTCGGCCATCCGCTCGGCCATCGTGGTCAGCGGGTGGCGCGCGCCGTGCGGCAGCCGGTCCCACGGGAGCGTGACGTCGACGGTCTCCTCGACCAGGACGCGGGCGTCCCGCTCGGCCTCAAGCTCCTCCTGACGCGCCTTGAGCGCCTGCCCGACCGCGCCGCGCGCCGCGCCGATGCGCTTGCCGGCGTCGGCCTTGGCGTGCGGCGGCAGCGCGCCGATCTCGCGGTTGGCGAGCGCCAGCGGGGAGCGGTCGCCCTGGTGGGCCAGGCGCGCCTCCTTCAGCTCCTCGAGCGTGGAAGCCGCCGCGATCGCGGCGAGCGCGGCGTCCCTGGCGGCGTCAAGGGCCTCGGGGGCCAGCGCCGCGACCTCCACCGGGTCATAAGACTTGTTGGGTGCAGACATGATGGTTTCAACGTCTCCTAGCGGGTTACCCCGCGAGTTTAGTGGCCGATTCGCTGCCGTACCTTCATCGCGACCGATCGGGGCCTACCCTCCCACCCCGACCCGCCCAAGCCCCCCGGACCCGCCGCCCCGAGCCCTCCGGGAAACCAACGGACCCGCCCCGAACCCGACGGCCCGGCGACGAACCCGATCGGCCCGCCCCCGGAGCCCCGAAGCCACGGGACCCGCCCGGGAACCCCGAGGCCCTCGAGCCACGAGGCCCGCCTCGGACCCCGGGAGCCAGGCCCCGAGCCACCGAGCCCGCCCCGAACCCGAACGCCAGGCCCCCGAGCCATGAGGGCCGCCTCGGAACCCCGGAGCCAGGCTCCCGGAGCCACGGGACCCGCCCGGGAAACCCGGAGCCACGGGGTCCGCCCTGAACCCGAAGACCAGGCCCCCGAGCCACGAAGCCGTCCTCGGAACTCCGGAGCCAGGCCCGGAACTCCGGAGCCAGGCCCCGAGCCACGGGGTCCGCCCCGAAGCCGAAGGCCATGCCCCCGAGCCACGAGGCCCGCCTCGGAACCCCGGAGCCGGCCCGGAGCCACCGGGCCCGGGCCGGATTCGAAGGTCCAACGGGGTCGTTCTCGGGGCTGACGGGTGGGGTCGGGGTTGATGGTTCCTTGGAAGCGGAGGTTCGGTCGGCGGGCCGTGGGCCTGGGGCCGGGTTTGGAGGTGTCGGCCTGGGTGGTCGGTTGGGTCTGGGGTCTTTCGGCTTTCGAGAGAGGTCAGAGGCGCGGGCCGTTGTGGGGGTCGCGGGCCGTTGGCGGAGGCGCGGCGGGGAGGAGCCCGCCCGAGTGCCGTCCTAGTGGACGGGGCTCGTGGCGGGCAACGTAAATCGGAACTCGGCGCCGCCGCCCGGGGCGCGCTGGACGGTGATCGCGCCGCCGTGCGCCTCCACGAGGCCCTTCACGATGTACAGGCCGAGGCCGGTCCCGCGGCGGCGGTTGCCGCGCCAGAACTGCCGGAAGACGCGCTGGGCGGCCTCGGGGGGGATGCCTTCGCCCTCGTCCCGCACGGAGACCACGACACGTTCCACGGCCGCCCCCTCCCTTCCGCTGTCGGGCTCCACCACGATGGTGACAGTTCCTGCCCCGTGCCGCACCGCGTTTTCCACAAGGTTGCCGAGGATCTGGTGGACCTTGTCCGGGTCGAGCCACAGTTCGGGGAGGGTGCCGCGCACGTCGAGGCGGAAGCGTCCGGCGTCGTCGCCCGCCGCAACCCTGCGGGTGATCACCTCGCGGGCCGTGGCGACGACGTCGACGACCTGGCGGCGCATCTCGAGCCGTCCCGCCTCGATCCGCGACACGTCGAGCAGCTCGGTGATCAGCCGGGTGACGCGGTCGGCGTCGGCGTTGACCGTCTCCAGCATGACGAGCTTCTGGTCGTCGTTGAACCTGTGCCACTTGGCAAGGAGGGTCGCGGTGAAGCCCTTGACCGAGGTGAGCGGCGAGCGCAGCTCGTGCGCGACCGTCGAGACGAGATCGGCCCGGTGCCGCTCCCGACGGGCCCGCGCGGCGGCGTCGCGCAGCGACAGGATGAACCGCTGCGGACGCCGCAGCCTGTCCCGCAGGTAGGACGCCGTGACGAGCACCTCGCGCCCGTCCGCCAGGTACAGGCCGCACTCGGGGTGCCTGGTCCTGGTGGACAGGCCGCGGTAGGGGTCGACGGCCTTCCACCAGTCGCGGCCCTCGCCGTCGTGCAGCGGGAGCGCGTCGGTGGCCGCCCGCCCGATGACGGCGTCGCGGCGCAGCCCGGTGATCTCCTCGGCCCGCCGGTTGAACACCACGACCCTGCCGACGGAGTCGGCGATGAGCAGGCCGTCGGGCAGTTCGTCCCCGAAGGAGGGCACACCCCTGGGGCTCGGCACCCCCGCCGTGATCCGCCCGTCCAAGAAAAAGGCCCCCTCCGCAACGGCCGCCGCCCGCAAGCTTAGCGTCGTGAAAGGGGGTCTTGGGAGCGCGAAACCCCTTACGAATAAGGGTTTTCCGGGCCTCGCCCGGAGCCGTGGCCGCCACCGGAGGCGGCGAGGGTCAGCGCGTCCTCGACGCCCTCGGCGATGGGGACGCGGCGATGCAGCCCGGTGATCTCGAACAGCCGCCGCTGTGCCGGGCGCACCCCGTACAGCCAGACGCCGCCGCCGTGCTCGGCCGTGCGGTTCGCCAGCGCCACGAGCGCGTTCAGCCCGGACGCGTCGCAGAACGTGACGGCGCGGAAGTCGATGACGATCGACGTGAACCCGGCCTGCAGCACGCCGGACATGTGGTCGCGCAGCGTCCGTGCCGACCCCAGGTCGATCTCCCCCGCGACGCGCACCACCGCGGTCTCGTCGCGGCCGTCCACAAGTTCGGCGCGCAGCGCCCGGTCGTCCGCGGCTCCGTGGCAGCGCAGGGCGCCTGAGCGCATCGGCTCGGACCTCGGTCGGCGGAGCATGTACTCCCTCTCGTAGCCCAATGGGTCGGCCGCGCGCCCGCACCGGGCCGGGGCCTTCATGGTCATCCTCGCAGTCCACGCGATCGGGACATCGGACCGCCATGGTCCGCATCCGGCCGCGAACGCGCGCAACCGCGCAGTCCTGACTGTGTGGTCAGGTTCTAGCTGACGGAGCGCTGCGCCCTGGCAGAAGCGTAGAGACAGACGGCCGCGGCGGTGGCGAGATTGAGGCTTTCCGCCTTGCCGTGGATGGGGACGCGCACGACGTCGTCGGCGAGTTCCCGCACTTCTTCCGGCAGGCCCCACGCCTCGTTGCCGAACACCCACGCGGTCGGCCGGGCGAGGGAGCCGTCGTCCGCGAGGTCGTCGAGGGTGCGGGTCCCGGCGCCGTCGGCGGCCAGGACCGTCAGGCCCGCCGCCTTCAACGCGGGGATGAGGGTGGTGTAGCGGGGCCCGGTGACGACCGGGAGATGGAACAGGCTGCCCGCGGACGCCCTGACGCACTTGCCGTTGTAGGGGTCGACCGAGGCGTCCGTGAAGATCACCGACGCCGCGCCGGCGGCGTCGGACGCGCGCAGGACGGTCCCTGCGTTACCGGGATCGCGCACGTGGGACAGGACGGTCACGAGCTTCGGCGCGCCCTCGAGCGCGCGTTCCAACGTGACGTCCAGGAAGGCGCAGACCGCGAGCAACCCCTGCGGGGTGACGGTCTGGGCGAGTTCGGCCATCACCTCGCCGCTCACCCGCAGCACCGGGACGCCCGCTTTGACGGCGGCGTCCACAAGGTCGGCGTGACGGGAGGCCGCCTCGGCCGTGGCGTACAGCTCCACAAGGCCGGTGCCCGAGGCCGTCTCCAGGGCGAGCGCCTCGCGCACGGCCTGCGGGCCTTCGGCGAGGAACCGACGGTCCTGCTGCCGGAAGGCCCGCTTGGCGAGCCTGCGAGCGGACTTCACCCGAGGGGATCGGATACTGGTCAGCTCGACGAGGCCCGCCATCGCCGGGCGCCTCAGACCTCGGCCGGAAGGGCGTTCTTGGCGACCTTCACCAGCGCCGCGAAGGCGTCGGCGTCGTTCACCGCGAGCTCGGCCAGCATGCGGCGGTCGACCTCGATCTCGGCGATCTTCAGGCCCTGGATGAACCGGTTGTAGGTCATCCCGTTCAGGCGGACCGCGGCGTTGATGCGCTGGATCCACAGGCGGCGGAACTGGCCCTTGCGGTCCTTGCGGTCCCGGAAGGCGTAGGTCATGGAGTGGAGCTGCTGCTCCTTGGCCTTGCGGTACAGACGCGAGCGCTGCCCGCGGTAGCCGCTCGAACGCTCCAGGACGACCCGACGCTTCTTGGCGGCGTTGACCGCCCGCTTCACGCGTGCCACGTGACTGACTCCTTCGTGGGGGCGGGGCTCAGGCGAGCCCTACCGGTGGTCGTGGTGTTTGGAACGTCCGCTTACTTGCGGAGCAGCTTCTTGATCTTGGGGGTGTCCGCGGCGGAGACCACGGCGTTGCCGTCCAGGCGACGGGTGCGCTTGGTGGGCTTGTGCTCGAGCAGGTGGTTCTTGTTGGCGCGGCGGCGCACCACCTTGCCGGAGCCGGTCAGCTTGAAGCGCTTCTTGGCACCGCTGTGGGTCTTGGTCTTCGGCATGGCGGCCGTCTCCCTCTTTCTTCTAGGCGTGGCTGACCGGACGTGCAGGGGAAAGATGCACGCCTGGTCAGCTTTGTTGCGTACATCCCGATCGGGGGTCCTGCCTCACAGCGGGACCCCCGATCGGGTGGGTCTCACTCGGAGCCGGGCTCCTCCGCGGGAGTCTCCTCCGCGGGGCTCTCCGGCTCGGCTTCCGCATCACGCGGGGCGTTGCGCTGGGCGCGCGCCTCGGCCTGCTCGGCCTTGGCTTCGGCCTTCTTCTTGTGCGGCCCGATCACCATGATCATGTTCCGGCCGTCCTGCTTGGGGTTCGACTCGACGAACCCCAGGTCGTTGACGTCCTGCGCGAGCCGCTGCAGCAGCCGGTAGCCGAGCTCCGGCCTTGACTGCTCACGGCCGCGGAACATGATCGTCACCTTGACCTTGTCCCCGCCCTTGAGGAACCGCTCCACGTGACCCTTCTTGGTCTCGTAGTCGTGCGGGTCGATCTTCGGGCGGAGCTTGATCTCCTTGATGATCGTGTGCGCCTGGTTGCGCCGCGCCTCACGCGCCTTCATCGCGGACTCGTACTTGAACTTGCCGTAGTCCATGAGCTTGGCCACCGGAGGCCGCGCGGTCGGCGCGACCTCGACGAGGTCGAGGTCGGACTCGCGGGCAAGGTCGAGCGCCTTGGCGATGGGGACGATGCCCACCTGCTCGCCATTGGGCCCGACGAGCCGGACTTCCGGCACGCGAATGCGATCGTTGATGCGCGGTTCGTTGAAACGCGTTTCGGCGCTGATGGGACCTCCCGGGGCCTTGCTACGTGTATGGAACCTGTCGCAGTAGGGCCCTTACATGAGTGAAGCCCCGCACGACGCGCATGCGAGGCCACATCATCGGTCGAGCCCTCATGCGTACATCCCAGACTACGCGATGCAACACCAAAGCCACACGATGCCTTCCAGCACCGGACCGATACCCATCAGCCCCAGGGGCCGATCAGGTGGGAGCAGTCTCCACTTGCGCGCTCGGACCCATCAGGCCCAAGCCGGTCAGCTCCCTAGGCTACCAGAGTCTGTACCCCGATAAACAACGCAGAGAAGGCCGCCCCTGGAGGGGCGGCCTTGGGGTTAGCGGGTGCGGTTGTGGCGCTTGTCGCGGTCTTTTTTCTTTTCGCGGATCTTCATGGTGACGGAGATCGGGGAGCCTTCGAAGCCGAACTCCTCGCGGATGCGGCGTTCGATGAAGCGGCGGTAGCCGGGCTCGAGGAAGCCGCTGGTGAACAGGACGAAGCGGGGGGGACGGGTGCCGGCCTGGGTGGCGAACAGGACCTTGGGCTGCTTGCCGCCGCGGATGGGGTGCGGGTGGGAGGAGACCAGGTCGGTGAAGAACTGGTTGAGCTTGCCGGTGGGGACGCGGTAGCCCCAGCTGTCCAGGGCCGTCTCGACGGCCGGGACGAGCTTCTCGACGTGGCGGCCGGTCTTGGCCGAGATGTTGACGCGGGGGGCCCAGCGGGCGCCGACGAGCTGGCGTTCGATCTCGCGGTCGAGGTAGAAGCGGCGCTCCTCGTCCACCAGGTCCCACTTGTTGTAGGCGAGGACGAGCGCGCGGCCCGCCTCCACCACGGTGTTGACGATCCGCAGGTCCTGTTCGGCCAGGGGGTCGCTGGCGTCCACGAGGACGACCGCGACCTCGGCGCGCTCCAGGGCCGACTGGGTGCGCAGGATCGCGTAGAAGTCCGCGCCCTGGTTCTCCCGGTGCCGCTTGCGGATTCCGGCGGTGTCGATGAACCGCCAGGTCTTGCCGCCGAGGTTGATCAGCTCGTCGATCGGGTCGCGGGTGGTGCCGGCGACGGAGTCGACGACCGCACGGTTCTCCTTGGCCAGCTTGTTCAGCAGGCTCGACTTGCCCACGTTGGGCCGGCCCATCAGCGCGATCCTGCGCGGCCCTCCGGGGGCCTCGCCGAGGCGCTCGCGCGGCGCGGGCTCCGGCAGGGTCTCGAGGACCCGGTCCAGGAGGTCGCCGCTGGAGCGGCCGTGCAGGGCCGAGACGGGCATCGGCTCGCCGATGCCGAGGCTCCACAGCGCGGTGGCCTCGATCTCGGCGCGGGTGTCGTCGGCCTTGTTGGCGGCGAGCACGACGGGCTTCTTGGCGCGGCGCAGGATCTCCACGACCGCCTCGTCGATGTCGGTCGCGCCGACTGTGGCGTCCACGACGAACAGCACGACGTCGGCGAGTTCGACGGCCAGCTTGGCCTGCTCGGCGATCGCGGCGGCAAGGCCGCGCGAGTCCGGCAGCCAGCCGCCGGTGTCCACGACGGTGAACTCGCGGCCGTTCCACGTCGCCTTGTAGGAGACGCGGTCGCGGGTGACGCCGGGGACGTCCTCCACGACCGCCTCACGACGGCCGATGATCCGGTTCACCAGCGTCGACTTGCCGACGTTGGGGCGGCCCACGACCGCCACGATCGGCAGCCGCGGCGCCTCGGCCTCGACGGACTCGTCAAGCTCCTCGTAGGCGGCCGGGTCGAACTCGTCGGGGTCGTAGGTCTCGATGTCCCCGTCGTCGTGCGACAGGAAGCCCTGCTCGGTCATGATGTCCTCTTCGGTTGCGTCCCGCCCGCACCGGAGGACTCGTCATCCGGTGCTAGGCGCGCTCTTTCACGAGCCGCACGACCGCGTCGATCACCTCGGCGAGCCCAAGCTCGGTCGAGTCGATCTCCACGGCGTCGTCGGCCTTGGTCAGGGGGGACGTGGCACGGGTGGAGTCCAGTTTGTCCCGCCTCGCCTGGTCGGCCAGGGTGGCCTCGACCGAGACTGCGGGGTCGGAGATCTCCTTGGCCCTGCGCTGGGCCCTGGCCTCCTCGCTGGCGGTGAGGAAGACCTTGACGGGTGCGTCCGGCGCGACCACGGTGCCGATGTCGCGGCCCTCGGCCACGATGGCCCCGGCCGCCATGATCTCACGCTGGAGGCGGACCAGGAGCCCGCGTACCTCCGGCACCCGGCTGACCGCGCTGACGGCCCCGGTCACCTCCGCGGAGCGGATGGGTTCCGTGACGTCCACGCCCTCCACCGAGATGCCCGGGTTGTCGGGGTCGGTGCTGATCTCCAGGGAGACCTCGGGGGCGCGCAGCGCGACCGATGCCGCGTCCTCGACATCGACGCCACGGTCGAGCATCCACCAGGTGACGGCTCGGTACATGGCGCCGGTGTCCAGATAACGGTACCCGAGGACGCGGGCCACTCCCTTGGCCGCGCTGGACTTGCCGGACCCGGACGGGCCGTCCATGGCGATGATCAGCGTCATTTCTCACTCTTTCGCGGACGCCCCGGGCCGGGCCGGGGCGAGGGGGTCAGGGCAGTACGGGGACGGACCAGCCGCGTTCGCGCAGCGCGAGCGCGAGGGTCTCGGCGGCCTCGGGCTTGACGGAGAGTTCGGCCACACCGACGGGCAGGCCGGGCGAGTGCTCGATCGAGACGTCCTCGATGTTGACCCCGGCGTCGCCGGCCGCCTCGAAGATCCGCGCGAGTTCGCCGGGCTTGTCGGGGATGACCACCTGGACGAGCGCGTCGGTGGCGGGGGTTCCGCCGTGTTTGCCGGGGATGCGGGCGCGGCCGGTGTTGCCGCGGCCGAGCAGGTCGCCGACCTTCGCCATGATCACCTCGGCGACGTCGGGGCCCGCGCCGGTGGACGCGCGCAGCATCGCCGCGGCCAGGGCCAGGTCGGCGGCGACGGCGTCGAGCACCTCGGCGACGGGTTCGGCGTTGGCGGTCAGGATGCCGACCCACAGGCCGGGGTCGCTCGCGGCGATCCGGGTGACGTCACGGACCCCGGTCCCGGCGAGGTCGAGCGCGACGTCAGGGGCCTGTTCGAGCCGCGCGGCGACGGCGGCCGACACCACGTGCGGCCCGTGGCTGACCAGCGCGACGGCCTTGTCGTGCTCGACGGGGTCGACGAGATGGACCTCGGCCCCGCAAGAGCGGGCGAGTTCCGTGACGGCCTCGACGGCCGCCGGGTCCGTCGCCGGAGTCGGGCACAGCGCCCACGGACGGCCGAGGAACAGATCAGCCCGCGCGGCCGCAGGTCCGGAACGCTCCCGCCCCGCCAGCGGATGGCCCGGGACATAACCGGCGAGGTCGCAGCCGAGCTCGATCGCGTCCATGACGGGCCGCGCCTTCACGCTGGCGACGTCGGTGTAGAACCGGGCGAGCCCCTCCTTCTGGGCCTCGGCCAGGACCGCGGCGACCGAGCCGGGCGGCACCGCCAGGACGGCGATGTCGGCGGCCCCCCCGGTCGAGTCCGCGAGCGGGGTGCCCGCGCCGAGTTCGACGGCCATCGCCAGGGACGCGGCGTCGGAGTCCTGGAGCAGCACCTCCGCGCCGCGGCCGCGCAGGGCGAGCGCCACCGAGGTGCCGATGAGGCCGGTGCCGATCACGACGACTCGCGGGTTTTGCGTCACGGGAGGACCTTACCGGGGTGGAGGGGCGTCACTGGGCGATGTCGACGCGCAGCGCGGTCGCGCCGCGCAGGTACACGTGCTGCATCGCGGCGCGCGGCTTGTCGGTCTCGATGTGCGCCATCAACCTGATCACCAGCGGGAGCGCGCCCGGCTTGTCGATCTCGGTGGCGCAGATCAGCGGGACCTCGCTGAAGCCGAGCTTGCGCGCGGCGAGGGCGGGGAACTCCGACTTCAGGTCGGGCGTGCACGTGAAGATCACGCTGATGACGTCGTCGGTGGTCAGCTCGTTGCGGGACATGACCTCGGACACCAGTTCGGTGGTCGCCTCAAGGATCTGGTCCCTGTCGTCGGCGTCCACCTGGATGGCTCCCCGCAGGGCGCGTACTGCCACTTGTTCCTCCTGGACTCGCAACGACCCGTGCCGTGAAGGCCCGGGTCACAGACCGGTGCTTGCAATGGCCGGTCTCACATGCCTACTGCCTTGTAGAGCGCCGCCACTTCCTTCTCCGTCAACGCGCGGACGCCGCCCGGCTTGAGCCTGCCGAGCTGGATCGGGCCGAACGCGGTGCGCGCGAGGCGGCGCACCGGGAACCCGACCTCCTTGAGCAGCCGCCTGACGATGTGCTTGCGCCCCTCGTGCAGGACGACCTCCACCAGCGCGCGCCGCCCGGTCTGCTCGACGAGGCTGAACCCGTCGACCTTGACGGGCCCGTCGTCGAGGACGACGCCGCTGCGCAGCCGTCGGCCGAGGTCGCGCGGGATCGGGGCTGGCACGTCGGCGAGGTAGGTCTTGGTCACGCCGAAGGACGGGTGGGTGAGCCGGTGCGCGAGCTCGCCGTCGTTGGTGAGCAGCAGCAGGCCCTCGGTGTCGGTGTCGAGGCGGCCGACGTGGTAGATCCGCTCGGTCAGGTCCTCGACGAAGTCGATGAGGGTGCGGTTGCCCCGGCCCGGCGCCATGGTGGACTCGACCCCGACCGGCTTGTTGACCGCGTAGTAGCGGAACTCGTGCCAGGTGGAGATCTTGCGGCCGTCGACCTGGATCTCGTCGGTGCGCGGGTCGACCCGCTCGCCGAACCAGCTGACGGTCTTGCCGTTCACCTTCACGCGGCCCGCGGAGATGATCTGCTCGCAGGCGCGGCGCGAGCCGATGCCCGCGTCGGCGAGGACCTTCTGGAGGCGGACGCCCTCGCCGTCTGTGGCGTCGCCGGTGGTGTTCATGCTGAGACGTCCTCGATGTCGGTGATCTCGTCGGGCAGGTGCGGCGCGAGCTCGGGCAGCTCCTCAAGGGAGCGCAGGCCGAGCCGTTCCAGGAAGTAGCCCGTGGTGCGGTACAGGGTGGCCTGGGACTCCGGGTCGTGCCCGGCCTCCTCGATCAGGCCGCGCAGCGTGAGCGTCCGGATGACGCCGTCGCTGTTGACGCCCCGGATCGCCGAGACGCGCGCGCGGCTGACGGGCTGCCGGTAGGCGATCACCGACAGGGTCTCCAGGGCCGCCTGGGTGATGCGGGTCTGCTGCCCCTCGGTGACGAACCTCTCCACGACGGGGGCGCAGAACTCGGCGGTGTAGAACCGCCAGCCTCCCGCGATCTCCCTCAGCTCGAACCCGCGGCCCTGCGCGCGGTATTCCCCCGCGAGTTCCACGAGGGCCGCGGCGACCTGGGCGGTGGGGACCTCGAGCAGCTGGGCGAGGGTGATCTCGGCGACGGGCTCGTCGACGACCATCAAGATCGCCTCAAGGGACGCCTTGAGCGGCGGAAGGTCCTCGCTCGGGACGCTCACGAAAGGTCTCCTGGGGTGTCGTCGTCGGGGTGTGCGGTTCCTGGCGCGCCCTCGCCGGGCGGCGTGCCCTCGAACTCGTCGCGGAGCCTGATCTCGCCTTCCTCGCTTCCGGTCCAGGCGACGTGCAGCTCGCCCAGGGGCTCGATCTGCTCGAACGCCACTGCCTGCTCGCGGTAGAGCGTCAGCAGGGCGAGGAAGCGGGCGACGACCTCGAAGGTTCCCGCGCAGTCTGCGGTGAGCGTCCGGAAAGTCGCCTTCCGCAGACGCCGCAGCATCGCCACAAGGATAGCGCCCTGTTCCTCCACGCTGGCCTGGGGCGTGTACATGTGGGTGACCGAAACGCCGGGCGGGCCGGGTTTGGGAGCGAACGTCCGCTGGGCGAGGTGCGCGAACTCGGCGGGGCCGAGCCCCAGCAGCACCTCGGGCAGCAGGTTGGCGAACCTCGGCTCCATCGGCACGAGCCGCGGGTAGCGCCGCGCCTCCTCGGCCATGCGCGCCTCGAACGCCTTCGCGACGGACTTGTAGGCGCGGTACTGCAGGAGCCTGGCGAACAGCAGGTCGCGCGCCTCGAGAAGGGCGAGGTCCTCTTCGTCGTCCACCTCGCCGGACGGGAGCAGCCGCGCCGCCTTGAGGTCGAGCAGGGTCGCGGCGACGAGCAGGAAGTGCGACGCCTGGTCGAGGTCCCACTCGGGGCCGAGGGTGCGGATGTGGGCGATGAACTCGTCGGTGACCTTGTGGAGGGCGACCTCGGTGATGTCGAGCTTGTGCTTGGCGATCAGCCCGAGGAGCAGGTCGAAGGGCCCGGAGAAGACGTCCAGGTGTACCTGGAAGCCCTTCCCGGTCTCCTCGTCCTTGCGCACTTCCTCCACGGCAGCGAGCCTAGTGGAGGTCAGCACCGGCTAGGTGAGCTGCTGCCAGCGGTGAATGACCTCCTTGGCCAGCTCGCGGTAGTGGCTGGCGCCCATCGAGGAGGGGTCGAACGTGGTGATCGGCTCGCCCATGACCGTGGCGTCGGGGAACCGGACTGTGCGGTTGATCACCGTGTGGAAGACCTTGTCGCCGAACGCCTGCACGATCCGCTGCAGCACCTCGCGGGTGTGCAGCGTGCGCGAGTCGTACATGGTGCCGAGGAAGCCGTCGATGACCAGCGACGGGTTGATCCGCTGCTGCACCTTCTCGATCGTCTCCATCAGCAGCGCCACGCCGCGCATCGCGAAGTACTCGCACTCCAGCGGCACGATGACGCCCTGGGCGGCGGCGAGCGCGTTGATGGTGAGCAGGCCGAGCGACGGCTGGCAGTCGATGAGCACGTAGTCGTAGTGCTCGACCGCGGACTTCAGCTTGCCCGACAGGATGTACTCGCGGCCGACCTCGTGCACGAGCTGGACTTCCGCGCCCGACAGGTCGATGTTCGACGGCAGCAGGTGCATGCCCTCGACCGTCGTCTCGAGCAGGATGTCGTCCCACTCGGTGTCGCTCTCCAGCAGCATGTTGTGGACCGTGACGTCCAGCTGCCGCGGGTCGCCCTGGCCGAGGCCGACCGACAGCGCGCCCTGGGGGTCGAAGTCGACGAGCAGGACACGGCGTCCCCGCTCGGCGAGCGCCGCGCCGAGGTTGATGGTGGTCGTCGTCTTGCCGACGCCGCCCTTCTGGTTGCAGATGGCGACGATGCGGGCCGGGCCGTGCTCGGCGAGCGGCTCCGGGTCGGGGAACGTCGGGACGGGCCGTCGGGTCGGACCCAGCGCGCCTCCGGGCTCGGTGGCGATCGCCGCTGAGAGCACGCTTTCCGCGCCTGCGTCTGGCATCAGGTTCAAACCTCCCCGACGGCGCGGACACGCCGTCGTCGTCGCGAGCCTAAGACGCCACGGGCAGCAGCGGCAACACGACTCGCGGGAGTCACGGAGGCCGCGCCGCACGTGCGCGGCAGCGCTGATGCGCGGTCGCGCTGTGGCGTCCGCCTCGCACGGATCTCGGTCTCGCACGGATCTCGGTCCGTCAACCGAGTGTAGACCCGCGCCGCCGCCGTCGCCGCGCCTCCGCGGATTCGGCGGGTCCGGGTCGCCTAGCCGACGCGGGTGCCGGCGCGGGTCTCGCCGTGCTTGTCGTGCCTGTCGGGCCTGTCGGGCCTGTCGTGCTTGCCGGGCCTGTCGGGCTTGTCGGGGGCCGGGTCGGCGGCGTGCGCGGTGTGCGCGCGGCGCAGCGCGCGCGGGGAGACGCCGCCGAGGTCGGCGCGGCGCGCGGCGGCCCCCAGGACGAGCCACGCGCCCTGCCGCGACAGCCGTCCGCCGCGCGCGTTGACGAACACGGCTCCGGCGTCCGAGGCGGCGAGCTCGGGCCGTCCGTCCGCGAGGTACGCCGCGAGCGCCCGTGCCGCCCGAGCCCCGACGGACACGACCTTGACGCGCCCACCCCGCACCCGCACCGCCCCGACCGCGTCCCCGCCCCCTGAACGGTCCGCGACAGGCACACGGTCCGCGACGAGCTCGCGGTCCTCAGCGGGAAGGCCGTCCACGACGGGTGCGGGGTGTTCGGTGCGGGGCGGGAGGAGGTCGGGGAGGTCGAGGCCGACGGCTTCGGAGATGTGGAGGCCCGTGTCGTAGAGGAGTTCGACGAGGGCGCGGTCGCGCAGGCCCAGGGGCGAGGGGTCGGCCGTGGCGGCGAGCAGGCGGGCGACGGACTCGGGCGGGATCGCCTCGGGCGGCGCGGCGGCGGGCGCGGGCAGGCGGACGTCGCGGGCCGGGTCGGCCGCCGCCAGGCCCGCGCGGTGGGCGAAGGCGTGCAGGCCGCGCACCGCGACGACCGCGCGCACCGCCGACCCCTCCCCCAGCGGACGCCTGCCGTGCGCGCCGGCGCGCAGCGCGGCGGCGAAGCCGAGCACGTCGGACTCGGCGACGGACCCGAGGTCCGCGACGCCGGAGGCCGTCAGGTGCTCGGCGTACCTGCGCAGGTCGCGCCGGTAGGAGCTGAGGGTGTTGGCGGCCAGGCCCCGCTCGGCCGCCAGGTGCCCGAGGTAGGCGCGCACGGCGGCGTCCAGGGCGGTGTCAGGCATCACCGGCGGCCGACGGGCCGAACTGCGCCTCCCTGTCGCGCAGGTCGGCGAAGTCGCGCGCCCGCGCGGCGTGCAGCGCGAGGATCGCCGAGACCGCCAGGGCGTTGTGCACCCGGCCCGCGAGGACCGCGGTGACGGCGTCTTCGAGGGGGACCCATGCCAGCGGCATGTCGGCCTCCTCATGTACCCGGACGAAGTCGATGTCCTCGGCGGGGACCTCGGTGAGGTCGCGGGCGAGGAACACCCGCACCCGCTCGTCGCTCATCCCCGGCGTCTGGAAGGTGTCCACGAGGGTGTGCCAGGTGTCCGCGCGGTACCCGGCCTCCTCGAGCAGCTCGCGTTCGGCGGTGCGCCACATCGGCTCGCCGTCGACGTCGCGCAGCCCCGCGGGCAGCTCCCACAGCAGGTGGCCGCACGGGTGGCGGTACTGCCGCAGGAGCAGGATCCTGCCCTCGCCGTCGAGGGCGAGCGCGCCGACGGCCCCGGGGTGCGTGACGTACTCGCGCCGCACCACCTCGGGCCCGTCGGCCCCCGGCATGACCACCTCGTCCTCGACGACGGTGATGATCCGGCCCTTGAAGTGCTCGGTCGACCCGACGGCGGGCCACCGTTCCGGAATGTCACGCAGGTCGGGGATGTCGCTCAGGTCGGTGCGGGGCAGGTCCATGGCGATCATCTTCCCCCGATCAGCCCCGGCGGTCGAGCGCCGCGGCGACGAGCCCGGCGAACAGCGGGTGCGCGCGGGTCGGCCGCGAGCGGAACTCGGGGTGCGCCTGGGTGGCGACGAAGAACGGGTGGACGTCGCGCGGCAGCTCGACGTACTCCACGAGCCTGCCGTCCGGGGACAGGCCGCTGAAGACCAGCCCTGCCTTCTCCAGGTCGTCGCGGTAGGCGTTGTTGACCTCGAAGCGGTGGCGGTGCCGCTCGGACACGCGCGGGGCCCCGTCGTACAGCTCGCGGACGATGGAGCCCTCGGCGAGGTCGGCCGGGTACAGGCCGAGCCGCATCGTGCCGCCCAGGTCGCGCTCGCCGGAGATCACGTCGAGCTGGTCGGCCATCGTGGACACGACGGGGTGCTTGGTGTGCTCGTCGAACTCGGCGCTGTCGGCGTCGGTGATCCCGGCGAGGTCGCGGGCAGCCTCGATGACCATGCACTGCAGGCCGAGGCAGATGCCCAGGGTCGGCAGGTGGCTTTCGCGGGCGTGCCGGATCGCGCCGAGCTTGCCCTCGATGCCCCGGACGCCGAAGCCGCCGGGGATGAGGACGCCGTCGACGCCGTCGAGCTGGGCCTTGGCCCCCTCGGGGGTCTGGCAGTCGTCGGACTTCACCCAGCGGATCTTGACGCGCGCCTCGTTGGCGAAACCGCCGTGGCGCAGCGCCTCGGTGACCGACAGGTAGGCGTCGGGCAGGTCGATGTACTTGCCGACGAGGGCGATCTCGACCTCGTGCTTCGGCTCGCGGACCCGGCGCAGCAGGTCGTCCCACACGCCCCAGTCGACGTCGCGGAAGGACAGGTCGAGGCGGCGGACGACGTAGGCGTCGAGGCCCTCGGCGTGCAGGACCTTCGGGATGTCGTAGATCGACGGGGCGTCCACGCAGGACACGACGGCCTCGCGGTCCACGTCGCACATCAGGCTGATCTTGTGCTTGATGCTCTGCGAGACCGGGCGGTCCGAGCGCAGCACGATCGCGTCGGGCTGGATGCCGATGTTGCGCAGCGCCGCGACCGAGTGCTGGGTCGGCTTGGTCTTCAGCTCGCCGGACGGGCCGATGTAGGGCAGCAGCGACACGTGCAGGAAGAACACGTTGTCGCGGCCGATCTCGTGCCGGATCTGGCGGACCGCCTCGAGGAACGGCAGCGACTCGATGTCGCCGACCGTGCCGCCCACCTCGGTGATGACCACGTCGACGTCCGGGCCCGCCATGCCCCGGATGCGGTCCTTGATCTCGTTGGTGATGTGCGGGATGACCTGCACGGTGTCGCCCAGGTACTCTCCGCGCCGCTCCTTGGCGATCACGTTCGAGTAGACCTGGCCGGTGGTGACGTTGGCGCTGCCGTGCAGCTCGGTGTCCAGGAAGCGCTCGTAGTGGCCGATGTCGAGGTCGGTCTCCGCGCCGTCGTCGGTGACGAAGACCTCACCGTGCTGGAACGGGTTCATCGTGCCGGGGTCGACGTTCAGGTACGGGTCGAGCTTCTGCATCGTGACCCGCAGACCGCGCAGCGTCAGCAGCCGTCCCAGGCTGGAGGCGGTCAGCCCCTTGCCGAGGCTGGAGGCGACGCCGCCGGTGACGAAGAGATGCTTGGTGGTGCGCGAGGAATCTGCGAGGCGCAAGACGGAACTCCCGTGGTCGTTGTGCGGCGGTTGCGGTGGGCCGGCCGGCGGGGCGGGCTGTGCCTACCGCCCGTCGGGGCGGTGCCGATCAGGTGGAAGAACCACCCTGTCCACGGGGTACCAGAATAACAGCTGGAGGACGCCGCAGCGTCGCCGCGTGATCGCACTCCTCGTCCCCACGCGGCTCAAACGCACATATCGGCCGCGCGGAAACCGCCGAACGCGTCGGCCGGGCGGGGCCTGCCGAAGGCGTCTGTGTGACTTATCCCACGGACGCCCTCGGACGCCCTCGATCGCCCGGGCACTCGAGGGCACTTGAGATTCTCAGGCACCGAACACCGCAGTGCCGGAGGCGCGGCGGTTCGGCGGGCGATCTAGCCCGGGTAGCCGTTGCGGCTGGAGTCGGTCATGGTCGCGCCGACCTCGCTGAGGGCCGCGTGGTTGTGCAGGGGGGAGGACGGCATGATCACGCGCAGCTGGCGGGTGAGCTCGTCGATGAGGCTGCGGGCCTGGTCGGCGGCGTTGCGGGCGGCGTCGCGCTCCTGGGAGAGCGCGCCGAGCTGGGCGCGCTGCTCGGTGACGGCCTCGGCCAGCTGGTCGACCCAGGCGTCGCGTTCCTTGATCTTGGCGAGGGCCTCGTCGCGTTCGGTGGCGATCTGGCGGACCGCGCTCATCGCGCCGTCGCGCTCGCGGGTGAGCTGCTCGGCGCGCGACAGCGCGAGGGTGGCCTCGGACTCGGCGCGTGCCTTGTCCTGCTGGGCCGCCTCGCGGGCGGCCTCGGAGATCTTGGCCTGCTCCAGGGCCTGGGCGGCGGTCTCCATCGCGTTGGCGCGCTCGCTGTCGGCGGCCTCGGCGCGGCGGCGCGACTCCTCGGCCTGGCGGGCGTTCTCGGCGGCCTGACGGGTGGCGTCGGCGGCCTGGCGGCGCGCCTCCTCGGCCTCCTGGGCGGCGTTGCCCGCGGCGACCTGGAGGGCCTGTGCGGTCTTCTCGGCGTCGGCCAGGGCGGCGCGCACGGACGTCAGCTCGGTGCGGACGGTCTCCACGGCCCGCGACAGCTCGACGATCCGCTCCTCGGCCACGCGGCGGGCGTTGGACGCCTCCTCGACCGAGCGCAGCGCGTCGTCGCGGGCGGCCTGCATGTTGTCGTGCTGGGTGACCAGCCGCCGCATCGCGGTCTCGGTCTCGGCGGCGTGCCGCTCGGCGGCCTCGGCCTGGGTGCGCGAGCGCTGGACCTCGGCCCACGCGGTGGCGGCGTCGCGCTGGGACTTCTCCCGGTCGCTCTGCGCGGCGGCGAGCTGGGCCGCGGCCTCGCTCTGCACGTCGCTGATGCGGCGCTCCCCCGCCGACAGGGCCTCACCCAGCAGCTCGGCCATCTGCTTGAGCCGGTCCACGAGGTCCCAGCCCGCGGCGAGGGTGGCGTCGTGCTGCTGCTGTTGCTGCTGTGCGGCGGTGTTCCCGGCCGGCGCGGCCAGCGGCAGCGCGTTGAGGAGTTCCCGGGGCGCCTGCGCGGGGGAAGGCGACCAGGACAGGCCGCCCGGCTGTGCGGGGCGCTGGCCGCCTGTTCCGTTGAGGTCACTCACGGTAAAGACTCCATCAGGGGATCATCACGACGTCGTTGAGGGAGACTCTACGACCGGGCAGCGGGTCTGTCTCCCCCGTCCCACCATACGGGTACCGTCACGGCTGTTCGGCTGTGCTGACAGAATGTCAGATCATGGAGCCGCGCACCCTGTATCCGCCGATCGAACCCTATGACTCCGGGTCGCTGACCACGCCGGACGGCGAGGAAATCTACTGGGAGGTCTGCGGCAATCCGCAGGGCAAACCCGTGGTCATGCTGCACGGCGGCCCGGGCGGCGGCTGCACCCCGGCGCACCGCCGCCAGTTCGATCCCGAGCGGTACCGGATAGTGCTGTTCGACCAGCGCAACTGCGGGCGGAGCCTGCCTTCGGCGGCCGATCCCGAGGTCTCGCTGGAACGCAACACCACGTGGAACCTCGTCGCCGACATGGAACTGCTGCGCGAGCACCTGGGCATCGACAGGTGGATGGTGTTCGGCGGCTCCTGGGGCAGCTGCCTTTCGCTGGCGTACGCGATCACGCATCCGGAGCGGACCAGCGAACTCGTCCTGCGCGGGATCTTCATGCTGCGGCCGTTCGAGCTGTTCTGGTTCTACGAGTACGGCGCGTCGCTGATCTTCCCCGACCTGTGGGAGAAGTACGTCGCGCCGATCCCCGAGGACGAGCGGGAGAACATGATCGCGGCGTTCCACGAGCGGCTGAACGACCCCGACCCGGCGGTCCGGCAGCCCGCGGCCCTTGCCTGGGCGACCTGGGAGGGCGCGACGATCACGCTGCTGCCGGACGCCGAGCACGTCGGGCAGTTCGCCGACCCCGACTACGCCGTCACGTTCGCGCGGATCGAGAACCACTACTTCACGCACGGCGGGTTCTTCGAGTCCGACGAGTGGATCTTGGACAACATCGACAGGATCAGGCACATCCCGGCGGTGATCGTCCAGGGCAGGTACGACATGTGCACGCCCGCCGCGACCGCGTGGGACCTGCACCAGGCTTGGCCGGAGGCCGAGTTCCACCTCGTCGACGGCGCGGGCCACGCCTTCGACGAACCCGGCATCCTGCACCGGCTCATCGAGGCGACCGACCGCTTCGCGGAGAAGTAGAAGCGTGAGAATTCCCGCAATCTGATCGCCATCTGACGGCCATCGGGGGGTGTCCTCGCGGACGCCGGGCGCGGAGAGAACCGAGGCGCACAGTCCGCTCTCCTCACCCCCCGAGAGGAACCCCCCATGGACCGTCGTTTCTTCATGCGCGCGAGCGTGATCGCCGCGGGCACCACAGCCTTCTCCGGGTCGCTGATGCGGGGCGCGCTCGCCGCGCCCGCGCAGAACGCGGCGTCCCCCTACGGACCCCTGCTCGCCGCCGACGCCAACGGCATCCAGCTCCCGGCCGGGTTCACCAGCCAGGTCGTCGCGCGGACGGGCCAGACCGTGCCGGGCACGTCCTACGTGTGGCACCAGGCCCCCGACGGCGGCGCGTGCTTCGCCGACGGGACCGGCTGGATCTACACCTCGAACGCCGAGGTGTCGGCGGCCTCGGGCGGCGGCGCGTCGATGATCAGGTTCAACTCGGCGGGGAACGTGACGTCGGCGTCGCGAATCCTGTCGGGGACCAGCACGAACTGCGCGGGCGGCAAGACCCCGTGGAACACGTGGCTGTCGTGTGAGGAGATCAGCCTGGGCCGGGTGTGGGAGACCTATCCGTTCGGCGGGACCGCGGTGGCCCGTCCGGCGATGGGGAGGTTCAAGCACGAGGCGGCGGCGGCCGACCCCGTCCGTCAGGTGATCTACCTGACGGAGGACGAGACGAACGGGCGGTTCTACCGGTTCGTCCCGACCACGTGGGGGAACCTGTCGGCCGGGACCCTCCAGGTGCTCGTCGCCGGGAGCGCGACCTCCGGCTCATTCACGTGGGCGAACGTGCCCGACCCCGACGGCTCCCCCACGGCCACCCGTAGCCAGGTGTCCGGCTCCAAGTCCTTCAACGGCGGCGAAGGCTGCTGGTACGCCTCCGACACCGTCTGGTTCACCACCAAGGGCGACAACCGGGTGTGGCAGCTCAACCTGCTCACCAACACCTACGAGCTGGCCTACGACGACAACCTCGTCACCGGGACCCCGACCCTGACCGGCGTCGACAACATCACCGGGTCGTCGGCGGGCGACCTGTACGTCGCCGAGGACGGCGGCAACATGGAGATCAACATGATCACCCCCGACGACAAGATCTCGGTGTTCCTGCGCGTCACCGGGCAGTCGTCGTCGGAGCTGACCGGGCCCGCGTTCAACCCGGCGGGCAACCGGCTGTACTTCTCCTCGCAGCGGGGCACGTCCGGGTCGTCCTCGGGCGGCATCACCTACTGCGTGACCGGCCCGTTCCGCACCTGAGCGCGCTGAGGGCCGGGCGGACGGCTCCCCCCGTCCGCCCGGCCCGCGATCAGTCCAGGATCGGGAAGTTCGACCGGAAGATCCCCTGCGGGTCGTGCGCGCGCTTGACCTCGCGCAGCCGCTCTACGACGGCGGGCGCGAAGGCGTCGGACGCGCTCTCCCCGCCGCACAGGAACGTGTACGGCTTGCGCCCCGTCGTGAACGGCGCCATCGCCCCCGTGACGGCCCCGATGCGCTCCCGCACCGCGGCCGCGGTCTCCTCGCCGGGGGTGACGCCCATCATCGACAGCAGGTACGGCTCGGCGACCGGGCCGCGCGCGCCGGGAAGCTCACGCGTGTACGCGCCGCCGAGGTGGCGCAGCTGCACGAACACCAGGGGGTGGACGGTCCCGCCCGCCGCGAGGTCCCGCAGGACGCCGGACGCGCCGTCGAGGTCGGTCACGAACGCGCCGCGGTGCAGGCTCGGCATCGGCTCGACGGGTTCGGCGCAGATGCTGCCCAGCGCGGCGGGCGGCAGCGGGCCCCGGGTGTCGAACACGACGCCGTCGACCGCGTCGAACGCCGCGAGCAGCGCCCTGCCCTCCTCGGCCTCGCCAAGGTGGGCGGCGTCCACGACGACCGCCGACAGGCCGCGCAGCGGCTCGGGCAGCTCGGGGAAGGGCGGGAACTGCATGATCGCGACCCAGACGCTCAGCTCCTCGGGGGCCGCGGCCGTCGTCTTGGCGTAGGCGTCGAGGACCTCGGCGGCCTTGTCGACGGGCCAGATGATCCGTCCGCCGTAAAGCGCGGGCGCGGGGAACAGGTCGAGTTCCAGGGCGGTGACGAGGGCGTGGTCGCCGCCGCCTCCGCCGCACAGGGCCCAGAACAGGTCGGGGTCGGCGGCCGCGGTGACGCGGCGGGCCGTGCCGGAGGCGTCGACGATCTCCAGCGCGCGCACCGACGCCGAGGCCGGGCCACGGCTGCGGCCGTACCAACCGAGGCCGCCGCCGAGCGTGTAGCCCGCGACGGACACCGCGGGCGAGCTGCCTGCCGGGAAGGTGAGTCCGTGCGCGCCGGCCGCCTCGAGCAGCTCGCCGCAGGACGCGCCGGCGCCGACCGTCGCGGTGCGGGCGTCGGGGTCGATCGTGACGTCGCGCAGCGCCCCCGTCCGCACGATCACCGCCCCGTCGAGCGCGGTGGTCGCGCCGTGGCCGCTCGGCTGGACCGCGAGCGCCAGGCCCGCGTCGTTCGCGTGCCGTACCAGTGCCGCCGCGTCGGCCGCGTCGGCGACCTCCACGACCGCGACGGGCCGCTGCGGCACGCCGACCGACCAGCCGAGCGCGGCCCGCGCGAAGCCCTCGTCGGCCGCCGTCAGCACCCTGCCCCGTACCGCCGCGCGCAGATCCCTGCCGAGCGCGTCATTCCCCGTCATGTGCGTCCTTCGTGTCGAGGGACGGTCCGCCCGTCCCGATGCGATGAGGGGACGGCGAGCGCCGTTCCCCTCTCCCCTCGCGCCGCCCTGTGCGGCACATGCACTGTGACGCCGGGCGCTTGGCCGAAGTTTGTCGCCGACTTGCGGACGGGTTGCCGACCTCTTCAGGACGGGGAAAAAAGGGCGCGGAGACGGCACGAGGCCCCCGTGGGTCAACCCACGGGGGCCTCGGCGGACGTTCGGATCAGAGGCCGCGGACGTTCTCCGCCTGCGGACCCTTGGGACCCTGGGTGATGTCGAACTCCACCCGCTGGGACTCTTCCAGGTTCCGGTAGCCCGAACCCTGGATGGCACTGAAGTGGACGAACACGTCCGGGCCGCCCTCATCCTGGGAGATGAAGCCGTAACCCTTCTCACCGTTGAACCACTTGACGGTGCCCTGCGCCATACTGCACTCCTGGTTTGTCGCTCGGGCCCGCACCGCGCGGGCCCGTGGTCGCCACGAAGTTCCCCCGTAAATGAAGAAAACCCGCGGAAGATGAACTCCGCGGGCATCGACACTCGATCAGGCGAAAGTACAGCTACGACCGCTGCACAAGGTAGCACACCGAGAACTCCCGGTGGCCTGTGCGCCGATCAAGAGTTTTTCGCTTCTCGGTTCCGGTCACCCATGCCTCCCCCAACCGAATCCCGTTCTGTATGGTTGCCGCAAAAGTAAGCGGGAGGTGGCTTCGGGTGGGAGCGGCGATCGCCGGTCTCGGGATGACCGAGATGGGCAAGGTGTACGGGCGCAGCGCGCGCAGGCTGGCCGCCGACGCGGTACGGCTCGCGGCCGCCGACGCGGGCCTCGCGCTCGACGACCTCGACGGGCTGCTGATCAGCCACGGCATGGGCGGCTCGCCCGGCATCGAGCTCGCCGACGTGCTCGGCCTGCGCGACCTGCGCCTGCTGACGGTCATGAACGCCTTCGGCGCGACCGCCGGGGCGATGATCGCCACCGCGGCGATGGCGGTGGCGAGCGGGTCGGCCTCGGCCGTCGCGTGCGTGTTCGCCGACGCGCCGCTGCGGCCCAAGGTCTCCTCGGGCGCGGCCTACGACAGCACGCCTCGGGAGTTCCGCGGCTATGGCGGCATGACGGCCGCGCAGGGCTTCCGGTCCGTCAACGCGCTCTACGCGCTCGCGGCGCAGCGGCACATGGCCGTCTACGGGACGACGAGCGAGCAGCTCGGGGCGGTCGCGGTGTCCACCCGCGAGTGGGCGACGCGCAACCCGCTCGCCCAGATGCGCGAGCCGATCACCCTCGCTGACCACCAGGCGTCGCGCTGGGTCGTGGAACCCCTGCACCTGCTTGACTGCTGCCTCGTGTCGAACGGGGCCGTCGCGGTGATCGTCACCGGGGCGGACCGGGCCGCCGACCTCGCGCAGCCGCCCGTGCACGTCCTCGGCTGGGGCCAGGGCCACCCGGGCAACCGGTACGAGCGCGGCAGCGACTTCGGCCTGACGACCGGGGCCACCCTCTCCGGCCCGGCCGCGCTGAAGATGGCGGGGCTGACCGTCGGGGACGTCCAGATGTGCCAGCTGTACGACTGCTACACGATCACCACGCTCCTCACGCTCGAGGACTACGGCTTCTGCGCCAAGGGGGAGGGCGGCGAGTTCGTCGCGTCCGGGGCGCTCGGGCCGGGCGGGGCGCTGCCGACCAACACCGGCGGCGGCCAGCTGTCCGGCTACTACATGTGGGGCATGACGCCGGTGTCCGAGGCGATCATCCAGGCGCGCGGGCAGGCCGGGGAACGGCAGGTCGCGCGCAACGAGGTGATCCTCGTCAGCGGCAACGGCGGCATCCTCGACCACCACAGCACGCTCATCCTCAGCCCGGCGCAGGCCGCCACGACGGGACGGTGACCCGATGACCAAGCCCCAGCCCACGGTCCGCCGTGACGGACGCTCCGACGCCTTCTTCGACGCCGCCGCGCGCGGCGAGCTCGCGATCCGGCGCTGCGCCGACTGCGCGGCATGGCACGCGCCCGAGACGACCGGGTGCCACGTGTGCGGCGGCGCGTCGCTCGAGTGGACTGCCGCGTCGGGCGACGCCGTGCTGATCACCTGGGCGAAGGTCCACCCGCGCGGCGACGGGCCCGCCCAGCACATCGCGTTCGTGGAACTCGCCGAAGGACCCTGGCTGCACGCCGCGCTCGACGGCGTCGACTCCCCCGCCGCCGGGCTCGCGCTCAAGGCGGCGTTCGTCGGGCCCGAGGACGGCGAGCCGCTGCTCGTCTTCCGGACCGCCTGACCCCCACCCCCTGATCCCTAGGGAGCAGCATGAAGACCGATGTGTGCGAGATGTTCGGGATCGAGTTCCCGATCTTCGCGTTCAGCCACTGCCGTGACGTGGTCGCGGCGGTCACCAACGCGGGCGGCCTCGGCGTGCTCGGCGCGGTCGCCTACACGCCCGAGCGGCTCGAGGAGGAGCTGGCGTGGATCGACCGTGCCGTCGGCGGGCGTCCCTACGGCGTCGACGTCCTGGTGCCCAGCAAGATCGACGCCTCAGCGCGTGAGGGCGGCGACCCCCTGGCGGCGGTGCCCGTCGAGCACTGGAAGTTCCTCGCGGGGCTGTTCGAGAAGTACGGGGTGCCCGCGCCCGACCTCGGCGGCGCGAACGCGGCCAAGGCGGCGCGCAGCGGGTCGCGGGCGGTGACCGGGAGCGGCGCGACCGAGCTGATCGACATCTCGCTGAACCACGGCATCCGGCTCATCGCCAGCGCGCTGGGAACGCCGCCGCCCATCATGGTGGAGAAGGCCAAGGAGGCGGGGGTGCCCGTCGCGGCGCTCGTCGGGACGGTCGAGCACGCGCGGCGGCAGGTCGCGGCGGGCGTCGACCTGATCGTCGCGCAGGGCGGCGAGGCGGGCGGGCACACCGGCGAGATCTCCACGATGGTGCTGGTGCCCGAGGTCGTCGACGCGGTCGCGCCGCTGCCGGTCCTGGCCGCCGGAGGGATCGCCACGGGACGGCAGATCGCGGCGTCAATCGCGCTGGGGGCGTCCGGGGTGTGGTGCGGGTCGGTGTGGCTCACCACCGAGGAGGCCGAGACGCCGCCGACGGTCAAGGCCAAGATGCTCGAGGCGACGGCAAGGGACACGATCCGCTCGCGCTCGCGCACCGGCAAGCCCGCCCGTCAGCTCCAGTCCGCCTGGACCGCCGAGTGGGAGGGCCCCGACTCGCCCGGCGCGCTCCCCATGCCGCTCCAGATGATCGTCGCCGAGGGCGCGATGCGCCACCTCGTCAAGCACGCCGAGACCGGCAACGAGGGCGCGAAGCAACTCGTCAACTACTTCGTCGGCCAGTGCGTCGGCCTCATGAAAACCGTCAAACCCGCCAAACAAGTCGTCTACGACATGGTCCAAGAATTCGCCGACTCCGTCGACCGCCTATCAACCCTGACCACCGAAGACTAAACCCCAACCCCAAACCCCAAACGCGCTCGGTGTGGGGCCCGGCGCCCC